>JBJXEB010000060.1:0-26201 GCA_046155095.1 Cyclobacteriaceae bacterium
GAATTAAAAACAATACCTCCTTTGACCAAGCGCGAAAAAGAAATTTTACGAATGATTGTAGACGGTAAGACCAGCATCGAAATTGCAGAGGAGCTTTTTGTAAGCCCTTTAACAATAGAAACACACCGCAGAAACCTGATGCAAAAGTTTGATGTGAAGAATGTAGCTGCTTTGATCAAAATTGCGACACAACAACAATTGGTATAGTTGTTTGTACTCCATTGGGAATTACTCTACTGCTAACTCAACTCCATCATATTCCGCAACTGACTAATTTTCTCCATCACCTCTTTTCCCTTCGGGCGCGATACAGGAATCGAAAAATCAGAGCCGTTAATTTTCAATTTATAGCCATTGGTGTTCCCGCTAATGGCGCTGATGGCGTTTACGTTTACAATATAGGAGCGATGGCAACGCAACATAAAAGAGTTATCTAATTGCGATTCAATGTTTTTCAAATTCACCCGCAACAGTTTTTTCTGCAATGTTCCCGCTTCTTTCCACATCACGGTAGAGTAATTGTCATCGGCTTCAATAAATAATAAGTCGGGCAAGTTGAATGTAAGGCTTTCACTCGTGTCAGAATAAAGGGTGATGTTGTTTGCTGTCTTGATAGATTCCTTAGATTCTTTCTTTAGCACTTGAATTTTTTGAAGTTCTTGGTTGGTCTTGATGGCTTCGCGCAAATTTTCTTGTAGCATCTGCGCTTTCAAAAACAACGTGGTGAGCGCAATGGGAATCACTCCTTTAATGGCTACCTGTACCATCGTGTGGTTGGCCACTACTATCCAAGTCATATCATACGGACAGAAAAAAAGCTTTTCTAAAATAGTTGCCAAAACACAAATCAACGCCAAGTGCAAAACATTTAGCGCAATGTATTTTTTAATCGACCATGTGGTTGGATCCATCCACGCGGAAAAAATCCGCGGAAGAAGTAGAATGTCAAAAAGCAATACCGAAAAAGTGATTAGCCCGTGTAGCCAGCCAATGTCATTTGTAAACTCAAACTCTGCTTCTGTTTTGAACAGGTAAAGAAAAGCCGTGACAAACGCACTTAGTGTTGTAATCAGCAGAAAATTCTTGCGGTCGTCATTTAAGTAAAAAGGAAAGGGGGCATTGAGCCAATCTGAAAAACGTTCGGCAACTGAACTGCCGAAGGAAGTGGTTTCTGGGGATTTGATTGCCTGCGCTTGCTCCATACACCACAAACTTAAAAACTAGTGTTTAGGTTGCAAAAAATTAATGGATTGAGTGGTGAAGGGGTTGGTTTTGGGGTGAAGTGTTGGTGGAGAATTGCACTTTCTGCTTAAGCCTACAACCCTAAAGGGGGTGAATGTTTTTCGATCGGATCAGGCAAATGGATATTCAATTGACTTGGCATTTTGAGGGAGTCCGATTCCCCAGAAGAAAACGTATTTGATAGTTTCAATTTTGGTGAATTTATCTTTTAACCAATCGATGTGGTAGGTCATACTATTTTTATGCCCGCAATGCACAGAGTACTCCCGTTCTTATCCAATGAAAGAAGCCTTGATTTTCTTCCAGCAAAATCAATAAAGTATCGTCCAAAGCTCATACTGGTATCCAAGAATCCTTGTACCTTGTGGCCTCTTTAGCAACAACGACTTGGCTATTTTAGAATGAAAAAATACTTCCTAAAATTGTATCAATATAATGCTTGGGCAAATGGTAGGGTAATTACTTGCCTGAAGGGGCAATCTATAAAAGATGAAAAAATATTATCTGTCTTTGGTCATGTGTTGGCCGCCCAATTTCTTTGGTTGCACCGCATCAAGGGTTTAACTCCACCCAACGTAAAGTTGTGGGGAGAATATTCATTGGAAACATTGGAAAAAATGATGACCGATGCCAATGCGCAATGGCTTGAGTTTGTGGAAGCAAATGATTCATTTGATCGCGAGCTGACTTACACCAACTACACAGGCGACCCATATGTGAATAATGTAGAGACGATCATGATGCACTTGGTCAACCATTGCTCTTACCATCGTGCACAAGTGGCCATGCTTCTTCGCCAAAAAGGGTTTGAGCCTATCAATACAGATTTGATCACGTATGACCGAGTGGTGCGTGGGCAATGGAAAGAATAAATGATTCAAAACTTTATCTAAGAAAATTGTGTTTTAAAAGCCAATCAACTAAACTTCAACTATGAAAAATCTATTCTTTTTTGCAGCACTCCTAATCTCATCTATTGGCTTTGCCCAAAAAGATGTTACCATCTGCCACACATCGGCCACCGACAAGTTTGCGGTGTTTGCCTCCAACAAAAAATTCAATCTCGATCACCCAAACCCATTACCCTATGTGCATGAAAGCTTAGCGGGTGGCAAGATGATCAAAATTAAATGTGCTGATGGCATAGAGGCTAATGCTTTTGTGATTGAAGCTAAAAAGAAAACCAATAATTGGGTTTTTGTTTTTCAAGAGTGGTGGGGACTGAACGATCACATCAAGCGTGAAGCTGAAAATTTGTACAATGACCTTGGTAATGTAAATGTAATTGCCCTTGATATGTACGATGGCAAATTGGCCACCACCAGAGAGGATGCTGGCAAATTTATGGGTGAGTTTAAAAAAGAACGAGGCGTTGAAATTATAAAAGGAGCAATAGCACACGCTGGATCAAATGCTAAAATAGGAACGATTGGCTGGTGCTTTGGTGGCGGCCTATCCATGCAAGCAAGTTTGATGGCAGCAAAGCAAGCGGCAGCTTGTGTGATTTATTATGGACAGCCTGAAGAAGATATTGAGCGCTTAAAAACCTTGAACTGTGATGTTCTTGATATTTGGCCTACACATGATAAGTGGATCAACAAGGAAGTAACCGAGAAATTTGAAAAGAACATGGCCGCGGCAGGAAAGAAACTAACAGTAAAATCCTACGATGCAGATCATGCTTTTGCAAACCCAAGCAATCCAAAGCATAGCAAAGAGTTTGCTGCGGATGCGTATAAGAATACGCTGGAGTTTTTTAAGACAAAGTTGAAATGATTTTCCATACAACCGATAGGGGTTTCTAAACTCTTATCGCTTGTACTTAAAATTTCACAAATTTTATTTTTTTTTCACTACGGAAATGATAGATAGCAATAATCTTTTTTGACTGAAGCATTATATAATTCTTAGAGTCAAATTGACTCTTTTTGCTTTGTTCTGCAATCTCATAATCATCTATGACTTGCCGTAATGGCTTATTTTCTTTAAACTCTGTATTTATTTTAAAACCAGCAGTAATATCTCCAGATAAATAACTATATCGGCTTTGCCCAGCACCATTTCCTAAGCTTTCTCGCAAAGTTGTGGTGACTAGAAATACAGCCATCATTGTCAAAAGATTACTGCCCCCGGCAATTCCACCTCCCTTCTCATCAAAAAAATCTCCAAATACTATTATTGGTTTATTTTCATGATCGCTTTCAACCAATATAGAAAGCTTAAAGTCAGTTTTTGAATTCATTAACTTATACAGGCTTTCCCCCTTAAAGACCAATTTGTCTTTATTCATTTTATCTATCCTCCAATAAATTTGATTGTCCTTAAAGGCATCTAGTCTTGGATATTCCTTTTTGTACAATTCATTGTTAGAAGTTAAATCAAATATTCTAAGACTATATTCTTTGGAAGAAGCAGAAAGGTAGTATAGTAAGCCATTATGAAAGTAAGATGCTTTTTTGTACGTATTTGAAGGAATTTGAAAACTTAAAACCTTTTTTGCACTAAGGTCAATTGTTATTGCAATAGTTTTGGTGCTAAAGTTATTTGCGACTATAGTTAACTTATCCTTAGTGTAGAAAAGTTTGTTTTCTGTAGACCCTTTTCCAATGAAATTTATAGATTCGGGTTCAAATAAAGTAAAAGACTCTCTTAGATAAACTTCAAATTCAGAAGGGATGTGGATTTGATTGTCTTCCATAATTTCTCCCTTTTCTAACCCGGTTATTCTGATATTTTGGTCTTTTCCATTATAAGTTATGGCTTTAATTCCATTACTATTTACGATTCCTAAGAAGTCCCCTTCAAAATGTATAGACTGTTTAATTTTAAGAATTTGCTTGGATTCCCCATTGCTTCTCATGACCCTAATCTCATCCCTATCTTTCTTGCTTTGTGATAAGTCTAAGTAGTAATAATAAACACCTTCATTGGTTTTTTCCACTCCACAGAGAATGGCTTTTTGCAAGAATCCAAATTCATAAGAGCTTATTGTTCCCCGTGAATCTACCCAGTACCCCTTTTTTAAAACTAAATCAGAGTTTGAATCGAACCAATCCACCGCAATAAATAAGCTATCGCCTAAAGATTTGATTTGTGTATCCTTTAAATTGACGGAAGGCAAATCGATTTCTGCCACGTCCTCTTGAGCAAATGTGCGAAGAGATAAATTTATTAATGCAAAAATTATAAATACTCTTTTCATGTTACTTTGATGTTTTTACTCCCAAATCACCACCCCCTCCTTCGTATGATACCATGTAGAATACTTGGGTACATGTATTTTTTCCACCTCGTTTCGTTTCACTTTCATGGTGGGCGTCATCAACCCATTAGGGATTGTCCAATCGCCTTGCATGACAACGGCTTTTTCTAGTTTTTCATACGATTCAAGCCCTGCGTTTACTTCCGTCAGCGAAGCAGACAGGCTTTGAATCAATTCTTGTTTGGGTTTCGCTTTCCCTACAACAGAAAGTACAGTCAATGCGATCGGTTGAGGGATGCCCATGCCAACCACGCACACTTGTTCGATGTCGGCATTGCCCAACAATTTCATTTCGATGGGCGATGGTGAAACATACTTCCCTTTATCTGTCTTGAACTGATCTTTTACTCTTCCCACAATGGAGAGAAACCCATCTTTATCAATCTCCCCTTTGTCACCCGTTTTCAAATAACCTTCTTCATCAAAGGCATCGGCAGTGAGTTGGGGTTCTTTGTAATAACCCTTCATATTAGCCGGGCCTTTCAGTCGCAGTTCACCATCATTGCTAATTTTTACTTTCAGTCCTGAATAAGGCAGTCCAACCGAGCCAATTTTATTCTTTCCAATGCGGTTAAGATGAGAATAGATGCAATCTTCCGTCATGCCAAGGCCTTGCAAAATAGTAATGCCGATAGATTCATACCAGTTTAGCAAATCAACGGTGATGGGTGCTGCTCCAGAAAAGATATGCATGGTTTCTGACAACCCCAATTTTTTTCGGATACTTTTTTTGACAATAGAGTTTATAATGGGAATAGAAAGCAATAGGCTCAATTTCTTTTGAGGCATTTTTTCCAAAATCTTTTCGCGGAACTTGGCCCAAATACGTGGCACGGCAAAAAACAAATTCGGTTGTGTTTCTGCTAAGTTCTTAGGAAAAGTTTCCAACGATTCGGCAAATGAAAATTCTCCACCTCTATAAATTCCGCACATCTCAATCCCAACGCGCTCGGCAATATGGCTTATGGGCAAATAAGAAAATAGCTTTGGCCGCATACGGATGCCCATTTCAGTCATCGCATTATTGGTTGCGTCAAAGTTACCCACGGTGTGCATCACACCTTTGGGTTTGCCCGTAGTGCCAGAGGTGTACATGATGCTGAGCAAGTCATTAGCATTCCATGTTGCCATTTGTTCAATAGGTTTTTCAGCAGCAAGCATTTTCTCCCATGAATGATTTTCTTTCACACCATACATTTCAATTCCTATTCTTATCATTGAACTCGGAATTCCTTCTTGCTGGCTAGTATAATCATCCAGCTTGCCAACGATAATAGCTTTTGACTCGCTGTGTTCTAAAATCTGTTTGATAGAAGGAGCGGTGAGCGTGGCATAGAGCGGAACGGAAATATGACCCGTCATCATAATGGCCAAGTCAGCCATGATCCAGTGAGCGCAGTTTTTAGAGAGCAGAGCGATGTTACTTTTGGCTGGGAAATTCAGGGTCTTGATTCCGCTCGCGATCTTTCTGATTTCTTGCCCGGCTTCTTGGTACGTCCACGTTTTCCATTGCCCTGCAATGGGTTGACGCAAGAAAGTGCTAGATGAAATTTCTTTTTCCCATTTCAAAAATTGGGCAAGTGGGCTACTGGGTTCCATAGACGATTAGGTTTAGGTTACCTAGTTAAGAATAAAATCAGAAAAAGAAAAGAGGTTACTTAACTCTCTTTATAATTCCCTTCGCAACTCAATCAAAAATTACCCTTCGTCCTATCTTGAAACCCAAATGCCGCCAATGACAACGCAAGGCTGATCTCATGCGAAGTAAACCTCGCTCCCACAGAAGCGTTAGTAGGCATCTCAAACACATAGCCGATGCGATAATCTTTGATATTAATCTGCACAAGCAACCCGAACGTATTAAAATTGCGTGTGAGCAAACCTACTGTATAGTTTTCTTCTAAATTCAAATTGAAATTAAGATCAGTGGAGAATGCGCCTTGCGTGGCGCGTAGCAGCACAGAGGGTTTCAAGCGGATGCGATCGGTAAGGTAAATCATGTACGCACCCATTAAATAAAAATGTTGGTTGTAGATTTCGATGCTCTGCCCGCCCATATCCACGCTGCCTTTGGTGAGACGTGGTGCTGAGAGGCCAATCAAATAGCGTTCGCTTTTTAGCATGATGCCCGCACCTACATTAAATTTTGAATCGTTGATGAATGCAAAAGCAGGGTCGCCCGATTGCTGCGGGTTGAGCTGCGCATTATCGTTGCGGTAGTTGGTCATGCCCGTTTGCAAACCGAACGAAAGTATTTTGTCACCTTTCAATTTGATTTTGTAGGAATAGAGAGCGTTGTATTGAGTGATCTTCGTCTCTCCAATTTTGTCTTGCACTACCATGATGCCCGCACCCACTTTGTTATCGTAGAGTGAAGTGTGTGCACTGAAGTTGAGTGTGGTGGGACTGCCATCAAACCCCGCCCATTGTGTGCGGTAGCCTGCCACTACATTTAGCTTATTATTAATGCCTGTGTAGGCAGGGTTCAGCAGCACGGGGTTGTTCAGGTATTGCGAGTAGAGCGGATCTTGTTGGGCATAGCTGATCAAAACAATGAGAACAAGTGAGAGCGTAGCAACTATCTTTTTCATAATTATAAATTATCTGCGCAGTGAAAAGAAACCAGTCTTCACAGGAACTCCTCCTTTAAACTCAATCTGATAGAAGTACGTGCCCGTGGGCAAGGTCTCTCCATTTGTTCCTATGCCCTTGAAAGCAATGGTGGTATTGTTGTAATCCTCGGCTTCAAAAACTTTATCGCCCCAGCGATTGAAGATGCTCACCACATTATTTTTGGTAGCGTCCAAATCGGTGATGTATTCCAAATACAGAGCTTCATTGAGCGGGTCGCCATTGGGTGAAATGGCATTATAGACAATCACTTCTCCGGCTACAATAATAGTGAACTGCTGCCGCGTGCAATTGTTGGCCTGATCACAAACTTCTAGTGTAAACAATTCTGCACTTCCAAATGAAACGCCCTTGTAGTCGATGGTTAGTGTGGCGTTGGCATCTATTGAAACCTTCGCTCCGCTAGAAGGGCTTTCGAAAATTTTCAGGGTTGTGAGATTGAGATCGTTATCTGGGTCGGTGAGCAAGTCTCTGATATTTACTGTGATGGAATTGTTGATAGGCACTGTAAACGTTTTTTGTTGAATAGCTGGTGGGCGCGTACTCGTGCCGCATGGATTCACCGTTACCACCATTGGATCTGATAGTGCACTTGTGCATCCCAACGCATCTCTTACAACCAACGAATAACTTCCCGTTTGACTTACTGAAATTTGTTGAGTCGTTGCGCCTGTTGACCACACATAATTAAAACCTGCGGGGCCATTGAGCGAAACGCTCTGTCCCGTGCATAAAGTAGTTGACCCAGCAACCGTGATGATTGGTTTCGCTGGGGCGGGATTGATCGCGATTGTTATTGGATCAGAGAGTGGACTCACACATCCACCTGCATCTGTAACTCGTACGGTGTAATTACCTGCGGCACTAGCAGTCAATTGTTGCGTGATCGCACCAGTTGACCATGCATAAGATGCAAAACCTGTCGGGCCAATCAGTGTAGAGCTTTGCCCTTGACAGATGGTAGTGCCACCTACTATAAAAGCAGATGGCTTGGTGGGAGGGGAACTGATCACCACCGCATCAGAGGCAAGGCTAGTACAGCCATTGACATCGGTTACGGTAATCGTATAACTGCTTGCGAGCGTTGGCGAAATTTGTTGCGTAGTAGCACCGTTCGACCATAGATAGGTAAACCCATTGGGGCCTTTCAACGTAATGGATTGCCCCGCACACAACGGACTGCCTGTTACTATAATCGTTGGTTTGGATGGCCTTGGTGCTACAACAATATTAGCAGCAGCCGATGGCACACTTGTGCAAGTACCATTGCCTACTTGTGCGGTAAAGTTGCCACTGGTATTTACAGAAATAGTTTGAGTGGTTTCTCCTGTTGACCACAAGTAATTAGAAAAACCTGCGGGAGCGATCAGTGTGATAGCGTTGCCTTGACAAATGGTAACGCTACCTGTTACGTTTAAGATAGGTGGAGAGGTGCTGATCACACCAGCTGTTACACTAGTGCGATTGCTTTCGCATAAAGTGTTTGGATCAAAAACAGAAACAAAAAAATTAGTGGAGATGGAAATACTTGGTGTGGTGAATGACGCACCCGTAAACAAAACCGTTGTGGAGGTAGCATCGGCATACCAGCGATAGACTTGAGACCCACTGACGCCAGCAGTAGCAACCAATGTTACCGTTCCACTATTGCAGCGGCTCACACTTGGCGCAGTAGGCGCAAAAGGAGGCGTGCAAACAAGCACGTTGAAGTCTGCCGTTTCTACCGCGCTCCAAATGCCCTTCGCATCTTTAACGCGGAAACCTAACTTGTGCGCACCACTTGGCGTACTATTGATAGCCAAAGAAAAAATTTGATTGATGGTAGGCCCAGTAGGGTTGACGATGGCGGCAATGCCATTGTCTTCGCCAGGGTCGGTATCAATAAAATATTCTGCTGCTACGATATCGCCCGTAGTAACGATGATAGGCGAAACATAAAACCCGCGACTTTCAAAAATCCCCCATTTGCCATCACTGCCTTTCGTGCGGATAGCGAGAAAGTGAAAGCCGGGAGTTAGTCCAGTTGTGGGTATAATTGCCGTAAAATTCGATGTCGCTCCTGATGTGATCGGAATAGAAATTCCATTTCCGTTGCCGGGATCAGTGTCAAAAAAATATTCTGCTTTGGTGATGTTGGATACATCGGTGGCAGAGCCTGTTACATAAAATCCACGACTTTCAAATATTCCCCATTTGCCATCTGCGCCTTTTGTGCGTACTGCAAGAAAGTGAAAACCGGGTTGCAACCCTGTGGCCGGAAGGCTCACCGTAAAATTAGTTGTTGCTCCTGCTGTAACAGGTATAGGCGTTCCATTTCCGTTACCGGGATCGGCATCAAAAAAATATTCTGCCGAAGTAATGTTAGGCACATTGGTGGTAGAGGTAGTAATATAAAATCCGCGCGCTTCAAACACGCCCCACTTTCCACTCAAGTCTTTAGTGCGGATGGCCAAAAAATGAAAACCAGAAGCTAAACTCGTAGTAGGCACACTCACTACAAAGTTTAAATTCGCGCCTGATGAAATTGGAATAGCAGTTCCATTTCCGTTACCAGGATCGCTATCCAAAAAATATTCGGCTGCCGCAATGTTGGGGACATTGGATGTAGAGGCGGTGATATAAAATCCTCTACTTTCAAAAATGCTCCACACCCCACCTGTTTCTTTTACACGAATGCCAAGAAAATGAAATCCTTGACTTAATGAGGAGGTAGGTATACTGGTGGTAAACGTTACCGTTCCGCTTGGCGTAATTGTAATCGGTGTTCCATTTCCGTTTTCAGGATCAGTGTCAAAAAAATATTCGGCTTTGGTGATGATTTGCGCTGTTGTTTGAAAGGGAAATAAAAAGTAGGCAGTAAGCAGTAGGCAAAAGCGAATTGACCCCGATAGCCATCGGGGACAATAAGCAATTGACAAAGTGCTTACTGCTTTTATCTGCTCCATTCTATTTCGTATGATTCTGCAACACATAAAAATTTTCAATGATTCTCCTTTAATGGTTAAAGCATGTCTTGCCTATTGCTTACTGCCAATTGCCTACTTTTCCTTTAGTTTAATCGAGAGTTAAAAATTGTCAACTGCCTATTGTCAATTGATTAATTGCTCTTCCTCGCTTCCACCGTCACACTCAAATTTCCTCCAGGTGTTACCGTTGGTGTTGTAATGTTCATACTAAAGATGCGAGGCACACGACTGTTTCTGCTGTTGTCCCAATTCAAACTTCCAGTGGCATCGTAAAGCAAGCCCATGTCTTTGCCATCACTACCCGAGTTATTGGCGGGGCCTGCAGCAATAGTGAAGTTTAATAGTCCTGAAAATGAACCAGCATTTACTTTAGCCTGGTCAACCATCTGTGGATTTTGCCCAGAGATATTGCCTCCACCATCAACATTGCTGTTGACAGACCATGGAGAGTTTTCTGTGGTATTGGAAGTTATGTTATTAGTAAACGTGCTAAAGCTTAGGTTGCCAGCCACATTGCGATTGTTAAAAATATTATTTGATAATGTTAAAAAGCGGCAGTTAGCCCCAAAGAAAACAGACCCACTATTATCAGCGTAAAAAATGTTATGATCAAAACGGACATTCACCGCATTGGTTAAAGATGATATGCCAGATGAGGTACAGCAAGTGTTAGCGAAGAACAAGTTGTTTTGAAAAAGAAAATTGGTGTAGGTTGCGGATCCACTAAAATTAATTGTTGTAAGGAACAAACACCCTTCAAATAGATAGCCTGATGAAGATAGATTAATGCTAATTGTCTGATTAAACTGACAACGAATCAGACGAAGATTATTTATAGTTTGATCGTTAGAGTTGAGGTCTACATTCTGCGTAAAAATAAGCCCCTGTAATTCTGAGCCATTGGGAGATCCAACGTTCACCGTATTTCGAAATGTACAGCCCCCTACAAATGCCTGAAGGGGTAGATTTTTATCTGGTGCCCAGCCAGGGCCAATCACGGTTATTTTTTTGTCTAAAATTGTAAAAGTAGGATAGATATTGGGGCTTCCATACACATACACCGTATCACTATCGGCACTAGCATCAATGGCCGCTTGTATGGTGCTGAACTGCCCAAGTGTGGCGGGGTTGCTACTAACGGTGCGCACAGCAGCAAACACATTTACGCTTGCTATCAGTACCACAAAAAAGAAGATGACTTTTTTCATATTCAGATGAGTTTAATGATTGACG
Organism: Cyclobacteriaceae bacterium; assembly: GCA_046155095.1. GTDB lineage: Bacteria > Bacteroidota > Bacteroidia > Cytophagales > Cyclobacteriaceae > ELB16-189. Next base: position 11,335 of record JBJXEB010000060.1, read on the forward strand.
AATGATAGAATAAAAGTAGAAGTACCCTTCCATCAACCCAATACCTGAATACCGTCATTTATCAAAAGCAAAAAATACCTGAATTCAGGTAGAAGGAGGGAATCAGTAATAGTGTATTTTCGTTCAATGAAAAAAGCAATTAGTTGGATACTATTTTGGTTGGTATTCTGTCTGTACATTAGTCAGGTATCTGCACAGGCAAAACCACAAAAATATATTGATAGCCTTTTGGCTATTGCCAATAAAGTAAAAGCCGATAGCAATTCTATCAATGCGCTTACACATCTGCAACGCTATTATTTTGAGCGAGGGCTTTATGACTCTACCTTGAAGTACGCATTGCGTGCTTTGCCGATAGCTAAAAAACTTAACATCAACAAAAACATTGCGCGCACACATTACAACCTTGGGATGAGCTACACCAACCTCACCCAATATGATAGTGCGGCTGCCAACCTTACCAAAGCATTGGCACTCATGCCGCTCGTGCGCGATACTCTGATGGAAATTAATTGCTACAATGCATTTGCTATCCTTTCCAATTATCAGTCTGACTATATGACTGCCGTTGAGTATATGACGAAAGCGGCAGCCATCATTGATAACTCCCATTCGCTAAAAATAAAACAACTATTGCCGCAGATACTCGGCAACATTGGCCACAACTTAATAGCCGAAAAGCAAATTGAAAAAGGTGTTGAATATGAAAAGAAAGCACTTTTGTTAAAAGATTATCCTAATGAATCGCGCTACCGTGTATTGTTGTACTTAGATGTTTTTGATGCTTATGTAAAGTTGAACCAATTGACAGTAGCCAAAAGCTATCTGGACTCGGCCATCGAACAAAATCGACCATTGAACAATATTGCAGTATCGGGTATAGTTGCCAACAATGAAGGCTTCTATTATGAAACTATAAAAGACAACGACAAGGCATTGAAGTCTTATTTGCAATCTTATCAGCTTTGCGAAAGCATTGGAAATAATTACCTAAAAGCGCAAGCAGGTGATAACATCGCTCAACTTTATTTTAGGACAGGCAACTTTAGTCAAATTGAAAAGTATGCGAAAGAAGCGAATATCATCGGTAAACAATTGAAGCATTACAAGGTGGTTGCCAGCACCTACGATGTGTTGAAGAAAAATGCATCGCGCCAGGGCGATTTTAAAAATGCATTGGCGTATGCCGAACTATATAAAGCTTATACCGATAGCGCTACCAACCAAGAAACACAAAAAGTCACACTCTCGCTAGAATCAAAATACCAAAACCAAAAAAAGGAACGAGAGATTGCAGCACTCACCATTGCCAATACTCAAAATGAGTTGCAAGTGGTAAGACGGAATCGGTTTTTAGTGGCGGGTGGAATAGCTGCTTCCTCCGCATTGATTATTCTTGGTTTGTTCTATAGAAATTCTAGACAAAAGCACCTGATCGCAGAACAAGAAAAAAAATATCAGCAAGAGCAGATCAAATTTTTAGAACGACAGCAACAAGTAGTCTCGCTGCAAAGCATGGTCAACGGGCAAGAAACGGAGCGCACGCGTATTGCCAAAGATTTACACGATGGATTGGGCGGTTTATTCTCAACAGTAAAAATGTATTTCAGCACGCTTCAACATGAAACCCCCGTATTGAAAGATAACGAACTGTTTCAAAAAAGTTATAAGCTGGTTGATACTGCCTCTGAAGAAGTAAGACAGATCGCTCACAACATGATGCCCGAAGTGCTGATGAAACTTGGTTTAACAAATGCGTTAAAAGATTTGTGCGACAATATCAGCGCAGGCAAACTATTAAAGGTATCGTTGGAAACTCATGGCATGAATAAACGACTGAATGCCACCACAGAGATAATGTTGTTCCGCATTGTGCAAGAATTGCTGAACAACATCATCAAACATGCCAATGCCACCGAGGCCATTATACAATTCGTTCGAGAAAACGAACGGCTGAGTGTGGTGGTGGAAGACAACGGTTTTGGGTTTAACACACAAGAGGCCGATGAACAAAACCACTCTGGCATTGCCACAATTCAAAGCCGCGTGAGTTATCTCAATGGTAAAATGAGCATAGACTCACAAAAAAATGTGGGGACAACAGTGATGATGGATTTTTTGATTAATGAAGGGGATTAAGGTTGCCCTGTTCTCAAAAATGTTTCTAAAAATTGTTATTTTTAACAATAAATAGAAACAGATTGTGAGATTCTTGGACTTTAAACAGCATTTTAAGCCTTTTAAGGTATTTTCTGTGCAAGACATACTGAAGTGGGATAATACCTTTGACACACGCAGACTAGTAGAGTGGCAGGATAAAGGCTACCTTAAAAAGGTCATTAGCAGATGGTATGTGTTTGTCGATGTAAAACAGTCAGATCATTTTCATTTGCTAGTGGCTAATCGCATTTATTCTCCTTCTTATATTTCATTCGAGTCGGCATGGGCTTATTATGGGCTGATACCCGAGGGCGTTTACACCATCACTTCGGCTACGAGTTTAAAGCCGCATACGTTCACTTCAAGCATGGGGTCATTTGCATATAGACACGTAAAGCCATCGTTACTATTTGGTTTTCGCCTGATAGACGTTGGTGGGCAAATGTGCAAAATAGCCGAGCCAGAAAAATTGGTGCTTGATCATTTGTATCTAAATCCTTCGTTGAAAACAAAAGATGATTTTGAATCGCTTCGCATCAATCAGCCTTCGCTGAAAGAGCAGGTTGCTCGGCCACGCGTGGACGAATACTTGACGGTATTCAAAAATAAATTGTTGGAGAAAAGAGTTCATACCTTTTGCAACACCTTTGAGCTATGATGCACGTGGACGAACTTTTGAAGTATTATCCAGAAAGCCAAAGAGGTTTTAGAGAATTTATCCTGCGCGAGTATTTGCAGTTCAAAATACTCCAAATCATTTTTGATCACCCAGCCCATGGCAAGCAATTGTGTTTCTTGGGGGGAACTTGTTTGCGCATCGTGCATGGCAACACTCGCTTTTCAGAAGACATCGACTTTGATAATGTTGGGTTGGTTGAAAAAGATTTTGAGAAAATAGCTGACACGATTAAGCAACAATTGGAACGCGAGGGATATGAGATCGAAATAAAAACCGTTTACAAAGGTGCCTTTCATTGCTACATTCGATTCCCATCGCTGCTCTATCAGCAAGGTCTTACCGGACATCAAGAACAAAAAATATTGATTCAGCTAGATACCGAACCACAGCATTATACATTCACTCCCGAAAAGTTCATCATCAATAAGTTTGATGTGTTCACCGAGATCACCGTTACACCTATCAACATTTTGCTAGCGCAAAAATTGTATACGATCATAAACCGAAAGCGATCTAAGGGCAGGGATTTTTTTGATGTGATTTTCTTGTTGGGGAAAGGGGCAAAACCCGATTACCAATATTTAAAAATTAAATTGAATATAAATACCAGCGAAGCATTGAAAGACCGAGTGCTGCAAACTTGCGACAAGCTGGATATGAATGAGATGGCGAGAGATGTTTCCCCTTTTCTATTTGATGTGGCAGATGCACGAAAGGTAGCTATGTTTGTGCAATACCTAAAACAAGTTGACTTGTGATAAGCATTCTCCTCATAGACGACCACCCTTTAGTCCGCGATGGAATAAAAACCATGTTGAAGGATGAACCGTCCGTTGAAATAATTGGCGCATGCAAAACGGGTGCGGAAGCTCTTGCTTTTCTTGCCAATGAAGAACCTGATATTATTTTGCTAGACATCAGTCTGCCTGATATGAACGGGTTGGAGTTGTGCGAAAAAATTAGATCAAGCAATCAGCAATCGAAAATCATCGGACTTACTTCTACTAACGAAGCGGGCATCATCACCGGGCTTTTGCAGCGTGGTGGAAACGGGTATTTGCTAAAAAACATGGAGCGTGCAGAATTATTGGAGGCAATCCAAAGCGTATTGAAAGGAAAAGTTTATTTAAGTGAAGCAGCCAATGAAAAAGTATTGGAGCAATTTCAAAATGTAAAGCAAACAAATGAGGATGCTCCATTAGTAACCCGCAGAGAAAAGGAAATTCTTCAACTACTGGCAGATGGATTGAAAGGCCCACAAATTGCAGAGAAACTTTTTCTAAGTCCACTCACCATTGAAACGCACCGCAAAAACCTGTTGCGAAAGTTTAATGCAAACAGCGTACAACTGCTTTTGAAAATTGCGAGAGAGAATAGATTGATATAGGTGGACTCGTCAGCGGCAGAGCCGTATAAACATTTGTAGTATCAAATGGTTATGCATGATAAAGGAGCATTGCACCGTAATTTCTTTTTTAGCTGGCAACCATCGTCTCAAGGACGATGGCTGCATGACACACCGGTTGATTGAGTATCGTCCCGAGGCGGAGACGATACTTGACATTAAGAAACTTCTCTTAGCGCTTTTCTACTTCACCTTAAAATCCATATCAGCAACAATCTCTGACTTCGCTTTATTCTTATCGAAGATGCGGACTTTGCAATGATAGGTTTTACCACTTACCATCGGGTTGCCAACCGTTACAGAGCCGCTCAACACGGAGGCATCTGCCGTTGCTACCCCATCGGTATAAGAAGCCAGCAAATCACTTTCGCTGATTACATCTTTGCCTTCCGCATCGGTCACTTGCAAAGAAAGACCGGGAAAAGCTTTTTCGTTTTTCAACTCATAATTTTCTATCCCTTCAAACAAAATAGAGAATTTAGAATCGAGTGCCACTTCATTACTCGATAGCGATTTATTGTCGGCATCTACTACCGAAATGCTTTCTATGGCAAAACCATTGTAAGAAGTGCTGAGGCCTGTTGTCAAATCTTTCTTCACTCCTTTAGAAAACAAACAGGAAGTGAGTAGAAGAAATACTGCGAATTTGAGGATATTTTTTTTCATGGGTTGGGTTTTAGGTCTTACAAAGATGGAATTAAATCAGACTATCAGTGTCCCTGAAAAAGGGGATTTTTATTCTACTGCTTGCTTTGTCGTTTTAGATGTAGAATCTTTATAACAAAATCCATTTTAAAAAATGAAAAAAATACGGCCTTTAATGATTGCTACACAATCGGCTATTGTTGGTGTTCAACAAAGACAAACGTATGATATCGCCTCCTTCGTTCCACTTACAAGTGAGGATACAGAATGACGGGAGAGCAACAGACACCAAAAAATTATCACTATGAAAAAAGCATTGGCCATCATTCTATTGTTCATCTCCACATCATCTCTTGCCCAGCAAAAAGAAACCTTCGACCTCGCCACCTACACCGTTCCCACGGGTTGGGAAAAAATCAATAGCAGTGCTGAGGGTTTTATCGGTTATGCCAATACCAATAATGTAAGCGGCACCTATTGCCAAATAGCGATTTATAAAAGCATGGGCACTATGGGCAACGCCCAACTTGATTTTGATACCGAGTGGAATGATTTGGTAGTGAACCCCTACAAAGTAACAGCCCAGCCCGAGGCAGGGCCTGCTGCTGCTGAAGATGGATGGGAAGCCAAGAGCGGAGTGGCTCCGTTTGATTTCAGTGGTGGCAAGTCTATTGCCATGCTCGTTACTATGAGCGGCTACGCCACACGCATGAGTATTTTGATCTTAACCAACACCGAAGACTATCAGACTGAAATAAAAAACTTTTTAGAATCGGTGGATTTAAAAAAACCAAAAATGGCTGACACTAAAGGCACAGGGAATTCTCAACCCGTGGTATCCACCAATAGCAGCGAGTCAATTCTGGGTACATGGGTTACCAGTGCAAGCGACCAATCAAGCTGGCGTGTAAACAACGGTGTGATGAGCACCATTTGGCGGCAATATACTTTCCATGCCAATGGTACCTATACCTTTATCACGAAAACATTCGACCCATTAATGGACAAACTCCTTTTGGGAAAAGAAAACGGTACGCATCAAATCAGTGGCAATACCATCACCGTCTCCCCGCAAAAAAGTGTGCTCGAAGCCTGGAGCAAAAAAGACGGCACTAACAAGTGGGGCAATTTTTTGAATATACAAAACATAGCGATGGAAAAAACTACCTACCAATTCACCAAACATTATTTTGAAGGGAACCAAAAATGGAACCTCGTTCTGCAAGCAGATAAGGCAACATTCAGAGACGGACCTTTTAGTAGTAATACCTCTTTTAGCAATGCCTGGTATTATGGCCCACTCTCGCCAACTAACCTAGCAATTGAATTGCCCAGCGGGCACTAAGACCTTAATTATTTGCCATGAAAAAAATTATCTTTTTATCTCTATCGTTGATCATTTATGAGATCGGTTTCGCGCAGCAGCGCCAAACATTTGACATCACCACGTTTATTCCGCCCACGGGCTGGGAAAAAGAAACAAAAGACTTTGCTGTCTCATTTGTAAAAACCAATAGCCAAACACAAGGTTGGTGCAGAGTAACAATTTACAAAAGCATTAAAAGTAGCGGTAACTCTCTTACTGATTTTAATAGCGAATGGAATGCGTTGATTGCAAAAAATTATCCAGAAGCAACTTTGCCAACACCCGAAGCTACTACAGAAGACGGTTGGACCTCACAAGCGGGTGTCTCCAAGTTTCAGTTCAACAATCAAGAATCGTATGGGCTGCTCACCACTGTCAGCGGTTATGAAAAAGAAGTGAGCATTGTGGTGCTGATGAACAATACTGAATTCATGCCCACCGTAGAAACTTTTTTGGGTTCCCTGGATTTGCAAAAGCCAAAGCTCAATCCTGTTCAAAATAATACCGTGCTAAATCAACCTTCTCCATCTACTAAACCTCTCAGTGGCAAGTTCGCTTTCAACACCACTAATTTTGATGATGGATGGACTGCCACTGAGCAGGCTGATTGGGCACAAATAACAAAAGGAAATATCAAAGTGCTGGTGCATTACCCAAATAAAAATGCAGACGCTTATAATTCTGATTTAATGGAGGGATTAAAAAATGCTTGGAACGTTCTTGTCGCACCCTGATATAGCAATGGCAGCAACTTTGAATTTAAGCCCGTCACAGGTTGGCAATCCATTGAATTTGCAGAGGCCGATTTGGTAGAAATGGCAACGAGCAAAACGATGCATGTGGTCTTGTTCAAAATAAATTATAGCGGTGGCGGAGGGAAATACGTGGAGTTTATCACACCCGATAAAATTTCTTTCGAGCAGGAGTTTGGCCCTTATCATCAATCTACCAGCGACTGGGAAAAAATGGAGGCTATGACAGGCTACAACAAATTTGCCGTGGCGGCATCTGATCTTACAGGAAAATGGACAAACAATTTTTCGGGCATGACGCAATATGTAAACGCCAATACGGGTGCCAACGCGGGTGCAGACACTCATTCATCCGCAGAAAATTTTGAGTTTATTTCTGGCAATAAATATAAATGGGATTTGGCGGTAGCCAGTGGCTTTGTAGGGAACATTAAATTTCAGGGCGTGAAATCGAATGGCACATTTACTATGCCCAACAACTGGCAGATAAAATTTTCGGACTTGGAAGGCAAACCCAAAATGTACAACGCCTATTTCTCTTGCATAAAAGGAGCAAGGATATTGTGGTTGCAGGATACAGGATATGGAGGATACAGCGGCTATGGTAAAGCAGAATAATTACTCTTATCAAAGGATTCAATATCTTTAGTCTCAATTCAACATTGAGATGAGTATACGATTGTTCTTTTTCATATGGGTGATTAGTATTTCGCTATCGGCACAGGAGCAACCTATCATAAAACTTTCTCAATGGCAACGGTTGGGAGTACTTGATCCGTACGTCATGATGTATGTTGATTCAACTGGCGCACAAAGTATTGAAACGATTGCAAGCCAACGATTCTTTTTGCCTCCTCACAACTATTTGGAAGAGGAAATGCGATACCCTAAAAGTAAATCCCCTCACTATTTTCGAGTTCGCATCGTGAATGATACCAAAGATACGGCTCGTAATTTTTTTATAGTAAGCCCCCAGAAAGGGTCAGAAATTGTATCATTGTCTCAAGCAAACGGCTTAAAAAAGATTCCTTCCACTTGGCATAAACAAAGATTTATTAACCATACTAGAATTTATACCTATACATTACTACCAGAAGAAGAACGAGAATTCATCATTAAACTTGCGTTCCCAATTTATGCCGGCTCCTTTGTCTATCTCTATATGGATTCAGACGAAGATCGAGCCTTGCTCTTTGTTTATCTAAAAGGCAGGTCTAACAATCCACAAACTTTCATGTGGTTTTTTTGTGGTATGTTGCTGATGATGTTTCTCTACATCGTGCTCAAGTTTATCCAAATCCGTTCGAGAGAATATTTCTATTATGGAGCATACATTTTCTTTTTCTTGCTTTTCTTTTTAATGCGCACGGTGGGTGCAAGTGGAAATGAATCCATTCTTTATGGAGATTTCTTTTCAGGAATTGCTAACGATCAACTGCAAGCATGTGCCTATATCATGTACTACTTTTTTGTAAAGCACTTTTTAAGTACTGAAAAAAATTTACCTACCCTCCATCGTGTTCTCAATCTTGCCACTATTTTTCTTCTAATTTATATGCTGGTTGATTTTACGTTGTATTGGTTTCCTGATCTAATGAATCTTAAATTTAGAATTTGGGATGTGGTGCGTTTGCTTTTGTTGTGCATAACGAGTTATAGCATTGTGCAAATCATCAGGCAAAAAATCCCTCTGGGTAGTTATATCGTTTGGGGCGGATTGTTGTTGAGTGTATTGGGATTATTAGCAATGTTGTTTTCTTTTTTTCCCGAACCAATCGCAAATCTCCTATACCCTTTTGATCAACCTCTAACTTATTTTCAATTGGGGGTTGCTGCCGAGCTAATCTGCTTTAGTCTTGGCCTAGGATATAAAAGCCGATTGGTGGAAGTAGAAAAAACGCACGTGGAGCAAACCTTAAAAATTCAAAGTGAGCGACAAGAATTTGAACGCTACCGTTCCATGGCCGAGGCACGTGAAGTAGAGCGATCACGCATTGCCAAAGACTTGCACGATGGTGTTGGTGGTTTATTATCGGGTGTGCGAATTTCGTTAGCCAACATACAAACTCGTTTACAGTTAAAGCAAGATGATGAGTTGATCTTTGAGCGCTCTATGGACATGCTGGATGGTTCTATGCAAGAGTTGAGACGTGTGGCGCACGCTATGAAACCACCCTCGCTGGAGGTATTTGGTTTAAAAGCTGCTTTGCGCGATTATGTAGAAGCAGTCAATAGCATGAAGACAATCAAAATAATCTTTCAAACCATTGGCGAGGAGCGAAGATTTGAGAGCGAACCAGAACTAATCATCTATAGAATCATACAAGAATTAATCAACAATGTGCTTAAGCACGCACAAGCCGCAGAGTGCTTGGTGCAAGTGTCTTTTTTGGTCGATCATCTTTCTATCACCATAGAAGACAATGGAAAAGGATTTGATGTAAAAAAAGAAACCAATGGTATGGGTTGGGGTAATATTCGCCAGCGAATAGATTTTTTGAAAGGCTCTATCGACTTACATTCTGCGGCAAGCAGTGGTACGTCTGTTCAGATTAATGTTCCGTTTTAGATTTACGAGGTACGAAATACGAGGTACAAAGTCGTACTTCGCAATTTGTACCTCGTACTTGCAAGGCCTCCCTTAAAAAGGGGATTTTCATTTTCAGCATTGGTTAAACCCGAAAGTTTGTTCAACTTTAATGGGTCAATAGTTTTGTATGCCAATTCGTGTTTTTATTGTAGATGATCACCCCATGGTGATTGAGGGCTTGAGTGCCATGTTGCGCAGTCAACCAGAAATTGAACTGGCTGGGTTTGCCACCAATGCAGCTTCTTGCCTAGGCTATTTTGTAACACAAACATCTGATGTCGTTTTAATGGACATCAATCTGCCCGATAAAAGTGGTATTGAATTGTGTGCGTTGGTAAAAGCAAAATCGCCTAAAGCAAAAATCATTGCCCTCAGCAATTTCGATCAACTTAGCTATGTTGAGCGAATGAAGGACAGTGGTGCTTCTGGCTACTTGTTAAAAAATACTCCGTTGGCAGAATTAATGGAAGCAATACAAACCGTAAGCAAAGGCGGAGCTTGGTGGAATTATTTAGAAAATTTCACTGATCAAATGGAAGCAAAAAGTGTAATGCTTCTTACCCGCAGAGAAAAGGAAGTGCTCAACTTAATTGCCGATGGCCTTACCAATAATGAAATTGCTGATAAACTTTTTGTAAGCTCTAGTACAGTAGACTCTCACCGAAAAAATTTGATTTCTAAATTGAATGTAAAAAATACTGCGGCTTTGGTGCGCACAGCACTGGAACATCGATTGATTTAAAATAGGAGGAAGAGGTTTTCCTAGGTCGATTGTCAACATCACAGGAAGGAGGTGATGCATTTTGATTCTTACTGAATTTAAATCGCACTCAAAATCTTCCCAGCCCTTTCTAGCGTCTGCTCTCCTTTAGCAAAGCAAAATCGTAGTAACTGTTGGTCGCTCCCATCTTTATAAAATGCGGATACAGGGATGGGGGCAAGTTTCTTTTCCTTCGTCATCCATTCGGCCATTTCCGTCTCCCTTTTTTGAGAGATACCTTTGTAAGAAAGCAATTGAAAATAACTGCCGTGGCATGGCAATACTTCAAACGAGGAGTTTTTGATTTGTTCTAAAAAATAATCACGCTTCTCCTGATAGAATTTTCCCAGCTGTAAATAATTTTCTGAGTCTGCCATGTATTCGGCTAACGCAAATTGTGTGGGCGTGTTCACACTGAACGTTACAAACTGATGTGTCTTCCTAATTTCTCGCGTTATACTTTCTGGAGCTACTACATAACCTACCTTCCAACCTGTGGCGTGAAATGTTTTCCCAAAGGAAAATACTGCTACGCTTTGCGCTAAAAGCTGAGGGAATTTTAAAATACTTTGATGTGCCAGTCTATCAAAAATAATTCGTTCGTAAACTTCATCGCTCAATACAATCAAATTATTTGACAGCGCAATTTCTTGAAGCGTCAGCAAATCACTTTCAGTTAAGACTGCTCCTGTTGGATTGTGTGGTGTATTGATCATGATCATCCGCGTACGCGAACTGATTTTGCTTTTTACTTCTTGCCAGTCGATAGCAAAAGTAGGTGGCTTCAAATTGATATGAATGGGAACCCCACCATTCAGCCGAATGGCAGGGTCATAACAATCATAAGCTGGGTCAAACATGATCACTTCATCTCCTTGATTGACCAATGCTGCAATGGTAGAGAAGATGGCCTCTGTGCCTCCTGCGGTAATAGTTATTTCTGTCTCAAAATCAGTTGAACGTTGATATGTTTTATCAATTACTTCTGCAATAATTTTTCGTAACACAGGCACACCGGGCATGGGCGCATATTGGTTGTGCCCTGCCTTCATGTTTTGATAGATAAGATCAATTAATTTTTCCGAAACAGGGAAATCAGGAAATCCCTGTGATAAATTAATCGCTTGATGCACCAACGCCATCTTGGACATCACAGTGAAAATGGAAGTTCCTACTTCGGGGAGACGGGATTGTATTTTCAACGTTAGAAAAGTTATTGGTTAATAGTTGCTATTCGTTCAATCTGATAACTATTAACTGATAATTATTTACGCAACGGTGCCAATATTCTGTACTCAGTATCCACATCTCCCTTGCTAATATCCGCCAACTTGCCCTTCAACATTTTTTTCTTCAATGGTGTCAGATAGTCGATAAAAAGTTTGCCTTCAATATGATCGTATTCATGCTGAATAATGCGCGCCTTCATATCGTCAAACTCTTCTTCATGCTCCACCCAGTTCTCATCAAAGTAGCGCACCCGAATTTTTTCTTGTCGCGCCACATCTTCGCGTATGTTGGGTATGCTCAAACATCCTTCTTCAAAATCCCACTCTTCTCCTTTTTCTTCAAGAATGACCGCGTTGATAAATACTTTTCTGAAATCTTTTAGTTCAGGTTTTTCTTCTAGTATGGTGCCATCAACCACAAAAAACCGAATACTCTTGCCTATCTGTGGGGCCGCCAAGCCAATGCCGTGCGCAGCTGCCATTGTTTCAAACATATCTTCCCCAAAAGCCTTTACATCCATTTCGCCCTTTACAACATCCTTCGCTTTTTTGCGCAGAACAGGGTCTCCATACATTACAATCGGGTACACCATACAATAAAAGTAAGACACAAAGGTAGAGGTTGGCGGGTAAGGCTACAAGCCGCATGGACACCAGATTTTCTAGTTAGCCTGTATGCCAAAATTTTTAGTGAAGGTGCTGCCTAGCAAAGTGAGTTGTAGTGGCCACTGAGCCATCCGCTACTAGATCCCTCGTTCCAGTGAGCGGAGTTTATCCCAAGCGCAGGCTCGGGAGGTTTTCGCTTCTATCCGTCCGGTTAGGCGGTGTGGCAGGGGGCTTTCTATTAGCTCATTACAATTCTACATGTTCTATAATATCCTATAGGTAAAATTTTTATAACCAGTCTGCAACATTTAATCCAAAACACTTGTCTCACCCCCCAAACAAGAAAAAATTAAAAAACTACCGTATGAATACCAATGAATTATTAATGCCCGTTTCGATCTTAGGCAGCCTAGGCCTTTCCATTTACTTCTTCACCAAAGTAATGACCGATTATATGCTAAAAAAGAAAATGATCGACAAAGGCTTTGTGAATGATGAGACGCAGGCCATTTTTAAGCAACATGCTTCTGCCATAACTAACAAATATTCATCTCTAAAATGGGGATTGATTACACTATTTGCCGGACTTTCTTTGATTCTCATGGAATATATTCCATTTGATTCGTACTCTCCACTTCCATATGGCTTGTTCGCTGTTTCAGTCTCTGTTGGTTTCTTGATTTACTATTTTATCGTCAAACAGTCAACAGAAAAGTAACAAAGGAGATTGCGAGGCGTCTGCTGTACATCACGCTTTTTCTGATTCCATAAATTCAATACTATGTTTCAAAACTATCTCAAAACTGCCTTCCGCAGTTTGCTCCGCCATCGTTTTTTTTCAGCCATAAATATTTTCGGCTTAGCCGTAGCCATGGCGCTATCGATGGTCATCATTATGTTAGTGGCTGACCAGATGACGTATGATCGGTACAACACCAAACGTGATCGCATTTATCGACTTAACGCGATTCCTCAGGGGCCGGACGGAGCCTTAAATGAATACGCCACTACTACACTACCAATAAAGCAAGAACTTCTAGATAATCATACAGGTGTAGAGAAGGCCGTGCGCATTATGCGCGGCTTCGGCAATTTGTGGCTGGAGATGGAACAAAACGTGAACATCCCCATTGCGGGATACTATGCAGACGCAGAAATATTAGATGTATTCGAATATGAATTGGAATATGGTGACTCACACACAGCATTGGAAGAACCCTATTCCGTAGTGCTGACCAAAAAGGCCGCAAAGAAGTTATTCAAGCAAGAGAATCCCATTGGCGAGTCTTTTAAAGTAGGTGAAGAGGGTCCTTACAAAGTGACAGGTATATTAAAAGAGACGAAAAACAAATCGCATATTCCTTTTGAAGCACTGGCAAGTATTAGCTCGGTAAAAAGTTTGGAGGCACAAGGTAAGCAGGGCAAACAATTAGATAATTGGTACAACTACACAGCGGGCTGGGTATATGTATTGCTTGAAAAAGGAAAGCAGCCAAAAGACATGCAAGCGGCACTCACAAAAATCGAACAAAAACATTTTACCGCACTTCCAAACCCCGACACACAACAAAAAGTAAAATACAAGCTTCAGCACCTGATGAACATTACACCCGGCCCGTTTCTCAACAACATGATTGGGCCCTTTTTGCCCTGGATTTTCGTGTACTTCTTTATAGGCCTGGCTGGCGTGGTGTTGCTTACTTCCTGTTTTAATTTTACCAATTTGTCCATCGCGCGCTCATTAACGCGCGCTCGTGAAATTGGTGTACGCAAGGTGGCAGGCGCTATGCGCAGTCAGGTGTTTATTCAGTTCTTATCAGAATCTGTGATGGTTGCCATGCTTGCTCTTGGATTGGCTCTGGTGATGTTGGTTGCCTTAAGGCCGCTGATGCTTCAATTGAGTCTGGCGCGCATGCTGCGGTGGGATTTAGAAGCTAATTATGTTGTGTACGTAGTGTTTTTTGTGTTCGCCATAGTGGTGGGCATTCTTGCCGGAATTTTCCCTGCAGTGGTGTTGAGCCGTTTTCAGCCTGTGAAAGTGCTGAAGGGGTTAAGCTCCATGAAACTTTTTTCTGGCATGCGCTTGCGCAAAACATTATTGGTAACGCAGTTCACGTTCTCACTCATCTTTATTCTTTCGGTTATTGTGGTATACAATCAATTGCAGTTGTTCCTCCGTGCAGATCATGGATTTAATATGGAAAGGAAAATTGTGGTTGGGACGAGCAGCGCTTCTGCATCAGTACTAAAGACAGAGCTGTTGAAATACAGCAACATCGAAAATGTAACGGCTGTCTCGCATGTGCTGGCTGCCGGCTCTACCTATGGCGAGAGTTACAAAAAATCGTTGGAAGATAAAGAGTGGACAAATTTAAGCTACTACTCCACCGATGAAGATTATCTCAAGAATTTGGAAGTCCCTATGGTGGCCGGAAGGTATTTTAAGGACGCAGATGGCGCATCCAACAAAAATCTTATAGTGCTTAATGAAAAAGCAGTTGAAAGTTTTCATTTCGATTCGCCTTTAGATGCGATTGGACAAGAAATCATTATACAAAAAGATTCATCGCGCAAGCAAATCATTGGTGTGGTGAAGAATTACAATCACCAAATGATAATGGACAAAATGGGGCCAATGGCTTTGATTCATAACCCAGAAGAATACCAACTGCTAC
>JBJXEB010000061.1:0-20566 GCA_046155095.1 Cyclobacteriaceae bacterium
GGTCTTCTGCTGAAACTGAAAATTGGATTTCTTTTTCTAAAGATTGCGGATATATTTCAAATGAACAATTTGAAGAATATTCTTCGAGGTTAGAACAAACCGCAAAGATGATCACCAAGCTCCATCAAAATTGGAAATGACGTTTTAATCTCCAACTTCTAACCTCTGCCCTCCAACATCTAACTTCCAACATCTAACCTCCAACTTCAAAGAAATGGCAAAAAGAGATTTTTACGAAATACTTGGCGTAAGCAAAACCGCTTCTGCGGAAGAAATAAAAAAAGCCTACCGCAAAACGGCTATTCAATTCCACCCGGACAAAAACCAAGGCGATAAAGCAGCTGAGGAAAAATTTAAGGAAGCAGCCGAAGCCTACGAGGTGCTGAGTGATGAAACCAAACGCGCGCAATACGATCGCTTTGGTCATAACCGACCAGGTGGTGGCGGTGGTGGCTACAGCTCGCACGAGATGAACATGGAAGACATCTTCAGTCAGTTTGGAGATATCTTTGGTGGTGGCGGAGGCGGAAGCCCGTTTGATAGTTTCTTTGGAGGTGGTGGAGGAAGTAGATCGCGCCAACGCAAGGGGTCTAACCTGCGCATCAAACTAAAAATGACATTGGAAGAAATTGCCAATGGCGTAGAGAAAAAAATAAAAGTCAATAGGCTCATTCGTGCCGAGGGTGTAACCTTTAAAAATTGCAGTACGTGCCAAGGCACAGGCCAAGTAAGAAAAGTGGTAAACACCATGCTCGGCCAAATGGTATCGGCAACCACTTGCAGTGCATGTAACGGGGCAGGACAAATTATTGACAAGCGCCCTGCGGGAGTAGATAGCTCAGGGTTGGTATCCAAAGAAGATTTGATCACGGTGAAAATCCCTGCGGGGGTGAGCGATGGCATGCAGTTGTCGATGTCAGGCAAGGGCAACGAAGCACCCGGTGGTGGTGTGCCAGGAGACTTGTTGATTCTGGTAGAAGAAACCGAAGACAAAGAACTTAAGCGCGATGGCAATAATTTAGTTTACGACCTGCACATCAGTTTCGTTGATGCTGCTCTTGGCACATCAGTAGAAGTTCCTTCCATTGGTGGAAAGGTGCGTATCAAAATTGATCCAGGCACACAGAGCGGAAAAATTTTACGCTTGCGCGGAAAGGGGTTGAAAGACATCAACGGCTACGGCTCGGGCGATCAACTCATTTACATCAACGTGTGGACGCCCAAGAAAGTGAGCACGGAGGAAAAAGCAAAGTTAGAGAGCCTCCGCACTTCGGCTAATTTTCAACCCAGCCCTGACGCAAACGAGAAGGGATTTTTTGAGAGGATGAAGGAGTATTTTGGGTAAAATGTACAGATAATCTTACACGATACTAAGTATTCTCCTTTGGTAAAGAATTGAAAAATTCTTTTAGGCTCAGACTATGAATTTCCATAATCCTTAATAGGCTTTTTATAGTAATATTGCTTTTACCCTTTTCCATTCTCCAATACTGAACACGAGGAAGTTCAAAGTCATAGGCAAACGACTCGTGGCTACTATAACCCTTCTTTCTTCTCAGCTCTGCTAATTTTTCGCCAATTAGTTTAAGTTGTCTTTCAAGTACCGCTTCATTTTTCACAAAGCGAAAATTCTTACAATTTTACTTTAAATGTTACATCATTAAATATAACATTTTTTAAGATAATTTATTTTTTGTATACATTGTTGAAAATTCGTTCACCTTCAAATCCAATCCTATGAAAATGAAAAAAGTTATTTTTGTATTTACTCTACTCTCAATTGCTATTTCCTGTAAGGAAGAATCTATTAAGACAGAACAACAGTTAGCAATAGATTATTTATTGGCTAACGGTTTTACACTTGGAGAATTAAAGGATAGTAAATCACAACCTCAAAAAATATATTCACTTGATGAAGCCAAAGAAGTTGTGCGTAAAATTCAGTTTTTTCAAGGAATCAGTGAAGGTGAGGTAATACCAGGTAAAAAGAGTACGCTCAATGCAAAAACACAGCTTTATACTTGCGATGAACCTGGTTCTTACTATATTAGTAGAGCTCTTAGTGCAGCTATTTCTGGTGTTGACGTTAGCTATACCATTACGACTGATGGTACAATAAGTAACGTATACAGCTGGTCTTCTGGCCTAACTGTAGCATGGAGTTGGGAACAAGTTGGAGTTAGTTTATTAAATAGAAATAGCGGCTTTTGCATAAATGGAGTAATAACTTATGGAATTGATTTTAATGGCCTTCCATTAGGCTATCGCCAAAATGCCTCAATTAGGGTAACTTTAAAAGGGTGTACATATGTGGTGAGTGAGGCATACGGAAGATGTTAAATAAAAATAATATATTTGATCTATGAAAAAGTTCATTAGAATAGTCATTTTAGCCTTATCAATAGTTGGGGCAATCACTGTTATCGAATGGCTGGTTCTCAATAATAATATGGGTAAGAGCAAAGAAGGAGTTGTGCAAAAAATCAAATGATACATCCATTCAGCTTCTTCGGTAACATAAGAATTTTCTTGCTTAAGATAATCGCTACAATTATAACAATTTTGGCATTTATTGGGCTTCTAGCAACAATCCAATTAATCGGCAATACACTAAAGTGAAATTTATTTAGCCTAACAATCAACAAACTACATAACCATTTCATCATTAACCCGTATAAGACCTATTACGGGTTATTTTTTTGACAAGATGTAGCCCAAATAGTGCAGACTTAGAACTTTAACGCGCTAAAACCGTAAAAAGTAAGCATGGTAAGAGCAACTATATTGGCCTGGGTAGGTGTGGGCATGGGTGCAGCCAGTTTTGGGCAAATCAAAAAGCAATTCTCTGTAGAGAAGGTAGACGCCTGCAATAAAGTGGAGCTCAGTCTAAAGGCCAAAACGGGCAATTGCTTTATCCGCCCTAGCCAAAACAATGACTTCCTCAATATTTACAGCAACCAAGACCTCGAACAATACTCCCATTCCTTTAGCAATGAGGTAAAAGGAAAAACCTGCACCGTTAAATTGGCCCTAGAACAAGAAAGCCAAAAAGGTGTTGGGCAAAAAATTTCATATCAAGTATTTGGCGGTGACGAAAGACGATCTTCTGATAAATTCTGGAAGGTTTACCTGACTGAAAATACTCCTTATTCACTCAACTTAGACTACGGCCTTGGCAATGCCAATATCGATCTTTCAGGGCTAGCTATTGAAAAGTTAAAAATCGTAACAGGAAGTGCCGATGTGAATGTATCATACAGTTCTGGCATAGAAAATAAAGTAGACATGGATACTTTTTATATCAAAGTAGACATGGGTACCGTAAACGCAAAACAAATCAACCTCTCCAGATCGAAAGTAGTAGTGGCCGATGTGGGCTTTGGCAATATGTTCCTCGATTTCGCCAACAGGCCAATGGTAAACAATCACGTGATCGGCAGCGTGGGCGCGGGCAACCTCATCATACAATTGCCCAGCGAAGACGTGCCCGTGATGGTGAAGATCAGCGACTCCTGGCTGTGCAGCATCCACTTGTGCAAAAGCCTAAAGAAAATTGGCGATAACAAATATGCCAACGCAGCCTACTCCAAAAATTCAAAAGACGCCCTCACGTTTGATCTCGATGTGTCCATGGGCAAAATCGTTTTTAAAGAATCACATTGATCTATTTATAATTTTTTTTGGCGGCCTGCTCACCAAAGTTTCAACGAAGGTGCGGCATGCCACGCGAGGCGCAGTGGCACCGGGCTATCCGCTTCAATCTTTTTGCCTATGCTGCTTTGGCTTAGAGGGCAAAAAGGATTTCCGCTTCTATCCCTTGCCGTAGCCTTCGCTTAATAGCCTAGTCGTGCCAAGGCTCGCAGCCGTGGCACGAATGAAAGTTTCAATTGAAAATTTTGTCAATTTATTGTAATTTCCTCCCTACTTTTGGTACTAATTGTTTCACAAACCCCCAACCAAAGTGGACGCATTAGTTGCCAAGAACATAACCAAAATTTATTCAGAGCATACCGCTTTGGATAACGTGAGTATCACCATTCCCGAAAAAACAATTTACGGATTGCTCGGCCCCAACGGAGCAGGCAAGACCACGCTTATTCGCATCATCAACCAAATCATCAACTCTGACAGCGGAGAGATTTTGGTCTTTGGCGAAAAGCTACGGGACAATCATATCGAGATCATCGGCTACTTGCCCGAAGAGCGAGGCCTCTACAAAAAAATGAAAGTGGGCGAGCAACTTCTTTATTTTGCGCAACTAAAAGGACTTAGTCGCCATGATGCGATGGCGAGAATAAAGGTTTGGCTCGAAAAATTTGAGATCAAGGATTGGTGGCACAAAAAAGTAGAAGACCTGAGCAAGGGCATGGCTCAAAAGATACAGTTCATCAGCACTGTACTGCACGAGCCTAAGTTGATTATTTTAGATGAGCCCTTCTCTGGCTTTGATCCTGTAAATGCGCAATTGATCACCGAAAAAATTCTTGAACTAAAAGAAAACGGTAGTACCATCATTTTCTCTACACACCGTATGGAAACCGTGGAGTCTTTGTGCGATCACATTGCGCTCATCAACAAATCCAAAAAAATATTAGAAGGACCAAAGAAGCAAGTGAAAGAGAGTTACCGATCCAATACTTTTTTGATTGAGCACCGCGGCAATCACTTCACGCTCCCATCAGAAAAATATGAAGTAAAGAGTCAGGTTAAAATAGAAGACGACTTGTTTTCAACTACCCTCAAAGCCGTGGACGGCATCAAGGGCAATCAAGTGATCCGTGATTTGATCGACATCACCGAAGTATACAGCTTCCAAGAAAAACTGCCCACCATGGCCGATATTTTTATTGGCTTGGTAAAAGCCGATGGAGACGAAGCGTTGAGAAAGCATTTACAAGAAGTTTGATAGCAAGCAAAGTATCGCCTGAGTTAAGCATTAAACCCTAAATCTTAAACTTTCAATTTCCCTAACGATATGAATAAAATCTGGTTGATCATGCAGCGTGAGTTTTTAACCCGCGTCCAAAAGAAGTCATTTCTTATCACTACCATACTAGTGCCTTTAATATTTCCGGTCATTATTGGTGCGCTAGTTTATGTTATGAAAAAAGAAGCAGACTCTGCTAAATCTGATACCGTGCAGGTGGTAGATCAAAGCGGAAAGTTTGTTTTTGAAAATAGTAAGAAATTCAATTTCGTAGTGCTTACCATGCCTTTAGATCAGGCTAAGAAAGCATATAGCGAAACCAAAGACTTTGCCTTGCTCTACATCCCATCATTTGACATTAACAAACCCGAGGGAATGGTGATCTACACCAAAGAAAACCCAAGCATTGAAAAAGTGGGTGGTCTTGAATCTGTATTACAAGATCGCATTCGAGATTTGCGATTAGAAGAGTACAAGATCGATAAAGAAACGTTGAAGAACCTAAAAGTAAACATCAGTTTAAAGCAGATTAATATCTCTGATACTGGAGAGGAAAAATCAAGCAACTCAGGTATTTTATATGGGTTAGGATTTGTGTTGGGAATTCTCATTTACATGTTTGTGTTGGTGTATGGCATTCAAATCATGCAAGGGGTTATTGATGAAAAAACTTCCAAAGTGGTAGAAATAATCGTTTCTTCTGTGAAGCCATTTCAGTTGATGCTCGGCAAAATTGTAGGCATCGCATCTGTTGGGTTGCTTCAGTTTACTATTTGGATTATTTTGATTACCGTTTTATCAACGGGTGTGCTTGGCTATTTTGGTTTGAAGATGCCGCAAAAGCAAGCGATGGAAGAAGTGACCAAACAGATGGGTAATGAGGAAGTAAAAGAAGCAATGAAGCAGCAAGATTCACAAATCAATGAACTGCTTGGCAATGTTAGTCAAATACCTTTAGGTAAAATTGCTTTTGTGTTCGTATTCTATTTCTTAGGTGGTTACTTACTTTACGGTGCGCTCTTCGCTGCCGTTGGTTCTGCTGTTGAATCTATGCAAGAATCTCAGCAGTTTCAATTTCCAATCACGTTGCCATTGCTCATCGGCTATCTGGGTTTGTTTATGTTCATTTTGCGCGACCCGCACGGCCCCGTTAGCTTCTGGCTTTCTGTCATTCCATTTACCTCTCCTGTCGCTATGGTTGGGCGTATCGCATTTGATGTGCCAACTTGGGAGCTTGCCCTGTCCATGGTTCTTCTGATTGGCGGATTCTTGTTCACCACTTGGATCGCTGGCCGCATTTACCGCGTTGGTATTTTAATGACAGGCACAAAGGTGAGTTGGAAAGTGATGGTGAAGTGGTTTATGATGAAGGGCTAGCCGTTTCAAAATACCCTAAAAGTCATGTTAGAGAAATC
This sequence comes from Cyclobacteriaceae bacterium, assembly GCA_046155095.1. Classification (GTDB taxonomy): domain Bacteria; phylum Bacteroidota; class Bacteroidia; order Cytophagales; family Cyclobacteriaceae; genus ELB16-189. The sequence continues at coordinate 6,343 of JBJXEB010000061.1, forward strand.
CGAATGTAAACTCATTCGGATTTTTTGTTACCTTCAAATTCCAATATGTCAGGTAATCCCTCCTCACCCGCTTCCATGGAATTTTATAAGGATAATACCAACCTTAAATGGATTATCTTGATTGTATCCATGTTAATCAGCATTGGGACAATCTTCTTCACCAACCTTTTGGTCACGCAATTGAAACAACGGGAGCGCAACCAAGTGAAGCTTTTTGCCAAAGCACTGGAGTACACCAATAATGATACGGGCAACGAGATCCTGTTCATCACCGAAGAGATCATTTACAAGAATAATTCAATCCCTACCATCCTAGTGGATGAGAAGGATGACATTGTTTACTACAATAACATTGATATCGATTCATCATGGAGCAAGGAAAAAAAGGATGGGGTTCTTCAAAGTGAATTGAAAGAAATGAAAGAGGCCTATCCACCTATCGACATTTTATTGAAAGACCCAAACAGTCAAGAAGTGTTTGGCATTCAAAAAGTCTATTACAAAAACTCATTTCTGCTGGCTGAATTAATTGCTTTCCCTTATGTAGAAACTTCCATTTTTGTTATTTTCGGATTTATCTCTTACCTAGCCTTTAACTATTCAAAGACTTCCGAGCAAAATCGCGTGTGGGTGGGGCTTGCCAAAGAAACGGCACATCAAATTGGTACGCCACTTTCTTCACTCATGGCTTGGGTGGAAGTATTGCGCGATGATCCTGAATTGAAAAACAAAGGATTCGTAGATGAACTTGACAAGGATATTAAAAAATTGCGGGTTGTCACTGAGCGTTTCTCTAGCATTGGTTCTACGCCAACTTTAAAAACAGAAAATATATATCAGTTGGTAAACAATGTGGTCGGGTATTTGCAACCGCGCGTATCATCCAAAGTAAAAATTGAGGTTTATACTTTATCGGAAACAATCTTGGCCAACGTACATGCTCCACTTTTTGAATGGGTTTTGGAAAATCTCTGCAAAAATGCCGTTGATGCCATGGAGAACACTGGCACTATCGCCATTAAAATTTTGCGTGGCAGCGATAGCAAAGTTTTCATTGATATCTCTGATACTGGAAAGGGGATTCCCAAAAAAATGGTTCAAAACGTTTTTAAGCCAGGATTCACTACCAAGAAAAGAGGTTGGGGCTTAGGATTAGCATTAGCTAAACGAATTATTGAATTGTATCACGAAGGAAAGATATTCGTGCGGTCATCAGAGGAGAATCAGGGGACGACTTTTAGGATCGAGTTGAAAAGTGCGGCTGTTGTTAAATCATAAATGGTAAGTGGTGGTTGGTAAGAGGTAATCGGTAGCAGCATCAACCAACCACCAACTACCTTTTACCACTTACCATTTTCAAAGGCTCTTCCATAAATAAAGCGTGGCATACGCCTCCCATCCTTTGTATTTTTTGAAAATCCGTTTCACTTGTTCAATCGTGGGTTTTGCCTTCATCTTCTTTAAATTTTTAATCGCATTATGCACACCTGCATCTTCCAACGGAAAAGCATCAGGATAGCGAAAAGTTTTCATGAGTGCATAATTGGCTGTCCAGTTACCAACTCCTTTTATTTTCATCAACTGCTCTTTTGCTTCTTGAAGGGGTAAGTCTTTCAATTTTTCTTTTGACACTTCGCCACTGGCAAATGCTTGGGCAATCAAAACTACATACTTACTTTTTTGTCGCGAGAATTGCAGAGGCAACAATTTTTCGTCATTGAGGTGTGCAGTGGTTTCGGGCGATGGAAATAGAAAATACGGTTTGCCTTGACACAAGACTCTACTACCAAATTGCTCTACGAATCGCTGCTTCAATGTGTAAGCAAAAGCCAGATTGATTTGTTGACCCAGCACCGCCCACACCAACGATTCAAACAAATCAGGTTGGCCGACAATGCGATAGCCTTCATATTTTTTTACCAATGGTGAGAGCAACTCATCTTTAGAAGCCATCGCATAGAAAGGTGTCAAGTCTGTTTCTAAGTCAAACCATTCCCTGATATAGTCAGTGATTATTTCTTTCTCAGAGTTGGAGATTTCATTGTTCAATATTTTTATCAAGAGATGATCTCCCTCATGTTGGATACGGAGTACTAATTCATTTTGCCCAACGCGAAGTGCTTTGTAAATAAATCTATCCTCTACCTGATGCAATAGTTCGCGAGGTGAGCGCAACAAAAAAGAAAGAGTGAGATCAAAACTAAATTGCTGTGGCAAGGCTATTTTAAAGGACTTCATTTATAGCGACATTGAGCATTATCTGATTTGACATAATACGATTTGTAATTGAGTGCTTTCGGGTCGGTGCATCCCTTTAGGTTTAGCAATTCAATTCTTTTAAACTCTATTGGATGGCTTTCCGTCTGTAATGCAATGTAGCCTTTGCGCAATGGTGTTCCTTGCTTTTGTATCCAGCTAAGTGAATCCGCAAACCCAAAGTAAGCCCAGCATAATGATGGATTAACAAAGTGGGAGCTGAATTGTGGTTGATGGTAAGTCAATACGGTGTCGCCTTCGATAATATGATGAATCACAGAATCGCCTAACACGATCGCTTCTGCAAGAATCCATTTATCTTTCTCATAATATTTAGAGTCAGAATCAGTGCAATGTCCTTTTATCAGTTCACCTTTCATTACTACTTCAGTACCTGGCGTACATAAATTTCCTGTGGAGCGTTGCAATTCTTTTTCGCTGGCCAAAAATTGCATTTCCAAAGAAACGGGAAACTGCTGATTCATATCTAATGTGTTGGCCGCTTACGAATGTAGCATGATGCCACTGTTAAGATTCGCATAGTCGGGGCCGCCCGTTAGTTGCTGGCCTGTGAATCGATAAGCCAATCGCACTCGATAATATGAAAAGAGTTGTTGATAATAAATGTGGCCAAACTCGGTAGTGAACTTTTGATAGCCATTGTAGTCGATTTTCAAAAGGCTGTCCTTCACCTGAAATGTGTTGGCGAAATTCTCATTCAGTTCATGGCCTGCTATTTTAATATCCCAGCCTTGAAAATCTTTGCCATTAAAGAGCGAAATCCATTCCTCTTTCGCAGGGTTGGTGGTTGGCTTGCATGATAAAAGTAAACTAACAATGAGGAAGAAGAGGTATCTTGTATTCATGGCCTCGTAATTTGGTTCGGTAAGATAAAGAATCATTTTTGTTTTAGATTACTTTATGGGGGTATATCTAAATACCTAGTCAAGTCGAGCTTGTCGAAACATATTTCGATAGAACATACTCTTTCAATCGGCTTCGACAAGCTCAGCCTGACATAACATTTGGGTTTTAGAAGTACCTTAAATAAAGTCAGCAAGATTCGGGTTGAAGCAATCTATCTTACCCCACACATTTACTAAAAATAAACTATGAACACTGGCAATCTTGATTGGGCTTCCATAGATGCATCTTTGAATAACAAAGGGTATGCGAAATTGAGCAATGTGCTATCCAAAGAAGAATGCGAACTTCTTATAAAGCTATACCCAAATCCAGAACTGTTCCGCTCGGTGATCAACATGCAACGGTACCGTTTTGGAAAAGGCGAATACAAATATTTTAGTTATCCGTTGCCCGCCATCATCCAACAACTGCGCGAGGAGCTTTATAAACCGCTTTCTAAAATTGCCAATGAGTGGATGCAACAACTTTCGATCGATAAAAAGTTTCCCGCTATGCATCAAGAATTGATTGCACAATGTCACGCCCATCAACAGCCAAGACCAACGCCATTGATTCTTCGGTACGAAGCAGGTGGATTTAATACATTGCATCAAGACTTGTACGGAGAAATTTATTTTCCATTTCAAATTGTATTTGTGTTAACCCAGCATGGTCGTGACCACGAAGGCGGAGAATTAGTGTTAACGGAACAAGTGCCGCGCGCGCAATCAAAAGCGGAAGTGGTGATCCCGAACCAAGGGGATGCCGTTATCTTCACTACTAGCTTTAGGCCAGTGAGAGGAACGCGAGGATACTATAGAGCGAATATGAAACACGGAATAAGCGAAGTGAAATCTGGGGTGAGGTATGCGATGGGAGTTATTTTTCATGATGCCACTTGACTAATTTGAAAATTCGATAATTCGGTAATTTGAAAATGATGCTACTGCTTTGATTAATTAACTTAGGGTTGGAAAAATCAATTTGAAAATGACGGAACACACTCAATTGGACACAACAGAGTTACAAAGCAAGATTCGTCAGAGGGAAATTAAGTTTGCGGGTAACATCAAATTAAAAATATATGGCTCATTACACTGTGCTTCGGGCAAGAGAATGAAAAAGGAAAATAGGGTGTTTTTTAAAAATGAAAAGGAGGCAATCAAGGAGGGGTTTCGTCCGTGTGGGCATTGTATGAGGAAGTCTTTTCTTGATTGGAAAGCAAAACAAATGGCGTGGCACTTCGCTAAGGGAGAACGCTCGGCAAGGGATAGCAGCGGAAAGCCCGAAGTGCGTTAGGATTGAGCGCGGCCGGACTTGTAGCGGATAGCCCGGTGGCCCACGCGCCTCGCAGGGCCATGCCGCATGACTCTATTTCTTTGCCAGAGGTTTCACGCTTTCGGCAATGAGCAGAACAAAATCTTTTCCTTTCAGAAAACCGTTGCCCAACTCGGTATCATATTTATCTGTGATGCCGAGCGCGGGGATGTCTTCTACTTTCTTTCCTTTTTTGAAAGCAGCCAGTACTTGATCGCGGATGTCAACCAATTTATCGCGAAAAATTTTCACATCATTTTTAGTTGCCAATTCTCCGTGGCCAGGAATAATTTTTGAATTGTCGTCCATCAGTGCGAGACCTTTATCAAGGCTGGTGAGAAAACCCGTGAACGAACCGCCACTGGAAACATCAATGAACGGGTAGCCATAGCGAACGTAAGCATCGCCCATATGGAAGACGTTGGCATTTTTAAATCGCACCATCACATCACCATCGGTGTGGCCATTGTCTAAATGGATGAGTTCAATTTCTTCGTCATTCAAATGGAAATTGAGTTTATTAGAAAAAGTGATGGCGGGGAGCGCATCTTTCTCGCGAGGAGGAGTGACGCGGTTCATGGCTTTGTTCACTTGCTCTTTGTTCATCCGCTCGCGCACTACATCATGCGCCACAACGGTAACGCCCATGCGTTTGAAATTCTCGTTACCACCAGAGTGGTCGCCATGAATGTGTGTGTTGATTAAAAATTTGATTTCCTCGGGCGAAATAGTTTTGATGGCTCCGTTTATTTTGTTTGATAATGGCGCAAACTGATCATCAATCATAAGTGTTCCGTCTTTGCCAACCAGCACACCGATGTTGCCACCTGCGCCTTTGAGCATGTAAATTTTATCGGTGAGTTTTTGGGAAACGATTTTTACGGTATCGTAATTTTGTTGGGCGAAGACATTCATCGAAAAGATCAGCAGTGACAAGGGTAGTAAGATTTTTTTCATATCGATTTTAAATTAATGTTGCTAAAGTAAGCTTATGCTACAAAGACACGAAGATACAAAGGGATTATTTCCTCAATTTTACTTGAGTGGTAGATAAAGTTGACAAACACATCAGCAAGAAACAGTCAGCAAGAAACAGGTTGAATAACTTTTGGGCATCGCCCACCTTTGACTCATCAACAAAAACAATAACTTTATGATCGTGTCAACAGAAACTAACATCAATTACCAGCGCATTGAGCAGGCCATCAAATTCTTGGAAGAGAATTTTCAACGACAGCCAGAGCTGGGCGAAGTGGCTGAGAAAGTGCACTTGAGCGAATTCCATTTTCAACGGATCTTTACCGAGTGGGCGGGTATTAGCCCCAAACGGTTCTTGCAATTTTTAACGGTGGGATTTCTGAAAAACAAATTGGTGGAAACCAAGAACCTGATTGACGCAGCAGAGGTGGCTGGGCTATCAAGTCAATCGCGGATTTATGATTTGTTCACCACGCTGGAGGCTGTGACTCCACAAGAGTACAAGCAACGTGGCTCGGGCATTCGCATTGAATATGGACTTCATGAAACTCCGTTTGGGTTGGCGTTGATTGGCGTGACCGAGCGTGGCATCTGTTGGCTATCGTTCATCACTACTGATGAAGACCCTAAACATGAGTTGGAAAAAATGAAAGCGGATTGGCATAATTCTGTTTTCCATCAAGATCAAGTATTGACTAATAGTTTTGTTAATTCAATCTTTAGTCAAGGCAGTGCAGAAAAAAAATTGCACGTGTTTGTCAAAGGCACTAATTTTCAAGTGAAAGTATGGGAGGCACTATTGAGATTGCCAATGGGCAGCGTGACTACTTACCAAGGTATTGCAGAAAAAATACAAAATCCCAAAGCGATGCAGGCTGTAGGCTCAGCAGTAGGCTCTAATCATATTGCCTACCTAATTCCTTGCCATCGCGTGATTCGCAAAGATGGAATTTTAGGTGAATACCGCTGGAACCCTACACGCAAGAAAAGTATGATAGGCTGGGAAATGGCGAAGTCAACTAAATTTTGAGCTAACAGTTCTTCATTACCTTTGCACCATGAACCTCTACATCAAAAACATGGTATGCGACCGCTGCAAAACCGCGGTGGCCAATGCGTTAAAAAATCAACACATACCTTTTCAACATATAGAACTGGGCGAGGTTATCCTACAAGAAGACCTATCAAAAGAAAAATTAGCCGCCCTGAAAAATAACCTAGAGCAACTCGGTTTTGAATTGATTGATAATAAAAAATCAAAAACCATTGAAAAGATAAAAGCAGAGATCATCAAGGCAATCCACCAGCCAGAAAGAAAAATAAAGATCAATTTTTCTTCTTTTCTGGCAGAAAAAATCGGGAAGGACTATTCTTCACTGAGTTCGCTATTCTCTGAAGTAGAAGGCACTACCATCGAACAGTACATCATCCATCAAAAAATAGAAAGAGCGAAGGAGCTATTGGTCTACGATGAACTTTCACTTAGCGAAATCGCCAACCTATTAAACTATAGCAGCGTTGCCCATTTGAGCAATCAATTCAAAAAAGTAACAGGGTTGACTCCTAGCCATTTTAAAAACCTGCGGCATAACACGCGCAAACCGTTGGATAAAGTGTAAAGATTAGTTTAGGCTTCAATATTCTTAATCACTCCTTCTAACATGAATCCTGCTACTACCAATCCCGCCTTCAATAATGTAGCCTGTGATGCTTTGTTTTGAATGTTGCATCGCGCGGCAGGCACTCTACCGCTTTTGTAACACTCTTTTTTTATTTCTTGAAGCAGAAAACTACCAAGTCCCATTTTTCGATAATCTTCATTTACTTCCATATACAAATCTGCAAATGGAAAATTATAGTGTCGCATAAAACCACCCGTGGCCACAATTCTTCCACTCTTTTCTAACACATATTCTCCAACTGGCTCAAGGCTATGATGGAAAATTACGTCTTCTTGAGCTTTCAATCGAAAAATTGTATTCGGAATATCCAATTCTGTAGCAACGCTATCTTTAAACAAAATTACTTCAGAACGAATGTCTTGACCAAACTCGTAGAGCATACGCGTGGATAACAATTCGTTACTTTGAGACTCAACATAAGCTACTCCAGAAGTTTTGATTAATTCAATAAAAAATTGACTTGCCAGCGATTGATATTGAGCTACAATAAAAAATTCAAAAACAGTATCTCTATTTTTCAAATCCTCTTTTCCCTTAATTGAGCCGTAGCCAATAGGCAAAGCATCCAGTGTGAAAAGATAGGAATCAGACCAGTTACGCTCATGGCAAGCGTTATACCTGATTTGAAAATGGTTTTCTTCAAGAAATAATTTTCTCAACGGAAGAATTTCCTTTAGTTCTGTCTTCAAAACCCTCAATTCCATGCGCTTTTATTTGTTATCTATAAAGTATTGGTAAAAGTATAACTCTTTCCCAGAATTATGTAACTACTTTTTCTCAGAACCATCGTTACTTTACTGGAGAATTATACAGAGATTTTATGACTCATACCTATAAAGTAACTGGCATGACCTGTAATGGTTGCGCAGCTACAGTCGAAAAAGTGCTGAAACAAATTGCAGGCGTTACAGATGCCAAGGTAAATCTTAGTCAGGCAGAGGTGGAGATCACCATGCAAAAACATATCACAACATCGGCATTGCAATCAGGTTTGGCAGCTTATCCTTCCTATCAGCTTTCAGAAGGTGGTGATGCAATGGCTAATCCAACCATTTCAAAAAATGACTTTTGGGAGGACAGGAAAATTTGGAGCCGAGCCTCACTAAATACACTCAATTGTTTGATTGGTTGTTCTATCGGAGATTTTGGGATGATTATTTACCTACAAGCGTTTTATCCAAATACTTCTATGATCATGCAGACTATTCTCGCCACTATTGCTGGCTTGATGACTTCTGTGTTGTTGGAAACTATTTTATTGCGCTCACGCGAAAAGTTCAGTTGGTCATTCGCTTTTCAAACTGCCATCTCCATGTCGTTTCTTTCAATGGTAGCGATGGAACTGGCTATGAACACTACCGACTTTATGATAACGGGTGGCAAAGCATCATTCAATAACCCCATGTATTGGACAGCGCTTATCATTGCATTGGCGGCTGGTTTTCTTGCACCACTCCCTTATAATTATTACAAGTTGAAAAAATTCAACAAGGCTTGTCATTAACTTAAAATCATAAAATAGATTAATCGTACACGAATAAATTTATAACTAAACTGCAAACAAAATGAAAACACTAAAAAAAATCTCTTTCATTGTATTCGCAATAGCATTTGCGATTCAATTCTCACAAGCACAAGAGTTAGATTACAAAGGGCACAGAATAGATGCCTCAGGAAAAGTGACCGACAAAGACGGTAAGCACATTGGTAGCGTATCAAAAGAGGGAGTAATCAAAGATGCAGTAGGAAAAAAAGTTGCCCATATAGATGGTACAGGCTCCCTGATCGATGCAAAGACTGGCAAAAATCTCGGCAAGGTTGGGAAGAACGGGAATTTTGTCCCCTACTCTTCCACAGAAGCTTGGTCTGCAAGCTCTGCTGAAAATGGCGTCTGTCAGATAAAAGATGAATCGGGCAATGTGAAAGCAGTGGTACATGAGACTTATAAGAATATAGGCGCTTGCACTATCCATTGCCTTACCCACCACATGAAACACGGTGAAGTAATTGATGAGAAAAAACTGGAGGGGACTTCATACGTATGCCCTATGCACTCAGATGTTACTTCCAACAAAGCAGATAAATGCAGTAAGTGTGGGATGGACTTGGTAAAGAAAAATAAGTAATTCCATTTTTCCTCAGAGGGGAAGTCTCTGAATGATATTTCGTTTGACCCTAATTTAAACTATCTTTAAAGTCATGAAGCTATTTATTTTTCTGTTTCTTATTTCTACTGGCATATTCGCGCAAGCAGTACAAGACACAACCAAGGGAAGCATACCCATGATTGCTGAATTGCAAATAGGAAAAACGGGGCTTCGCATTGGTTATTATTCTCCCGCTGTCCGTGGACGAATCATTTGGGGAGGCCTCGTGCCTTATGGCCAAGTGTGGGTAGCGGGCGCGCATAGTGCCACGCAAATTGAATTCAACATACCTGTTGAAATAAATGGAGTAACTATTAAACCGGGACGCTACGCGCTGTTCGTTATCCCAAACGAAAATGAATGGACGATTATTATCAACAAAAATTGGGAGCAACATTTGGCCGATGAATATTCTGACAAAGATGATATCACTCGCTTTATGGCAAAGCCAGAGGCTACAGGTTTGAGGAATCGATTAAAATACACAGTTGATAAAATCAATGATACAGAATGGTCGGTTACTTTCAATTGGGAAAAAATAAAGGTAAATTTTCCTGTAAAAGTCCTTCCCGGGAAACCGAAATACAAACTCCCTAAAACGAAAGTGCCTGCCGCTTTTACATCACTGGAACATACCATGCATGGCATGAGCCACGCTTTCTCAAAAAATTTGCCCATGAATAGAAATGGTTCAGGTACTGGCTGGCTCCCCGACAACACCCCCATGTACGCGTGGATGCACCCAAAAGAAAAATGGAGCTACATGGTGCATGGTGGAATTTTTGTAAGGCAGAATTGGCAGAACATAAACAACGATTATCAATCGGGCGGAAAACAATTTGATGCACCTGGCTGGGCCATGGCAATGGCACAACGAAAGGCCGGTAACAACGGCCTTTTTCTTTTTAGGGCCATGATGTCAATCGACCCCATCACGGTTGGCGGAAGTGGTTACCCGCTTTTATTCCAATCAGGAGAAGCCTTTGACGGAAAGCCATTGGTCAATCGGCAGCATCCTCATGATTTGATTTCTGAATTAAGCATTGGTTACACACACGCCATTAATTCTGATCTTGATTTGTCGCTGTATATTGGTTATCCTGGAGAGCCAGCGATTGGCCCGACTGCTTTCATGCATCGTATCTCTTCTATGAACAACCCCGATGCACCACTGAGTCATCATTGGCAAGATGCCACGCATATAACATTTGGGGTAGCTACTTTCGGTGTCCGTTACAAAAAAATAAAATTGGAAGGTTCTTCTTTTACAGGACGTGAGCCAAATGCCAAGCGATTTGATTTTGATGAACCGCGATTTGATAGTTATGCTTATAGACTTTCGTATGCACCCAGTAAAAGCATTGTCATGCAGGCCTCACAAGCATTTTTAAAAAGCCCAGAAGAATTATTTCCTAAAGAAGATATTAGGCGCACTACGGCTTCAATTATTTATTCACAGAAACCAACCAATGAAAAACACTTAACCGCAGCGCTCATCTGGGGATACAACGATGCTGGCGGAGACCACAAAGAGCAATCCATTTTAGCAGAGGCCAATTATCAAATCAAAAAAATAGCATTGTATTCTCGCTATGAGTATGTACAGAAATCTTCTGAAGAATTGCAACTGATTTCATTTGTAGATGAAATTTTTTCTATACAAGCTTTTACGCTTGGCGCGAATCATAGGATTGCAAATTGGTTTAAAACAGACATTGCTGTTGGCGCACAAAGTACCATTAATTTTATTCCAGAGAGTTTAAAAAGTTTTTATGGAAACAATCCTATTTCCATGCAAGTGTATTTGCGCATCGTTCCCCAACAAATGAAAATGTAGGTTTCGCTTGTCGCGTTCATTCTATTTTGACGTATTGAAAGTGGCGGCAGAGCCGCACAACATTTGTAGAAATGAATAATCTGTATTGAAGGTGCAGAGCACCGAAACGCTCTTGATTTGAATGAAAGATATTTCGGTGCGCTGCACCTTGTACTACGTTATTAAAATTAGCTACAACTATTTCGCGGCTCTGCCGCTGGGTAATTTATTATCACCGTTTTTTCAAATGCCGAACTGACGTTTTAAAAATCCAATTAGCAATATTGTGAAATGAAAAATTGGAATAGAAGTTTTTTCTAATGCTTTGTAGCGATACTTACTTTTTGAAAATCCTCAAAATAACCTAACCGATTCATTTGGTAAGTACTTCGGCCAGGGATGGAGGCATTTGTTTGAGCCCGAAATGGAATGTGCGATTGATTGGCGAGTGCCGACAGCCCGGTGCCACTGCGCCTCGCGTGGCAGGCCGCCAAAAAAAATTCTAATGACTCTCCTGTAATTCATACACCTTCTTTCCTATTTTGAAAGAATAATTTCTTACATTCAAATCAAAATTAGAAGCCAATGAACTTGAACATCAAAGCCGAAAAAGAAAATACGTTTGATGCCATTGTGGTGGGCACGGGCATCAGCGGTGGGTGGGCTGCCAAACAACTTACCGAAAGTGGATTGAAAACATTGGTGCTGGAGCGTGGCCGCGATGTGAAGCACGTGACCGACTACCCAACGATGACGAAAGACCCGTGGCAACTTCCACACGCCAATAGATTGCCTGATGAAGAACTGAAATTTTATCCGGTGCAGTCGCGCACGAACTGGGTGAACCCCGGCAATAAACATTGGTGGGTGAACGATTTGGAAAACCCCTACACAGAAGTGAAACCGTTTGACTGGATACGTGGCTATCATGTGGGTGGCCGCTCGATTATGTGGGGCCGACAAACATATCGTCTTTCTGATTTGGATTTTGAGGCGAACGCAAAAGATGGCCATGGTGTGGACTGGCCGATTCGCTATAAAGATATTGCTCCGTGGTATGATTTAGTAGAGTCGTACATTGGTGTGAGTGGGCGGGCAGAGGGACTTCCTCACTTGCCCGATGGAAAATTTTTGCCCTCTATGGAAATGAATTGTGTGGAAGAAGCTTTTCGCGATAAGGTGGCCGATAAATTTAATGGAAGGAAAGTAACCATTGGGCGCGTGGCGCACGTTACCTCTCCGTTGGAGCATGATCACAGTCGCGGGGTTTGTCAATCGAGAAATATGTGCGGCTATGGTTGCCCGTATGGTGCATACTTTAGCAGCAATGCTTCCACATTGCCAGCCGCTATGAAAACGGGCAACATGACACTGCGACCTTTTTCTATTGTACACTCGGTGATTTATGATGAGACGAAAGGGAAAGCAATAGGCGTAAAAGTTTTGGATTCGCAAACAAAAGAAGAAATTGATTTTTATGCGCCCGTTATTTTTCTCAATGCATCCACGCTGGGCAGTACACAAATTTTGTTGAATTCTATTTCCGGTCGGTTCCCCAACGGCATGGGCAACGGCAGCGATCAACTGGGCCGTAACTTAATGGATCATCATTATCGCGCGGGGGCAGAAGCCGATGTGGATGGGTATGAAGACAAATATTATGTGGGCCGCAGACCCAACGGTATTTACATTCCACGATTTAGAAATGTAGGAACCGACAAGCAGAAAAATTTTGTGCGTGGTTATGGCTATCAAGGTGGAGGAAGCCGTGAAGGCTGGGCGCGCGGAGTGGCCGAGATGAGTTTTGGAAAAGACTTGAAAGAGGCACTCACCGTTCCGGGTGGATGGAAATTCGGCATCACTGGCTTTGGTGAATGTTTGCCTTATGCAGATAACCGAGTGACATTGAACACCAAGAAAAAAGATGTGTACGGTTTGCCCACGTTGAGCATAGAAGCAGAGTGGAAAGAAAATGAAAAGGCGATGCGCGAAGATTATAAAACCTCTGCAGCAGAAATGATGGAGGCTTCTGGTTTTAAGAATGTGAAAATTTTTGATGGCCCCGATAACATTGGCCTTGGCATTCATGAAATGGGCACTGCACGGATGGGCAAAGACCCAAAGACATCTGTGCTGAACAAATGGAACCAAGTGCACGATGCACCGAATGTATTTGTTACCGATGGCGCGTCTATGACATCATCGGCTTGCCAAAATCCATCGCTCACCTATATGGCAATGACTGCCCGTGCGGTTGATTATGCAGTGAGTGAATTGAAAAAAGGTAATTTGTAGAATTATAGTTGATTAAGTAAACGATCAAATCTTAAATCAAAAATCTCACATCTTAAATCTAAACGATGAACAGAAGAGAAGTATTACAAAAAACTGCGCTTGTACTTGGCTATGCTGTTACCGGCCCTGCATTGGTTGGCATAATGAATGGGTGCAAGGCAACGCCTGAGTTGAATTATAAACCTCAGTTTTTTACGGAGGAGCAAGCTGCTATCATCAGTGAGTTGGCGGAAATCATTATGCCCAAGACAGATACACCCGGAGCAAAAGATGTGGGCGTTCCTGCTTTTATTGACAGTATGCTCTTTGAGGTTTATTCAAAAGAAAAACAACAAAAGTTTCTCAAAGGCTTGGAAGAGTTCGATGAAGGCGCAAAAAAAACATTCGGTGAAAATTTTGTTGAGTGCAAACCTGAAGAGAAAGTTGCTCACGTGAAGAAGCATCATGATGCCGCCCTTTCCACATCCGATAAAAAATCCAGTTGGGGATGGTGGTCAGCAGCAGGAGACGACAAGCCCTTCATCTTAAAAATAAAAGAACTCACCCTGCTCGGCTTCTTCACCAGCGAGCCAGGTTCAACCCAAGTATTGCAATACAATCAAGTGCCTGGGCCATTCAAAGGGTGTGTGCCGTTGAAGGAGGTGGGGAAGACATGGGCAACGTAGAAAGATTTAAGATTTAAGATTTAGGATTTAGGATTCAATGTCATTAAGTTAAGAGCAATCAGCAGCAAATGAACCACATAGGACATAGAACACATAGATTTCACATAGGACTATGTGTGTCTTTCTATGTTTCTATCTTTCTATGTGGTTCAAATCCTTCCT
>JBJXEB010000062.1:0-20762 GCA_046155095.1 Cyclobacteriaceae bacterium
GCAATAAATTAGTGCTGCCACCTGCATGGCAAGACGTTTGGATATCTTTAGATGCAAACGCACATTTACAAGCGACAGGCAAAGATGCCAAAGGAAGACTGCAATATCGCTACCATGAAAATTGGACCAACGCTCGCGCGGCTGAAAAGTTCGATGGCATGACTCACTTTGCAAAAACACTTCCTTCGATCAGAAAAAAAGTGGAATCAGATTTGAAACTAAAGGGAATGCCCAAAAACAAAGTGGTAGCCTTGATTATCAAGTTGATCGACCTTTACCATTTTCGGGTAGGCAATGATGAATATGCAAAAAAGAACAAGTCATACGGATTGACAACGCTAACAAAAGGTCACATGATCATCGATCGCTCCAAAGAAGCAGAAGGAGAATTAGATGCCGTTTTCGAGTTTGTTGGTAAATCAGGTAAACTTTGGAAAAGGAGAATTTGGGAAGATGACTTGGCTAAACTCATCAGGGCATCAGGAGAGATTGGTGGCAAAATAAAGAATCAAGACCTGTTTCGATATGAGGATAAAAACGGAAACGATTTCGATATCAAATCAAATCATATCAATGAATACCTCGATGCCCTTACTCCAAAAGATACAAAAGTAACCGCCAAGGATTTTCGCACATGGGCGGCAACCTGGAAAACCGCTTTTCGTTTTTCCGAACAATTAGATCCAGACACCGTAACCGCTAGAAAAAGAGTTTCAAATGAAGTGATCAAAACAGTTGCCTCTGATTTGGGCAATACGCCCACCGTCTGCCGATCCAGTTATATTCATCCCACCATACTATCCGATTGGGCAGAAGGTAGCTTTCGGTCCAAGTGGAACAAAGCAAGCCGTGGAAGAAAACTGAATGAGTTGTCGAAGGAAGAAACCATTACGCTTAATTATTTGAAATAAAGTCAATCAGGCTTTTTTGGCATTGCTAAGGATTAGTCTGCTAACTTGCCGCTACTGCCATGGAAGACATTAAAAAATATTATTTGCACAAAGACGATTTTTCAAAATTGCATTTTGAATTGCACGATGCTAAATCCTATCTTCTTAAAAATATTCCAACGGCTACCAAAGCTCATAGACATAGCTTCTATCAATTAATTTGGTTTAAAACGGCTGGCAACCACTACATTGATTATGAAATTATTGAGCATCAAGCAGACTCTATTTTTTTTATAAATACTAACCAGATACACTATTTCTGTCCTGACTCTGCCAATGAAGGGTTCCTTTTTCATTTCAATGATTATTTTATAGACCAGTTCACTCAAGAACTTTCGCAACGCTTTTCATTTTCAGTCTTCAATGAAATGGGAAAACCATACCTCCAACTTTCAGATAGTGATTTGCTTCGGTTCAAAACCATAACACCTTTCATTAGAGAAGAATTGACAATACAAAATAGTTTAGTGAAGGAAGAAGTCTTTTCATTATTTACAAGCTTACTTTTCTTAATAGAGCGATTGAGGAATAAGGAGACAAATCTTGACATGAATCTAAATGGGGATTTTAGATTGGCCTTCCTTTTTAAGAAAGCCGTTTATGAAAATAAAAATACTTTCTTAAGTATTGACGCATATAGTAAGTTGCTAACTACCAATAATAAAAAATTGACTGCTGTAACGAAACAACATTTAGACAACACTCCTGCGAATGTCATTCAGTCAATAAAAATATTGGAAGCTAAAAGAAGGCTTGCCAATAAAAATTTTTCGATTCAAGAAATTGCGTATGATTTAGGATTCGACCAGCCTACTTATTTTACCAAATACTTTAAAAAGGCTACGGGTATCACGCCCAAAGAGTTTCAATCTCAGCTTCCCTAGCTTAGGTTACGCAAAATAACCAGAGTTGTCAGTTTGAGCTTGTCGAAAACTGGCTATCTGAACTTAAATGAACTTCGATAAACTCAGTCTGACATTGGTTTAGTTATTTTGCGCAACATCGGTTCCCTAATTTACCATTTCTTTGCGTTGGTTTGCCATTTTCAGGGTTGTAATCCCTTGACATTTGTATAGTCAATAATGACATCACAATTTAAAACAAACACAATGACAAAGTTCAAAAGATTTTTTTTCGTTTGCCTTGCTGTATTGGCATCGGCATTCACATCTTCAACATTTGCGCAAAGCAACATAAAGTCAGTTGCAGGTGCTTATTTAGAAATCACGCTAAAAGTAAACGAGACTGACCGTGCTGCTGCTGCGGGTGTTTATGTAAAGTACAAGCAACCATTCCTGAAACAAATAAAAGGCGCTCTTTCAAAGGAGTTACTGATGAGAACAGACGATGTTCAAGTACTTCACGGCTTTAAAACTCAAGCTGAAGCCGAAGCTTATTTGAAATCTGAATTGTTTAACAACGATGTAGTAACAGCATTGAAGCCATACCTGCAAGCTGCACCAGAAGTACGAATCTATTCCGTATTTGCAAACAAATAAAAATCCACATTAACTTAGCATTACAAAACCGACAGATAAAATCATAGTCTGTCGGTTTTGTTTTCATGTGTTAATATTTATTTTTTAATGGTCACACGGAATGGCCGACCGATTATCATACCATTGGGTGTAGAATATCTTAACGACCATTTCATTACTTATATTTAAAATTGAAACCAAGAATAATAATAATAGGAGCAGGGCTAACGGGGCTATTGATTGCCTATCGTTTAAAGCAAATGGGGTTTACCATTCAAATCCTCGAAGCCAGAGATCGCTTGGGTGGAAGAATCTCAACGCTATTAAGTAAGAATGATACCCCTGTAGAAATGGGTGCTACTTGGTATGGCAACCAGCACATTAACCTCATCAAATTATTAGACGAATTAGATATTTCTTACTTTGAACAGTATATGAAGGGTACTGCTTTTTTTGAAGCCTTTTCCACCGCTCCTCCACAACCTATACAAATCCCACCAGACAATCCAAGCTACAGAATTGAAAATGGCACTTCTAATTTGATAAATACGTTGGCCAATAAGTTGAGCCAAAACGAAATTAATCTAGCTCACCCTGTCAAAAAACTTATTTTTGAAAATAAGCAAGTGTGCGTAAAAACTAACAATGCTACTTTCGATGGAGATATAGTTATCTCAACGGTTCCACCCGCATTACTTGTCAGTTCAATCCAGTTTACTCCATCTTTACCTGCGGAAATCATTCGTATAGCAATGAACACACATACGTGGATGCAAGATTCTATTAAAATCGCTCTTATTTATCAAACTCCTTTTTGGAAAAATAAAAAACTATCGGGTACTATATTCAGTAATGTAGGGCCAATCACAGAATTTTACGATCAATCAAACAGTAAAGAAACACATTTTGCACTATGTGGTTTTGTTAATAGCGGCTACGCACAACTCATTAAAGCAGAAAGAAAAGAGAAAGTAATGAATCAATTATTTAAAATATTTGGCGAAGAGGCAATGGACTACCTTAGCTACGAAGAGTTAGTGTGGTCGGGAGAGATTTACACGAAAGACAAAAAGCAAAATAGTGTTTCAGTGTATCCCCATCAAAATAATGGTAATCCAATATTTAATAATGCCTTTTATGATAATCGGTTTTTCATTGCAGGGTCAGAAACTTCAACAACCTATCCAGGCTATATGGAAGGGGCAGTAGTTTCCGCAAACAGAATCTTTGAGAAAATTGGAAATTTAGTTAAATAGCTTTTATGAAAAAGAAAGTCATCGAACTATTTGCATTAATCTATCCTGATTTACAACAATTAGAAAATGACTATTTCGTAATTGGCAGTTGCGCCATGCTTTTGTCTGACATAACGATACCCATTGTTACTGATTTGGATTTACTTATGTCTTCTACCGATGCTGATAAACTGAAACACAAATGGTCGCACCGAATGCGAAAAGGTTTCACACCTGAAAACCAACATCTCTTCCGCTCCAACTTTGCGCGATTTAATTTTGGTGACTTGGATGTAGAAGTAATGGGCGACTTAGAAGTAAATAAAAACAATCAGTGGCAACCTGTATGGGTAGAGCAGGCAATGGAGATTTCAATGGAAGGCATGAAAATCAAAATCCCAACGTTGCAAGAACAAAAGCGAATCTTCATGCTTTTTGGAAGAGATAAAGATATTATAAAGGCCGACCAAATTGAGGTGTATCAAAGTGGTAAGTAGCTCAGCTATCCGAAAGACTTGCTAACTCAATTCAAATTCTTCGCAATCAATTCGAATATCCTGCACTTGCAGTTTCTGTTCCAGCAAGCTGCAAAAGGGATTCTTGTTCTTCATGGAATAATGCTTGCAGTTAAAACAAGTGCGCTGCACACTAATGATCTGCAGTTTATTCAATTGAGATATGAGCGAGTAAATGCTCTCCCACAATACCAACTTATCTACTTGTTTTGATTTTGAAACTATTTCAGTGAGCGGATTTGCAAAGTCCTCCGTTTCTGAAACGATTTTAATTCCCGCAGCCGTTAGTTGAATAGTATAGCTCCTAGTATCGTTAGCATCAATAGATTTTTTGATAATTTTTTTCTGCTCCAATACTTTGATCGCATCACTGATGGTTGGCTTGGTCAGATTGAATTCCCGTGCCAAATAACTCACCGTTGACTTATCTTGCGAATGATGTTTGATAAAGATAAGCAACTGTATCTGTATGGGGCTTAAGCCATGTTCTTTTGCTTTTTCCCAAAGCAAAATGCGAAACACTTGCGACAAGCGTTCCAGGCCAGCAACGATTTTCTTGTCGAGGTTAGAATTTTGATCGTCTAATTTAAATACCGACACTTTTAGCAGTTTTGCATTTCATAAATATAATACCCTTTCTGATGGATACTTCTCTCTATTTCCACAGAGGCCTTTTCAATATGACAGAAGCTACATTCTTTTGTTGTCAACTCTTGGCTGTCCTCTTGTTTTGATTGTAAGTATTCCTTACCAAAGGTATAAATTACTTTTTCATCCACCACACTTTGCGGTGCGATAATATCGAAGTGCATGATCTTGCCGTCTGTCTTCGTTACATACGTGTCCCAAACTGCTACTTGCATAATTTTTTTATTTTTGATTTAAAGAATAGACGGATTTAGCAACCCGTCTATTCCATTTTGTTGACTTTGCATAAAAAATTAGAATTCACCTTTCTTCATGTAGGGCTGCCCCCATAAAATGGATTGCATTAATACCGATTTTACCCAAGCATTGTACATTTTTTCTACATCTTCAGGACTAGCTCCTTTTTTAGCTAAGAATGGTTTCAACGTAGTAGTGACAGGAATGGTAAGGGCAGGTATGTACCGATAGTTTACAATAGGTACTGAATTGGCGTTGTCCGTTTTATTCTTCTTGGTAGTATAATGACGTAAGCCAATTTCAAATTGATAGTTTAGCCAATCTTGATCATACTTAGCCTCCGCAGTTTGTAGTATCCACAAACCAAACCTTGCTCTCACCTTTGTTAAGTAATCACCATCTGGTTTCCCAGTTGCATTATTACCAAAAAAGTAAACGAGTTGTGGGGTAGATGCAACAAATCCATACCACACGTTTAAGATATCATCTGTTTGATCTTTTAGGATTTCATGGCTCATTCTCAAGTATTTGATATCATCATCGCCAAATAATAAAGCTTGTTGCAATTGCTTTAATTCATCCAAGCTAAAAGGTGACTGGGCTACTTGTTTCGTGCCGTATGTATAGCCATTCGGAATTTTTGTTGACTGAGCTTGGCCATCAATATCTGAAAGAGATACCAATGCAAGTAAAATAAAAAAGGTTTTTTTCATGTGTTTCTGATTTTTAGGTGTGGAAAATTAAAATTCATTTTTATTAATATATGGATATGTCCAAAGGATTACCGTTAAGGTTACCGCTTTGAACCAAGCTGCGTACATAGCTTCTACGGTGTTTGCATCATGCCCTTTCTTGGCAAGAAAGCCTTTGATAGTTGCCGTAATGGGAAAAATGAAAGCCACCATGTAACGATAATGAATGATGGGTACTGTATCAACACTATCTGTTTTGTTTTTCTTAGAAGTATGATGACGCAATGCAATTTCGTGTTGATAGTTGAGCCACGTTTGGTCATACGGCTTATTGCACAAGTCCATAATCCATTGGCCAAACCGAGCCCTTACCGCTGTGAGGTACTCCATGTTCGGCTTACCATCTTTGCCAAAGTAATGAACAAGGTGTTCATTGCCTCCCACAAAACCATACCAAAGATCAAGCACTTCATTGGTTTGGTCTTTCAATACTTCGCCAGCCAGACGAAGATTTTTTTCATCTTCTTCTGTAAACAATACAGTCTTCTTAAGAAGGTTCAAATCGGCAATGCTTACAGGTGATTGCCCTACTTGCCCGTAGGTGTAACCTTTCATTTGATCTGCCATTTTATAAAGGAGTTAAGTTAATTGATGGGACAAATATAGTAAGGATTCCTAACTATAAAAGAATTCGTTAAACTATTTATAGAATTTTCTCTACTAAATTTTCTACAAAAATGAAACATATTGATTACTTTCACGTTTGCAGGACTAATTACCTCACAAATATGAAAGGAACTTACCTAGGCGAACTCGAGGAACTCGTGCTTTTGCACGTAGGCATCCTCTATCCCGAAGCATACGGTGTAGCCGTAATGGACGAAATAGAAAAACAAGCTGGGCGTAGTTTGAACATCAGTGCTGTTCATTCTGTGTTAACACGTCTGGAAGACAAGGGCTATCTGAAGTCTAAAATGGGCGACCCTACCGAAGAGAGAGGAGGGAGAAGAAAACGAATCTTCCTGCTTACGGCTGCGGGGAAACGTGCGCTGGAAGATGCGAACGAGCTGCGTAATCAATTATATAGTCAAATACCCAAAATGGCGTTGCAGTTTAGTTTTAAATGATAGTTCATCACAAAATAAAATAATATGACAAAAGAAGAATTCCTTAAATCAAACTACTTCAAAATTTTATTACCCGTAGTAGGCTTTGCATTGATAATCTCGCTTTGGCGAAACGGATATGAATTTGGGCAATGGTTATACAGAGCTCTACATTAAACAATGAAATGGTTAACTGTTCAAAATATTGGTAAAAGAGGGGCAGAATGAAAACGGTTACTCCGAAGCAATCATTTAACTCCCCTCCCAATTGGGCAGATCGCTTCTTAGAATGGTACTGCAATCCAGCTTTGCTCGAAGGAATTCAAGGAGATGTGCACGAACTGTTTTACAGAGAGGTGAGAGCAAGTAAGTGGAAAGCAGATTTACATTTTGTTTGGAATATTCTTCGATTCTTTAAATGGTCAACTATCAAGCGTACTAAAAATAAATACGAATCAAATACTTCTTCCGCTATGTTAAAAAATTTCTTCAAAACTGCTATTCGAAATATTGTAAAGAACAAAGCCTATTCATTTATCAATTATGTAGGGCTTACGTGTGGGCTCGCCCTCGCACTGTTGATTTTTGCTTATGTGAGAAACGAAATGAGTTATGATCAATTCCATGAGAAGGCAAATCGTTTGTATCGGTTTGGATATACCGTTTCGAACGGAATGAAAATAGCCGCGACACCTCCACCCATTGCGCCAGCCTTGAAAGATTATTATCCCGAAGTAGAAGAAGTAGCGCGTGTTTATCTTAGAAATGTGAGTATTAGTATTCCGGGTAGTACAGATGCCTTTGAAGAAAGCAATGTACTGTTTGCTGATTCTGCTGTTACTAAATTGTTTTCATTTCAATTTGTGAAAGGGAGTTCCAAACGAGCTCTACATGATAAGTTTACTGTGTTGATCAATGAAAAAATGGCAACTAAATATTTTGGCGGTAAAAACCCCGTTGGGGAGTCATTAATATTCTCAGGTAGGCAATCGTTTAAAGTAGTTGGCGTAGTGAAGGATTTTCCTGAAAATTCTCACATACGATTTAATATGTTGGTTCCGTATGATGATATGTTTGATTTGGAAGATGAAAAAACAGAACAAGTTCTTCGTGCCAATCTAGCGATGAACTTTGTGATCAGTCACTCTTATACCTATGTATTATTAAAAGAGGGAAGCACATCAGAACACGTCAATGCTACCATGGGTGATTTCTTAAAGAAGAATGCGAGCCCCAACGTTTTGGTTGGTCAAATCTTCGCTTTGACTCCATTAATCGATCTTCACTTAAAGAGCGACCATCAAGGAGAGCCTACTGCCACGAACTCGATGACAAACATTTATATTTTCATTGGCGTAGGTATTTTGACTTTGCTCATTGCGGCTATTAATTACATAAATCTCAGTACGGCTCAATCATTTTCAAGAATGAAGGAGATTGGTTTGCGAAAAATACTCGGATCAGGCAAGCATCAACTAATCATTCAATTTTTAGCTGAAAGTTTAACCTTCTGCGTTGCTGCGTTCATTGCCTCCTACTTAGTTTTCTACTTAGCCTTACCTAAACTGAATTTGCTCACTGGTAAAGATTTATCATTCGCAGATGTATTGGATTTAAAACTCTTGGTGTTCTCTGTCGGTATTTTATTGGTGCTGACTTTATTGGCTGGTGGATACCCAGCCTATTTTGTTACTAAGTTCGAATCGGTCAGTGCCTTGAAGGGAGGAGACCAAAAAGGTGGAAGAAGACAAGTGCTTCGAAAGGCATTAGTGGTATTTCAATTGGCCATCGCGTGCATGTTGTTCTCTGGTTCGCTATTAATTGTGAAGCAACTCAACTTTTTGGAAAACCGACCGCTGGGTTATCAAAAGGAACACATCATCAACATTCCCCTCCAAAGTCAAAATCTAAATGGATACTTTCAACAAGGTGATTCCACCTTCAAATCAAGATTACAAAGCTTTAGAGACAACATTGAACAACAAACTGGAGTGAGGCAAACGGTTTTGTCATCCGGATCACCAAGCGCAGGTGTGGTATTTAGAGGAACCATTCCAGAAGGATTTACAAAAGAGGATAATATATTTACAGGAAACCTAGCTGCTGACTACAATTTCATAGAAGCGTTCGATATTAAATTGGTTGCGGGCAGGGGCTTTAGCAAAGAATATGGCACTGACGCAAAAGAAGCTTTTATAGTCAACGAAACAGCCGTAAAAGAATTCAAGTGGGAGACACCCGAAAAAGCCCTTGGAAAAGAAATCAACAGAGAAGGCAAGAAGGGAAAAGTGATTGGCGTGATTAAAGATTTCAACTTTCTATCGCTTACCACTGCCATTTCTCCTTTATTACTTTCCATCGACCAAAATCAATTCAATACCCTCTCAATAAAATTTGAAAATGCAAATGTGGATGCAACCATTAAAACGATCGAGAATAATTGGAACAAAGTTTTCCCTGAAAAAGCATTTGAGTTTACCTTCTTAGATGAACAGCTCGATCAGCAATATGCGAATTACAAAAGTTTTGGTTTGATCATTCAAACATTTGCAAGCATTGCCATTCTGATAGCTTGCCTAGGCGTTTATGGATTGGTCTTGTTTACAGTTCAGCGAAAAGTAAAAGAGATAGGGGTAAGAAAAGTAATGGGCGCAACTGTATCTGAAATAGTAAGATTGGTCTATAAAGATTTTGCAGTGCTAATCGTTTTGGGCTTCGTAATAGCGGTTCCAATATCGTACTATTTCATCAATCAGTGGCTTGATAATTTCGTGTATCGCACTTCCATTGATTTTTTTACATACGCCATAAGTTTAATAATTGTAGTGGTCATTGTATCACTGACGATTAGCTACCAATCGATTAAAGCAGCACAAGCAAATCCGGTGAACTCATTAAGAACGGAGTAAAATGAGACCTATACCTCCTAGATGGGTTGACAAATTTCTTCAATGGTATTGCCGACCAGATTTGTTGGAGGAAATTCAGGGGGATGCGTATGAATTATTTTATCGAACAGCGAAAGAAAGCAAACGCAAAGCCGATCTCTATTTTATTTGGAATGTGTTTCGATTTTTTCGATTTAAAAATATCAGGAAAAGAAAATTATCCGATCAATCAACCCTATCTACTGCTATGATAAAAAACATGCTTGTGGTTACCATCCGCTATTTTATGCGGCAACCTGGTCATTCTTTCTTGAATGTGTTTGGACTATCAGCAGGACTCACCTGCACCCTTCTTATTCTGTTGTGGATTATGCAAGAAAAGTCCTTTGATCGTTTTCATTCTGACACGGATAAATTATTTAAAGTCTTGACCCATGTAGAGGCAGATGGCAGTTTCCAAACATACGATGTAGCTTCTTCAGCAATGGATGTCTCCTCTGTACCCGAAGCCGAAACATTGGTTAGCGTTTCTACGGGTACACGTTGGCCACATGAACTGTGTTTTCGTCCCGAAGGAAAGAACAGCGAATGTATTTACCTGAGCGGTGTCTACGCCAATGAGCACTTGTTTTCTGTTTTCAATTTTCCCATCCTGGAAGGTGACCGCAACCCACTAAAAGGAACGGCCAACATTGCGATCTCAGAAAAAATGGCTCAAATACTTTATGGTACTGCTAGCCCCATTGGAAAGACGATTAAAATTGATGGCACTAGAGAAGTTGTCATTGTTTCTATTTTTCAGGATGTTCCAACTCACTCATCGCTACAATTTGATTTTGCTTTGCCTTATTCCGTTCTTCAAAAACAATGGGGAATTGATGACACGATGATGGCACGAAATTTCTTTAACATGTACATCAAATCCAATTCAGCAATTTCAGCGGAGCAACTTACTGAGAAATTGAATGACGTTCGGGTGTTGACAGAAGCTCATAAAGCTCAAAAGTTAAGTTATCAAGCTTACCCTATTACTGATTGGCATTTGAAAAATAAATTTGAGGGAGGCAAAAATACGGGTGGGAGAATCGAGTACATTACTCTATTTATTATTATTGGGGGCCTTGTCTTACTGATGGCCGTAATCAATTTAGTAAACATGTCTACCGCGAGGGCAACCTTGCGCGCCAAGGAAATTGGCATTCGCAAAGTGACAGGAGCAGTACGCACAACAATTGCTATCCAATTTATGGGTGAATCTTTCTTGTTGGTTTTCTTCTCGTTTATTATTTCAGTTGTAACGGTACAGTTGGTGCTTCCGCTTTTTAGCGATTTGATTATGCAACCCATGAGCCTAAACATGTTAAGCGGTACAATCCCTATTTACCTAATTTGCCTTTTAGTTGTTGTTTCCTTACTCGCTGGCATTTATCCTTCCTTGGTAATGTCATCTTTTCAGCCCATTAGAATCTTGAAAAATCAGTTGACAAATAAATTTTCAGGATCGCAAGGTTTTCGAAAAGCGTTATTGATAGTGCAGTTAAGCGTTTCTGTTATCATCATTATTTTTAGTGGTGTATTGTATAAGCAATTGGAATTTATAACGAATAAAAACCTTGGCTTCAACCGTAGCAATATGGTTCGTATCGAACCGACTTTTAAATTGCTAAAACAATTCGACAGCTTTAAGAATGAGTTAACAAACAATACCAGCATTGTGAGTATAGGTGCATCTAATGATAATCCATTAAATGCATCAGGTGCAAATACTGGAGTGACTTGGAAGGGCAAGTCTGACGATCTTCGTGTTTCTTTTAGGACAATTGGTTGCACACAAGAGTTTCCTGAGATGATGGGATTAGAAATAGTTAAAGGAAATAACTTTCAATCTCAAAAAGCGGATACAGTGAGAACTGAAGTATTGGTTAGCAAGGAAGCAGTTAAAATAATGGGTTTAAAAAATCCAATAGGTGAGGAAATCAAGTTTGGGCAAATCGCGTGTGTAATTATTGGTGTCATCAATGATTTTCATACGTCATCGCTTCATGAAGCAATACTACCTGTCATACTATATCGTCAATCCATTGAAGCCATCTCCGCTCTTTATGTCACTTATCAGCCAGGCACAACGAAAGAATCTATGCAGGCAATTACCAACGTTTATAAAACCTTTGAACCTGACTATACTATGAAGTATTGGTTTCAGGATGAAACATTTGATGAACTTTACAAGACTGAGATTGTTGCCTCGCGCCTTGTATTATTACTTACTGTGATCGCGCTAAGCATTGCTATTATAGGCATCGTTGGTCTTGCCACATTTAATACACTGCGCAAAACAAAAGAGATTAGCATACGAAGAGTATTTGGCGCATCGGCAAGGCAAGCGTTGTCTGTTTTGACAAGAGAATTTTTGTTGGTGCTTATCATCGCTATGCTTGTAGCTATTCCATTAGCGTGGTATGCAGCGGATCACTGGCTACAAGGCTTTGCCTATCACACGGCTATGCCTTGGTGGATTTTTGGAGTGACGTGTATAAGCGTGACTGCTCTTATTGTCTTTATCATTTGGTCACAGGGCATGAAAACGATCCGCACTAATCCAACGCAAACACTGCGAAGCGAGTAAATCATTTTGAAGAGAGGCCTTCTTTTTTTCGTTGCCTTGCTGCAAACGCAGTACCGAAAGAAAGCTTTTTGTTAAGTGCCGACTTCTCATCTACCACTCGCCAAAAAGGAGCAACCTTGCTTATAGGAGCTCCCCTTTCAATCTGTTCGTGTGCCGCCTCTGACACGATGCGAAGAAATATTCCAGAAGTGACTGGACAGGTATAATCTGCCCCATATTCACTCGCCAAATCCTTTCGCATGCTCGCCAAGCTTCCACTTTTTCCTTTCGGGATATGGCGAACATACTCATCAATAATTTTAGAAGTAGCAATCAACATTTTCGCGCCTGCTGGCATATCAGCAAAGTCTTTGTCCAACTTCTTTATTTGAAACTCCTTAGTTGGGTCGTTCACTTTATCTGTCCATGTTTTGCCTTTGGCGGGTTTCATGGTTGCTCTCTTTGCCTCTTTTGGTGATTCCTTTTTCCCTTTAATCATACTATGAAGATAAATTATTTTTCCAAAAGCTCTTTCAACGATTTCATTATCATTTGCCAATTCTGTTCTGAGTGGTCGAGTGCTTCTTTTGATTTGATGCTGTCTTGTGAAATAAAGATGGTAGTTTGCCCAGCTTTTTCCTCAAGCGAATAAATAATAGTAGCGTAGTTCTCTGGCTTATCTTCTGTGCCTGAAAACGAACTCCAATAATTATACTTTAGGATTTTCTCCTTTTCCATTTGTAAAATTATGCCTTTATCTAAATAAGGTTTGCCTTCCCATTCGCCACTGAAAGTAATGGTACTGCCTATTTTCCAATCCGATTTCAGGACTGTGCCAAAGAAATATTTTTTTACTTGCTCTGGATCGATCAATGCCATCCATACTTTTGATTTGGGAGCGTTAATTGAGATAGAAGTGTTAAGGGTTAATGTGTTTGTCATAAAATTTTGTTTTAAATAGTTTACTCCAATTCCCTACAATCGAAGCCGTATTGTCTTAATAAATTAACGGCTCTGCTTGGCTCTACTTTTTCTGATGCAATACGTAAGATACGATCACAATCATCCAGTGCAAAATTCCAGTTGCCTTTGCCCGCTAATTTATTGATGACTGGTGCAAGTGTTTTTACTTCTTGAACTGACTCTACGGATGTGGCGAAAACAAGAATCTCCATATTATTTAGTAGAAGGCGTATGTGTGACAATATCAATCCCTATTCCGTTCGGGTCAACAATTGCAAAATGTCTATCGCCCCAAGGCTCATCACGCAGCGCAATGGCAATGGGAATATTCATCTTCTTGATTTTATCATGCACCTCGTCCACTTTCTCTATTTCTATAGTAAGGTAGGCACCCTTACCTGCAAAGGTTGGTTTGAACAAAGGCTGTTGACTTTCATGATTGGGCAGCAGAAAACTGATTTGGTCAGTTCCTCCAGCTGCTTGAAGTAACAAATAGAATTCATTTTCAAAAATAACTTCCATTTGCAATATGCTAGTATAGAATTTCTTTGTCTCTTGTAATTTGGGAGTGATGAATCCTGCATTTAGCCTCATAGTAGTAAGTTTAGTTTGCGCATTCGCGGAGAAGATGAGTAGGCAAAATAATGCGGCTACAACTCCAAGTAGAATAATGACCTTCCTCATAGCTGAATCAATTTACACCCATTTGTATTTCAGTCACATTCGCTTCTGGATTCGCAAAATCCGCATTGATGTACAACTCACGAGTAACACCGTTGGGTTGAAGTTCATTCTTTTGCATAAATTCCATCAATACTCCATAGCTCTTTGGGATTTCATTCCACCCTCCTTCATGAAACAACGAAACACATTTAAAATTTTCCGTTCGCTTGAAATGGAACTTGCCATCATAGTCGGCTGGCACGCTGGCCACAGGTAGGCAGACCTCTAGCGTGAATGATTTTGTTGGGTCGCCTTCAAAACCAAAGTAGTGCCAGTGAATAGGCCCCGAAGGATGAATATCGAGCCTGACAGATTCTTTGAAAAGTTCTTTTGCCACTGGTATTTGGTTGGCAAGGTCGTTCAATTTTACTTCTGCTCGATAGAAAAGAAAATTGATAGGCATAATCTCTTTTACCCTTGGCCTGATCTCTTGTTGTGTCATTGTTTCCGTTTCCATAGTTGCTTGTTTTTTTATCAAATCAACGATAGCAACATGACAGCCCTGTGTCAGCAATAAAAAATAATTTGAATTATTTTTCCAGTCGAGTGACAACCCTATGTCAGGAGGGATGAATAGTGAGTGGTAAAAAGTGGTTGGTGAGAGGTAAGCGGAATTCGGTAGCCAACAGTTACTGAATACTAAATCTACACTAGTTTCAAATAATGGTCCTGCAACTCCTCCACTAAACTCTGTACGATATGCTTTAGTTCTTCTGGGCCTTCTATCTCCACACCCCGACCATAGGAAAGAAGCCAGCGCGCCATCATAGATAAATCAGCAGCGAGAAATTTCATGCGCACTTGCCCATCCAATTCTTCTTCAGAAACAAAGCCAAAATAATGTCGTGAGCTACTTATGTACGTTGCTTCTTTCTTATCAAAAAGAACCGTAGCCGTTTTCATCTCCGCATTCGCCTGCTGAATGCTGTTGAAGTACTCCTGCATAGTAGAAATACTTCGTGGCTCAAAAGCAATTCCTGTCTGTTTCAATTCTTTGATGCGGTCGCTGCGAAAGTCACGGAAACCATTACGAAGGCGGCACCAAGCAATCAAATGCCATGCGGCACTATAATAAAATAGTCCGATGGGTTCTACCTCGCGCTGAGTGAGTTCATTTTGGTTGCTGAAATAATCTATTTGGATAACTTGCTTACCTGCCACTGCTTTTTGCAAATCAGAAAGAAAACTTCCCGACTGCGCGGGCAAATTCATTTGCGGCCTTAATACTTCAATGTGCTCTTGCAAGCTCTCTAAATGATCCTTTTGTGCTTCGTTCAAAACAGATTTGATTTTAAATAACGCTCCTTCAAAAGCCATTCGAACAGATTGATCAGTCATCCGTTCCACCAATTTTCCTGCCATCACCAGTGCGCTCGCTTCCTCTTGGCTAAACATAACAGGAGGAAGATGATAACCTTCCACAATAAAATAACCCGTGCCCGCCTGTGAGCCAATGGGCACGCCCGCCTCCATCAATGATTTTACATCGCGATAAACAGTACGGAGGCTTATTTCAAATCGATCTGCAATCTCCTCGGCCCTTACGATCTTTTTGGATTGAAGTTGGATAAGAATAGAGGTGAGACGATCGAGGCGGTTCATAGATACTTCAAAAGTAAGAAGTTTGTGAATGGTACAAAACTTTATGAGCATTACTCCATAAGCGGTGATAAATATTTTTTGTTAATCGTGTATATTAACGAACTATTCTACACGCCATGAAAAAATACATGTTATTTCTTACAGTATTCATCTTATCAATCTCAATTTCTTCTGCCCAAATAAAATTAGATTTCAAAAATCCACCAACCGAGGTCATGCTTCTTGCAGAAGGGTTCATCTCAACACCTATCAACGAGCGTGATTTTGCGCTTTCGCCAGATGGTACAGAAATGTACTTTACAATCTCCACACCTCAATCTACATTTCAAACCATTGTACTTTCAACGCTTGGAAAAAGCGGATGGTCGAAACCCGAAATTGTTTCTTTTGCTGGCAAGTTCAGCGATCTCGAACCAGCTTTTAGTGACGATGGAAAGAAAATGTACTTCGCATCCAATCGGCCGTTAACTGGCAGCAAACCTAAAGACTTTGACATTTGGGTAGTCGAACGGCAAGGTAAGCTGTGGGGGGAACCGAAAAACTTAGGTGAGCCTATCAATACAGAGTTGGACGAGTTTTATCCTTCGATCACAAAAAAAGGAAACCTATACTTTACTGCACAATACAAAAATGGAATTAGCAATGAGGATATTTTTATGGCCGCTTGGAAAAACGATCACTTTGAAAAGCCCATGGCACTTGATACTGCTGTCAATTCAAAAAATTATGAGTTCAATGCGTTTGTCGATCCAGATGAGCAATTCATTCTATTTACTAGCTATGGAAGAAAAGATGATAGCGGGCGTGGCGATTTATATATGAGTGTAAAGGATGCAAGTGGTAAATGGTTGCCTTCAAAAAATCTCGCGTTCATAAATTCTACACGCTTAGATTACTGCCCCTATATAAGCCCTGATAAAAAAGTTTTATTCTTTACCAGCGAACGCAATGATCTTCCTATTTCCTTCTCAGAAAAAATTTCGTATGATCAAATTAAAAAGCTCAATGAGAATACGCTAAACGGAACTGGTAACATCTATTGGATGAATTTTGATAAAGTATTGGAAGCTTTTCGCAAGTAACAGTCGTGCCACGCTTTGAGTGGTGACACGACTTCTCCTACTTAAAGAAAACATCATACCCAAATCGAACGATGGTAGCACAAACAATAAATAAAAAGAACAAGCGAATGAACTGATTGCCTTTGAGTAAAGCGAAGCGAGTGCCAACAAAACCTCCCGCCATATTGCATACCGCCATTGGGATGGCTAATTCATAAACAATATTACCTGTGGAAGCAAAATAGATAATCGAAGCACTGTTCGTAGCAAGGTTCACCATTTTAGCGTGAGCGCTGGCGTGCATAAAATCATGACCCAACAAGCCAATGAACATGAGTACCAAAAAGCTGCCCGTGCCAGGCCCGATGAATCCATCATAAAAACCAATCACCAATCCGCTCAAAATTCCACGTAGTAGTGATACCGAAAATGACAATTCCTTTTCTTCATGCTGGCCAAAATTCTTTTTTGAATAAGTATAGACTGCAACACAAATCAATGCCACCAGAATAATAGGCTTAAATGTTTCGTTGCTGACTGCACTCACCAAGCGAGAACCGAGCATGGCCGAGGCAAACGCAGCGAAGGCAATCCACAATACTAACTTCCAATGAATGGTGACACGTTTAGCGTATTGATAGAATGACACAGAAGTTCCTAGAAAAGAAGGAAGCTTAGTCGTGCCTAACAATGTTGCCACCGAATATTGCGGGAACGCCATGAACAAGACAGGTGTTTGCACCAACCCGCCACCACCTACAATGGCGTCAATAAAACCTGCGGCAAATGCTGCGATACAAACGATGAGGGTGTTGGAGATCAATGGAGTAAGGTAAAAGTCGTGCCAACCACTTGGAGTGGTGGCACTATTAGTCTTAGTTATGCTGCTCTTTATCTACTTTCAACGGCTTCTCATATCCAAAGAGTTCATCTAATGTAACTTCTTTCACCTCGCCATACTTTTTCAAATCTTTCAAGTTTAGTTTCGCTTTATCTCCTACCAACACCACATTGAATTTTCTTCCTTTGATATACTCTTTCTGAAAGTTGGCTACATCTTCAATGGTCATGCTCTGGATTTGCTCATACACATCTTTGCGCACATCATGATCCATTCCTTTTTCTTTGGCCGATTCATAATTGAATAAAATATTTGTTTTGGTAATGCGCTCGCTTTCCAATTGGTTCATGAGTGAGTTACGCGCCACTTCAAAGCCGCCTTCAGAGCGAGGGAAGTTTTGAATGAGATCGGTCATCGCTTTCATCGACTCTGCTTGCTTATCAGCTTGCGTGCCGATGTAGCCAAAGAAGCGATCGTTCTCGCCTTTTTTCTGACCAATGCCGTAAGAAGCAAATGCAGCATAAGCAAGTCCTTGCGCTTCTCTTAGCTCTTGAAATACAGGAGAGCTCATGTTGCCTCCAAAATATTCATTGAACATTCGGGATGCAGGAATTCTGCTCGCATCAAATGCATCACCTTTAGAAAGAAAAATAATCTCCGCTTGCACCATATCATAGTTTGCCCAATAAACTGCTGGCTTATCCATATTTTGAATGCTGTAATTAACAGGTGCAGGTACGGGCAACAATTGATCTGGAAGTTGATGGCCTTTGTTTAGTGAAACGAGCAAATCACTTTCAGACTTTGGGCCAAAATATAAAACACGGTGCTGTGTTTTGGTAAAACCTTTAATGATGTCAACCAACTCAGAGGCTTTCAATTCACGCAGTTCTTTGTTGGTCAACACATTGGTGAACGGTGACTTTTGTCCGTACAGTCCGTAGTTCATCAATCCCTCCCATAAAATAGCGCCCTTATCTTTTTTAATGTCATCGCGTTTTTTGAATGTGCCATCAATCATTTTTTTCAGCGCTTCATCATCTGCTTTGGGGTCGGCCAAAAGCTTTTCAAACAACTGAATGGCCTTGTCCATATTTTCATTTAACCCATTGAGATAGACATACGTCTTATCATCATCGGCAAACACACCGAAATTACAACCGATCTTAAAAAATTCTTTTTTGACCTCCTCAGCTGGCAATTCGTTGGTGCCAATGTATTGAAGGTACTCAACAGCCGATTTCATTTTTGAATTGTTG
Source organism: Cyclobacteriaceae bacterium (assembly GCA_046155095.1). Classification (GTDB taxonomy): domain Bacteria; phylum Bacteroidota; class Bacteroidia; order Cytophagales; family Cyclobacteriaceae; genus ELB16-189. The sequence continues at coordinate 18,804 of JBJXEB010000062.1, forward strand.
TTCGTGCCCACATCAGATAAATAATAGAGCGTGAACAATTCGTTTTCAGAATTCTTGGTATATAAAACTTCCACATCTTTGTTCATTTTTAATTTTTGAATATCCTTTTCGTAGTCCAAAAACTTGGGTGCTATTTTATCTACTTTGTTCGCCAATACCTTTTCGTGGAAGGGAGATTTGACTTCTTTGTTCAACGAAACTTTGGTAATCGATGGCTTAGTCACTTTCTTTTGATTCGCATCTTTGCCATTGCGCTTATACACTGCTATATAATTGTCTTTGTAGTGGTCGTTGGCAAATTTAACAATGTCTTCTTTTTTGATTTTTTTAAGATCATCTGTTTTTGAAATATAATCCTTCCAAGGAATATTATTCGTGAAAGCCATCACCTGATCATTTGCCCGCGACCAATTATACTGCGATTGATTGATGGCATTCTTTTTCAGATCATTAATGGAAGCTTCCATCAACCAATCATCAAACTGGCCTTTCTTCACCAAGTCGATTTGCTCTAGCAATAATTTTTTTACGTCCTCTAGTGTTTGGCCTTCTCTTGGTTTGCCTGTAAAAGTGTGCAACGAAAAGTCATTCAATCCATCTACATAGGTTCCTGGCTCTAGTACTTTTTGTTGTTGCTTTAAATTCAAGTCAATCAAACCCGCTTGTGAGTTAGATAAAATCATATCAGTCAATCGCAATAATTTTGCATCATCAGAATTAGTGCCTTTAAAGCGGAAGGCTAAGTTGAGCCATTCTGCATCGGGGCCGTAAACATTCACTTCTCTTGGTTTGGTAATTTCTTCCTCAGCAATTGGCTCCCACGCTTTCAACTCGGGGTTAGGTTCCCAACTTCCAAAATGTTTATCAATGAGTGCAATGGTTTTATCGAAATCCAAATCGCCACTTAAACAAACGGCCACATTGTTGGGGCGATAATATTTATAAAAATATTTTTTGATTTCCGTAATAGAAGGATTCTTTAAATGATCGATCGTGCCGATCACCGTTTGCGTACCATACGGATGCTTGGTGAAAGCCGCAGCATACATGGCTTCATACGTTTTCCAATAATCATCGTCAAGGCTTCTGTTCTTCTCTTCATACACCGCTTCCAATTCTGTGTGAAACAACCGAGGCACTACTTGACGAAAACGATTTGACTCAATGGTCAACCAATTTTCAATTTGATTGGTTGGTATGTCGTTCACGTACACCGTTCTGTCTTCCGTGGTGTAGGCATTCGTTCCCTTCGCGCCAATTTCGGAAACCATTTTGTCATATTCATTGGCGATGGCCAATTTGGATGCTTCGTTTGAAACTTGATCGATCAATTTGTAATAATTCATTCGTGCAACGGAATCCGTCAACGTGCGATAGTGCTCAAACATGTGTTCAATGCTATCCATAAAGATTTTTTCTTTATCCCAAGCTTGTGTGCCGAAGTCGGATGTGCCTTTGAAAACAATATGCTCTAGGTAGTGAGCTAGTCCAGTTGCATCGGCAGGATCGAACTTGCCACCTGCCTTCACGGCAATCGAAGTCATGATGCGCGGCTCTGCTTGGTATTGACTTAAATAAACCTTAAGTCCGTTTTTGAGAGTATAAATCCGAACGTTGAGCGGATCGTTGGTAACATATTCATACGAATAGCCATTGTCCTCAGCCGTTTTGGTTTCGTACTTTTCTTTTTCTTTGCAACCATAAGCAACTGCGATAAGAATCACGAAAGCGGAAATATTTTTTAACTTCATATTTTTTGGTTTTAAGAATTTGAAGGTAGGAGTAATTATTAAAAGTCCATCATTAACGAGAATTTTTTCTGGCGTCATGCCCCGACAAGTCGGGGCACCGGGCTATCCGCTTCAAGTCCGCGCCCACACACATCCAACCCTTGGCGGGCTTTCCACTCCTATCCCTTGCCGAAATAGCCATTGAGCAGTCGTGCCACCGCTCCAAGCG
>JBJXEB010000063.1:0-11542 GCA_046155095.1 Cyclobacteriaceae bacterium
CCCAGCCACCTTCACCACCAATCACTGTTTTTTTGATGAGGGCATATTGATTGGTTTGGGCAAATAAATTATTGCAGCCCAATGCAATAATTAACAGGAAGACAATGGAAAAATTGATTTTGAGTGGCATTGGATTCTTTACGTTTTTAGTTAGACAATTGGAATACATCATTTATTCCTTCGATTATGATTTTTTTCAATTTAGGCGATTAAAATCACTCTATTACTTCCGCTTGTAAAAATACAAGGGCTGATCAACGGTTGGGTCAGGCCGCTCAGAAGTGGTATAATAGGCAGATCCATCCGCAGCAAAGCACACCGCCTCGCCTTGTAGCTCAATGGTGTAGGGAACCAATGTGGGAGTCCTTTTAAAAAGTTCTGAAATAGATTCACTTCCCGATTTTTTCCAATAGCAGATGTATTGGGTGGTCTTTAACAAAATTTCATTTCCGTCTGGTGAAATATCGCCAGCCGTAACGTTGGTAAACGGAAGCATGGCAATTTTCTTCATGGTAATAATGTTTGTCAAATCTTGTGGATACGTTGCTACGTAGACGCTTGCTGCTACATCTTTTGACACGATGTAAATATCTTTTGTGAGCGGATCGACCATCAATGCCTCTGCATTGAATACGCCATCGGGTAACTTTAACTCAATTTTATCGAAAGTAGTAATGGTTTCATTTATTGGCAGTGTCTTACCCGCAATGGAAGGCTCTGGGAATCGATATACATACTTGGTAGGGTACTGCGATTTGTTGTCACCAATTTCGGCCACGTATACATAACTAGCGCCTGCCGTTGGCCCAGGCGCTACAGCCAGGTCTTCCCAATCGCGATTGGATACGGAGCCAATGGTATAAATCGCTGCTATTGAACAGGACTGATTCATCAACTGAATTTGGTTGGGGTTGCCCGAGTCCTCTTCTAAGTAAAACATTCCTTTGTTCACCAGGCTAGCACCGATGCCAGAGGCTTCGGTAAATTTGGTATCGTTGAGCAGGCAACTAATTTTTGATTCCCCAAAGGAGGCATTCTTTGCTATATTGGAATAGGAATAAGTTGCAACAAATGGATTATCAACAGGAGGTACGACAACTGCTACGGACTTGGTTGCCTCACCACAACTTGAAATGCTTATGTAAATGACTAAGGTTGCTTTGATGTTCATGGACTCTTAGTTATTAAAATCAACATCCGGCCTTGCAATTTTTAAGTCTCTCTTCTTTCTGGATGAAGCGGTTCTATTCAAAGGCAGCGTGAGGGTAATTTTATAGAACCGAATCTCCCGTCTATTTAAAGAGGTTTGGTAGGTTGTGGGTTGATCATAAATAGCGATTTGCTTGCGCGAATCAAACATATCGTTGATCGTAAAAAGTAGGCTTGCCTTATTGTTCCAAAACGATTTCTTCAATGCAAAATCGGTAGCAAATACAGCGCTTCGAAAGCCTTGCAATTGTGGGAACAAGCTGTTTCGGCTAGTGTTAAGTTGCGCAGAAATGTTAAACGGCAAATTGTAGGTAATATTCACCTTGGCATTGTAAGCCCACAACGAGCGGTCTTCGGTATCGGTTTGCAGCGACACGTAGTATCCATTGAAATTACCCAACACGTTCAGCTTTTTGCCAACCGAAAATGTGACAGTATTATCAAATCCCAATCTCACATCGGCTTTTACATTTGTAAACGTAGTTACCAACACATTAGGGTCAGTGGCAGAAGGTTGGACGAGCGGTTTTATGGTGTTATCCTCATAGATATAATAAAATGTAGAGAGGAAGTTGGTGGTATTCCATGACTTACTGTAATTTAATTCTGCCGTGTTCACAAATTCTGGTTGTAAGGCAGGATTACCAATCGTAATATTTTGTCGGTCGCTAGATTGGATGCCCACAAAGAATTGTCGCCATCCTGGCCTACCAATCTTACGGCTCAAGTTCAACCCAATTTCTGCTTCATTTTTTAATTTCTTGGTGATGGCGAAAGAAGGAAAAAATGCTTTGACAAAATTATCTCCATTTCCCTTCGGATAATCATAACCAAATGTAGTGGCCGGATCAAATCTCGAAAGGCCGCGCAATAGCGACTCCTCAAAGCGAAGACCTGCCTCCATACTAAATCCGCTTTTAAGTTTAGCACTATATAAACCATAAATGGCATTCACACTTTCAGTGATATCGGCATTTTGCGAATAGCTTGGTAGCAAGGTTTCAACTTCCGTGGGTGTCCTCTCGTAAAAAAAATATTGTTGATCGCGCACGTAAGTAAAACTGCGTAAGCCCATTTCCCATTTGGTAGAGTCATTGATCGGTCGCACATAATCAATTTGCGCAACAAGTTGGTTTCCGGTCGTCTGCCCCCTAACTATATTGCTAATTGGGTAAGCACTTTGCGAAATTCCATTAGCATCGAAAGCAGTGGTTAACCAAGTATCTGCGTTTGATACCCAATTTCGATTAAAGCCGGAGGTAATACTCAAACTTCTGCCCTTCTGTGCAAAATCATGCTTCCAATCGAGCTCCACACCAACATTGGTGTAATCGTTCAAGGGTTGCGTAGTTCTTGCTCCATAACTGGTTGTTGCTTGGTTAGCATCTAAGTAAGTATAAGCTTGATTTGTAATTTGATTGTATTGGCCCTCCACCAATGTTCCCGCCAAGGTAATTGTATTCTTTTTGTTGTAAGAATAGTCAACGGCAAGCCTTGCATTCTGAAAGACGTTCTTTAATTCAACGTTTGTGTCTTGGTTAAAATAATTCTGAGGAGTGCCATCTGCCAAGCGATTGGTTTTGTAGGCGTAATTGTGAAGGGGATTTTTAGTCGAGTTGACACTGTATAGCGTGGTGATATTCCATTTGCCGCGGTTATAGTCTAAACTCAGCGTTCCGTCAAATCGTGAATCTGTCCCTACACTTGCACTAACCGAGCCGTTGTACCCTGCTTCGCGATTTTTCTTTAACACCAAATTCACAATACCACCAGAAGCAGATGCATCATATTTGGCCGATGGGTTGGTCATCACTTCCACTGATTCAATTTGATTAGCAGGAATTTGCGCCAACGAAAGTTGTGTTGGTTTGCCGTTGATATAAATAGTGGTGGCCGCATTTCGCAGCGTAGCTGAGCCATTCGCATCAATAGTTAACGATGGAATATTTCTCAGCAGCGATTCGGCTGTGCCTCCGTTGGCCGTTAAATTTTTAGCAACGTTAAAAGTTCGTTTGTCCATCGCCATGTTCATTTGGGCTTTCTCAGCGTTCACAGTCACTTCTTGCAGCACGCTTGTTTCTGCTTGTAAACCGATATTGCCCAAAGCTAATTCAGCAGAAGCACTTGTTAGTGAAACTGATTGAGTGTGCGTTTGGAAACCAAGATAGGTAACCTGTAATCGAAATTGACCAGTAGGTAAATTGCTAATCACAAAATCGCCCGACTCCGTAGTGGCAGCTCCACCCAAAAGCAAGTCTCCGTTAGAGCTCGACTGAAGAACGGCCACAGAGGCAAACGGAAGTGGTTGGTTGTTAGTCGAATCCACCACCTTGCCTGAAACTTTCGCTATGCTTTGGGCAGCACTTAAGGTTGGCATGAAAAAATAAAAGACCACGACAACTAAAAAATAGATATCATGTAAATACTTTTCGATGTAATCTTTCAATTTTAGTTAGTTAAATGGGTCTGTTAAACATTTCGGCAAGCTACAGCAATAATAGCTCTACCTCAATTTTACATCTTTGCACACCGAGCCAAACGTTTCAGCATTTATCGCATTTAGGTTTACATTTTTTCCATTTACAGAGATCCAGGCCAAAATAGGTGGTGCAGTAAAGTATTTGAATCTATCGCTCCACGGGCTTGACAACAAACCATAAGGGGCAGAACCGCCTGCACCATTGTTGATGTTAAAGAATGAGCGGCTCAGTTTTAATTTAGCGCCAGAATAATTTTCTAGATAGATAGGAGTTTCAGGTGTTACTTCTAAGAATGAAAAATTATGTTCGTCACCGGAGATGAATGAAAGAAACTTCTTGCTCTTGTTCACACAGATATCCAATATCTCATCTCTGCGTTCAATCGCTCCTTTGGGTGCTGGCTTGCCTGCTATGTAAGCGCGCATAGTGTTTTCTCCATTCCACCACATGGCATCGGGTAAATGGTCACCATTGGGGAAAGCTGCACCGTGAATATTCACAATGATGTGATCAATGGCTGCATTTTTTTCCATCATGGCCACTGTTTGCCCTAGCCATTTTACTTGCTGATCCATGATGTATCCAGCTGGGCAACCACTAGTAGCTGTTGGGTCTTTGCTCTCCCAATATTCTGTATTCAATACAATGATCCCGACATTATCGTAGGTATAGTAGTAAACATTTTCTTTGTAAGTAGGAAAATCCAAGGCGGAAGGATTAGGATCATAGCTTGCACCATCTTCACTTTGAGGTCCATTTTTTGGATTTACAAATGACTTAGCGAAAGTAGCTTCACCTGAGTGTGTTTCATAAGGGAAGACTTCAATGCCTTTTGATTTCTTGATTTCCAGATTAGTCAACGCTTTTTTGTTTGGTTCGTGATCACCAAAGCCAACATACACGGGCACTTTAGACCACCACGGTTCCAATGATCTTTTAAAATTAGTGTACTCCATTAGGTGGCCATCTTCGGTAGGATTGCCGCCATTTGTAAAATCACCGATGCAGATCATAAATGCGGCATTCTTCATAGCCGCTAATCCCATAATCGTTCTGCTCGTTTGATAGTTTACACCATAAAAATCACGCTCACCTCCACCCGTGGTGGCGCGGTTAGCTGCTGCAAAAGCAAACGTAAAGGGCTTCCTTGCACCATCTTGATTAGCAGTTCTAAAAGAAAAGTTATCGGTTCTATCTCCGTAGGTGATGGTATATTTGTTATCTGTTGCTGCTGGCAATCCGTTAATTTTTATTTCGTGGTGCGTGCTGGCAGAGTCATCAGAAAAAGTTTTGCCGCCAACAGTAATGGTTGTCTTGGTAGATACTTGTGTTTCGTAAGAGATTATGCAACCTTCTGCGCTCAGCTCATTGATCATAGGGCCTTCAATGATAGTTGGCAATACTTGATAAGGGCCATTGCCTTTAAAAGCAACGCGGCCTTCGTAGATAATTTTACCTGCACTATCCATAATACGGTAGCCGATGATTCCTTTCTGCTTGTCTTGAAACCGGTAAAAATCATTTGCTTTGGTGAATACCTTTTTAAATTCAAGCAACGCTTTGCCATTGATCATCTTTACATCTCTTGGCAAAAATGCTACTGATGGATATTCGGCTGTTTCTACATAAGGGCCGTACGCCACAGTGCCATCAAACTCTGGCATTTGGATATCTAGTGCAATACCTGTTTCAGCACCCGTTGGATTGCCAATCATTTTAGAAAGCGCATAGGTATCTTTCTTTTCAGCATCCACATAGCGCAGGCCTTCATGCACCAACACCAATTTACCGTCAGCATTGTATGATAGGCCGTGCAGCACGGGTGGAATCGGGGCGTTGCTCATTTGAGAGAACACCACTACAGAGGCAACCAGTAGCCCCAGTGTGTAAATACATTTTTTCATTTATTTGGATAAGAAGTTTGTTGCGATCTTAAATTGGTCGATTTTCATTTACGGGTTTTAAACCACATCCAAAAGCCGCTGAGTGTTAAGAAGAAAAGCGACAGACCAAGTACAGTAGGATATGCTTTTTTAAATATTTTTATACCGAGCCAGTCATCAAATAATTCTCCTGAGTGCAAATGCAAAATCCATTCTGGTGCCCGCTTGTCTATTGATTGCAGTTCGCCAGTAAGCGCATTGAGCTGAACGTTGTATTCATTACCGAAGGAAAAGCGAATGAAGCTTTTGTCCAACCGAGCATTGATGCTTTCGGGTTTCAATTCCTTTTCATTTAGAATTTTTTCTCTGAACGCAAGGATCGCTATACCCTTCAAGGAATCGAGCGGAAGCCAATCACGCATGGATGACTCAGCCATCTTCTGATTTCCCTCTATTTTATAAATATTGGTGGCGAAAAGATTTTTCCATCCTAGCAAAATTGCTGTGATGGAAATGATGAAGAAGAATATGAAAAGCAGCGAGGCGACCTTTCTGTGCCAAGTTCTTGCTGATCGAAGTAGGTTATTGTCCATTCTTTTGATTCTTCAATATTAGCACAATGTGTTGGCTAAGTTATTTAAACCACATAATGAATATGCTATGTTTTTCTGAATGGATTGTGTTTTGCATTTTATCTCGAAAAAAACTAATCGTAAAAAAACCCTTCCTGGTGGAAAGGGTCTTTTTACTAGTGTAATCAATTTATCAATGCTGATTTCCTGTCTTGTCAATTTGATATGCTCCAATATCTTTTCCAGGAGGCAAGATAGCTGATGAGCCAAAGTTCTTGCTTACTGGTATGCCTGTTTCAACAGGTATAAATCCTGTAGTGCCTTTGCCAATGGCTGGTGATGTTGATTGCAAGCGAAAATCAGAAGTTCCCACAAAACTTATATCACCTAGCTTATTCGCAGTGTTTCTAGGCAATGTAAAGCCAACAAATAGTGGGTTATTTTTACCTACCACAGAAGTGCCATCAAAAACTTGACCGGGCTTATAACCTGTAGGTAAGAAAGTACTAGGTGTTGGTATATCTGTTGACTGAGGCTTGGTACCACATAATGTAGGATAAATCTCATTAGCGCTAGCCACATCATCGACATAGCTATAATTATTACCATACCTTAAATTAGCAGTATCCGCTGCAACCAGTGCATTACCTAGATAACTACCTGTAACAGCGATCACACGAGTACCGAATTTACAATTTATCAATAAGTTGTTGTAGCATTTACCCTTTGAGTTTTCTTCATATGAAGTAGAACCACCCCTTCCTGCTGCCGATCTGCGGAAACCACTTTCAACAATAGTATTATTATAAAAATAAACATTTGTTGCTGGTGTGTTTGGTGCTGCTCCGTTGTTAGAAGCTTTAGGGCCATTGGTGGCCATGCCGATAACTAAGTTGTACGCAAAATTTCCAATACAATTTGATTTAATATTAAAGGCCTCTCCTCCTGTCAGTCCACATTTTTCAAATGTGTTTCTCATCATATTAAACTTGCAGCCAAAAGGACGAATAGGATCATCAACCGACCCGTAAATCCATGAATCTTCTAAAACTAATATCCCATTGGGATTTTTACAACTGATGGTATACATCACTCCGCCATTTGCTATGTATGAAACAGGTGATATAGTCTCTCTTCCCCCACCAAATTCAAGGTGAGTCCACTTGATAATTATGCTCTTAAATGCAGTCTCGCCCAAGATACCTCCCCATAATCCTTTATAAGCAGGATCTTTCGTAACATCAGCGCCATAAGTGTCCGTTTTCACAGCTGTCGGTACAGTGAAGTAAATTGGTTTTTCTTTTGTACCAAGGGAAAGCAAAGTACCTTTCACAACAAAACTATAAACAGCAGTTCCAGGGAAATGAACCCGCGCACCCTGTTGAATAACCAGCGTATCATTTTCATTGACAAAAACATCACCATTTACAGTGTAAACGGAGTCACTTAAAAGAGTACCTTTTATGATTCCTGACAAGGGTGTTTTTGTACTTATCCCTTTCCCGACTTTAAAAATAGGCTCGGAGATAGTTGGGTTTTCTGAACTATTGCAACCTGCCATAGTTCCTAAAAATATAACTGAGAGCAGTAAGGCCAAGTTATACATTTTGGTTTTTAGTTTAATTACATTCATAATTTAATAGTTAATTGTTTGGGTAAATCGTTTAATATCTATAGCGCACGCCTAACAAGTAGGTTTGGTTGAATGTATCATTCTGGCGATCTGGCCAAATCGCATTACTAGGCTTAGACTTTAGCACATTAATAGTTATGACATTGTTCAAAAGGTTGGTGACCTTTAAAAACACTGAAAATTTCTTTCCCAACTGTTTCTCGGAAGAGAAGTCTAGTTGATAGTTAGCTCGCTCTACAAAATCCATTTCTTTGTAGGGTGCTACTACGCTAATCCTATCCCCCGTGTAAACCCATGCCAATTGGGCATTAACTCCTTTTTTCTGGTTTTTATAAATGAATGAAAGATTGGCGATATGATCTGATTGACCCTGCAAAGGCCGTGTTTGATTCTCACTTCTTGTTAATGAACCCCCTCCATTGGGGTCTTCATAATTAACAAACTTAGTGGTGGTTATTTGTGACTTCGTATAAGTGTAGTTTCCAGATACGCCAAAGTTTTTGAAGAATTTTACAAATACTAATTCAATTCCAAAATTGGTGGCATTACCAATATTTAATGGTGTATAGTCGGTTCTTACATTACTTTTTATCTCAAATCCATATTCGATGGGGTTTTGAATATTTTTGTAAAATCCCCCGATCAACAATTGACTATTTCCACCGGGAAAAAGCTCATACCTCAAATCAATATTGTCTGCGGTGATATGTTTTACTCTTGGATTTCCTGATTCGTTGTAGATATCACCCTGAATAAGACCAGGGTTGAGTTCACTAAAGCTTGGCCGCGAAATACCTTTGAAGTAAGACAGGCGAAGGTTTTCCTTTTCTGAAAGCACATATTTGAAATGGATACTTGGTAAGATATCGGTGTAATTATTTCCAATTATTCGTCCGGGCTGCGTTTCCGGCACTTGAGTTTCCATATTGATTTTTGTGTTCTCTACTCTTACCCCGCCTAAGATTTGCAATTTTCCAAAGTTGAATTTTCCTTGCAGATACCCAGCTCCTATTTGTTCTGTGGCCTTATAGTTATTGGCATCTGTATAGCTTGAAAAACCTAAGTTGCCTCTGAAATCATCAAAAAATAAAGTGATGTTATCTAATCCAGTGTATTGCTGAATGGCACTACCTGGAGTTGACCCTACTGCTGGTTGGGCTTTTGAAAAACTATAACTATTATAATAATTGCTTCTTTCTTTATCTCGGTACAGCCCGCCCATTGCCAATTCGATAGTTGAAGAAAGGTCATAAGTGAGGTTTAAATATCCAGTCATATCCCTGTCTTCATTATGAGTCCAACGTTGGGTTACACCGCCTAAGTCTCTGCTGGTTTCTACAACGTTTCCAGCTGCATCCAAGTCACCTGTGTGAATAGTGATTGACAAATCTGACCAAGCTGGTCGTGTGCTGGTGGCAAGAGAATAAACACCAGACCAATTCAACTTTAGATTCTTCAGGAGAAAATGATCGCCTTGCAATGTGGCATTGTAAATATTTTGTTTCCGATAAATTGAACGTTCGCTGGCACTTCTATCGCCTCTTGGTGCGGCATTCAAGTTGCCCAGCACGCTTCTATGCTGCCAATCTTCTAGCTGCATAAACAAACCCAGTAGGCTTAGTTTGTTGTTTTTATCGAAGGCATAATCCAGTTTTATGTTTGACCCTAAGCGAGCCTGCTCGTTTGAATTGAGTCGTCTTTCGTTCGATAGAAAAATAGGTGTGTTTGGATCAGGTTTTGAACTTGGCTCTGTATTAAGAGTAACAAGATCAACGTTACCACCTCTGTAAAAATGCTGATAGCTTCCCCCAGCGAAAACTCCAAGCTTATGGTTAAAGATTCTATTACCAACGGAAAAACTTAAGAGACTATTGATTGGGGCTGAGACGTTGTTGTACCGTAAAGGTGTGAGGGAAAAATCAGTTGGTGGCGCACCGTATAGATCACTACCTGCTTTTTCAGAGGGAGATTTTAATTGATTGGGGTCTGTGCTGTAACCAGAAAATGCCCTATTTGCAAACAATTGACTAAATCCACCCGAGGCCGTTGCCGATATGGTTAGATGATCAGGCGCACTTTTCAATATCATGTTTGTAACACCACCAATCGCGTCCCCCTCCATGTTTGGCGTAAGCGCCTTTACCACTTCTAATCTCTCCAATAAATCCGAAGGAAAAATGTCCATTGGCACGTAACGGTTCTTATCGTCCGGAGAAGGTATTTTAATTCCATTTACAAGTGTATAATTATACCTCTTATCCATTCCGCGGATAATAGCATACTGACCTTCGCCACTACCATTGCGTGAGATAGAAACTCCCGAAACTCTTTGAAGAAGATTACCGACTGTAATGTCCGGCAAAAGCTGGATCGACTTAGCGCTAATGATGTTAACCACTTTATCGTTCGTCTGCTCGGAGATAAGAGCACTCCGATCCGACTCCTGATCGGCTACTCCTCTCACCACTATTTCGTTTAACTCACTGGCATTTTCTTGCAGCGCAAACGAGAAGCTTTGAGCCTTATCATCAACTGAAATTTGTTGCTCTACTGAAACATACCCAACCAAGCTAACCACCAATGTGTAATTTCCTTTCTCAACTGATTTAAGGATAAAACTTCCGTCCAACCCGGCCGAGGTGCCGAACGAAGTATTTTTTAAATAAATCGTTGCGCCAACCAACACTTCACCCGTAGATGCGTCCTTCACAATGCCTTTTAGATTTCCAGCATTGGCGACAATCGATAGAACAAGAAAAACAGGAAGTAAAAGTCTTATCATATTTTATTGAATTTTCAATTCATGGAATAAACAAATACACCAAACGTACCTGGCTTTATGGTTTTGCCATCTTCCAAATAATCAGCCCCGCTCAAATAAATATTATGGGTAGTGCCTCTATGCACCATCGTTTTACAACCGGGTTTGGTAATCAGTGTTTGTACCACACTGTATTTGTCTTCGGATTCCTGCTTGATGATGGTTACATTGCCTTCTCCATTAGAAGTCATAATCAGTTTCAAATCCTTTTCGAACACCACTGCATCTACACCTCCACCAATGGGCAACGTTTGAATTATTTTTCCTGTGGTAGCATCTAGCACCGCCAACGATTTTGTTTTGCGGCAACCTGAGAACAATCTATTGTTCGCTACATCGATGCCCAAGCCTGTTGCAACTTCATTAGGCAGCAATGAAAAATGATTTTTTACTTGAAGGGTTTTCGTATCAATAACGGTGACTTCGTTGGTATCTTCGTTGTTGTTGAATACTGTTCCCTTTCCATCGCTTACAGCAAACTCAGGAGCACCACCCACTTCAATCACTTTCACCACTTGATCTGTTTGTGCATTGATGACCACGGCATTTCCGCTTCCATTGTTGAACACAAAAATCTGTTTAGAAGGCGCATCATACATCACGGCATCGGCCTTCTTTCCCACAATAGTCAATGTTTTCAATACTTTGAAAGTATTGTAGTCGAAAATGGTAATTGTGTTGTCAGTGCCGTTAGTGATATAGCCTTTGTTGAGGTCCTTGGCCAAACCGATTCCATGCACACCTTTCAATCCTGTGATCTCGCCTATGGGCTTATCTGTTTTTAAATCGATGACATGTACTCTGTCAAAATGCGATACAAAAAGCCGTTCGCGTTCACCATCCATCTTCAGATAGTCCCATTTGCCATCTCCCGAAAGGCTAATTTTTTTTAAGAATTTGTAGGACGCAATGTCCTGTGCCTGCATAGACAGAAGGCTAAAAAG
>JBJXEB010000064.1:0-7058 GCA_046155095.1 Cyclobacteriaceae bacterium
AAATGGAAATTATCGATACAAATTTATTATCGATGGCCATGTGTGGTGCGAAGATGTGGCCAATCCATTTCGCGAACCCGACAATTTCAACGGGTTCAACAGCGTGATTAAAATAGAAAGTTGAAAAACTATTTTTTCAATGCACTTAGCCTTTCTTTCAGAGAGGCTACCCGCAAATTGAACTCATGCATTTTTTTTCTATCGCCAAAGTCTTGCCGAAGTTCCACTTCTCGCATTACCTCCGATGCTAATTGACGAAGTACCTCCAACTCTTCATCAGAATAGATTCTTGCCATATGATCTACTACGGCTAGCATACCGATCGAATATCCATCTGGAGTAACAAGTGGTACGCCTGCATAGAACTCATACCCCTGCTCGGCCAACAATTTTTCATCGGCCATCACACAAGGGTCTTTGATAATGTACCTAAACAGTGAGACTTCAGTATTTAATATTGCTACAGAGCAGGGACTTTTGTATCGAGGTACCGATATGCCCGTTTTTGAAAAACCGTAAGCTTGCTTGTAGAAAACCGCTTCGTCATCTACAAGCGAGATCAAGGCCATCGGAGTATTAAATGTGAGCGCAGCAAGCTCTGTGTACAAACTAAATATCTCTTCAGCGGGAGTGCCAAAGATATTAAGTGCTTTCAAAGCGGCCACTCGCTTTGCTTCATCAATAGCTGTAGAGAATGGATTCAGCGATTGCGTCTTTTTAAGACTTCGTACAATGTTTATGTAGGCCATCTGTTTTCAATTTCAAAGATACATTATTTTCAACAAGCTGTAATCACATTGGTCTGGCAAGCGACACACCGTTACTCGATTTCTAATCAATTTAGCTCCATGAAAAATATCCTCATAGCCCTATTTAGCATTGTGACATCCGTTGCTTGGGCCCAAACCAATCCCGTCATCATCGAATTATTTACCTCACAAGGTTGCTCCAGTTGCCCTGCGGCAGATAAAAACCTCACCGAAATTCTTCAGCGCGCCAAGAAAGACGGACGGCCAGTGTATGGTCTATCGTTTCATGTCGATTACTGGAACTACATTGGCTGGAAGGACCCGTACAGCAATAAAGAATTTACTGCGCGCCAGCGACAGTACGGGGAGCAGATGAACCTGCGCTCTATTTATACACCACAGATGATTGTGAACGGAAGCCAAGAGTTTGTGGGCTCCAACGAAAGCGAATCGAAAAGTGCTGTGGAAGTGGCGATGAAGCAGAAGCCCACTTACACTATTTCCATTAGCAACCTCACTGCGGCCAATGGTAAACTTAGTTTTCATTATGCACTAGATAAAATTCCCAGCAATGAAATCATCAACATTGCGATTGTGGAAAGAGAAACCGAAAATTATGTGCCACGCGGAGAGAACAGCGGACGAAAGCTGCATCATGATAACGTGGTGAGATCATTCGTAACCAACCCTTCCAAACAACAGCAAGATGTAGCGTTGAACCTGCCCGAAATGAATTTGCAAAAAGCTTCTATCATTGTCTATCTTCAAAATAAAGATTGGCAAGTAGTAGGTGCGGTGGCAAAAGAGTTAAATTTGTAATCATAAAAAATCCCTAGCATGAAATATTTTAAAAACCTCTCAGTCGTCAGTACCATTCTCATTTTTGCATCGTGCACCAATTCCAAAAAAGAAAATGCAAATGTGTATGAGCGATTTCCGGCCACATTCACATCGCTATTGCAAACAAATGGAGGATTAGAAAAGTGGCAGTCCTTTGGCACTATGGAATATGATTTATTAAATCCACAAGATAGTACACGAGAACATCACTTGATCAGCTTGTGGAACCGAAAAGATTTGATTGTGGCCGATTCGTTTCGTATTGGTTATGATGGAAAAGAAGTGTGGGTGGCACCCAATAAAAAAGCATACAAAGGCAACTCTGCAAGATTTTACCACAATCTTTTTTTCTACTTTCTATCAGTGCCTTATGTATTGGCCGATCCTAACATTAGCTATGAAGAAGATACTGTACATCTCAATGGTGTTGCCTACCCAAGTATAAAAGCTTCCTTTGGTAGTGGCGTGGGCGATGCTGATAAAGATGTTTACAAAATGGTTATTGACCCTGCAACAAAAAAGTTATATGGATTGTTGTACACGGTCACCTACTTTAGCAATCAAACCCAAAGCAAGTATAGTTTTTTAAAATATGAAGACTGGCAAGAAGCCAACGGTCTGCAGTTTCCTGGCAAATTGGTAAGCTATAAATTTGTAAATGATTCCATTAAAGAAAAGCGGTTTGAGTTCGCTTTTAAAAACATACAATTGAAACCCGAAGCTCCTGACGAAAAAATATTTGCCATGCCTGCACAGGCAGAGATAGACAGTTTAATCAAACGCTAATATGCCATCGGTAAAAATCGGGGTGGCGCAATATGCTTCGGTGCATCTGAATCTCGATGCCAGCATTCAAAAATTAGAATCGATCATGCGCGATGCCTCACACCAAGGTGTACAACTATTGGTGTTGGGCGAAACTTGGCTCTCTGGCTACCCCGCTTGGTTAGACCATTGCCCGCATGTGGCCCAATGGAACGATGAACCCATGAAAGAAGTGTATCTTAAACTTCACAAGAGTAGTTTGTCCCTTACGGGAAAAGAGTTTGAGCACGTATGCAACTTGTGCAAGAAATATAAGTTGGTGCTCTGCATTGGCATTAACGAGCGAATTGATAAAGGTGCGGGGCAAGGCACACTCTATAATAGTGTGTTGGTGATAGATGAGAATGGAGAGCTGCAAAACCAACACCGCAAATTAATGCCCACCTACACAGAAAAAATGTTGTATGGCATGGGCGATGGCGCAGGGCTGAAATCGGTAGAGACTGGTTTTGGAAAAATAAGTGCATCCATTTGTTGGGAGCATTGGATGCCCCTGACAAGGCAAGCATTGCACAATTCGGGCGAACACATTCACATTGCACTTTGGCCCACGGTGCACGAGCTTCACCAAATAGCCAGCCGCCATTATGCTTTTGAGGGAAGATGTTTTGTAGTGGCTGCCGGACAGTTATTGCAAGCGAAAGATTTTCCAAAAGAATTAGAGCTTCCCACTTATTTAGAAAACAATACCGAGCAGTGGGTATTGCGCGGAGGCAGTTGCGTGATAGACCCACGTGGCAATTTTTTAGTGGAACCCATTTTTGATAAAGAACACCTGATAGTGCTAGACATAGATACCGATGAAGTTATCAAAGAGCGCATGACCCTCGATACCTCAGGGCATTATCAGCGCAACGATGTTTTTACGTTTAAGGTAGATAACGCTAGAAGTTGAAAGTACAATTGGCGGCCTGGCCACTCGAGGCGAAGTGGCCACCGGGCCCCGATTAAACGAGGGCTCTCGCAAAGCGGAGCTTTCCGCTTTTACCCCGCAGTGGCGCGAGGCGCACCACTGCGGGGTAACCGCTTCAATCCCTGCCCGTCCGGTCAGGCGGGCCTGGCCGATGCCAGTGCGTAGTTTTTCCCTTTCAAGATAAGTCGGTAACATAGAAAAATTGAGCGGTACAAAGTTGTATTGGCGCAATCGCCTAGGCAATTGCGCATTTTTGTATTGTTGTTGATTTTGAATGGGTTAGAACAAAACAGTTGCTTTTGGGAAATCTGAAACATGCGTATATTTATGAGTTGTGCGTCACCTTTTTTCAGTCACTTCGCTTCGAATTGATAAAAAAGAAAGTTTCTAATTATGGAAACAATCCCTATCTTTGTAAAAAAGTTTTTAATTGCAATATTTTCAGACACGGTTTTTAGAAGAAGCAAATAAATTTATTGCCGGACTTGATACAAAGGCGGCAAGAAAAGTTTTCTACAACATCGACATTGCTGAACAAAGTAATGACCCTAAACTTTTCAAGAAACTTCAAAAAGACATTTGGGAATTTAGAACAAAGTTTGGAGGTGTACAAATTAGGCTACTTGCATTTTGGGACAAAGATAACGAGACCGAAACATTAGTTTTTGCAACTCACGGTTTTATTAAAAAGGTGGACAAAGTGCCTGCAAACGAAATTGAAAGAGCGATTAACATTAGGAAAAAATATTTTGAAAGCAAACTTAAAAAATAACATGATGGCAAAGACAGCAATGAAATCATACTCACTTGCCGAAATGAAAGATAAATACATCGGCAAGAAAGGTACAAAAGACAGAGACCTGTATGAATACGAACTTCGTATGGACGTTTTAGGGCGAATGATTAAAACTGCAAGACAACAACGTAACCTGACACAAGAACAATTAGGTGAACTTGTTGGTGTGCAAAAAGCACAAATCTCAAAATTAGAAAGCAGTGCAAACAGTGCGACAATTGACACAGTATTAAAAGTCTTTAAGGCACTAAGAGCAGACATTCATTTTAATGTGACACTCGAAAAGCAATACTTACAACTTGCTTGATAATAAGGCGAACGCACAACATTGGGTTTTGTGCAAGTGTGGCTGGACAAAGAAACATCAGCCAATTGCAAATCCAGGCTGTGGTTCGGGCTGGACAAACAACTTTGAGCTTTAGTTCTTAACTTCAACATAAGTTTTTCAATCAGCAGAGGTTGTGGGTGGAAGGAATACTAATGCCACACCTGCCCAAAGCCCTGCCCGTTAAACACATCTATCACGAATTCGAATACAACTTCAAAATAGGTTCGCGCAGTGCACGGCCATCGGCAGATACTAAGTAAGCCATGGAGTTTGCAATTTCTTCGGGTGTTACCCAGTCAGAGAAATTGGCTGTGGGGTTTGATGAGCGATTGAGAGGTGTATCAATAACACCAGGTACAATCACCGATGCTACCACATCTTTGCCAATGGCCTCGGCATTCAATAACTCAACCAGTTTAAACACTAATGATTTGCTCAATGCATACGCCACTGTATTTTTTCCTTCCGCAGGTGCCAGCGCAGGTCGTGCGCCAATAAAAACAATACGCCCAAAAAATTGTGAGAGCATCTGCTGAAACACAGGCCGTGCTACAAAGTATGCAGTGTTAAAATTGAGTGACATCATTCGTTGCAATGCAACGCTATCGGTAGTTTCAATAGTGCCTAATGCAAATCCACCCACTGTAAGTATGGCAATATCTATTGTCTTATGGTCGGCAATTATTTTGCCGATGGCATCGTTCACCGATTTCTCGTTGGTCAAGTCAGCTTCGTAAGTGAATACCTTTTCTTTTGTTTCATAGCCTAAGCCCTTGCCCGGGGTAACCGTGGCAATCACACGGTGGCCTTCCGCCAAAAAATTTTCTACGGCCGCCTTGCCCACATTGCCCGATGCCCCTGTAATCAATATGTTTTTCATAGTCTGTATTAATATAAAATTTTTTAACCCTTCTTTTTAGTTGATTCCGCAAGTGGTCATTCCTTTTTCCATCGCAATCAGATTTCTAATCAGCTTCGCGCTGATGGCTTGTTCTTGTAAGTTTTCGTTTTTCACCAAAAGTATTTTCCAATTATCAAATAGAATGACTTCACCTGAAAATGTAATGCGGTCACCTACCATATTTAATACTCGGTCGTTTACAGGTTTTAAGTTTTCGTCCAGCAAAATGTAATAGTCATTCTTCCCATCAGCGTGAAATACGGGAGGGATGCCCCCGGTAATACATCGAATGGCGCACGAGCGGTGCGGTTTCCCTTCTCCTGGTTTCATTACACCAAAGTAGCATTTTGGGTCAACAATTTCTCCACTCACCGAAACAATGCCTTGCGTTTTCATGATGGAAGATACCGTATCGATTGAAGTTTTTATTTCAGGCACGCGCTCTTTTGAAATCTGAAGTAAGGATTTATTATCCCCGTAAATTAATTCGCCATCTAGTTTTACAAATTTTCCGTTTAAGCTGCCTAATGTCTCTTCAAATTCCAAAAGTGTTTTATCAGCACCTGCTTTTCCAAAACCGACCAAGAGCATGGTTCGATGGTGAGTGTCTCCTGATTCCGTTCTCTCGCTAATTTTTATATGAGGGATGGGCGACTTAAATATGAATCCTTCCACAGAAGTGTATTTTCCATATTCAAAATTGGTAGCGGAGAATTCTCGTTGGCTTATCACCAATACAGTGCCGATGATCACAATGCTCATCCCAACCGCCACCACCGCCCATTTTAAAATCGACATGGTTTTTACAGGAGCGTTGGGTAGATAGCCCACAAAAAATTCATCTGGTTCAGGAATTATTTTTTTGCTCATACGCGCGACTTAATAATAGCAGGTTCAAGTGCTGTTCCTTCTGGGTATGGCTTTGGGTTTATCCATACTTCTCCTTCCATAATTTTTACATCATAAGTGGCCACCTTTTCTTTGAATGGAGGTGGAGAACTTCCGTTGTGCGGCTCATATTGATACCCGTGCCAAGGGCATGTGATACAACCATCTATGATCTTCCCCTCGCCAAGAGGTCCGTTCTGATGTTTACAAACGTTTGACACGGCAGAAATTTTATTGTCGTATTTGAAAATGGCGATTCGTTCGCCATCAAGACAAACTACTTTTGCGCGGTTCTCACGGATGGCATCCACTGAACAAGCCATTATAAAACCATTTGGTACTATAGGTTGCACACGCTCGTCCTTTTTAAATTCTTTGCCGCTGGCAATAAGGTGCAATGAAATAATAGTGAGTAATCCTACAAACAATAAAACAACAAACACAGGCGAAGTTTCAAATTGCAAAATCCCTAGCGCAACATGCAGAATGATGAGCGCGTAAGCTAAGTAGACCATCATGTGCAACGTCTTCCATACTCGGGGGCTTAAATTGTGCAACCAAAAATCATGGCTGGTGATGGCCATTAAAAAGAGAATGAGTAAGGCTACAAATCCAAATGCCTCAAACGGAAATTTGGTGTACGACTCGTAATGTGTATTAGAAAGAAAAACTGAAATGATGGGATTGATATTGCTTAAGCTGTGAAATTGAATGATGGAAAAAACTCCGTGAACGGCAGCCGTACAAAACATGGTTACGCCCAAATGTCTTCGGTTATACAGGACTGGAAGGAAGACCGTGTTGAGCCTGGCCAATGG
>JBJXEB010000065.1:0-9585 GCA_046155095.1 Cyclobacteriaceae bacterium
AGCAACGGCTTGCTTTTTTACACTTATGCTTTGGCTCAATAAAACATCACCATCAAAACTGATGATTCCTGCTATCGCCTTGAGTAGTGTACTTTTCCCTGATCCATTTGCGCCTTTGATCCAAAAAATACCAGGTGGAATTAATAGGTCATCTATTTTTAAAACAGTGGTCGCACCATATGATTTTTGGAATTTCTTTAAATGCAGCATGTAGTTCGCTAAATTATCAAGCACAAACCAAAAGTACTCCTACGTATCGGTACCTCATTTTGTTGTATGATAACTGATTTTGGCTTGATATGTCATGGAGCTCAACAAATAGACTAATCAATTGAAACCCGATCTAAGCCCTAAGTCCTAAACCCAAGTCTGTACCCAATCCCCTCACCACCACCCTCAACTCATTCAACATCATCGCAGTTGCCCCCCACACCACTTCTCCCTCAATTTCAAAGTGCGGAGCCATCATGGGGAACATCTTTGCGGCCACAATTTCTTTTGTTAGCACAGCATCATCACGGAGGAGTTGTTCTACATCGCCTTCTATTATACGCAGCACCTCAGAGGCTTGTGGAGTGAATACTGGCTTTCTTTCTGCATAAGCGATCACTGGGGCTACCATAAAATTACTTGGTATCACAAAAAACTGACTCAGCTTCCCAATCACACGCACTTGATTCCGAGAGATGCCTATCTCCTCTTCTGCTTCGCGTAAAGCAGTTTCAAGGTAATCTTCATCAGGCTCGGCCTTGCCTCCGGGTAAACTGATTTGACCACTATGCGCCCCTAAGTATTCCTGCCGTTTGGTGAGAGGGAATTTTAATCGCCCGTTATCTTCATAAAGTAAAATCAATACACTGCCAGGCTTGGGTGGCACTTTGTGTTCAAATTTTGGTTTGATCAGCCCTGTGGGTGTAGCACGCAAAGGCTCGTGCGCTGCCGCGCCCGGCAAGGGCTGCTTGAGTCGCTCTTCAAGCTGCTCGATCAAAGCTGGCCAATTCATTTACAAATCTTAATCAAGTCGGTAGTCACCATTTTATCTCCACGCTCCTCCGATTTATTGAACGAAGAACAAGCCACGCCTTTCTTGTCATTTTTCAAATACGCCATGCCAAGGTAAAAATAAATCTTATCGATGAACGAATCCATTTCCAATGCTTGTTTCAATAACCTTTCTGAAGAAGCATAGTCGCCCTTCATCAAATAAAAAATCCCTTTATTGCGATACGCCCATCCGTTGTACGGATCAGCTGAAATACTTTGATTGATATCAGTTTCTGCTTTCTCCAATTCATTTAAGCTCAAGTAAACAAACCCACGGTTGTTAAGAAAATAAGATTGCTTTGGATCCAGTTGAATCGCTTGATTCACCAGCTTCAATGCTTCATTGTAATTCCCTTTTTCTATTTCAATCAGCGAAAGCGTATTATAAATATTGGGCTCAT
The DNA here is from genome assembly GCA_046155095.1 of Cyclobacteriaceae bacterium. Classification (GTDB taxonomy): domain Bacteria; phylum Bacteroidota; class Bacteroidia; order Cytophagales; family Cyclobacteriaceae; genus ELB16-189. Next base: position 1,446 of record JBJXEB010000065.1, read on the forward strand.
CTTTTCTCAACTTGGCCGCACGCTCTAGCTCCGCTTGTGCCGCCACAAAATCCCTTCTATAAAATTGTACAATCGCGTGGTTCACTTTGTAATCAACATTAGATGGGTCGAGATTCAATGCTTTATCAAAAGAAGATAAGGCCTTATTAAATTCTCGCATCTTAGTAAACACCAATCCTTGTGTAAAGTAAACCAATGCCGTATCAGGCTTAATGGCAATTACCTTATCCAAATCTTCAATGGCTTTGTAATATTCCTTCAATTCATAAGCGGTGTTGGCACGGTTCATCAATGCATCCATATTACCAGGCTTGCACTCGATGGCTTTAGTATATTTCTCCATCGCCAAATCAAATCTCTTCTGCTCGAAGTAAACCGTACCTAGATTATTCCACGCATCAGCATAGCAAGGCTCAAGCCGAATCGCCTCGCCAAAATAATAAGAGGCCTGCTCAAAACTATGCTCTTTGGTGGCAATGTTGCCTTTCAGCAAAAACTGTTGCAAGCGCGTTTCTTTGGAATCAGAACAAGAGACAAAAAGAACAAAAAGAAGGGGAATGAAAAGTCGAATCATATTGAACAAAATTACTACAATCTAAACCGATATGCCTAACAGTTGTTCTGGTAAGTGATGAATTGCTGGCGGCATGGCCAAGCGAGACGCAAGGCCACCAGGCTGTCCGCTACAAGCTCCCTCGGCTTTGCCAACGCACTTAGTTCATCCCGAGCGCAGCCGAGGGAGGCTTTCCACTACCATCCTTTGCCGAACGCCAGTACGTAAGTTGTACTTTGATATGAAATTTTGCATTTTATTTTTTTGTGAACTTTGAATAATCAAAACGAATCCCTTTCTTTGACCCATATTAAAAGAATGAACAACACTCAAAACATCAAACGCCATCACCATGCAGTTAGTTTGCTTGGCGGCTTTGTGTTTTGATCTAAATAAGATAAAAACTTTTAAAAAGGCTTGCCAACATCTGGTAAGCCTTTTTTGTTTTAACTAAACGTAAACAATGAATACAATACTTCGAATTGCCATTCAAAAATCAGGTCGCTTGCAAGAAGACTCTCTGAAGCTCTTAAAAGAAAGCGGACTGAGCTTCAGCAACGGCAAAGACCAACTGAAAACCCAAGTGCGCAATCTCCCCATCGAGTTGCTCTTCCTGCGCGATGATGACATTCCACAATACGTAGAAGACAAAGTAGCCGATGCGGGCATCGTGGGCGAAAATGTTTTCATTGAGAAGCAAAAGAAGAACGAGCTGATCAGGCGGCTCGACTTCGCCAAGTGCAGATTGTCCATTGCCGTTCCCCGTTCAGAAAATTACACAGGCATCTCCTACCTAGAAGGGAAAAATATTGCTACCTCCTACCCTGTCATCGTTCAGCAGTTTCTAGATAAACATAAAATCAAAGCAGGCATTCACGAGATCAGTGGATCGGTAGAGATAGCACCGGGTATTGGCTTGGCCGATGCCATCTGCGATATCGTCAGCACAGGCAGCACATTGATGAGCAACGGATTGAAAGAAGTAGAAACCGTTATTCAAAGTGAAGCTGTCCTCATTGCTACGCCAGGATTAGAAGCGACCAAGAAAGATATTTTAGACAAATTGATTTTCAGGATCAGTGCCGTGCAATCTGCTAAAAACAACAAGTACATTTTAATGAACTGCCCCGATGAAGCGATAGAAAAAATCACTACGTTAATCCCCGGAATGAAAAGCCCCACCATTATGCCACTGAGCAGAAAAGGTTGGTCATCATTACATTCTGTTGTAGATGAAAATGATTTTTGGGGTAAGATCGATTTACTCAAATCATTTGGTGCAGAAGGGATTTTGGTGATACCGATTGAGAAGATGATTGCTTAAAACAAGTTTATCAGTTAATAGTTGAATGTGATAAGTAGCAACCAATAGCTGTTAACTGTTAACAAATAACTTACAACATAATATGCAAATAGAAGTAAATCCCCCAGAAATAAAATGGCCAGAGCTCTGCCAGCGACCCCAAATGGAACTAGAATATTTGGAGAGTAGTGTTAAAAACATTTTGACTCGCGTGAAAAAATCAGGAGATGAAGCCCTGAAAGAATTGACAAAACAATTTGATCAAGTAGAACTCGGTCAACTACAAATAAGTGAGGAAGAAATCAACGAAGCCATTGCCAGCGTACCAGAGAAACTAAAGCAAGCCATTCAAGCGGCCTCGCGCAATATTGAAAAATTCCATGCCGCACAAAAAAAAGGAACATTAGAAATTGAAACCATGCCCGGTGTTACTTGCTGGCGCAAGGGAGTCGCCATTCAACGAGTAGGTATTTATGTTCCTGGAGGCTCGGCTCCGCTCTTCTCTACTGTGCTAATGCTTGGCATTCCAGCTAGGTTAGCAGGCTGTCAAGAGGTGATTCTTTGTACACCGCCTTCAAAAGACGGAAAAATTAATCCAGCCATTTTGTTTGCTGCTTCCCTTTCGGGGATTAAAAAGATTTTTAAAGTAGGGGGCGCACAAGCTATCGCAGCCATGGCATACGGCACTGCCACCATCCCCTCAGTGTACAAGATCTTTGGCCCCGGAAATCAATTTGTAACAAAAGCAAAGCAGTTAGTGAACCAAGAAGGAACGGCCATCGATATGCCAGCTGGGCCCTCTGAAGTCTTGGTAATCGCTGATGAGTCGGCTAATCCCTCCTTTATTGCAGCTGACTTACTATCACAAGCTGAGCACGGTGCAGATAGTCAAGTTGTGTTAGTAGCTACCAGTCAATCAATAGTTGAGCGAACGCTAAAACAGTTGGAGATTCAAGTTGAAAAACTACCGCGCAAAGAAACAGCGAAAGAAGCATTGAAAAATAGTCTTGCTATCGTTTTTGATTCTAACAAGAAGATTATAGATTATGTAAATGAGTATGCCCCAGAGCATTTGATCATCAACACCATCGACAGCGACTCAATTTCAGAAAGAATAGTCAATGCAGGTTCGATTTTTTTAGGGCAGTATTCTCCAGAGTCGGTAGGTGATTATGCATCGGGCACCAATCATACGTTGCCCACCAATGGCTTTGCCAAAGCATACAGCGGGGTTTCATTGGATAGCTTTATGAAGTTCATAACCATCCAAAAATTATCAAAAGAAGGATTAAACTTATTAGGTCCGATTGTAGAAGAGATGGCAGAGGCGGAGCAGTTGAAGGGGCATGCGGAAGCGGTGAGGGTGAGGAGAAAGATTTAAGATTTAAGATTTAAGATTTAAGATTTAAGATTTAAGATTTAAGATTTAAGATTTAAGATTTAAGAAATTCGTTTAGTTGACTCAAGCAAATCAAAAATCTTAAATCAAAAATAAAGCACATGGATTTCAATTTACAGAAACTGATCAGACCCAACGTCTTAAAGTTAAAATCTTACTCATCTGCCCGTGATGATTTTAAGGGAAATGCATCTATATTCCTAGATGCCAACGAGAACCCCTACCTTTCTGACTACAATCGCTACCCCGATCCACATCAGCGAAAATTGAAAGAAAAAATTTCTTCGATAAAAAATATAAATACAGAACAGATTTTTTTGGGGAATGGAAGTGACGAACCCATTGATCTGTTGATCAGGGCTTTTTGTGAGCCAGGCCAAGATAATGTATTGATCCCCCAACCAACATACGGAATGTACACCGTGAGTGCTGAGGTAAATGCAGTGACCATAAAAACAATCACCTTAACGCCAGATTTTGATATTGATCTAGAGGCAACTAGAAAAGCATGGGATAAAAAAACGAAGTTATTGTTTCTTTGTTCACCCAATAATCCTTCTGGCAATTTGCTAAGCATGGATAGAATCAAATTACTACTAAGTGAATTTACAGGTTTGGTCATTGTTGATGAAGCCTATATTGATTTTACAGATCATAAAGGTTTCGTTCCACTGCTAAATAATTTTCCGAATTTGGTAATCCTACAAACATTATCAAAAGCGTGGGGGCTCGCCAACTTGCGTTTGGGGATATGCTTTGCCAGCAAGGAAATCATTAGTGTTTTAAATAAGATAAAACCTCCTTACAATATCAATGGCATTACACAAAGTATAGCCCTTAGCCAGCTTGAGCAAGTAGAGCAAAAGAATAAATGGGTTTCTGAGATTATCGCAGAACGAGAAGTAGTGAAAAAGGAACTATCAAAAATACCGTCCATTAAAAAAGTATATCCTTCGCAAGCCAATTTTCTATTGGTTAAAATAGTCAACGCTAATGATGTCTATCAAAAATTAACTACTAACGGAATTGTTTTGCGAGATCGTTCTAACGTAGTTTTATGCGATGACTGTCTTCGAATTACGATAGGAACATCGGAAGAAAATAAAATATTGATTACGGAATTAAAGAAGTTATGAAAAAGGTACTGTTTATTGATCGAGATGGAGTCTTGATTTTTGAATCGCCCAAAGATCCTCAAATCGATAGCTTGGAAAAATTGGAATTCATTCCGGGTGTCTTTTTTTGGCTGGGTAAGATTGCCAAAGAAACCGATTATGAGTTAGTGATGGTTACTAATCAAGACGGCTTGGGAACAGCCAGCTTTCCAGAAGAAACTTTCTGGCCCGTTCAAAATAAATTGCTCAATGCATTAAAGGGAGAAGGCATTGAATTTTCGGCCATTCATATCGACCGATCCATGCCTCATGAAAACAAACCCACTAGAAAGCCAGGCATAGGCATGCTACAACAATACTTGACAGGCGATTATGATCTTCAAAATTCTTTCGTGATTGGAGATCGCTTGACAGATATGCAACTCGCTAAAAACCTAGGTTGTAAGGGAGTTCACTTGCGCAATCCAGAGTTTCCTGAACTAATGATTCCAATAGAATTAGCAGCCACATGGGTTTTGTCGACTACTTCATGGAAAGATGTTTATCAAGCGGTCACTAGTAGACAAGCTAGTTCTAACAGAAAAACAAAAGAGACTGATATTAATGTAAAAGTAAACTTAACCGGAACGGGTAAGTCTGAAATAAATACGGGACTTGGTTTTTTCGATCACATGCTTGATCAGTTGGCAAAGCATGGGCTGATTGATCTTCAAATTAATGTAAAAGGAGATTTACATATTGATGAGCATCACACCATTGAAGATACTGCATTAGCATTAGGTGAAACTTTTTTAAAAGCCTTGGGCGACAAAAGAGGAATAGAGCGTTATGGCTTTTGCCTACCTATGGATGATTGCCTCGCTCAAGTTGCCATCGATTTTGGTGGACGGCCTTGGCTTGTTTGGGAAGCTGAATTTAAACGTGAGAAAATTGGAGAGATGCCTACAGAGATGTTCTTCCACTTCTTCAAATCATTTTCAGATGCGGCTAAGTGCAATTTGAATATCAAAGCGGAGGGAACAAATGAACACCATAAAATAGAAGCAATTTTTAAGTCATTTGCGAAAGCGATAAAAATGGCGGTAAGAAAAGATCCCTTTAACGATGGGTTGCCGAGTACAAAAGGAACATTATGAAAGTTGCCGTAATTAAATACAACGCTGGCAACATCCGCTCGGTGGCGTTCGCGCTTGAGAGGTTGCAAATTAACTTTGCTATTACTGACAGCCCTGAAGAAATTTCATCTGCCGATAAAGTGATATTCCCTGGTGTGGGCGAAGCTAGTTCCACCATGAAATACTTAAAAGATAAGAAGCTAGATCAAGTGATCGTAAATTTAAAGCAACCCGTTTTGGGGATTTGCCTCGGTATGCAATTGTTATGCAAGCACTCGGACGAGAACAACACACCGTGTCTTGGCGTTTTTGATGAGACGGTTAGATTATTTAAGCCCATACACAAAGAAAAAGTACCACATATGGGCTGGAATTCTTTAACGCTAACAAAAGACTGGTTGAATGCCTCTGTAGACGATCAATTTGTTTACTTTGTGCACAGTTATTATGTGCCTGTGAACAAACAAACATCTGCCATTACAGAATACATTCAGCCCTTTAGTTCAGCCATGAAAAAGGATAATTTTTACGCGGTTCAATTCCATCCTGAGAAATCTGCGAATGTAGGAGAAAAAGTATTAACAAGTTTTCTGAACCAACGCTGAATTTACTTCGTATCTATTATCATGAGAATTATCCCAGCCATAGATATTATTGACGGAGAGTGCGTAAGACTTACCCAAGGTGACTATGGAAAAGTAAAAGTATATCGGGAAGATCCTGTAGAAGTAGCAAAGGAATTTCAAGATGCCGATTTGGAATATTTGCACTTAGTAGATTTAGATGGCGCAAAAAAAGGTGAAGTAGTAAATTGGAAAGTAATTCAAAAAATACAGGGAGAAACCGCTTTGAATGTGGACTTTGGTGGAGGTGTAAAAACAGAGGACGAAGTACAAGGCCTTCTAGATCTAGGGATAAGCCAAATCAACATTGGGAGCCTGGCAGTAAAAGAGCCTGAAAAATTTATTAGTTGGCTGAGGAAGTTTGGAGCGGAAAATTTTATCCTGAGTGCTGATGTAAAGGGCGAAAACGTATCAATCAATGGCTGGCTAGAATCAACTGACTTTAGGCTGTTTGACTTGGTTAGTAAATTTGAAGGACACGGATTGGAGTATCTATGTGTAACTGACATAGCCACAGATGGGATGTTGAAGGGACCTAATTTTGGCTTGTACAAAAAATTAAAAAGTAGGTTTCCTAAAATTAAAATCATTGCAAGCGGTGGGGTAAGCTCTATTAATGACCTTAAAGAATTAAAATACATCAATGTATTTGGAGCAATTGTTGGCAAAGCAATTTATGAAGGCAAAATTAAGTTAGAGGAATTGAAAACTATATAAGAAACTAGATTTGAGTATAAAGATTTGAGAAGTGATAAAACAAAAGGTTAGTGGTTCTCAGTCCTCGTCTCGTTACTAACATCTCAATTCTAAAATCGTAAATCACAAATCTAAAATTCTAAGTGCTCACGAAACGTATCATCTCCTGCCTCGATATCAAAGACGGTCGTACTGTTAAAGGAGTGAACTTTATTAACATCCGTGATGCAGGAGACCCGGTAGAGTTAGGCGCAGCGTATGCGCAACAAGGAGCTGACGAGTTAGTATTCCTTGATATTTCTGCCACCAACGAAAAGCGAAAAACATTCGCCAGTCTCGTAAAAGAAATTGCTGCTCATGTTAATATACCTTTTACCGTTGGGGGTGGTATTACCTCGATTGAAGATGTTGCCCCACTCTTAGAAGCGGGTGCAGATAAAGTAAGCATCAATTCGACAGCGGTAAAAAATCCGCGGCTTATTGATGATCTTGCCAAGGCATTTGGTTCTCAGTTTGTCGTATTAGCTATTGATGCTCGAAAGGTTGACAATCAATGGATCGTTCACACGCATGGAGGCTCTCAATCAACAGAAGAAAAATTATTCTCTTGGGCAAAAGAAGGGCAAGACAGAGGTGTAGGCGAAATATTGTTCACCAGCATGGACAATGATGGAACGAAAAAAGGTTTTGCGATTGATCCGCTATCAAAACTAAATGAGCTACTTCACATACCCGTGATCGCCTCTGGTGGCGCAGGCAGAAAAGAAGATTTTTTGGAAGCATTCGTGATTGGAAAAGCAGATGCTGCCTTGGCCGCTACACTCTTTCACTTTGGTGAAATTAAAATACCAGACCTTAAAAATTATCTAAAAAGTAATGGGATACCTTCCCGCATTTGATGTCATGATTGATTCAACAAAACTAAATTTCAAGAAAACGGACGGGCTAATACCCTGTGTTGTTCAAGATGCTACAACAGCTAAGGTAATCATGCTAGGCTATATGAATGAAGAAGCTCTCCAAAAAACATTCGCAGAAAAAAAGCTAACTTTCTTTAGCCGCACCAAGCAGCGCCTATGGACAAAAGGTGAGACCTCGGGCAATTTTCTATTCTTACAAGATGTGATCATGGATTGCGATCAAGATACGCTCTTGTTTAAAGTAAATCCCAAAGGCCCTTCTTGCCATACAGGTGCAGATACTTGCTTTAACGAAAAAAACGAGGTAAATGGAATTGAATTCTTAGAAACGATAATCCAAGACAGAAAAAAGAATCCAATAGAAAATTCTTACACTAACCAATTACTTAGCAAAGGGATCAACAAAGTAGCGCAAA
>JBJXEB010000066.1:0-30735 GCA_046155095.1 Cyclobacteriaceae bacterium
GTTAATGATCAACTCAGCAGCAAGGATTTATTCGATGCCTTTAAGATGCAATTGGCAAAAGATTTTGAGCAGAGTAATTTTCAAGCAGATTTTATCAAAGACCTTGAACCAGACTATAACAGGATTCATGAAAAATTAATAAATGAACTGCAACGCTTTGAAAAAAGAACGGACTCTAACCAGCACAATTACTTACCAAAAAGGTGCGTGGATATTACACATGCTTAGGGACTTGTTGGGTGATGTGAATTTTAAGAAGGGCATTCAATCGTATTACAAAAAGTATTTTAATGCAAATGCCACTACTGCTGATTTCAGGTTTGAAATGGAACAAGCTTCAGGGCTCGATTTGCAAAGTTTCTTTACGCAGTGGCTATATCAAGAAGGCTTACCAAATATAAAAGGTCAATGGAGTTGGGACAGTAAGAAAAAAGAGTTGAAGATCACGCTGGAGCAAACTCAAGCCAGTGCATTTTCGTTTCCGCTGGAAATAGGAATTGTTTCTGATGGGAAACAAAGCCCCCAGATAAAGAAAGCAAACATTTCATCAAAGCAATCAACATTTACCTTTGTACTTGAATCAAGACCTACTTCATTAACACTTGATCCGAGAACAAACCTGCTGGGTGTTTTTGATATTCAAGCAAAATAAAATCAGCTACTCAATAATAATTCTCTTCAAATAATGGCTTCCTGCATCTATCACCGGAAGCGTCAAGCTTTCTATTTTAATAGGCTGAGTGGTTAATTGAACCTTTGTATTTCCATCGCTTCCGGAAATTTGAATAGGAAGTGTCAATGAGGGCATTTGCTTGGCTTGAATAACCCATGAAGTTAAGCCGGTTTGTTTGATGGTGACTTCCAAAAGATTGGTCGTGCGTAAATAGAAATCGAACAAGGGCTTCAAATTTATTTTAGACTCATCGCTGAATAATTTCTCTACATCATCGGTAGTAACAAAATTGTCGTATATATATTTTGGATCCGTTGCCAGTTTTTTAAGTGTAGGGAAAAAGACTTCATCACCAGTTACATAGCGAAGCGTGTTCATAAAAAGAGCTCCTTTGAAATAAATATCTCCAGTATAGGTGTCTTGCGAATTCACTTCATCGCCTTGCACCAGAGGTTTTTTATTTTGAATATTTTTTTTGAAATGCATCAATAGAGAATCATACCCTTTCTCTCCCGTCAACTCGCGAAAACAAAGTGCCTCTGCATAGGTGGCGATCCCTTCCTGAATCCACATGTGTGCCCAGTCTTTGTTGGTCACTTTATTAGCCCACCACTCGTGCGCAAACTCATGAAAAAGATTGTCGGAATATAACTGCCCCTTGAATCGCTTGTAGTTAAAAGGATCCCCATAGGTAATCATGGTCTGATGCTCCATGCCAGGGTTGGGGACTTGAGCAATTCCAATCTTTTCTTTGATCCATGGGTATTCTCCAAAGTACTTTTCCAATATTTTGGTATCTCGTTCGCGAATGTCGAGCACCGATTGCGCCTTGTCTGCGTTTTGTTTTAAAATGTAATAATCCATGGGCACTGAGTTACCCAAAATCGTTTTGTAGGGGCGACTCACCAGTTTGTAATCGGCAATATTGAAAAGAACACAATAATTACTGATCGTGTAATTGGTCTTCCAGTGAAAAGTAGTCTTATCTCCCTTCGAGGTGGCCTTTTGCAAAAGGCCAAACGCTGCCACTGTTAATCCCTTGGGCACGGTTACGAACAAATCAACTCCTTCGTTAGGTTCATCACTTGGATGATCCTTGCAGGGAAAATATACTTTAGCTCCGTCTGTCTGACAATTGATCACCACCCACGGTTTGCTGTTCTTATCCATTGTCCATGTAAACCCGCCATTCCAAGGGGGCTTAGTAGCAATGGGAGGTTTGCCTCCGTATTCAATTCGAACAGTATGTTTGCCTGAGATAAAACCTTTTTGAGTTGTGATAAATATCTTATCATCCTTCCTACTAAAATTAACCATCTGCTTTCCGACCATAACTTTTTTCACCTCGAACCGGTCAATTAAATCAAAAAGAATCGTGTCTGCTTGATGAACCAATAGCAAATCTGTTTCAACAAAACCAGTGATCGTCTGATTGGCAATGTCCACATCCAGCGAAAGCGTATAGTGGCGGATATCCATATTTGCCTGCAATGGATTTAGCTTCCCACCTGAATTCCAGCTTTGAATATCTTGGGCATGAAGACATATACTGAAGAAAAGAAAGTTGAGTAGGAAGAGGAGTTTGTGTTTCATGAATTACATTTTAGTTAGAGCGGTTGCAATCTCAATATCTTATTGATACGTATAGAGGATATTTGTCCAAGTTAAATAAACTTTAATTGAGAAACATCATAGACAATCCCTATCTTATCATCAAAACAATCAATTTGATTTATTGTCTGCGCTGTCGTAATCTTGAAAACAATTGAACAAAAACGATCAATTATTAATATCTAACAATCACTAACAATGGAAACCAAAACATCTTCAAGTACAACAATGAACGGGGAAGGCAAATGCCCGTTTCATGGTGGAGCTTTAAAACAAAGCGCAGGTGGTGGCACAAGCAACCGCGATTGGTGGCCCAATCAATTGAAATTGAACATCCTCCGTCAACACTCTTCCCTATCCAACCCGTTGGATGAAAAGTTCAACTATGCGAAAGAGTTTAAATCGCTGAATCTGAAAGCGTTGAAGAAAGAAATCTTTACGTTAATGACCACGTCTCAAGACTGGTGGCCAGCTGACTACGGTCATTATGGGCCATTATTCATTCGCATGGCATGGCATAGTGCCGGCACGTATCGCATTGCAGACGGACGTGGGGGCGCAGGTGCAGGACAACAACGTTTTGCTCCACTCAACAGTTGGCCAGACAATGCGAACCTCGATAAGGCTCGCTTGCTACTGTGGCCAATCAAAAAGAAATATGGTAAGAAAATTTCATGGGCTGACCTGATGATCCTGGCAGGGAATTGCGCACTCGAGTCGATGGGCTTTAAGACCTTCGGTTTCGCTGGCGGTCGTGAGGATGTGTGGGAGCCACAAGAAGATGTGTATTGGGGCGCTGAAACAGAATGGTTGGGAGACAAACGCTACACGGGTGATCGCGAATTAGAGAATCCATTGGGCGCAGTTCAAATGGGCTTGATTTACGTGAACCCCCAAGGCCCTAACGGAAAACCTGATCCGCTCGCAGCAGCCCGTGACATTCGCGAGACCTTTGGCCGCATGGCCATGAATGATGAAGAAACGGTGGCACTGATTGCTGGTGGTCACACTTTTGGTAAAACCCATGGTGCAGCCGATGCAGATAAGTACGTTGGCCGTGAACCTGCAGCCTCAAGCATTGAAGAGCAAAGCCTCGGTTGGAAAAATAAATTTGGCACTGGTAAAGGAGTTGACACGATTACTAGCGGACTTGAAGGAGCTTGGACAACAACACCAACAAAGTGGAGCAACAACTTTTTTGAAAATCTTTTCGGCTTTGAATGGGAATTAACCAAAAGCCCAGCGGGAGCACATCAATGGAAACCAAAAGGGGGTGCAGGTGCTGGCACGGTGCCAGATGCACACGATTCGTCAAAGAAACATGCACCAACAATGCTGACTACTGACCTTTCTCTGAAAGTGGATCCTATCTATGAAAAAATTTCAAGGCGTTTTTATAAGAACCCCAATCAGTTCGCAGATGCATTTGCACGTGCTTGGTATAAATTAACTCACCGCGATATGGGACCGATAGCGCGCTACCTTGGCCCAGAAGTGCCGAAGGAAGAATTGATTTGGCAAGATCCGATTCCGAAAATTAAGTATAAGATTAGCCCGAGGGAGATCACGGCACTAAAGAGTCAAATTCTTGCTTCTCGGTTGAGTGTATCAGAACTCGTATCAACAGCGTGGGCTTCCGCTGCAACGTTCCGTGGCTCTGACAAACGTGGTGGCGCAAATGGCGCGCGTATTCGTTTAGCTCCACAGAAAGATTGGGAAGTTAATAATCCAGCACAGTTAGCTAAGGTGATTAAGGCGTTGGAGGCTATTCAAAAGAAATTCAATGTAGGGAAGAAGTTCGTTTCGCTTGCCGACTTAATTGTGCTTGGCGGCTGCGTGGGCATTGAGAAGGCCGCTAAAAAGGCAAAGCTTAATGTGAAAGTACCTTTTACACCAGGACGTGCCGATGCCATACAAGAGCAAACCGATGTAGAATCATTTGCTGTGCTTGAGCTGGCTGCTGATGGCTTTCGCAATTACTTAAAGAAAAAGCATACTGCTTCCGCAGAAGAGCTACTGGTTGACAAAGCGCAATTGATGACGCTAACCACACCTGAGATGACTGCTCTCGTTGGCGGTATGCGTGTGCTCAATACCAATTTTGATAATTCTAAACACGGAGTATTTACCAAAAGGACGGAGGCACTTACGAATGACTTCTTCGTGAATCTACTTGATTTAGGTACAACATGGAAAGCAACCTCAGATTCTCAAAACGTTTTTGAAGGTCGGGATCGTAAGACGGGTGAAGTGAAATGGACGGGCACTCGTGTTGATCTCATCTTTGGTTCCAATTCAGAGTTACGCGCCCTTGCCGAGGTGTATGCATGTGAAGATTCAAAAGAGAAGTTTGTAAAAGACTTTGTGGCAGCATGGAATAAGGTAATGAATCTTGATCGGTTTGATCTGGCTTGATTTCAGAGAGGTGTTATTTATTGATAAGAGGTGGTCTAGAAATAGGCTACCTTTTTTATTTTCGATCTCTTTGATTACTAAATTCACACTGCCACAAAGTACTTGTGCTTATATTACTTCCTACCTTGAGACCTGGTGAAGAACACACCACTGACCTTGCCCCACATTACAAAGATTTCTTCAAGTACCTGCTCTTTAATGATTAAAAAGAGTAAAAGAGATCTGCTGATGAAACGCTTTCAGAAGATGATACGAGATCTAAATCATATCCAAGTCTGCTCAATTCGCTGACGTCATTTGTAAGCTCAACCTTATAGTCAAGTTGTTCTAGACTCCTAATTACCGAATCTGATGGATGCCCGTAGGAATTTTTTCCTACGGAAATTACAGCAGGGCATAAACTGATTTTTGATTGATTCTTCCAGAATTTATCATAGTAATTTGAATCTGCACCATGATGTGACACTTGACCAAGTTCTAAAGTTGACTTTGAAAATATCTTATGAAAATCCTTCATTACGATGCGCTTGAAAGTCTGACGTTCGGCATCGCTTGTTAATAGGATATGTTCGTCATTCCGATAAATTTTCAAAATAGATGAAAGTAAATTTGATTTATAAGATGTAAAAACATGATCGATAAATATAATGCCCGATGAAGTCTTTGCTCAATGTTGAAGTAATCGGGTTCAAATTATTTATAAATTTGTTTTTCCATAGGTTTAAAAGTTTAAGTTTTTCCTAAGGTGAAAGCCAATTCCATAAAGGAATTAGAATCTTTTTTAACATAGCTGCATTAAAATTACCCTACCCACTCATTCCTATTTCCAAAGCCTTACCAAAAATGTCCCGAGTTGGTGTAAGTTTTGGACTCTGATAAAATAAAGAACCGATAAATCTGAAATCTTTCAATTAGGATTACTTTGTACGGCTTTTTATCTTTGTTCTAATTTTAAAATCAAGAATCAAGAGGCGTATGAAGAGCTTTGTTTCCAACTCGACTGAATCAACTAGAATGTTCAAAAGCGGATACTTGGAAATATTCTCCAAAGTCCACTATACTGTGCCGCTATTTATTTTCATCCCCACCATTCTTTTTTTTGGATGGAAAGGTTTGACCATGGAAGGCACTACTATAGCTGGCTTTGCCATCAGTATTTTAGCTGGCTTTCTTGTTTGGACGCTGACGGAATATGTGCTTCACCGTTTTATCTTCCACTTCGTGCCAGATTCCGGTTGGGGTAAAAGACTTCATTTTATTTTTCATGGTGTGCATCACGACTATCCCAATGATGCGAAACGTTTGGTGATGCCGCCCTCTATGAGCATACCATTGGCCACATTATTTTATTTTATTTATAAAGCGTTTATACCAACCGTGTACATCAATAGTTTTTTTGCCGCTTTCCTCACGGGATATTTATGTTATGATATGTTCCACTATGCCTTTCATCATGGCAACTTCAACAATCCGATCTTGAAAAAATTGAAACAGCACCACATGCTTCATCACTACACTGATTCAGATCATGGCTACGGTGTTACCTCTGTGCTGTGGGATATTATTTTCCGTTCCGAGATCAGGAAAAAAGCAGAGTAGCTTAGGTTTTCGCAGTAAGCAATTGTAATAGGCAATTTTGCTTGTTATAGATTCTAATTTGTTAATTCGGGTCTGTAGATTTGCTATTATACTTTGCCTGCTGCCTACTTTTGACTTGCCGCTCGCAAAATTTTAAATCCATTGGCACAAAGTCTTTCCCATCGCATTGTTTTTATTTGTATATCGGGTAATAAACCGAAACAAATGAAAGCCCTTCTCAGCATTTTACTCTTATCCATTTCCGTTTTTTCCGCAGCGCAAACAAAATCGCTCATTGGTTTTACCAAAGAAACAGCCGAAGTGCAATTTAAAGCCGAAGAGAAATTTGACAGCTATTTAAAAACAAAAAATATTGACGATTGGATCAAACGTCTATCCGCCCATCCGCACCATGTTGGTTCGCCTTACGGCAAAGCCAATGCAGAGTTTATGCGCGACCTTTTTAAAAGTTGGGGCTATGAAGCAGAATTAGAAACGTATTATGTCCTTTTCCCAACACCCAAAGTGCGATTGTTGGAGATGACCTCCCCTACTGTTTTCAAAGCAAAATTAGAAGAGTCGGCATTGAGCGAAGATGCTACTTCGGGACAAAAATCAGAACAGCTTCCAGTTTACAATTGCTGGTCGCCCGATGGAGATGTAACAGCCGAATTGGTTTTTGTAAACTATGGTGTGCCCGATGACTACGAACAATTGGAGCGCATGGGCATTGATGTGAAGGGCAAAATTGTGATTGCAAAATATGGTGGCTCGTGGCGCGGCATCAAACCAAAAGTAGCGCAAGAGCATGGCGCGATTGGTTGCTTGATTTATTCCGATCCTGCGGGCGATGGTTATGCGCAAGGCGATGTATATCCCAAAGGTGCGTTCAAAAATAAAGATGGTGCGCAGCGCGGTTCTGTGTTAGATATGCCCATCTATCCAGGCGATCCGCTCACACCTAACTACGGTTCTACCAAAGAAGCAAAACGGATCAACCGCAGCGAGGCAACCAACTTATTAAAAATTCCTGTGATACCGATTTCGTATGGAGACGCTCAACCATTATTACAAGCATTGGGTGGGCCAGTTGCACCAGAGAAATGGAGAGGTGCGTTGCCTATCACCTATCATATTGGCCCAGGTGCTTCCAAAGTTCATTTGAAATTGGAATTCAATTGGGATACCAAACCTGCTCACAACGTGATTGCGAAAATGCGTGGATCAACTTATCAAGATGAGTGGATCATTCGTGGCAACCATCATGATGCGTGGGTGAATGGTGCGAATGATCCTATAAGCGGAATGGCCGCATTGCTAGAAGAAGCGCGTGCCGTTGGGGAACTTGCAAAGACAGGATGGAAACCAAAACGCACAATTATTTATTGTGGATGGGATGCCGAAGAGCCTTCACTCATGGGTTCTACCGAATGGGTAGAAGATCATTGGGATGAATTGAGCGACAAGACGGTTGCCTACATCAACTCCGATTCAAACGGGCGCGGGTTTTTCTTTGCCGAAGGATCGCACACATTGGAAACAATGATGAATGAAATTGGGCGCGATGTGATTGACCCACAAACAGGCGTGAGTGTTTTAGAAAGAAGGAAATCTGCTGATGCTGCCACCGCTACATCCGCGAAAGCGAAAAAAGAAATTTTAGCAAAGAAAACATTAGCGATTGGCGCATTGGGTTCTGGTTCGGATTATTCTCCATTTATTCAACACTTGGGCATTGCTTCTTTGAATTTAGGTTATGGTGGTGAGAATGAAGGTGGCGAATATCATTCCATCTACGATTCGTACGATCATTATAAAAGATTCAAGGATCCTAAATTTGAATACGGTGTAGCATTAGCAAAAACCGCTGGCCGTGCTACATTACGTTTATCGGAAGCAGATGTACTTCCGTTTGATTTCAAAGCATTTCAAAAAACAGTAAGCACTTACTTGACTGAAGTAACAACGCTGATAGACAATTTGCGAGATGCTACCGAAGTGGAAAACCAAATGATAAAAGAAAAAAGATACGTGTTGGCTTCTGACCCGACAGAAAAATATTTTCCGCCTGCGGCAAAAGAGTCTGTTCCATTTTTGAACTTTTCTAGTTTGCAAAACGCCATCAACAACTTAGAGAAAGCCTCTTCAAGCTTTGCGGATCTGTATGCAGCCAATCCAAAACCAACCTCAAATCTTGTTGAGTTAAACAAACTTTTGTTCCAATCAGAAAGAAAGTTGCTTTCAGAGGCAGGGCTACCTCGCAGGCCTTGGTACAAGCACGCCATTTATGCGCCCGGCTTCTACACGGGCTATGGAGTTAAAACCTTGCCCGGTGTGCGCGAAGCTATTGAACAACGTAGCTGGGTGGAAGCTCAAGAACAAATTGAAATTACTGCCGGTACTATCATCAAGCTAGGTAGGCAAATAGATGCGGCCAGTAAGATTTTAATGACGCGTTAATTGGTGAGCGATAAGTGGTAGTTGGTAAGAGGTAGTCTGTTTACTGAATACCGTTTACTACTTACTAACCATCCATCAATGCTCATGCTTCTCACCTTCCCCATGCCATGCCTCCATGATTTCATGAAAACTATCGTGAAGGGAGTTGAGTGATGAGCCAATGGCCGCATCGTCTGCGCCACTCTTAATTAGGTCGGCCAATGCACGAGTATCTGTCTTCAGTTTTTGTAGCTCCTCTTTCACTTCATCCTTGTTTACTTTAGCGGGCAATTCGGCACTTGCCCATTTGTCGGCTTCGGTAGCCATTTCTTCTGCCAATTTTTTTACGGGTGCAAGATTGGATGAATCCTTGAAAGGATGAAAGGCTTCCGCCATGATCATGTGAAATGAATCCATTTCTTTCCATTCATCCGATTCCTCAGTAGTGGTAGCTGTTGATTCCGTTTTGCTTGTACAGCTTGCAAAGCCAGCAAACACGAAAAACATTACATAGATAAGTGTCTTCTTCATGAGTTTTAAAATTTTGGTAAAGATAAATCAATTAATTAGGTTCTGCCACCAATTTTGTGGGTCTGATTAGCTACAAGCTACAAGCTTCAGGCCGCATGCCTCAAGCCGAGCAGAGCCCTTAAGCATGAGGCAGCATGGCCCAAGGTCTCAAATTTCACACGGCCCAGCTTGTAGCATGTAGCCTGAGGCTTGTAGCCAATTTGACTAGGTAAAAACCTCACTTCTTCTGCTTGTACTTTCTTCTCATCTCAAAGCTGTGAACCAATTTCTTCAACGATTCAAAATATAAAGTGACATAGAGCAACGCGGTCATCAACCAGATGATTGTTATGTTGAAATAAAGCGTGTCATACTTCTTGCCCCAGAAATATTTGGAGGGAACATAAAAATTCTCTCTAAAATCCAACACATGGGCTGGTCGATGGTCTTCAAAGTAGATCGGGTAAATCTTTTGCACCAACTCACCTTTCCACTCGGCAATACGTACAGAGTTATTAGAATTTTCCACTAAATTAATTACCGACTCATTTTGATATTTTTTGTTCAGTTCAGCAAATTTCGTTTTGTCTTCTTGAGAACCCGTCAGCGACATCATCAACTTTTCCTTTTCAGTCATAGCGTTCTTGTAACGGATGCCGTAATATTCTTTCAGTGTAACCAAGAATTGCTGCGTCTTTCTAAAGGCAACGGAATCAAACTTGCCAATCTGTAATTTCTCCACTTCTGGAAGCCGCTCCTCCCCTACATAGCGAAGCTCGTTTTTGATTTCATTGCGCAGCAAATCCATCGCCTTCCGAGTTTGACTCTCTTCCTTCGCATTTCTCCATTCGTTACGATGGTTCACCACATAAGCCAATCTGGATTCTAAAGCGGGCAAATAGTAGAGTCGTTTGTAATCTGCAATGGCACGTTTTTGATCTAGTGGATAAAATTGTTTTTCGTACGGATTATCCTTGAACTGTGTAACCATATAGGCTTCAAATGCCCAGCGTGAAGCCATCATTTCCCCCAATACTGGGATGCCGTTGGGCGTGCCTACCTTTGGGTTGAACTTATCAAAACTTATCACCACGCCACTCAATAAAAGTTGCGGGATGATCAAGATAGGTATCAAAATATAAATCGTAACAGCGGAATCAAACGCGGAGGAAATATTCAACCCCAACATATTGGCAAAGCACGCGCATGAAAATAAAATGAGCCAGTAGCGCATTTCTCCAAACGGGATTTCCAAGAGCCAATTACCAACCAAAATAAAAGCAATAGTTTGTACTGCAGAAAGCGTGAACAAAATGGTGATCTTGGAAACGAGATAGCTGCTGTTGCTGAGGTGCAAATACTTTTCTCTCTTCAAAATTTTTCTATCTCGAAATATTTCTTCAGCACTGATGATTAGCCCCACGAACAAGGCAACCACGATACTCATAAAGAAATAAACAGGAATATTATAGTTGTTGTAAAATGTATAAACTGGTTTCTCTACCCCTACCGCATCATAATATTTTACAAAATAGCCAATGAACAATGCCAGCACAGGTGTGAGCAATAGATTAACGATCACATATTGTCTATTCGCCACTTTCGCCAGTACATCGCGAATGATAAAAACCCACAGTTGCTTAAACCAATTAGGTATCTTCTGTGTGACAGGAAGCGGATCGTTTATCTCTTCTACCTTTGGTATTTTTATTTTCTGCTTAAAGTATTGATACCATTGCCCAGGAGAAACCTTTCTGGTGTGAGTAAATCGCCCGTATTCATTCACCACTCTAGTCTCAATGATATTAAAAACCTGTTCGGGGTTGATATTACCACACTCGGGGCAAGCGCCAGGTGTTTTATTGGCGGCATTAATAATGTCTTGAAAATAATTCACCGACTCCGCAGGATTGCCATAGTAAATTTGAAATCCACCCACATCCAAAATAATGAGCGTATCAAACATTTTAAATATATCAGACGAAGGCTGATGGATCACCACAAAAATCATTTTGCCGCGCAGTGTCAACTCCTTCAGCAAGTCCATAATGTTTTCTGAATCGCGCGAAGAAAGCCCCGAGGTAGGTTCATCTACAAACAAAATAGTTGGCTCGCGCAAAAGCTCCAGGCCAATGTTTAATCGCTTACGTTGCCCTCCGCTGATTGTTTTTTCCAAGGGCGAACCAACTTTCAAGTTTCTGATTTCAGAAAGCCCTAAGTTCAACAACACTCGCTCCGCCAACTCCGCATTCTGCTCTCGCGTGTAATGCCCAAAGCAAAGGCGAGCACTGTAATACAGATTTTCAAAAACTGTTAGGTCTTCAATGAGCAGATCATCTTGCGGAATAAAACCAACAATGCCTTCAAATTTTTCGGGGTGCTCGTGCATGTTGATGCCGTTGATCAACACACGCCCACTAGAAGGTTTATCCGTGCCATTCAATACGTTAAGCAAAGTAGATTTACCCGAGCCACTAGCTCCCATCAATCCAATCAACTTACTGCCCGTCTCGGCAACATTTATATTTTGTAACCCAGCCCTGCCACTTTTGAAATGATAGAACAGATGGTCGGCTACAAAACTGATGTCATTCTCGCTTTCCTCAAAAAGAAATTTACCAACTACATCACTATAGTAAATCGGGTCAATCTTTGATCCGCGAATGTTGCTGCCCGTGGGGAACACATCTATCTTTCTGCTTTTTAGCGTAATACTATTCAGCGTAAGCGAAGTAATGCCAAGGTATTTAATGAAGTAGGTCTCAATATCCTGCAAGCGCAGAATGGCAATTAAACCAGTCAGATTCTTAGCAGTAATGCGAGGACCAGGGTGGTTGATTTCATCCGATCCCTCATCAATAACTAAAATGTTTTTGGATGCGAGCTCTTCAATGTCATGCCCCAATACAAAAGCACGCATGGCGCGAAAATCTTTGGAGGGGATTTTCAATGCTTCGCTGATATAAAAAATAAGATTGCTTTGTCGCTCAGAAAGATTGTCATCTGCAAAAACAAGCTCAATGATTTTGATCACCAGCACCGCCTTCTGCTGCATAGTGAGTGCTTGATTCACCTTTTTAGAAATCTGCATGATCTGCGCCCAATCATCCACAAACTCTTGAGTAGCTTCGTCAACATTTACAAGTACACCTGTGGCGGTGCGTTTATTGGCTTTGCAAAATTCATCGAAGAGCGATAGATAATAGCGCGTACCATCTTGGTTGAGGTGAAGCCCCAAAAATTCCTTGATGATGGCTCGCTCATCTTCGGTGATACGCTCCTTGGCAACAATAGCAAAAAACTGGATAACGGCCTTCAAAAGTTCTTCACTCATCGACTACAGAATAGGTTTGTATTGCAAATTAGGCTTAAAAAAGGGAAAATCTAAGTTGTTGAACCCCATTCTTGCACATTTGGTTTTTATTTAACGAAAAAAAATGATGGCCTGGCTTCGGAAGCCTGGCACATTTTAATGTGCAGAATCAAACTTGATCTGTCACTTACTATATTTGCTAATTCTATGATCGAAATCACCAATAAGTCTATTGATGTCCCTCAAATAATCCGAGCGGCCGAAAGTGATGAAGCTGGTGCATTGAATGTGTTTATCGGAACAGTAAGATCAAAAACATCGGGCAAAAATGTAGTAAGACTTGATTATGAGGCTTACGAGCCCATGTCAAAAAAAGAAATCAAAAAAATAGTTGAGTCGGCCACTAAGAGATGGAGCATCAAGAATTGGGCCGTTAGCCACCGAGTTGGTACATTAGCAGTTGGTGAAGTGGCCGTGGTGGTCGCCATCTCTACGGCACATAGAAAAGAATCTTTCGAAGCGTGTCAATTTATCATTGACTGCCTAAAGCAAACTGTGCCCATCTGGAAGAAAGAGATTTTTGAAGATGGCGAAGAATGGGTGTCAGCCCACCCTTAATAGAATTTTCTCTAGAACCTGCTCACAACCATCACCATAATCATTCCAAAGGCCGAAGCAATCAGCAATGCACCAATCAAAACGGCAAACAAGTCCAACCGAATTGAGTTCAGTTGAATAGTAGGAATAAGATTCTTAACTGTTTTCATAATAAGTCAGCTATTTTTGATAAAGTTATGCTGAACAGAATTTATCTATTCAGCAAAACTCACTCAAAGGAGACTTGCGTAACTTTTATTCATTAATTTTCTTCTTCCAACTGTATCTTTTGAAGAAGCGTGCATTTTAATGATAGTTCCCTAAAGACAATGAGCGAACCGCTACCCAAATTAACCGCAGCCGAAAGATTGGATGAAGATATGCTGATCAAAAGATCACAGTCTGATCCAGAAGCATTTAAGCCTCTTTATGAAAAGTATTTTAAGAAGATATTCTTGTTCGTTTTCCATCGCACTGGCGACAAAGAACTGACTGGCGACCTCACGCAACAAGTGTTCTTAAAGGCATTGAAGGGCATAAGTAAGTTTCAGCTTCGCGGATTGCCTTTTTCTGCCTGGCTATACAGAATTGCAATCAATGAATGCAACGATTTCTTTCGGAAATCAAAACGCACAAGGGTAGTCATGCTCGATGACTCCATCACTGAGAATCTTTTTGAGGAATTAACGGCAGACACTCAAATCGATGAGTTGACTAGAAAGTTGCCCTCAATTCTTCAAGAACTTAAGCCAACTGATATGCAATTGATAGAATTTCGATTCTTTGAAGGAAGGTCGTTTAGAGAAATCGGTCTACTACTGGAAATAACAGAGACCCATGCCAAAGTAAAAACATACAGGGCTTTAGATAAAATGAAGAAACTATTCCTTTTGAAAAATGAAGATGAATTATAAAATCATGAAGAAACCAGAAATTACCGATGAGGAGATACTCAGGCACATGGACTTTGACAGTTTATTAGCAAAGCATCATGTGGCTACTAAAAAATCGATTAGTCAAAAATTGAAATGGGGAATTGCGGTATCCGTCCTTTCCATAGCAACTATCTTATATTTTGCGATCGAACCAGACAAGCCAATGATTGATCCAATTGTATCCAGTAAAACAAGAGTGGATGACAATACTACAAAACCTGTTCAAGAACAAAACCCTCTTGCCCAAAGTCAAGACAGCCAACAAGTTCAATTAGAGGAGAGCAAATTAATTACCACTGAACCAGTCAATAAAAAGGTATCGAAAGCAGAGTCAATTGACCCAAACGAAGAAGCCATAAAAGAAGATGCTTATCTAGAAGCGGAACCTCTACTAGGATATCCTCATTTGTACAATTATCTCAATACCAATCTTCAGTACCCGCAAGAGGCCTTGAAGGATTCGATTCAAGGGGTAGAATCAGTCTCGTTTATAATTAGCAAAGAGGGCCAGCCAACCAAGATTGAAATCCTAAATACCTTGGGGGCACCGTTCGACAAAGAAGTACTGCGACTGCTGGAAAAAATGCCTGCATGGAAACCTGCCTCTTTGAATGGACGGCCCGTTTTAAGTAAGGTTTCAATACCATTCACATTCAAAGTAAAAGCATCCATCAAGTAGATCCTAAATAATTGCAATATGAAGAAAAGCCTCACCATATTCTTTTTAATGATTGGAATAGTTGCAAGCAGCCAGACATTCCAAAAGAAATTTACCTGGAAAGACAACTCTGTCTCTCAAGCTAAAGCTGAATGGGTTGATCTTAACAACGATAGTCTACTGGATATTCAAGTATTCGCAAAAGATAACAATCAAAAACTTCGAATAAGCTCTCATAAAAATGATAATTTCTCAAAATTTTCTTTAGCAAATACCCAACTACAAGATGTCATTCTAAATAGTTATGCATTTACAGATATCAATGCCGACAACAAAATTGATCTAGTGGTTAATGGCTCCAAACAAGGGCAATCTACTGAGCTACAGTTGCTCAATAATGGAAATTTTCAATTTACTAATTCAATCATTACCCTGCCAAATATTACACCCTCTGTTCAACTCTTTGTTGATTTAGATACAGATGGGCATTTGGATTTAGTTACAGGTGGTGAGACCTTTTTCAAAATATTTAAATCTAACGGGATCAATTACTCCATAAAACTAGATAGCACGGATATTAAAGTAATATCCATTGTTGCTTTCGATTTTAACAAAGATTCTAGAGCAGACATAGTTATTTCTGGGAGTAAAAACAATAAACCTTTTCTCACCATATTTAAAAACTTGGGAGGTTTTAATTTCAGTACAAGTCAAGTCTACAATCCAGTTGCTGGGCAAATAGCAGCCGGAGATTTTGATTACAATGGCCTATTCGATTTGATAGCTTCAGGCATCAATGAGCGTGGTGTAAACCAGATCAAGTATTTTAAAAACGTTGGGGTTGATTTTTTTGCGACTGACTCACTTGAAAATTTTAAAAGTGGTGAGTTATCGCTTGCCGATTTCAATTCAGATGGCAAGGTTGACCTTTCGTACTTAGGGAAAACAAATGACGGAAAAAAGGCAATTTTTTTGAGAGATTCCAATAGTGTAATTATTCCTCAAGATACTCTTGCTATCACATCGCAAAGATGGGGTGATTATGATCGAGATGGTGATTTGGATTTGCTACAAGTTAGAGACTCTTCAGGCTACCAAGTGTTTCAAATACTTGAAAACGTGACCGTCAAAAAGAATGCTGCTCCAACTTTACCTTTCATTGATTTTACCGTGAGGGTTTTCAAAAAAATATTGGTGCACTGGTCGTCATTGGGTGATGATCATACTAATATAAAGTCATTAACATACGATTTGATGGCACAATCTAGTGACCAATATAATTTAATTAACCCATCTTTTGATCTTAAAAGTAGCAAGAGATTAACCCCTTCCTACGGCAATGTTTCTACAAATACGGGTATTGTCCTACCCAATTTAGTTGGTGATATCTATTTCACTGTACAATCCATTGACAATGCTTACAATGGTAGTCAATTAAGTAAAGTGGCCAAATGCAACGGAAAGGGAAGTAATTGCGAACGCGAATTGACTCAAGAGGTAAAGCAAGTATGCAAAGGAGATGTTGTGAAAATAGTGACAGAAGAACCTGCGCATTGGTTTTCATTCAAGAAGGGATACATAGGATTCAAATTCAATGTACCGCCTAGTTTAGATTTTGTAGCTTCAGAAAGCGATACACTTGTATCTGTGCTAAGCCGTTCCTCGTGTTGTTGCTACAAAGCAACAACCTACATCATTCACGTCAACGAACCGTTGTTGTCAGAAAAGGAAACAAAATATGTCTGTGTAAATGACTCAATAAAACTCGGAATTCCCTCAGGGTATAAATCGGTAACTTGGACGTATGGCAATACAACAGTTACAACTGATTCTATCCATTTAAAGATTACTAAGCCACTGACGGTTAATGTATCTGCCTCAACAAGTAGTGGTTGTGTGTATAAAAAAGAATTTCATTTAGAGCCGAGCATAATTGACTTAAGAATCGAGAATGATCAATACACCATTAGCCAAGGCGAAAGTGTTCAACTTGTCGCATCGGGTGGAAAAAATTATGTATGGCTTCCTCCTACTGGCCTTAACAATAATCAAATCGCCAATCCACTTGCATCACCAACTAAATCGATTACCTACAAAGTCACAGCTACTGATTCGATTGGCTGCACGGCAGAAAAAACAATAACCGTGAATGTTGAGGAGACAGCTTTTGCCCCTACTCTATTCACTCCAAACGGAGACGGCAAAAACGATGAGTTCAAATTATATGGCCTCACTAATGGAAAGGATTTCGACTTTATGATTTATAATCGCGAGGGTAGCACAGTTTATGAAACCACTAGTATATCGCAGGCTACCTCGCTAGGATGGAATGGCACTGCGCATGGAACTGCTCAACCTGCTGGTCTATACTATTGGAAGATTATTGGAACGCAAGACAATGGCCAGCCACTACGGCTCAATGGCAAAACGAAAGGTTCTGTTTTACTTGTTCGATAAGTTTTGAATGAGAAGAAATCTAGTAGTCATCTACAATCCAACGCAGTTCAATTCGATAAGATTGATCTCGGTATTGCCTTTCATTTTCTTATCTATAAGCTGCGCTAATGCACAATATTTTCAATTCTCTCAATACAACTTCACTAATCAACGGGTGAATCCTGCCATGATTGGCATATCAAAATACATGTCTGCTTCGCTGGATTCGCGAAGCCAAAAAACGGGTGGAGACTTTAGCGTGAATAGCAATATCGTTTCTTTCACACGTCCTCTTCTAAATCGTAGTACTGGTCGGGCATGGTCAGGCATTGGCATCACCCTGATGGACGATCGCTCTGGCGGAATTTTTAAAACACAAGAAGCTACTATTAGCTATGCAGTTAATATTCGCCTCAGTCGCTATCGAATTTTATCCATGGGGTTCAAAGGGCTTTATCAAACACGCAGAATAAGTTTTGCAGGATACAACACTGGTTCACAATTCGTACCTGATAGGGGTTTCAATAATTCATTGTCAAATGGCGAATCAAATGGTGAGTTAACCAACAGCTTTAGTACGTTCAGCACAGGGCTGTACTGGCAAGAAACAGATAGGCAAGAAAACGTAACTGGCTATTGGGGTATTTCTATTTTCGATTTGAATAAACCCAATGATTCATTTGCAGGAAACAAAAGTCAACTTTCATCTTCACTGGTTTTCACAGGAGGATTTCGGGCTTATCAAAACAGAGAGCTATCTATCTTTCCAGAAATACTTTACACAGGCAACTCGTCCAATCATTTAGTGAATATGGGCGCGCGCTGGCAATATGAAATCAAACCCATGCCCAATCAAAAAGGCGATAGAGTGGATGTTCTTACAAAATATGCTTTTGGGCGATCCGCTATTTTTGGTGTTCAACTCCATCGAGAAAATTTTTCAGTCGGAATGAGCTACGACTTGCCTGTATTTAACAACAACCCCTCTAATCTTGGAGCATTGGAAGTAGGTATTGAAATCAGAAAGTTGGTATTGACTAGAGCAGGGAAAGATCGAATCCGCAGACAAAAAGAAAATGAGAAGAAGAAGTCAGCCACCAAGAAATTACCCAACCAAAAACCAATTGTAAGAAAAACGAATGCAGATTCGTTGAAAAATCTAACAGCAAAAGATAAAGCCGAGTCTCAAATCGAAATAGTGAAACCAGACACGGTTCAATCCAACCCAATTGCAGTAGCAGGTAAATTAAAGCACGAGCCATTAATTATAGAAAAAATCACGCTCCATTTTCAATTTGAATTCAACAGTGTTGATTTGGATGACGAGACCGAAAAATTTTTGGATCAACTAAGCGAAACACTCGAAGAAGACAAAGAATTAAAAGTCAAGATTGTAGGCCATACTGATAATGTAGGCTCCGAAAAATTCAATCAAAAGCTTTCACTAAAAAGAGCGGAATCAGTTCGGGATTTCTTGCTGAAGAATGGAATCATCAAAGAGAGAATCAATGCAGACGGAAAAGGAATGAGTGCGCCATTGGTTGAAAACGAAACAGAAGCAGGCAGACGAAAAAACCGAAGAGTCGAAATCGTTCTTTACTACGAGCGATAATAAGAAACTAAAGGGTCATTACCACCAATTCAAAAATCTAAAATCTAACATCACAATTCACAAATCATTTTTTCCTCCTAAAATCCTTCTTCCCTCCCGTCTTCTCTATTAATTTAATTTCTTCAATGATAATACTGTGCGATAATGCCTTGCACATATCATATACCGTAAGAGCGGCCACGGATGCAGCAGTCAGCGCTTCCATTTCTACACCTGTCTTACCAGTTACTTTTGCAATAGATTCAATGATGGCTTTTGTCTTTTTTATAGTGATCTTGATTTGGACATCCTCTAACCCAAGCGGATGGCAAAAAGGTATTAACTCAGACGTCTTCTTAGCACCCATCACACCAGCAATAATGGCAGTTTGAAAAACAGGGCCCTTTTTTGTGATCAGCTCATCACCTTGCATGCGATCCATAATTTCTTTGCCTAGAAATACAATGGCTCTTGCCTTGGCAACGCGCACAGTTGCTTCCTTTTTTGAAACATCTACCATTTGGGGATTGCCCGATGCGTGGATATGTGTAAATTTATTTTTCATCTTGCTTAAAATTACTAAAACATGGTCAGTGTACAGGAAGCTACTTCTATAATTCTTTCCAACCTCTTTCAACCCAAGGCAAAAGAAGTATGTTTAATAGATAGCCTTGGAAAGATTCTAGCCGAGCCTATCTTGACTGATCGCGACCTTCCACCCTATCACCGGGCTACCATGGATGGAATTGCTCTCCAATATGCTGCGTACCAAAATGGTGTCACTTCATTCACTATCGAGGCCGTACAAGCTGCTGGAGAGCCTCAGAAAAAACTTTCTGCAGACTCGCATTGCATCGAGATCATGACTGGTGCCATGCTGCCCGAAGAAACAGACACACTCGTGCAGTATGAAAATTTGAAAATAGAAAATGGGAGAGCAACCATTATTGCATCGAGCATAGAAAAAGGCCAGAACATTCATGTGCAGGGAAGCGATGCAAAGAAAAATCAAGTGTTGTTGCCGATGGGTTCCCTTATTTCTCCTGCCGAGGTTGCATTGCTCGCCTCGGTGGGAAAAACAACGGTGGCTGTTCAAGGTTTCCCCAAAACAGCCATCACCTCAACAGGCAATGAATTGGTGGGTGTAGATCAAGTGCCGCTCCTCCATCAAATCCGAACGTCAAATAGTTATGCCCTGCAGGCCGCGCTTTCGGCAATAGGCGGAGGTGCAGAACTTTTTCATTTGGCTGATGACGAAGAAGAACTAAAAAGAGAATTGATAAGAGTCCAAGCACATTTCGACTTGATCATTTTATCAGGCGGTGTATCCAAAGGCAAATTTGATTTTGTGCCAAAAGTCTTGGAGTCATTGGGCATTCAAAAACTTTTTCATCAAATAAGCCAACGACCCGGCAAGCCAATGTGGTTTGGACGGGCAGGAAACAAGTTTGTGTTTGCCCTTCCGGGGAATCCCGTCTCCACATTTATGTGCTTTCATCGGTACCTCAGACCATGGCTACTCAAGAGCTTGGGCATGGAACAACCAACCACTAAAGCCATTTTAGCAGAAGATTTTTCTTTTACAGTGCCGCTCACTTATTTTTTGCAAGTAAAAGTGACCAACGAAGATGGCAAACTTCTGGCTTATCCAATTGTTGGTGGCGGCTCTGGTGATTTTGTGAATCTAAAAGAAGTAGATGGATTTTTGGAATTGCCATTGGGTAAAAACGAATTTAAAGCTGGTGAGGCTTACCCATTGGTTTCATTCCGATCATAATCCAAATCTGTTTGCAATTGATTTATTTTGAGAGATGAATATCAAAGAACTAAAGATAAAGGGCTTTAAATCCATTGGGGAAATTGTAGTCAAATCGCCCAATCCGTTTAGCATTTTTGTTGGATCAAATGGCGCTGGGAAGAGCAATATTTTTGAAGCATTGGAGCTCTTGAACTCTTAGAACATCATGGATGCCTTCGAGGCTGTTAAGTACTTTGGAAGTGTTGAAGACGTAGTAAATAGGAATTTAGTTTCAGAAAATTCGATATCTTTTGAAGTAGACCTTGAGGAGATTAAGCCCATCTGGCGGCTCAATACTCATTCTCAAACACTCCTCACGGAACTTCGTCCTGAAGAAATAATTTTAGTTGAAAAAAGGTAGCCCCATCCATTTCGAGATAGTGAAGAAACTTGAGAAGATAACGCAGTGAAGAGATAACTGTCTGTAGTTAAAAGAATTGTTAGAGGGCTGATTATTGAATGCTAGTATAGCGATGGTGACCCTAACTGCCTTCTTAGAAGATTGTATGCTGAGAACACCAAATGATCAACTCCCTTTTGGCAAGCGGATTATATTGGCCGCTAGCCACTCACTACATAACCATGAGAAAACCCCGATAGTTATCTGAATCCTGGGCGCTTCTATCCATGCTGCTCGGGTTAAACTCAATCAGGTCATAGAAACCACGGTTATTTGTTGGCCTCCGATCAACAATCTTAAATCCCCAAGTAATGTTTTGGTTCTACACGGAATATCTAAGTCTCGCTACTTCGGCTCCTCAATCATGGCTAAGCCAACCAACTTGGCCTCTTCACTTCCAATCTTTTTCATTCCTAAAAGTCCACCAGAAGACTCCGCTATTTTTTGGGCAATCTCTAGCAGGCTTTTATAAAATTCAATGGCTATTGGCTTTTTGATTTTTGGCAGGATGCTATTTAATCCCTCAAGTTCTTTTATGAGCAAGGGATTTCGTTGAGCTGCTTTGCCAGGAAAAGATTGGATCAATACCTTTAGCTTATCCTCAAAGTCTTCGGCCATTAATTGATAGAAGTCGATGAGGTTGGATTTACCCCTAGTCTGTTTTTCTTGAGTAAGTTGGATAGCCCTCCTGATTTCCTTCTTGTCGATGTCGTCATCTGCTCCTGCAATTAAGATACAGACTAGCAAAGGCGCCTTTAGCATCAAGTCTGCCTCTGATGGCGGTAATTTTTCTAGTTCCTTCATCATATCGAGTTCCTTTATTAAGTGAGGAATTTAGTGTAAATTTTGAGATTTTAGAACTAAAATCTAAATCATTTCTCTTACTTTTAAGCCAAGAGTCTACGGATGTACGAAAAAGACCCAATAAAAATATTTGTCGTTGAAGACGACCCCGCCTACACCAAGTTCTTAAAGTACGTGCTAGGGCTAAACCCTGATTTTGAAACCGAGTTTTTTGCCACGGGCAAAGAATGCCTTGATAACCTACACAAAAAGCCGTCTGTGATCACCTTGGACTACTCCTTGCCAGACATGCCAGGCGAGAAGGTATTGAAGGGCATCCGAGAATTTGACCCCGATATTAGTGTTATCATCATCTCTGCCCAAGAAAAAATTGGCACGGCTGTGGAGCTGCTAAAGTCTGGTGCGTTTGACTATATCACCAAAGATGAGGAAGCCAAAGATCGGATTTTAAACTCGATCAAGAACGCTCGCAACAAGTCCTCACTTATCCGCGAAATCGGAAGGTTGCAACAGGAGATTTCCGTTAAGTATGATTTTGAAAAAAGCATTATTGGAAATAGCACCCCAATAAAAAAAGTGTTCGAGAATATTGAGAGGGCTGTAAAAACGCAAATCACCGTTTCAATCACGGGCGAAACGGGAACAGGTAAAGAATTAGTGGCAAAGGCCATTCACTATAATTCTAAACGCAAGGGCAGCCCTTTTGTGGCAGTCAACATTGCCGCTATTCCAAAAGACTTAATTGAAAGTGAATTGTTTGGCCACGAGAAGGGCTCATTCACAGGAGCCATTCAGCGCAGGATAGGGAAGTTTGAAGAAGCTGAAGGTGGCACTATTTTCCTAGACGAAATTGGGGAGATGGACATCAATCTGCAAGCAAAACTATTGCGCGTGCTTCAAGAAAAGGAGTTGAGCCGTATTGGCAGCAATCAAACATTGAAACTGGATGTGCGGATACTCGTAGCCACCCATCGCAACCTGCAAGAAGAAGTTAAAGCGAGAAACTTCCGTGAAGATTTGTATTACCGATTGCTCGGTCTCCCCATCCATTTACCACCGCTACGCGAGCGCGGTCAAGACATTATTATCCTTGCCAAGCATTTTCTTGATCAGTTCACAAAGGAAAATCAAATGCCTAAAATCAAAATTAATGCAGAGGCACAGGAGAAACTACTTCAATATGCTTTCCCGGGCAATGTGAGGGAACTGAAATCAGTGATGGAGTTGGCCGCAGTGCTTTGCGATGAAGGTGAATTGCGCGCACAAGATATTTCATTCAATAGCCCGATCAGTACCGACTCATTCCTATTAAAAGAGATGACGCTTCAAGATTATACTTATCACATCATACGAAGCTATCTGAACAAATATAATGACAATGTGTTGGATGTAGCGAAGAAGCTAGATATTGGTAAGTCGTCCATCTATCGCTATTTGAAAGAGATGGAACAAGCGGGCATTTGATCCATGAGTAAGTTAAACGATTATGTAAAGAAGGGAAGTTTTTATAAAGCCGTAGTGGAAGACGGCTCAGATATTATTTTTATTATCGATTACCAAGGCGAGATACGCTACGTCAACTCATCCGTAAAAGAAACGCTTGGCCACACCCCACAGAGTTTAATTGGCAAAAATTTCTTCGATTACATTTACGCTGCTACCCTACCTCAACTAAAAAATACTTTTAGCAAAATCAAGCGAAGGCTTTATCAGGAATCGGTGGAGTTTCTGTTTTTGTGCAAAAATGGCGCTTACAAATATTTAGAATTCAATTCCATCAACCTCAAGCAAAAAGAAAAAATAGAAGGCTTCATTCTCGATTGCCGAGATATTACCGAGCGTAAGAGAGATGCAGAAGAACTAAAACGAGCCCAAAAAGCCAAAGAACAATTTCTCGCCAACATCAGCCATGAAATACGCACGCCCATCAATGGCATTGCGGGGATGGCTACATTATTAAGTCAAAAGCCAAGTGAAACAGAGCAGGCTACTTATTTAGGCGCCATCAAAAGTGCCGCTGACAATCTAAAGGTAATCATCAACGATATTCTCGATTTAGCTTCTATCGAATCTGGCAAATTAAAATTAGAGCAAATAGGCTTTAACTTAAATGACTTGCTTCAATCGCTGATCAGCACATTTAGCTTGCAAGCAATGGAGAAGAGAGTAACGCTTCGATCAGAATTAGAAGAAGCGGCTAATCAAATTTTTCTGGGAGACCCAGTCAGACTAAATCAAATATTAATCAATCTAATCAGCAATGCCTTAAAATTTACACATAAAGGCTCGATCACAATCAAGTGCTCCGTTCACAAGCAAGAAAGAAAAGATTACTATCTCAAGTTTGAAGTCTCTGATACGGGTATTGGCATACCAAAAGATAAACTGAAAACAATCTTTGAAAGCTTTAGCCAAGCAGATGCCAGTGTTACGCGCAAATATGGAGGCACAGGACTAGGCCTTACCATTGTGAAGCAATTGGTGGAACTACAAGAGGGATTAATCACCGTAAAAAGTGAAATTGATACCGGCTCTACCTTTACCTTCATTATCCCTTATCAAAAAGGAGATATCAAATCAATTCATCAAACCAATCTTCAGCTTGGAAATAGGAGCAACGGTAACAAAGCACTCAAGCATTTAAAGGTATTGCTAGTAGAAGACAACGACATTAACAGACTCTATGCGGGAAGCATTTTAAAAACATGGGGCTGTGAAATAGAAACTGCCGAGAATGGATTTGTGGCAGTAGAAAAAATAAAGAACCAAACATTTGATGTGGTGCTGATGGATATTCAAATGCCCGTGATGGATGGCTTTGAAGCCACTAAAGCAATCCGTTCGTTTGATAGTTCTAAAAATAAATTGCCCATCATCGCCCTCACCGCCAACGCCTCGCGCAGAGACGTAGAGAAATGTTTGGCAGAAGGCATGGACGATTGCATAGCCAAACCATTTACGCCAGAAGATCTTTTCAAAATAATTAGCCGCTATGCTTCTAATGGAAAAAAGCCACGCATTAAAGTAAAGCCAGAACCTACGGTCGCGTTCGATCTAAGTTATTTAAAAAGTGTTTCCAACAACAATGAATCATTTATTAAAGAGATGGTGGCTACGTTTTTACAAACTATGCCAGTTAACATAGAAGAGATCAGAACACTTACAAAACAAAAAGAGTGGGAGAAATTAGCCAGGGCTACGCATAAAATAAAACCATCTATCACGCTGATGGGACTACACCAAGCAAAAGAATCGGCCATTGAAATGGAGACCATCGCCAAAACAAAAAAACCAACTGAGGGCTTTACTCAGTTGGTTGAAGATTTCTGTATGTCGCTGGAAGATTCTTTGAAAATATTAAAGCAATCTCAATTCTAGTTTTGGTTCATTACCACTAGCTTCTTGTACAGAGGCACTTTCCCTTCCGCGCCAATCAATATAAAGTAAACACCATTGATCACAGATGACACATCTACTGTTTGAACTCCATTCACGGCATCATTGAAATCGCCTTTCATAATAAAAATGCCGCGCTGATCCGCAATCTTCCACACATAGCCAGGGGGAAAATTGCCCGGCAAAGCAAAATTAAATTTACCGTTGGCAGGATTGGGGTAAATTTGAAGGTCTTTCAAATTAGAAATCACGGCAGGATCATCACCAAGCCCAGTAATCGGTGAGTTCGTTTTGAACTTAACTTTCATCACCGTGCTTTGATAAATTTCGCCCGTGTTTTTATCTTGGATAAAGCCAATGAGCTTGAGATTACGTGGATTCTTTATTGGCACATTGATCTCTATCTCACTAGCTGGCTGAGGTCGTACTGCGGTTTGGCCGACAGTAAATGGTTGAGTAATCGTGATCCCATCTGGCTTAGTGGCATCGCTGCCAAATAACAATTTGCGCAAAACATTTTTAAACGTACCTGCAGTAGTCACCACATCTTCTTCTACCAATGCTACCTGCGCAATCAGTGGCACATTCACTATGGTATCGGCTGTTATCGTCAACTGCGCATTGATGAAACTATTCTTACCCGTTGCAATAGTGTCCAACTTTAACTTGAACTTAGGATCTTTCAATGACCTCCTATCAATTTCGACATTATTAAGCTTAATCGTTGTTCCATCAAATTTTTGATTTTTAATACCGTCCATAAATGTTTTTGGCGGCTGAGAGACACCATAGCTGGAGGCTCGTGCATTCGGATCATTAGGATTATCTGAATTCAATTGATCACTATTGGCCGAAGAGTAACTGATATGATACTGAATATTATTGAAATCATTGTCCCCGTTTCCTCGTAGATTTATCTCGTTATCAAATAAGGTATTGAGATACGTATCAGCCGCAGTACTTCCTCCTAGTGAGGAATTGGTAAAATGCTCAATCAATACATTGCGTTTCTTTTCGCCAATAAAGAAATTATCGAAAGCAAAACCATCATATTTAACACCCGGAGCATTTCCCAAATTGCTGCCAAACGCAACCCTTAGTCGAACTTGACTTCTCTTCAAAGTATCCACCATATCTAAATTAAATCTTGCGTTCCTCCATCCCTTCGATTTACTAGACCATCCATATGGGCCAATTAATTGTTGACCTGGATTTGACAAAATATTTGTATTGGGATCATACCAATTAATTCCTTGGTCACGCTGTGAGGCTTGCAATCCAGCCAAAGGACCTACTAAAAGCCAATCAATTCCACCATTTATTGAGTATTGAATTACTGCACCATCAATATTGTTTTCTGCATCAGACCAATAATCGAGGGATATCATTGGGCGATGTAATTGGGTCAAATCAAAGCACGGACCATTTACCCATGAGGCTTCGTTATCATAGTAGGTTGGATAGGCAACGGAGTTGGATTTGTCGAGCAATACTTTTGCACCCGTCCACCATGCAATACTTCCAGAAGATGCCGATGTGATAGTAGAGCCAGATGGATTACCTCGAAGCCAGCCATTAGGGCCAAATGAAAGAGGCAATACTCCTGGTACACTTAATATCTTTGATTCGGCAAACCAATCATTATCAAGAACATCAAAATTATTTGAGTAAGGATTAGTTGCATTAGGTGTTACTGCTGGCCCAGCAATAAGAATAGTAACACCTTGCGTAATTGAATTACTACAACCATCGTTGGTGTTCACTGTTAGCTTAACTGTTTTAGAACCAGGGCCGGTATAATTGTGAAGCGGATCTTTGAATGTTCCTGAAGTTCTATTCAAGTGGGTACCACTAGGAACAGAGCCGCCTGTGACACCTGTTAAAACATCGCCATCACCAAAGTCCCATGTATAGTCAGTTATTGTGCTGATGGAACCAGACAGAGTCAAATCTTTAAAGATGGTTTGATCATTGGTACAAATTGCTGACCAATTGTAATTTACAACTGGTACATCACCAACCCTAACACTTTGTGTTACCGTATTTGAACACCCTTGAGAAGTGGTTACTTTAAGGGCCACATTATAAACTTTAGCAGAACTATAGAGATGATTTACGTTTTGTCCTGTCGTGAAAATATTATCACCAAAATCCCAATTCCAACTTGAAATAGTAGGAGGAAATGGACTAGATGGAATTACCACCGAGCCGTTTAATGGTATTGCTGAAGAAACGCAATTGCTGGTCGCAGAAATCGCTGGCTGTGGCCCTGAATAAACCTTTATTGCAAAAATGTTGTCTGAAGAGGCGCCAAGTGAGTTTGTATACTTATAGTCAACTAGGTAAGTACCAGAAGCGAGGCCATTTGTTTGTATCTTATTAACAATATTTGGTGCAGACCCACTGGGAATAATGTTCAATCCAGAAGTTAAAGATATAAATTGGTTTGGTCCGTCTTTATTAAAGTCAGGCTGTCCTTTAATGATGATCTCTCCCTGCTCCGCACAAATTTCATGTGTTAAGGTCAAAGAATTAAAAGTTAGCAGATCCCCATTTGAGTTAAGCAAGGCGAAGGAGGCGGACGTAACAGGATTTACAATTACTTGTTGGCTATCAAAGTTAAAGCAGCTATTTGCATCGGTATAAGAATACGTTATTACGTTTAACCCAATTGTTACCGCACCAGGATCAAATGAAGCTTTATCAACGGGGCTAGGCACAGTACTTCCAATGTTAGACGAGGCTGGAGAAATGGTAAAGGCACCACCAATTTGATTACCTGTTAAAGTTAACAATGGTTGATTTTCTGCCATATTAGGAGGTGCACCAGGTGGCAGGCCTGTAAATGCCACAACAGGAAGCGGATTAATTGTCAATCTCATTTGATCAGAAACCGCAAGACAAGGCCCTCCTATTCCATCTGGGTCCAAAGCAGTAAGTGTAAGGGTTACTGGGATGGCGCTATTGATCTCTGATGGGTTTGCAAAACTGTAGTTTGAAGTAGGGCTTGTATTCGCATCGAACACACCCGCACCACCCGTCCACAAAACACCATTAGGAGCGTATGCAATTGCGCCTTGCAAAGCTATAGAAGCTTGATCTTTGCATTGCGCTAAATCAATACCAGCAGTTATAGAGGCTGCACGATTAATGGTGATACTCAAATCAGCAAAGGCAGTTGTGCAAGGTGAGGTTGGGCCATCGGGGTCATTGGAAGTGAGTCGGAAAATTACAGTAGTGCCAACGTCCATAGATACAACATTGTAGCTGGCGGTTACGCTAAGTCCAGAAACATTGGTTGCTGAGAGTGAACCATTGCCAGATACAATACTCCAAAGACCTGTAGTAGCTGTGCCTCCAATATTTCCTGCAAGGGCAATAGAAGTAGACTCGCAAACCACATAGTTGGCAGGTACTGAAACTACTGCCTTGCGATTTACTTTCAAGGTAAATTGATCTAAAGCAGGTGAGCAAACAACCGAACCGCTTGTCACTCTAAGTATAAAAGTTACTAGATTGCCGAAGTCGCCAGCCGCCAATGTATAGACTGGATTCAATGTTGTGCTACTCGACAAACTCCCTGCCCCATTGTGCGTCCATAGCAACGAGCCATTTGCTGCACTGGCTGGAAGAGTTCGAGTATTTAAATCAAAAGTAGGTGTACCCTCACAAATCTCTCCATCACCACCTGCGTTGGAAATTGGTGCTGGCACGATGTTTAATATTGTAACATCTGTCGCAAATGGGCAACTACCTGTACTGAAAGCTTTCAATGTAAAAGTTACATTCCCTGTCTCTGCAGGCGAAGTAAAATAAGTGGGAGACAACGTATTGGCATTGAATAATGAACCTAGACCCGTATGTGTCCAAACTACAGAACTATAATTAGCTGCGGATGCCAGTGTAGTTTGGGTGCTGAAATTAATTGTACCACCTTGACATACTTGCATACTACTCCCTGCATCAACTACTACAAGAGGCGTTATCAATAAAGTCATTTGGCTTTGCTTGCTTGGGCAAACACCTATTCCATTAACTGTCAAGGTAAAGGTTACATTTCCTGACTCCCCAACACCAGGAGTATAAATTGGCGATAAGGTTGCTGCACCTGAAATGGAGCCTGTACCTGAGTGAGTCCAAAGAAGTGAAGTAAAATTAGAAGCACTGGCAATCACAGTTCTACTCGCAAAATTAATGGCCACTCCCTGACAGGTTTCAGCATTTGCTCCTGCATTAACAATCACAGAAGGCTTAATTGTCAACTGCATTGTCCTTACTAAAGTGCCACAAGAACCTAATCCATTAGCAGTAAGGGTTATTACAACATTTCCTATCTCGATTGATGTTGGCTGATACACCGGTACTAGAGAAGTTGGATTAGTTAATGTCCCCAACCCGCTATGAGTCCAGTTTATTGAGCTAAAATTAGTTGCACTTGCTGGCATAGACTGGGATGCAAAATTAAAAGTAGCACCCTGGCAAATTTGCTCATCGCTACCCGCATTGGCAGTTAAGGTGGGAGAAACCGTTAGCACCATTTGATCTTGAACAGCTGTACAGCTCCCGTTGCCTGTGGCCGTCAAGGTGAAGGTCACACCGCCTGATTCTGCCGCACCAGGGATATAGGTTGGCGTCAAGGTGTTCACATTGGTGAATGTGCCTGACCCCGTGGTCGTCCAGGTTATCGTGTTGTAGTTGGTGGCCGTGGCCAATGTGGACTGTGTGCTGAAATTGAAAGTGGCGTTGCGGCATACTTCTTGGTCGCTCCCCGCATTCACTGTGGGGGATGGCGTGATGGTCAATTGCATCGTGCTTGTCTGTAGCGCACAGCTTCCATTGCCTGTGGCCGTGAGTGTGAGTGTCACGATACCTGTCTCGCTTGCTCCAGGGATGTATGTAGGGCTAAGGGAGTTCCCGCTGATGAATGTGCCAGCTCCCCCGCTCCACGAAAGCGTATTGAGATTGCTCGCTGTGGCCAGAGTGGTGCGTGTTCCAAAGTTGATGCTCACGCCTTTGCAGGTCTCCGCGTTGGAGCCGGCATTTACCACAACTTGTGGTGTTACTGTCAAAACCATTTGGTCTTGGATCGTCACGCAACTTCCGTTGCCAGTCGCTGTAAGTGTAAATGTTACTGCACCCGATTCTGCAACGCCCGGAACATAGGTCGGTGTCAAGGTGGATGTGTTGGTGAACGTCCCCGATCCTGTCGTAGTCCAAGCAATCGTGTTAAAATTAGTGGCCGTGGCCAATGTGGACTGTGTGCTGAAATTGAACGTGGTGTTGCGGCAGACCTCCTGGTCGCTGCCAGCATTCACGGTGGGTGATTGGGTGATGGTCAATTGCATCGTGCTTGTCTGTAGTGCACAGCTTCCATTGCCTGTGGCCGTGAGTGTGAGTATCACGATACCTGTCTCGCTTGCTCCTGGGATGTATGTAGGGCTAAGGGAGTTCCCACTGATGAATGTGCCAGCTCCCCCACTCCAATTCAATGTATTGAAATTACTGGCTGTCGCCAATGTGCCGCGTATTCCAAAGTTGATGCTCACGCCTTTGCAGGTCTCAGCATTGGAGCCCGCGTTCA
>JBJXEB010000067.1:0-37601 GCA_046155095.1 Cyclobacteriaceae bacterium
AAAGAAAACATGCCCAATGATAAATCCTTTGCCGATCGACTCTTCCATGTTTTAAGCACTTGTGGAAGAAATGCAATGGTAGTAAACGCGCCAGCAGAAAGACCAAGAATTTGTGTTGGGTTCATAATTGTAATTTTATTTCAATGCAAAGATACGGCCTCGGTATGTTGAAAGTTGCCAAATGTAATTTTTTCAACTTCTTAGCCGATTAAAACGATTGCGGGATTTTTCTCGATGAGCAAAAGAATTTGAACCACATAGGCACAATAGGGACATAGAAATGCACCTGCCTACCGGACAGGCAGGCACATAGAATGCAGATTAAACACATAAACCCCCTATGTGAACCCTTTGTGTTCTATGTCCTATGTGGTTCAAGTTCTTTACTCAATGACATTGTTTTGAAACTTCATATCCGAATAATTTTCACTTCACATTACTTCACTATCGTTGTTAATGATTCATACACCACCCGATTACCT
The DNA here is from genome assembly GCA_046155095.1 of Cyclobacteriaceae bacterium. GTDB lineage: Bacteria > Bacteroidota > Bacteroidia > Cytophagales > Cyclobacteriaceae > ELB16-189. The sequence goes on from JBJXEB010000067.1 coordinate 483, forward strand.
TAACCCATCCCTGCCAAGTGGATTGGCCACCGTTAGCATCCCCATCATAGAGGCCACGCCTGAAACCGTTAAAGGCTATGGCTATCTAGTGGATGACCCACAAGAATGTAAAATCGAAATTACGAGGTGGCCCGCCCAAGGATGGCGTAAAGTGGATACCGATAGTGGTGACGAAGGCGGCACTAAAGAAGGAATTTTTTCGAGCCAATGGAAAGGGGAAATTCTGTACGGTAGCAATCAGGCTGTTGGCGGAGAATATATTTTGGGTTACAGTGCAGCACCAGAAAATGCCTCTGAGCACAAAGAAGGTGATCCAAGTAAAATTCTTTTGTGGCATGCCAACTATCATCCAGATGGAGGGCAACTTTTCTTTCCAATTGATAAGCGCCAATATCTAGTGCCAGTGGCTTTGCCTGGGGATGATCTCCGCCCAGAAAATTTTGTTTGCTTTCTGTGCGATGGAATGAAAGGGCTTTATATCCATCCCAATATTTGGCACGAAGGGGTTTTTGCGATTAGAGGCAATCAACGTTTCTTAGATCGCCAAGGCGCAGTTCATGCACGTGTATCCGTAGATTTTGCGAGAGAATTTCAATGCTTGCTTGAGATCCCGTTGCATGAATTGAAATAAACTGCATTAAAAGATACTTGCATAGGTCCTTATTTTTCAACTAGCTTTTTCCAAGATTTTTCAACTAAAGTTTTGGTAGCTTTTATCCCATCACTCTCACTTAATGGTGAGCCTTCATATTCAATCCCAATGTAGCCCGTGAATGTCGACTCCTTCACCAATTTCAACATTCGATTATAGTCTATAATTGTTTCTTCCCCTTGTTCATTAAATGAATACGACTTCGCGCTAACACCTTTTGCAAAGGGAAGCATGTCATTCACTCCTTGATAGCGATCATATATTTCTTTGCAATCTTTGCCATCTTGTGTACTGCCCCACTTAGCCCCCAAGCACCAATTCCCGAAATCAGGTAGCGTGCCGCAGTTGGGCATGTTTACTTGGCGCATGATTTCCGCAATCCATTTTCCATCAGAACTGTACAGCCCATGATTTTCAATCAACACATTAATATTACTTTTTGCAGCATACGTGCAAAGTTGTTTTAGTGCATCAATCATTGCTTGCTGCACTTCTTCCTTTGAGCCTTCACCAAATGCATTGATACGAATGGAGTGACACCCCAAAATACTGGCGGCATCTACCCACTTGAAATGGTTTTCCACAGCTTTCTTTCGCTCTTCAACTTTTGGATTACCTAAATCACCTTCTTCATCAACCATAATAAGCAAACTTTTTACTTCAAGAGAATCTGCTTTTGCACGCATCTTTTCCCAAAATGATTTGTCTGCTGCGTGGTCTTTGTAGAATGAGTTAACGTACTCAATCGCATTGATACCGAAATCATTTTTTGCGATGGAGGCAAAGTCTTCTGCTTTCAATTCGCCCTTTTCCAATGCACGATGAATGGACCATTGCGCCAGTGATAGTTTAAGTTTGGAGGAATCGGCAGGCACCTCATTCGTACTCTCAGACTTGGGTTTACAATTGGTCATCAGAAGTGACGAGATGAGTAATGCTAAGGCAGTAAACTTTGAAAAATAATTTTGTGATCTCATGGGTTCTTCGTTTTGTTAATTAACCACTTTGGTCGTTTTGATTAAGATAGATCCATTGAAATTATTTTTACGTAATACTTCCTGAAAGGCAGGAAGCTCTTTCTCAATGAGCTGATTGAATTTGCTTTTGCTATCCTGCAATCTTTGTTGCAATACTTGATGCACTTCTTTGTGTTGGTTGGCAGGAGCGAAGTCGGCTATTTCTGCAGCACCGCTCAAGTATTGAAGTTTTTCAACTACCTGTGCTGGCCATCGAATGCCTCCCTGCCCTTGGGGGGTTATCCTCAATTGGATAAGTGTATTCTCCAACTCCGTTGCTTGTTGCTCAAAGGTTTCAATGGCTTTGATAACATCTGTGTTCTTTTGATCTTCGGCAATCGATTTTAAATCTTCCGCCTGCCTTCTGATCCACTCCAACTGATTTATAATTTCAGCAGCCGAAGACATATCCTTCTTCACTTCGTTCAATAAATTTTTCTGCGCCACAATATCTGAATCTGCTCCTTCCGAGTTCGGGTCTTTCAAAACTTTCAAGGGCTGACTGTATTCTTTATCGCCTACCTTCAGCATAATCGTATAAGTTCCTGGTAAAACCAATGGCGCAATACCTTTTGGCGAAGTGGGTGCCTTCATCGTTCGTTTGTCATTCAATGTAATCCACTCAGCAAACAATGGCTTGTTCCTCATCACAATAGCGGTGGATGGATCTTCGCGCAAATCCCACCAAACACGATTGAGCCCTGCCTTACCTTGGTGATGAAGTTTTCGAACCACAGAATTATTGGCATCCTTGATGGTAATCGACAAACTATCTTTTGCATCAGTCGAAAGCCAATAGTTAATGGGTGCACCAAGAGGAGGATTATCTCCATCCGATTGATCATCAAACATAGCGAAGGGGCCTGTGATCAGATGAAAGCGATAGGCTTGCCGCGGAGCAAACAAGTGTGCAGAGGAAGATGAAATTTCACTCGTCATTTGTTGAAGCGGAGTGATGTCATCTAATATCCAAATGCCACGGCCGTAAGTACCTACTACCAAGTCGTTGAAATTTTCTTGAACTGCAATCCAATACATGGGTGAAGCTGGAAGATTGGTCATCAGCGATTGCCAATTTAATCCATCATTGAAAGAAACATAAAGTGCGTTTTCTGTTCCAAGATATAAAAGCCCTTGGCGCGTTGGGTCTTCGCGAATGTTGCACGCATAACTCAAATTACTTTTCGGAATGCCTTCAGTAATTTTTGTCCACGTCTTTCCAAAATCTTCTGTCTTGAAAACCCACGGCTCAAAATTTCCCACTTGATGAAAATCAACCGTGATATACGCTTTGCCCGGTTTCCATTTAGAAGCTTCAATGTTCCTTACAGTGCCAAGTGGAGGAAGCCCTTTGATATTTTTTGTTACGTTCTCCCAATTGGCTCCGCCATCTTGCGTAACCTGAACCAATCCATCATTAGTGCCAGCCCACAACAAATTCTTTTGAATAGGCGATTCATCCAATGCATAGATCACGCACGCGTACTCAACACCAATGTTATCAGGTGTTAAGCCTCCAGAAATATTTTGCTTACTCTTGTCATTCGTTGTCAGGTCGGGGCTTGCCAACTGCCAGCTTTGGCCACCATTGGTTGTCTTGTGCACATGCTGACTGGTGACATATACGGTGTTGTGGTCATGCGATGAAATTACTAAGGGGAATGTCCATTGAAAACGATACTTGACATCTTTGGCTGGCGAACCAAAAGTTGCCTCTGGCCAAACTTCTACTTGACGAAACTGACGAAGTTTTTCATTGTACCTCACAACAATCCCTCCACCTGCGCCCGAGCCAGATGCACTTGACCAAACTATATTCGGATCAGTAGGATCAGGCGTAGCAAAACCACTTTCGCCACCACCCACATCATGCCACTCACCACGCGGGATACCACTATTTAAAAAATCTTCTGTATAAAATCTACTCGGCCCTTTTGCAGAAGGTCCGTCTTGTCGATTGGCATATACATAATAAGGAACTTGGTTATCTACTGTAACATGGTACAATTGAGCCACTGGCAATTGAATTCGAAACCAAGTCTTTCCACGATTTTGGGATATTGAAACACCACCATCGCCCGCCACAGCTTGCCTGTTTCCATTGGTAGGATCAATCCACATTTCGTGATGGTCCCAATTGGGTTGTGATGCTGCGATCTTTGTTGTCTTACCACCATCCAATGATGAACTGTACGCACTGGCCATAAAATAAATTTCATCAGGATCATCGGGAGTTACCTTACAACGAGTATAATAAGCTCCTCTTCCTCCCAAACTTAAATCTTGACTGACCCGCGCCCATTTTTCACCGCCATCATCTGATCGCCAAAGTTCACCGCTCTCACCTTCCTTCCCATTCATGGGCACACCATCAGATGTTTCAATCAACGCGTATATCTTCTTTGAATCTGATTTCGGAATAGTTAAAGAGATTTTTCCCACAGACAATTTGGGAAGGCCATTTCCTGAAAGTCTTTTCCATGTATCGCCACCATCACGCGTAACAAAAATGCCACTGCCCTTGCCTCCGCTTTGTCTTCCCCAGGTTTTGATATCGAGTTGCCACATCCCCGCAAAAATGATCCTTGGATTGTTGGGGTCCATCACCATATCTGAAACTCCCGTACTATCATTCACATACAAAACTTTTGTCCAGGTTTTTCCACCATCGGTAGTCCTGAAAACGCCTCTGTCTTTTTGTGGAGCATACGCATGACCGAGCGATCCCACAAAAACAACATCTGGATTAGTGGGATGGATGAGCAAACGGCTAACCCGAAAAGTATTTTCAAGGCCCATGTTATTCCACGTTGTTCCTCCATCGGTAGATTTCCACACACCATCGCCCACAGAGACATTTGATCGTATAGAAGACTCACCCGTACCAGCCCACACCACTTGAGGATCGGAAGCAGACACCTCTATGGCCCCGATGGAATGAACAGGCTTATCATCAATCACGGCTTTCCAATTCACACCCCCATCTGCTGTTTTCCAAATCCCGCCCGAAGCAGCCCCCACATAATAAGTCAATGGATCATGCGCCACTCCCGCTACACAAGTTAGGCGGTTGCCCAACGGGCCAATGTGCCTGTACTTGAGTTGCTTTAATTGAGCAAGGTCAACCTTTTGCGCAACTGCCTGAATGACGGTAGAGAAGGCAAAAAGAAAAATGTACAAGGTGGTGAGCCATGTCATGAAGGTAAATTTTTTCATAGGGTAGGTTTAGTGAAGGAAAAGATAAGCTATCTTAAGAGGAGAAGCAAGCGACTTTGTATTAGTGGATGATTTATTGTTTCGTTCTCGTTTGCTTTGATGTTACTACCCCTTGTTCTATGGATAAACGTAAACGCTCCATCGACTTTAAAAACACTTCTACCATTTCCTCTGCGGATGCAGTGATATAAATTTCTTGCAATGATTTTAAAAAATAAGCAGAGTAAAATTCTGTATCAGGGTTTGTCTCGTCTGGTTTCCAATAAGGAAAACACACCAGTAAATGATAGCATCCATCGCGCACATCAAAAACAAGAACAGGATTGATTCCATCTTGTGATACATACGGACAAAATAAAAATACCGGGAAGTCAACTAGTTGAGCATCTCTCAAATCAGGGATCAAGTTCGCATCGAAGAATTCATACTTTACTACTCGACTCTCACATTGCCGATGCATCAATAATTTTTGTGCACCGATCAGTTTATGGTGCATTACTTGATAAGGAATGTTTTCAGGAAAAAATGTTTCAATTGGCAGCCACTGTTGCGAACTTAACTGCAAGAACTGGAGCGCAGGTCGCGCAATGGTTAATTTGTAATCGAAGAAAGAATAGCCAGGCACAAAATAACCTGGATAGAAATACCGCATCTTCTGATTTTTGCAATACTGCATTTTCAAATAGATCAGATATTTACCCAAGCTGTACTTTTTGTAGGAAGGGTCATACACCGAAGAAATCCCAGCCGCGCTCGTTTCGCCTAGATCAAAGAAGCCGATGGCAATCAGTCGATCACCATCATGAATGGTTACTTCATACGTCTGATAAATAGAAGATACGGCTGATCCAAAGAGAAGACTTTGTAGCGAATCAGAAGGATTGAATGGAAGCGATTTTTTGTACCGTGCATACAACTCTTCTTTCTCATCGGTGAGGTTGGCAGGCCTGATGCCTACTTGAAAACCTGTATTTCGTTTGAACAATTTTTTCTGTGTGCCGTCTTCTAAAAATTCATCTAGCAAAACCCGCAGCCACACCGTGCTGTACATCTCACTTTTAAAATGAATGAAGTTGGTAGTAAAAATGCTTTGCCCCATTCTGTACCAGCCTTGCTCTAAGTAGGTGTCAAGGTGAGTAGGTGTTAGTAATTCGGGCGCGCGCGCTTTGGCAAACATGTGCACCAACTTTTTTTCTTTATAAAGGATCGAGAGAACTACAAGGGAGAGATATTCTTTACCAATTTCTGTTTACCCTATTACCTTTCTAAAAATCCCAGAAGTGCCTAGCACTAATAACTTTATCCCACCATCAAATTGAATGTTTGCCATTTTCATTGGTTTAATCGAAACAATTGCCCCTTTGCCATATGTGATATGATAAAGTACATCGCCAGCCTTTAGTTTTTCAATATCCCTGTCGGTAATAGGATCGCCAACAAAATCGGGAAGTGGAACAAATGGAGCGGAAACAATTTCTGGCTCCGGTGCTTTTTCTGTTTCCATTGTGTATGAGCTAACAAATGAATTGCCGAAAGAACTTGTGCCTGCTCCTTGCCCAATGTTCAATCTTCTCACCAATGAATCTTCTACTCTATTGGCATAAGCTGTTTTCAGTGCTTCGCTCAACACCTCAATGGCTTTTTGCACCATGTCTATCCTAAGTGACTCGTCATACTCAACGATGTTAAATTCCCGCTGGGAAAAATCGACCGAAGTTTTCTGGTCTTTCATTAATGTAACAGGTAGTTGAAGCCCTTGCCGCACGGCAAAGCCATAGAGAACATCCGAACTACTTGCGCTCAGATCACACAATACCATATCGATATCAATAGCACTTTTTAACATCACAGGTTGTTCATCAACCCGAATAGGACTCATGTCTGCCAACTTGCAAGCGGGCACGATAATGTAGTCAAATATTCTAGCGAAGTGACCAGCCAGGTATCCACTAGGATCACCCAAAGGCATAAAAACCAAACATTTCTTTTCCATAGCGTATTGTTTCGAAACGAAGATAGCATATTAAAAAGGTTTGTAGCATTTCTATTTATTAAAATTGTTTCTCCTAAAATGGATTGGCCTCTCCATAACTTGCTCTGTAGAGCATCACCCGCTCATCCCAAACTATTTCTAGAAGAACAACACAAATCTGCTATATTAACAGCATAAATATAAAAGCGATGAAGACCATTTATCTTTTATTGTTCGTCCTTCTCTTCGCCAGTGCATGTCAAGCTCCAAAAAAGCAGAATGTTCCTTTGATCATCCATGAGACTGCCAAGGCACGCATCGACTCCACGTTGAAGAGTTTTATTGATTCAGGGAAAATAGTGGGCGTGTCTGCCTTGATCTTCGAAAAAAATAAAGAAGTCTACTATAATGCATTTGGCTTGGCCGATCGAGAAGCAAACAGAGCGATGGATCGCACTACTTTAGTTAGAATTTATTCCATGACTAAGCCAGTCACAGGAGTAGCTCTGATGAAGCTCTATGAACAAGGGGCTTTTCAGTTAGATGACCCGCTTTCAAAATATGCTCCTGAGTTTGCCGACATGAAAGTATTCAAAGGAGTGGACGCAAAAGGCAAGTTGATTCTGGAACCCACCAAGCGACCTATCACCATCAGAGATATTACCCGGCACACAGCAGGATTTGCCACCAGCCAAGATTCTCTGCTAAGGCCTTTGATGAAAGAGGTTGATGCGATGAATAAAGAAAACACATTGGCACTGATGGCAAAGAAACTAGGAAGCCTCCCCCTCGCGTTTCATCCGGGTGAGCAATGGGCATACGGGCCATGTGTGGATGTTCAGGCTTTTCTGGTAGAGCGCATTGCAGGCAAACCGTATGATCAATTTGTGCAAGAGAATATTCTTGATCCGCTTGGCATGACCAATACGAGGTATGTTGTTCCGGAAAATGACACAACCAGACTGGCTGCCATGTATTTCAGAAATGACGATGGACAACTAAATCGCATTACCAATCCAGATGCACTTAACTTTAATTTGCGCAAGTGGCCGATGACACCAGGGGGCTACGGCCTCACTTCTACACTAGATGATTATATGCGTTTTGCACGAATGCTAGTGAATGAAGGAACACTCGATAACGTCACCATACTGAAACCTGAAACTGTAAAATTGATGGCGACCAATCATTTGGCAGATAGCATTACGGAAAGAATGTGGTTGCCCAGTAAAGGGCAAGTTGGGTTTGGTATTGACTTCGCAGTACGTCTTCGTTCGCCCGCTTCAAAAGAAGAAAACAATGGAGTGGTGGGTGAGTTTTTCTGGGACGGTGCCGCCAGCACTATGTTTTGGGTCGATCCAACCAATGAACTCACAGCCGTTCTATTTGTTCAACTGATGCCATTTGATCGTGTTAAACTGCATAAGAAATTTCGAGATGCCGTTTATGGAAGATATGATTCTGCCGTGATAACTAAGCCTCGCTAAAGTTGGCAGCCTGACCAATTTTTGTAACACATTCTTATCGATAATAAACGCGGAGAAAACGGTAAACCAAAAATGATTGATGATTTGATGAAGAATGTTTTTGAAAGAATCCCAAAGCTAAAATTTCTGTATAAAAGGGAAGGGGATTTTTACAAGAAGATCAGCAACTGATCTTACCAACGCGTGTAGCGTGACGCCCACCTTCAAAATTGGTGTGAAGGAATTTATCCAAAATCTTTTCGGCTTCTTCAATAGATATGTACCTCGAAGGGAGGCATAGGATGTTTGCATTATTATGAGCGCGGGCGAGACCAGCTAATTCTTCTTTCCAGCAAATAGCTGCGCGGATGCCTTGATGTTTGTTAGCCGTGATAGCCACACCATTGGCACTGCCACAAACCAATAGACCTAAATCAAATTCTTTTTTTTCTACGGCCGTTGCCACGGGATGTGCAAAGTCTGGATAATCGGCAGAGTCGGCAGTGTAGGTGCCAAAATCTTTGGTGGCGTAGCCTTTTGCTTCGAGCGTTTTTTTCAAAAGCTCTTTGTATTCAAACCCGGCATGGTCTGCCCCGATCGCTATTTTTTCCATGGTGTTATGCTTGAGGTTCTGGTGTTTGCGTGATAACTCCGGCAAGGGATAGTAGCGGAAAGCCCACAGCGAGGAACGAGCGAGGACTTGTAGCGGATAGCCCGGTGGCGCCTCGCCATGCCGCAAAATATTTATAATAGGTTTTGTGTAACATCATACGTCAATTCATTTGCTGATCGGCCCGAAGTTGCGCGGCTTCTTCTTTCAACTTCCGTTTCTGAACTACCGAAGAAATATAAATACTGATTTCAAATAAAACATATAAAGGTAGCGAGATCACGGTTAAGCTAAAAGGGTCTCCAGAAGGCGTGATCACTGCGCCTAATACCAAGATAACAACTACAGAATGCTTGCGGTACTTCCTCATCAGTTGTGGCGTGACAATACCCACCTTGGAAAGAAAATAAATCACCATGGGAAACTGAAAAAGAAGACCGCAGCCCAACACTAAACCAGAAATGGTGGACACATACGAAGTAATGTCAAACTCGTTGACGATCATATCGCTGATGGAATAGGTTGCCAAAAACCATATCGTCATTGGGCTGAGGACGTAATAGCCAAAAAGAATGCCTGTGATAAACAGGAATGAAACTGCGAACACGGCTCCCTTAGAATATTTTACTTCTTTTGTTTGAAGCCCCGGTTTTACAAAGCGCCAAAGCTCCCACGCTACATAAGGGAATGATACGATCAGACCAATTACAAAGGAAGCAGTGAGCGACATCATGAACTGCCCCGTCATCTGTCTGCTCTGGAGTTTGAAGGGTAATGAGGTTACGCAAAGTTCATCTATGCCTACCAACTTGCTCAATTGACACATGTATCTAAATGCGGGAAAATTAATATTACCGGGCGCAAAAACGATGTATTCAAAAATTTCTCTGATATAGACGAATGACGCGATCATCGCTATGAAGATCACACTCACAGAACGCACCACGTGCCAGCGCAGTTCCTCTAGGTGATCGAGGAAAGCCATTTCTTTTTCTTCAGCCATAATTCAAAAAAATTCCCGCAGATTCAACAAATCAAGTTGCAATCTGAGGGAAATAATAGGGTTCTGCAAATAAGAGATACAAAAGAAGATAAACTATTGCTATTTGAATAGCGTGCGTTCTATTCTTGCTAGCCTTTCTTCAAACTGATCAATCTTATCCATTTTAGTAATTAGTTTTTCAATGGCTTCCGCAAGGCGCATATTGGAAAGCCTCATTTCAGAGGTTTCAAGATTTGTTTTATTTTGTGTTTCCACCAATCGATCTACTGTAGGGATCAATTCGGCCATCAATTCTGTTAGCTGTTTCACCTGATCTTCTAGTTTCATTCCTCTAAAATATAAAAATTCATTGGCTTCTCATATTAACATAATTTTTTTTCCTAAGTGAAAAGAAGGCTTCACAGTTATCTGGCTAAGAGAACAATGGAAACTTCTTCATTAAGGTGTTCACTTTGCGCTTAACCGATTTCAAATGCTTTGTGTCTTCGGGTTTTTTCAAGGCTTCGTCAATCAGCTCAACCACTTTCACTACATCTTTTTCTTTGAAGCCGCGCGTGGTGATGGCCGGTGTGCCTATGCGCATACCAGAAGTGACCATGGGTGATTGTGTATCGAACGGCACCATGTTTTTGTTGATGGTGATGTCTGCTTGGATCAATGATTCTTCTGCGATCTTCCCCGTTAAGTTTTTAGAACGAAGGTCGATCAACATCAAATGATTATCGGTGCCGCCCGAAATAATTTTGTAGCCCTTGGCGACAAATGCATCGGCCATGGCTTTTGCGTTCTTGGCAACCTGCACAATGTATTCTAAGTATTCATCAGATAAAGCTTCACCAAATGCAATGGCTTTGGCAGCGATGACATGCTCTAACGGGCCACCTTGTGTGCCGGGGAATACGCCAGAGTCTAAAACAGAACCCAACTTTCTTAACTCACCTTTTGGTGTTTTCAATCCAAACGGGTTATCAATATTTTTACCCACCATGATCAACCCACCGCGCGGGCCTCGCAATGTTTTGTGCGTAGTGGTGGTAACGATGTGGCAATGCTGCATGGGGTCGTTAAGTAATCCGCGTGCAATCAATCCCGAAGGATGCGAAATATCTGCCAATAAAACCGCACCCACACTGTCTGCCGCCTCGCGCAATTTTTTATAATCCCAGTCGCGACTGTAAGCCGAAGCACCACAGATTACCATCTTGGGTTTTTCGTGTTGAGCGATTTCAATCACTTTATCAAAATCGATGAGACCGGTCTCTTGCTCCACTCCGTAAAACGAGGGCTGGTACAACTTGCCTGAAAAATTGACAGGTGAGCCATGAGTTAAGTGGCCTCCGTGCGAAAGATCGAACCCTAGAATTTTATCCCCTGGCTTTAAACAGGCTAGCATCACTGCTGCATTGGCTTGTGCGCCCGAGTGCGGCTGCACGTTTGCCCATTCTGCTCCAAATAACTCCTTGATACGATCAATGGCCAGTTGCTCTACTTCATCCACTACCTCACAACCGCCATAGTAACGCTTGCCAGGTAGGCCTTCCGCATATTTGTTGGTAAGCACAGAACCTTGCGCCTTCATCACTTGTGGCGAGGTGAAATTTTCAGAGGCAATCAGTTCAATGCCATGCTCTTGGCGTTGTTTTTCTTTTTCGATAAGGTCAAAAATGATTTTGTCGCGCTTCATTGATCAAGATTTACGGGATTTTAGAATTAGCAGGATTTATTTGGAAGACCAAAAATAGGAAGAGAGAAGGTGTTTGCCTAGCCGCAACGATATTGTTTTACAATGAAAAATTACCATCCACCACTACTTCCTCCGCCCCCAAAACTTCCACCTCCTCCAGAAAAACTACTTCCACCACCAGAGCTGCCCCAACTGCTACTGCTGCTACTTCCCGAACTCCAACTGCTGCCTATGCCTCCGCCCCCCGATTGCCACTGCATTAATTTTTTTCCACTCTTGACAACCCATAATCGCAACAACGGATATAAAACTGTGTATCCAAGAAAAATCCACCAACTGAAAAGTGCCCCTAAAAAAATAGCATAAAAGGGCATGAGAAAAGCATACAATATCCACGTCATCACACCATCAGAGAATAGACCAATGCCAGCAAATAATGCGAGGAATAAAAAGATGACACCTGCTATTAAAAATTTTGTGCCCATGTCCATGCTATCAAAATCATTGGTAGGATCATCGGCTTCATCGGCAGTGTATTCTCCGCCAATGGCTTTTTTCATGGTAGTAATAGCGGCCAATACACCTGCATCGTAATCGCCTCTTCTAAAATTAGGAGCCATCTCATTTCTAATAATGCGATTGCTTTGCGCATCTGTCAATACTCCTTCCAAACCATGTCCTACTTCAATGCGCATTTTATGATCATCAATGGCGATGAGCAACAATGCACCATTGTCTTTTGACTTTGTTCCCAACTTCCACTTCTCGGCCACCTTGAGAGAATATTCTTCAATCACTTCTCCATCCAGCGATTGAACGATAAGTATAGCAATCTGATTGGAAGTAGAGTCTTCATAAGTTTTCAAATCCTTTTCAAGCTGATCGATGGTTGTTTGCTTCAGCACGTGGGCTTCATCATGTACACGTTGGCCCCAGAGTTCGGGAATAGGTTTTTGAGCGAAGACAATGTTTGAACCAAGAAATAGTAGGCAGTAGGCAAAGAACAGTAGGCAAAACTTTCCCAAAGTTATTTGCTTGGTGCTTACTGATACCTCTTTTATTTTAAACTGATCTTTATTCATACCGATAACTTTGCCTACTGCCTATTGTAAATTGCCTACTGTTTATCTACCATGAATCACTCGACCCACCTCCTCCAAATCCTCCGCCACCACCAAAGTCAGAGCCAGAATCCCATGAACCACCCGAGCGGCCTCCGCCTCCCAATAATGATCCAGCCATCCCTGCCGCCCAGTAGCCGCCCATGCCTCCACCACCGCCACCTCTGCGCGACATAATGATTACAAGTATGATGATGAAGATCAACGTACCCCAGGGAGATTTACCTCCGCGCTTGCGCTGAGGCGGATCGGTATTTACATATTGGCCTTTAATGGCTTGGATGATCGCCATTGTGCCGGCCGTAATGCCCGCATCATAATTACCTTGTCGGAAATTCGGGGCTACTTCGTTTCTATTTATTCTGCTCGATAATGCATCTGTCAAAACACCTTCCAATCCTTGCCCCACCTCAATGCGCATTTTGCGATCTTGGATGGCTACAATGAAAATTACTCCGTTATCTTTTTTGGCATCGCCTGCCTTCCATTTTTCTGCCACACGAATGCCAAAGCCATCCATGTCTTCTCCTTCTAATGAAGGCACAATCAAAATAGCAATTTGGTTGGAGGTAGAATCACGCTCGGCTTTCAGGATCTGCTCCAACTGCCGCACCGCGCCAGGCGATAGCACGTTGGCTTCGTCATGCACCCACATGCCACTGTGCTCAGGTATGGCACGCTGTGCAAATGTCTGAAAGGAAGAGAAGGCAAGTGATAGAAAATATAATTTGAAAAGTAAACGCATTTGAGAATTAGAATTAATTGAACATTGGCTCATTGAACATTGATCATTCTTCACTCCATTCTCAAATCATCCCTCAACTCATTCACATCGTCTACCGTTTTCAAAAATCCTTTCTCCAAAAGTATTTCGCCACTGCGGATAATGGCGGCTTCTATTCCTTCCGTTACTTTGCCCAAGCGAATATTTTCTGTAATGCTGCGCACCATTTTGTCCCACTCTTTTTGTTCCACCACTTTGCTAATGCCGCGGTCGGCCATCACAATCACCTCACGCTCGAAGAACGAAACGAAAATCATAATGCCCGTGCGGTGGCGTGTGGCAAAAACTTCTTCTTCAAGGAAAGCATTTTCGGCACGCTTGCGTGTGGCTTGGTCCAAGTGGGTTTGGCTCATCATTAATCTTTTGAATGGGTCGATGTAATGAGCCGCCAGCGAACCGATCAAGCCCACTAAAATCACCATCAAGAAAATCATCAACGGATCATAGATAGCGAGAGAAGGAATGTATCGGTCAAAAACGATGATGGCCAAAAAAGCCAATCCCGCCAAGGCCAAAAACGCACGATAAACGGCAATAGAGTAGTGGCCACTTTTTTCTACAAACACGGGCACAATTTCGCCCGAGATTTTGGCTTCGGCATTGCGCACGGCAGCCTTGACGCGCTCAAGGTCTTGTGGAGTAAATCGACTTTGGATGGACATATTATTTATGGAATGAAGTAGAAGATCAATGATTTGTATTCAACGGCTGAAAACAAAATCAGCTAGATGAATGCCTACAAAGTTAGTGAAATAGTCTTTGGATTTTTATTGTTGTCAATTTTAGACAATCCTCTGCACAAAGTCATTTAATTTTTTTTTTGCGGCCTGGTCCCGCAAGTCGTCCGCCTAGGCGGACCACCGGGCTATACACTTCAAGTCCAGCCAACGCTCTAGTCCATTCCGCTTCGGGCTTTACGTTTCTATCCCTGGCGAAGGCACATACTGAAATTACTTCTTCATTGGTAAGTTCTGCTTTTACCAGTATCTTTTCGGCTTGTAATGATCCATCTATGAAAAAACTATCTGCTCTTCTCTGCATCGTCATTTCCTTTCTTGCGGCAAACGCCCAAAAGAAAAAAGAAACGCCCACTACTCCGTCACCTACCGTTGAGTTCGCCTCTCACTTTGAAGGACTGAAATTTAGGAACATCGGCCCTGCCCGCGGAGGGCGATCGACCGCAGTGGCTGGTATTCCTTCCAAGCCCAATACTTTTTTGATGGGCACAACGGGCGGTGGTGTGTGGCGCACCGATGATGGTGGCACTTCTTGGAACAATATCACCGATACCTTCCTTCCAGTAGGCTCCATCGGCTCGATAGAAGTTTCTCTTTCCGATCCGAATGTTATTTATGTAGGAACAGGCTCAGCCGATCCGCGCGGCAATGTTTCTATCGGCAAGGGAATGTATAAATCTACCGATGGTGGAAAAACATGGGAAGGTGCGGGATTGGAAAAAGCCGGTCAGATCGGCAAAATAGAAATCCATCCAAAAAATCCTGACGTTGTTTTTGTAGCGGCATTAGGAAATCCGTTTGGGGCAAATGCCGAGCGTGGAGTGTACCGCTCACAAGATGGAGGAAAAACATGGAAGAATGTGCTGTTTGTAAATGACCGAACGGGTGCGATGGATGTGGCGATGGACCCTAACAACCCACGGATTTTGTTTGCAGCTTTTTGGCATGTACAACGCAGGCCATGGACATTAGAGGATGGAAATGCCGATGGTGGAGTTTGGCAATCCAAAGATGGAGGTGATACGTGGAAAAAAGTAGAGGCTGGTTTGCCAACTGGTGTGTTGGGGAAAATAAGTATAGCAATCTCTCCATCCAACTCAGATCGCATTTGGGTTTTGTTGGAATCAATTGACAATGAAAAAGGAGGATTGTATCGATCGGATGATGGCGGAAAGAAATTTGAACGGATAAATGGCGATCGTGAATTGCGCACTCGGCATTGGTATTACACGCATGTGTTTGCCGATCCGAAAGATGCCGAAACTGTGTACATCAACAACGTGAGTTTTTGGAAATCTACTAATGCAGGAAAAGATTTTTCGCGCATCCGCGTGTTGCATGGCGATAACCACGATTTGTGGATCAACCCCAACAACACGGAGATTATGATCCATAGCAATGATGGTGGCGCACACGTTTCTTACAATGGAGGCACGTCATGGTCAACATTATTCAATCAACCCACGGCAGAATTTTATCGAGTAGCTGTTGACAATGCATTTCCATATCGTGTGTATGGTTGCCAGCAAGACAATTCTTCTATTTCAGTTTCCAGCGCGGTGCGTGGTGGCTCTTCGTACCAACAAGATTGGATTCAGATTGGCGGAGGCGAGGCAGGCCATGTGGCGGTGAATCCACAAAACCCAAACATCGTGTATGCTGGCGAATACACTGGTATCATTACAAGGTATGATCGCGCTGCCGAGCATATGCAGTATGTAACACATTATCCACAAATGCACGATGGGCTTCCACTTTACAAAGTGAAGTATCGCTATCAATGGAATGCACCGATCAAAATTTCTCCGCACAATCCAAACGTGGTTTATCATTGCTCACAATTTGTACATAAGTCAGGGGATGGTGGGATCAATTGGGAAGTGATCAGCCCTGACTTAACAACCAATAAAAAAGAATATCAAGAAATACCGGGCGGCCCTGTGCAGCATGATTATACTGGGGTAGAAAATTACACCACCATTTTTGCTTTTGAAGAATCGCCCTTGGAAAAAGATGTGATGATGGCAGGAACGGACGATGGATTTGTTCACGTGACGATGGATGGCGGGAAAAATTGGACGAAGGTCACACCGCCCGGATTGCCCGAGTTGGCAACGGTTAACTCTATTAATTTTTCTAAACACAAAAAGGGAAAAATTTATGTTACGGCTCACAAGTATCGCCTCAACGATTTCAAACCATACATTTTCAAAACAGAAGATTATGGAAAAACGTGGTCGATGATCACCACAGGCATTCCAACGGATTTCACTACACGTGTCGTTCGCGAAGACCCCAATCGCGAAGGATTGTTGTATGCAGGAACAGAGTTTGGTCTTTTCATTTCCATGAATGATGGAAAAAGCTGGGATAAATTTCAATTGAACTTGCCCGTTACACCCATTACCGACTTGCTCATTAAGAACAAAGACTTGGTTATGTCAACCCAAGGCAGATCGTTTTGGATTTTAGATGATCTCTCTCCACTCTATCAATGGAAAGATGGATTGGAAAGTGACAAAGCAAAATTATTTTCCCCAAGCGTAAGTTACCGCACGCAGTTAGGTGGCTTTCATGGAAATGGTGCACCTGCCCCTGCGCCTGATGGCACGATCATTTATTTTCATTTGAAAGAAAAACCTGACACGGCCAATATTATAAAGCTAGAGATACTTGATAGCAAGGGACTGGTAAAGCGAGTGTTTAGCACCAAGGCAGACGAGAAAAAAAAGGAAGTGAAACTTGAGGTAATCAAAGGACTCAATCGCTTGGTGTGGGATTTTTATTTTACGCCACCTACCATCACGCCTGGTTCTTACTTTTCAATGGCGAGCCAGAATGGCCCTAAGGCACCAACAGGAAATTATTCGGTTCGATTATCTGTAAAAGATCAATCGCAGACACAACCATTTAAAATAGAAAAAGACCCACGATGGAAATGTACTGATGAGGATTTAATGGCTTCGTATGAATTAACAGTAAAGGCAGTGAATGAATTAGATCGCGTTCACTTAGCCATTCGCAAGCTGCGAAACATTCGCACCCAAAGCAATGATTTAGTAGCGCGTGCCGAAAAAGCAAACAAAGGAAAAGAGTTAAAAAAATTGGCTGATGCAATGAATAAAAAGTTATCTGACGTAGAGGAAATTTTAATTCAAACCAAACACAAGGCTGGGCAAGACCCAATCAACTATCCGCCTAAGTTTGACGATCAGATCGCTTGGTTAGTTGATGTTGCCAACGGACAAGACGCCAAGCCAACCCAAGGCTGTTATGATTTGTACAACGATTTAAAAAAAGAAAGCGATGGATATATGAAGCAATTGGATGGTATTCTTGCTGTTGATTTGAAGGCATTCAATGAATTAGTGGTAAAAGAAGGAGTGGGCGGTGTGGTCGTAGAGGGGATTGAATAACTTGTTAGCATCTTATTGTCAAATTGATAGATGAAGATACTGAAAATACTCTTATTGATCTCTTTCATCTTAGGATGCTCCAACGATTCCGATGGCCCACGTCCTCTTATTTTCTACGTCATTGGCGATTGGGGCAAAATGGGTATCCCCAATCAGCGAGTAGTGGCTTCACAAATGAATGATTGGACAAAAAAAGAAAATCCTAAATTCATTGTTAGCACGGGCGATAATTTTTATGATGTGGGCGTAAAGGATATCAATGACGTTCATTGGCAAGAGTCGTTTGAGAAAGTTTATAATGGTGATAATTTGATTCGGAAGCCATGGTATGTTTCACTGGGCAATCATGATTACTTAGGCAATCCAGACGCTGAAATAGAATACGGCAAAACAAACAGTCGATGGACACTGCCCTCGCGTTATTGGTCACGCGTTGAAACAGCAGAAGACGGGAGTCGCGTGCGGTTTATCTTTATCGATTCCAGCCCTTTTGAAAAAAGTTATTACCAATCACCCGATTTGAAAGACAAAGTGCTTTCTCAAGATACGCTCCGTCAAAAGAGATGGTTAGATAGCCTGTCATCCCTCAACGATGTTGATTGGAAAATAGTAGTGGGGCATCATCATATCTATACTGGTGGTGCGCGAAAAAACGATGCTAATACCATCCGTCCATCGCTTGAGCCAGTGTTTGCCAAAAACAACGTAGACATTTATCTCTGCGGTCACGAGCATGACCTTCAGCACATGAAGGCCGTCAATAAACCAACTCACTATTTTTTATCTGGCGCAGGGGCAGACCTGCGTCCCACAAGCACTATTAACGAAACCCTTTTCTCAGCTTCCATCCAAGGGTTTATGAGTGTGACCGTTAGAAAGAAAAATTTAGAAGTAAAAATAGTGGATTACAAAGGGAATATTTTATACACCACCACACTTACGCACTGATTACTTCCAATACTCATACTGCATGTACTGTGCCGTTTCATCGGCCGCTTCTTTTCCCAGCAATTTAGAAATCACATACAGTGACATATCAATGCCCGCAGAGATCCCTGCCGATAGAATGATTCGACCATTATCAACCCATCGCTCTTCGGGATAGAGTTTTGTGTTCGGAGCAATCTCTTGCATTTGCTTTACTGCTCCCTTGTGTGTGGTAGCCGATAGATTTTCCAACAAACCTGCTTTTGCTAAAATCAGCGATCCCGTGCAAACGGAAAGAAGTAGTTCTGCTTTTTTGTTTTGTTCTCTTATCCAATCCAGCATCACAGCATTATCCATTTCTTTGCGACTGCCAAATGGGGTTCCGTCCTTGTGATAGCCACCTCCACCTGGCACAATAACAATATCGGCCTGAGGGCAATTATGAAATTGATAGGTAGGAGTGATCATCAATTTATTCCGCGCAGATATCGTTGCGTTTTCCGCAACTGTAAAAACCTGAAACGGTGGCACGGCAGAAGTGCGCAAGCCACAAACAGAAAATACTTCGAATGGCCCAGCAAAATCTAAGACCTCGATATCATCAAACAAAACAACAGCTACTTTGCGCATGGTTCAAATTAGAAATACTAAAGAACAAAAAAATTGCCACGAAACCACGAAAAGAAATTCCGTGCTTCTGTGACATTACATTCATTCGAAAAAAATTCAAGCTAAACTCAAAACCCCTCTCTCCTTCGCCTCCAGCACTGTCTCGCCCACCAAATACTCATCTACTGCTCTTGCGGCCTCTCTTCCTTCACTGATTGCCCACACCACCAGCGACTGCCCTCTGCGTGCATCGCCCGCGGCAAAAATTCCTTCTGTGGAAGTTTGATAACGCTGGCACTTAATATTACCACGCTCATCTTTTTCTAAGTCAAGTTGATCGATCATACCATGATGCTGTGGATGAACAAACCCCATCGCAAGCAAAACCAATTTACAAGGAATTGTTTTTTCTGTTCCCGCAATTTCTACGAAAGAAGGTGCTTTGCCAGGTTGTGCTTTAACTTCCACTTCGGCAATTTTCAATCCAACTAAATTTCCATTTTCATCGCCCACAAATTCTTTTGTAACAATCGACCATTTCCGTTCACAACCTTCTTCGTGCGAGGTAGACGTGCGCAAGATCATCGGCCAACTTGGCCAAGGCATCGCTTCTGTTCTTTCTTTCGGTGGCTTCGACAAAATTTCAATTTGCGTCACCGATTTTGCATGATGGCGGTTGCTCGTGCCCACACAATCAGAGCCCGTATCCCCACCGCCAATCACCACCACATTTTTGTGCGTAGCCCAAATCTCTTCTTCTGTAATTTTCTTACCGCTCACCCTACGGTTTTGTTGCGTCAAAAATTCCATCGCGGGGTAAACGCCTTTTAAATTTCTTCCAGGTATGGGCAGGTCTCTTGGGACTGTAGAACCAATACACAATAGCACCGCATCGAAATCATCGCGCAATTGCTGAACAGAAATCGTTTCACCAATCGATGTTTTTGTTTGAAACCTCACCCCCTCCTCTATCATCAAGTTGATCCTGCGATCAAGCACCTGCTTATCCAACTTAAAATCTGGAATTCCATAGCGCAACAATCCTCCTATTTCATCAGCTCGCTCAAAAACAGTGACCTCATGCCCCGCACAGTTCAATTGAGCCGCGGCCGCCAACCCCGCAGGGCCAGAACCAACAATCGCCACTTTTTTATTTGTTCTTGCCGCAGGCTTTCTCGGTTTAGCATATCCTTCCTGAAACGCTTTTTCGATGATCATCTTCTCGATGTACTCAATCGTCACTGCGGGCTTGTTGATGCCCAACACACACGATGCCTCACAAGGCGCAGGACAAATCCTCCCTGTAAATTCAGGAAAATTATTTGTCGACACTAAAATTTCATACGCCAATTTCCAATTGCCTTGGTACACCGCATCATTAAATTCAGGAATGATATTTCCTAGGGGGCAACCCGAATGGCAAAAAGGCACACCACAATCCATGCAGCGCGATGCCTGCTTCACCACAATCTTTTCGTCCAGCGCAGCATCCACTTCGTTGTAGTCGTTGATGCGCTCTTTCGGGTCGCGCTTTTTCGGCAACTCTCTTTCAAATTCTAAAAACCCAGTCGGCTTACTCATTGCTTTTTAATTCTCAATTTTAATTTTTCTTTGGCGGCCAGCCGGGCTATCCGCTACAAGTCCGTCCACGCACACCCAACACACTTCGGGCTTTTCGCTTCTATCCCTGGCCGATGCCAGCACTACGTTTATCAAATCTTTCTAACATTCGTCCTTGATCTGTGTCCCCACAGACCCAGACTCCTATCCTAAAAGACCTAGACTCATTTCGGTTTGTGAGGACACAAACCGAGGAGAAGGATTCTGTCTGAGCGAACATCATTTTCAAATTTTCAAATCACCTAATTTTCAAATTAATTTACTGACTGCTGAATCGGCACACTCACAAACTTATTCAACTTCTTTTTCTCCAACACGGCCTTGTAGTCAATCGGCATCACCTTAATAAATTGCTTGAAGGCTGTTTGCCAGTAGCTTAAAATATGCGCAGCCACTTTGCTTTGTGTAAACTCATGGTGCGACAATATCATTTTCTTTAGCAACGCCTCATCTTCATTGTCCAACGTATCCAACAGCACCATCTCCATGTTGCAGTTTTTCACAAACGTTTTGTTCACGTCCCACACGTAGGCCACACCACCGCTCATACCCGCGGCAAAATTTCTTCCCGTGTCGCCCAGTATCACTACCGTGCCGCCAGTCATGTATTCACAACCGTGGTCACCCACACCTTCTACCACAACATGCACACCCGAGTTGCGCACAGCAAAACGTTCGCCCGCCATGCCATTGATGTAAGCTTCACCTGATGTTGCGCCAAAGAAGGCCACATTGCCCGTGATACTATTTTTAGATGCGTTGTACGTAGATTTTTTATTCGGATAGAGAATCAACTTGCCACCCGACAAACCTTTTCCGAAATAGTCGTTGGCATCGCCTTCCAATTCAAACGTAACGCCACCTGTGGTGAAAGCACCAAAGCTTTGCCCAGCCGTGCCAGTGAACTTAAAATGAATGGTGTCTTTAGGGAGCCCAGGCCCAGCAAAGATTTTTGAAATTTCATTAGAGAGCATCGCACCCACTGCGCGATCTTGATTTGAAATCGTGAATTGATCCTTGACAGGCTCTATATCGCGTAAAGCAACTTGTGCTTTCTCTATGAGTTTTCTATCCAGTACGTTTTCGATTTCATGATCTTGTTCTTCTTGTTTGAAGAGAGCTGCATCTAAACTCATAGGTTCTTTGAAAAGCAGAGGCGATAAATCTAAATGAGCGTTTTTCCAATGCTCATCTTGCTCGCGCAATTCCAAACGATCAGCCTGACCAACCATTTCATTCACCGTGCGGAAGCCAAGTTCTGCCATGATCTCACGCAGTTCTTCCGCCAAAAAATCAAAAAGGTTCACCACATACTCTGGCTTGCCTGTGAAAAGCGCACGCAATTCTTTATTTTGTGTGGCCACACCAACAGGGCATGTATTCAAATGGCACTTGCGCATCATGATACAACCCGTTGTAACCAATGCAGCAGTTGCCACGCCCCATTCTTCTGCACCAAGCAAAGCAGCAATGGCTAAATCTTTTCCTGTGCGAATTTGTCCATCGGTTTGCAACACTACGCGACCACGCAATTTATTTCTCACCAATGTTTGATGGGCTTCTGCCAAACCAAGTTCCCACGGCAAACCCGCATGGCGAATAGAACTAATAGGCGA
This sequence comes from Cyclobacteriaceae bacterium, assembly GCA_046155095.1. Taxonomy (GTDB): domain Bacteria; phylum Bacteroidota; class Bacteroidia; order Cytophagales; family Cyclobacteriaceae; genus ELB16-189. The sequence goes on from JBJXEB010000067.1 coordinate 22,932, forward strand.
TGCACCCGTTCCCCCATCATGCCCCGCAATTAAAATAACATCAGCATGTGCCTTGGCAACACCCGAAGCAATTGTGCCTACGCCCGCTTCGCTAACTAACTTCACACTAATCCGCGCAGCGCGATTGGCATTCTTCAAATCGAAAATAAGTTGTGCTAAATCTTCAATAGAATAAATATCATGATGAGGAGGAGGAGAGATCAAGCCAACTCCTGGCGTAGAGTGACGCACGCGACCAATCCAATCATCTACTTTATGGCCTGGCAACTGCCCGCCTTCACCTGGCTTCGCGCCCTGCGCCATTTTAATTTGCAATTCTTTGGCATTGGTCAAGTAATGACTCGTTACACCAAACCGGCCAGAGGCTACTTGCTTGATGGCCGAATTTTCCCAATCACCATTTTCTTTTTTAACAAAACGGATTTCATCTTCACCGCCTTCGCCACAATTGCTTTTGCCGCCAATGCGGTTCATGGCAATCGCCAATGTGCTATGTGCCTCATGCGAAATTGATCCAAACGACATTGCCCCTGTGGCAAAGCGTTTGAAAATAGTTGACTTTGATTCTACTTCGCTTAACGGAATCGATTTTCCCTTTTTGAATTTGAGCAAGCTGCGAAGCGTGATAGCTTTTTCACTTTGTTCGTTGATAAGCGAAGAATATTTTTTAAAGAGCGAATAGTCTTTTGTTTTGGTCGATTGTTGTAACAGGTGAATGGTTTGCGGATTAAATAGATGCGCTTCACCACGTTGTTTCCATTGATACACTCCGCCCACTTCCAATCTTGGATTGAAGTTGGCCGTTACCGGGAATGCAAGCTCATGCTTAGCTAATGCTTCTTTGGCAATGTCATCCAATTTCAATCCGCCAATGCGAGAGACCACTCCAGTAAAATATGTATCAATTACATCTTGATGGATACCAAGTGCCTCAAAAATCTGCGCACCATGATATGATTGCAACGTGCTGATACCCATTTTGCTCATCACTTTGAGCAACTCACCAGCCACTGCTTTCTTATAATTATAAATCGCTTTCTCTTCTGTCAATTCTTCGTTGAAGAGATTGCGCTTCTTCATGTCGTGGATGGTTTGGTAAACCAAGTACGGATTGATCCCCGAAGCACCAAAACCAACCAAGGTAGCATAGTGATGCGTCTCCCACACATCACCTGCTTCTACCAGCAATCCGATTTTTCCACGAAGCCCTTTGCGGATCAAATCGTGATGCACGGCAGCTACGGCCAACAAAGAAGGTATCTGCGTATGGCCGCTATCAAAACTTCTATCCGAGAGAATGATAATTGTAAAACCATCTTCAATCGCATCTGTTACGTACTGGCACACGCGCGTCAACCCTTTTTCCAATGAGCCAGGCTCACCATCTGCTTTAAAGTAAGTGTAGATAGTTTTGGTTTGAAGATGGCGGTGATCGATGTAACGTATTTTCTCTAACTCTTGATTGGATAGTATCGGAGTTGGTAATTCAAGCGTGATACAATGCTCAGGCGATTCTTCCAGTAAATTCAATGAACCACCTACGTGCGATGCCAATGACATCACCAATCTTTCACGGATCGGATCAATCGGTGGATTAGTCACTTGCGCAAACAATTGCTTAAAGTAACTCGACAAATGTTGTGCTTGTCGCGATAGCACTGCTAACGGAGTATCGTTGCCCATTGAGCCGAGGGCTTCCTTGCCTGTCTCACACATTTGTGTTAAGATCACGCGCAAATCTTCGGACGTGTATCCGAATGAGATTTGCCTTTTGAGAAATGTGATGGGATCGTACTTGTGAAAACTTCCGCCAGGCTCTGGTAAATCAATCAAGCGCACTTTATTTTCTTTCACCCATTTGCCATAAGGCTGTTTGGTGCAAATGTCTTTTTTCAATTCATCATCACTGATGATGCGGCCTTGCTCCAAATCCACTACAAACATTTTACCTGGCTGCAAGCGGCCTTTCGAAACTACCTTGGCGGGATCAATGTCAATCACGCCCACTTCCGATGCCATTACTACAAAATCATCATCAGTAACTACAAAACGAGAAGGGCGAAGGCCATTTCTATCTAAAGTAGCACCAACTATTTTTCCATCTGTGAACGTGATAGAAGCAGGGCCATCCCAGGGCTCCATCAAGTTGGCATGGTATTCATAAAAATCTTTTTTCTCTTGCGTCATCGCTTCGTTGCCATCCCACGCTTCGGGTATCAGCATCATCATTACATGCGGCAATGAGCGGCCAGCATGCACAAGAAGTTCTACGGTATTATCGAGATTGGAAGAATCTGATTGTTTGGGATTGCAAATCGGCAAGATCATGTTCAACTCTTCGCGTGTAAAATAAGGCGATGAGAAAAACGCTTCTTTGGATTTTAGCCAATTGATATTGCCTTGAACGGTGTTGATCTCTCCATTGTGTGCAATGAATCGGAATGGCTGCGCCAATCGCCAAGAAGGAAATGTATTAGTTGAAAAGCGTGAGTGGATTACTGCAATCGCAGAAACGACTTCATCGTTTTCTAAATCGGCAAAGTAAGGCTTCAATTGCCCACTTAACAGCATGCCTTTGTAGGCAATGGTTTTATAAGAGAGAGAAGAGAAATAAAACTGATTGTCAACACCCTTTACTGATTCGGTAATTAGATGCGTGACGTATTTTCTAAGTATGAAAAGTTTGCGCTCAAAGTCGTCAGGATTTTTTCCAGCATCGCCTCGCTTGATAAAAACTTGTTCCATCACTGGCTCGGCCTTGAGAGCTGTTTCGCCCAAATCTTTGTTATTGGTAGGCAACGCACGGTAGCCCAACAATCCCATCTTCATTTTTTTGATTTGGCGATTCAAAACCGTGCGGCACTCTTCACGCACTTTCGGATCGCGTGGAAAAAAAACGAGCCCCACACCGTAGCTTCCAAAAGCTGGTAGCTTAAAGCCAAGCTTGCCACATTCACCAATAAAAAATTCGTGCGGCACTTGAATCAAAATACCTGCACCATCACCTGTGTTGGCTTCACAGCCACACGCACCGCGGTGTGCCATGCGTTCCAGCATGGTGAGCGCATCGGTAATTACTTGATGCGATTTTCTTCCTTTGATATTGGCAATAAAGCCGACACCGCAAGAGTCTTTCTCAAATTCTTCACGGTATAATCCTTGGTTGTTTAGCTCTCTCACTTCTCTAATATTTCTTGTTTAAGGGAATTCAAGAAATAAAGTTAAAGAGTGAAACGGAGCTTTGCGCGATAAAGGAGAAAGTAATTTCAAAAAAGAAAAAAATCTAGCTAACGGTCAGTAGTGGAATCGGTTGAAAGGGGAGTTTTAGATTGACGAAAAGAAATGGCAGAATTTTTTTGGTCAAAAAAAATGCCGCACGAGGCGGCATTTTTTAGAATCAAAGTGAATAAACTATTTACCACCAAGAACGTAGGCAGCACGGATATTAAAGTAATTAAGATCAGAGACTACTTGGAAGCGGGCAGAGAAGTCTAAATTACCTAAATGGTAGCCAGCGCCTGGAGCTATGCTAAATCTTGTAGCAGATGTAGATCCGCCACCAACAGTACCAAATCCAGTATTAAAGCTGGGAACGGAAAAAGTTGCAATTGAAAAACCTAGTTCGCCACCGACATAAAATCCATTAAAGCTCTCTGTTAAATAATATTTGATACCTCCTTGAATAGGTATAATTGTAGAGGATCCATAAGAGAATCCACTTATACTCTTTCCACCAAATGATAAGAAGCCTATTGTTCCCGTCCAATTTAACTTGTCTTGGATAGGAGCCTCATAGCGCCCTGATGCACCAAATCCAATATTAGCAATATCACTAAAATTCCCGACAGGTAGGCCTAGCTCTAAGCCACCTGAGAACCTACCATCTTGCGAAAAGGCAGCGCCAAAAACCGTAACAATAAACAATACAGAAAGAATAATTTTTTTCATTTTAAATGGGGTTTAATACTACAAAGTAAGGCAAAATTTTTTTCGTTTTGATCCCCTGAAAAGGGGATTTTTCATAAAGCCACTAACTATATAACTTCGTGTATAAAACTCAAGTCATTTTTTGAAGTATTTGTTTAAAAATATTAAAAAACATAGGCTCCTCTTATTCCAAAATAGTTAAAGTCTGAAACCACATTAAATCTTCCTAGAATATCAAATTTCCCAGAGCGATAACCGAAGCCTGGACTAAAACCAACCTTAGTCTCACTAGAACCGCTTCCGCTTAAAAAGAATAGTCCCAAACTGGCATCTCCATAAATACCACTATTGGATTTCTGGAAATAATATTTTATACCTCCCTGAATAGGGATCATTGTTATTGATTTTACCGAAAAGCCAGTTACTGTTTTACCACCGAATGATAGAAATCCTCCAGTTGCTGTCCAATTTAACTTAGTTTGGATTGGGGCTTCATATCTGCCGCTTATTCCAAAACCGACACTGTAAAAGTCTGAGAATGGAGTACCTAGGGGTAAACCCAAATCTAATCCTGCAGAAAAATTACCTTGCGAAAAAGCAAAGCCAAAAGTCGTTACAGCAAAGAACAAAGAAAGAATAATTTTTTTCATTTTAATATTGGTTTGTTTATGAACAAATCTACCAAAGTCATTATAATTCCCAAAGTTGATTATACATTTGACTATAAATATATTCTAAAAGAACACACAATGATTAAAAAATATGTTCAGGATAACCAAGACCGCTTCCTTTCCGAACTATTCGATTTGTTGCGCATTCCTTCGGTGAGTGCCGACAGCAAACATAAAGGCGATGTGCGCAAAGCTGCCGAATATGTAGTTCAGAAATTAAAAGATGCTGGCGCAGATAAAGTAGAGCTGTGCGAAACGAAGGGGCATCCTATCGTTTTTGGTGAAAAAATCATCAACCCAACGTGGCCAACTGTTTTGGTATATGGCCACTATGATGTGCAACCTGCCGATCCGCTCAACTTATGGGATTCACCCGCCTTTGAACCTGTTGTGAAGGACGGGAAAATTTTTGCGCGTGGCTCGTGCGATGACAAAGGTCAATTTTATATGCACATCAAAGCGTTTGAAGCGATGATGAAGCTCAACCAACTGCCTTGCAATATCAAATTCATGATCGAGGGCGAAGAAGAAGTTGGTTCTGACAATCTAGGCACGTTTGTAAAAGAAAATAAATCAAAACTAAAAGCCGATGTGATTTTGATTTCTGATACATCTTTGATTTCTCTTGACACACCTTCGATCACCGTTGGCCTACGCGGATTGAGCTACATGGAGGTGGAGGTGACAGGCCCCAACCGCGATTTGCATTCGGGTGTGTATGGCGGGGCGGTGGCCAATCCGATCAATGTGCTAAGTGAGGTGATAGCGTCATTGCATGATAAGAATGGGAAGATCACCATTCCCGGATTTTATGATAAAGTAGCAGAGCTAACCAAAGAAGAAAGAACAGCATTGAACAAAGCACCTTTTGATTTAGAAGAATACAAAAAAGAATTAGCCATTGATGACATCAAGGGTGAATCGGGCTACACAACTTTAGAACGTACAGGTACTCGCCCTACATTAGATGTAAACGGAATCTGGGGAGGCTATACTGGCGAGGGAGCAAAAACGGTTTTGCCATCGAAGGCTTCTGCGAAAATCTCCATGCGGTTGGTTCCCAATCAAGACAGTAATGAGATTACAGAATTGTTTACTAAGCATTTTAAATCTATCGTTCCTAAATCAGTGAAGGTAAAAGTAACGGCACATCACGGAGGTCAACCTGCGGTAACACCCACTGATTCAAAAGCATTTAAAGCAGCGAGCAAAGCCTTTGAAGAAGTATGGGGCAAAACTCCGATCCCAACCCGTGATGGAGGAAGCATTCCCATCGTATCGCTTTTCAAAAAGGAACTTGGTTTGGATACTGTGCTAATGGGTTTTGGTTTGGATAGCGATGCGATCCATTCGCCCAATGAACATTATGGCATCGAGAATTTTTTAATTGGGATTGAAACGATTGTGGCGTTTTATAAACATTATTCAAAACAGAAAATTTTGAACCACATAGAAACATAGTCATATAGGCATTCACATAGGTTTTAACCCCATCTATCTGTCCATGTGGTTCAGTAGAGCACTGAAAAAAAATAAAATCTTGTATGGAAAAAGACGGTGTAAAAACATTTTATGCCAAAGATCAAAAAGCTTGGCGCAATTGGCTGGACAAAAACCATTCAAAAGAGAAAAGCGTTTGGCTGATTATTTATAAAAAGAGATCATCCGCTCCAAGTATATATTATCCTGAAGCAGTGGATGAAGCCCTTTGTTTTGGATGGATAGATAGCAAGCCCAATAAGCGCGATGAGGAAAGTTATTTTCAGTTTTTCGCGAAGCGTAATCCTAAAAGCAATTGGAGCAAAATCAATAAGGAGAAAGTGGCAAAATTGATGAAGCTTGGTCTTATAGAGAAGGCGGGATTAGAAATGATAGAGCTTGCGAAAAAAACAGGAACATGGGATGCCCTGAATGAAGTAGAAGAAATAGTAATGCCAGTTGATTTGCAAAAGGCATTCTCTAAAAATAAAATTGCTGCTACAAATTTTGAGGTGTTTCCACGATCAACCAAAAAGGGAATATTAGATTGGATACTCAACGCTAAAAGACAGGAGACGCGACAAAAGAGAATTGAAGAGACGGTGAACCTTGCAAAGAAAAATATTCGAGCAAATCAATATAGACAATAAAAAAACTTCCAAGGTTTTTAAAATCTAGGAAGTTTCAAATAATCAGTTATAGAAAAAGACGGTGTAAAACATTCTATGTCAAAAAGCTTGGTGCGATTGGTTGGATAGGTCTCAACAAACAAGATGATGAAAATTATATTCATTTTTTCGTGAAGCGTAACCAAAAAAGTAATTGGAGTCAGATCAATAAAGATAAATGACGAAGTTAATCAACCTTGGGTTGAGAAAACATAATCGAATCCCATGCCAACAAAAACACTACCCGCCATTTCCCTCCGCCAAAAAGAAATTGTTAAAGATTACTTAACTCAGCTAGACAAACATATTGCCGACTTGAAAAACGGAACAGCCGAAAGCACGTTTGAAATAAAAGATTTGGCCGATCTGCTGCACATTCATCCCACTCATTTAAGTAACACGATCTCGCAAGTGTTGGGTCAATCGCCTTGCGATCTTTATGAACAAAAGTTGGTGACTATTTCAAAAGAACTTTTGCTCGCTAGCAATCGACCGATTGCAGAGATTGCTCGGCAACTCAGTTATGATCCGTCAAACTTCACCAAGTTTTTTAAACACTTTGAGGGCATCACCCCTAAACAATTTCGTGAGGCAAATCTAAGCATTGGGGCTTAGGCATTAGCGGTGTTATCAACAATACTGGTAGGTCACAGCATTTCCCAATTTCTAATGCCCAGTGCCCAATTCCCATTCAAAAACTGAAGTACTCACCATTTTTTCGGAAGTGTTCACCATTATTTGTAGTTGATTAAGCCCACCTTTGTATCCATAAATTAAAACTATATGACAAAAATCGCATTGGTAACTGGCGGAAGTCGTGGATTGGGAAAAGACATGGCATTGGCCCTTGCCAAAAAAGGGATTGATGTAGTGCTTACCTACAACACAAGTAAAACAGAGGCGGAGAAAGTTGTGGCGGAAATTACAAACAGTGGTCGCAAAGCAATGGCCTTACCATTTAATGTTGGTGACATTAAATCATTTGATGGGTTTCTTTCAGATATGTCTTCTTCTTTGCAAAAAAATTGGGGCGTGAAAACATTTGATTTCTTGGTCAACAATGCAGGCGTAGGCGCAACCATACCGATTGCACAAGTGACAGAAGAAGCTTTTGACAATTTGCTAAATATTCATTTTAAAGGAGTTTATTTTCTCACACAAAAATCACTCTTGATGATGAACGATGGTGGTGGTGTGATCAACATCTCTTCAGGCACTACTCGCTTTTGCGTACCTGGCTACTCTGTTTACTCTTCTTTAAAAGGAGCGGTTGAAGTATTTACAAAATACATTGCCAAAGAATACGGCAACCGTGGAATACGCGCCAACATAGTAGCGCCTGGCCCAGTGGAAACAGATTTCAACAACGCAGCCATTCGAAGCAATCCGCAGATGAAATCTTTTTTAGGAAGTCAGACAGCACTAGGGCGAGTGGGTCAAGCTGATGATATTGGTTCAGTAGTGGCTTTTTTATGCACCGATGATGCCAAGTGGATTAATGGGCAAAAGATTGAAGTGACAGGCGGCATTAATTTGTAAGTGAACCGTTGGTTATTGCGAACTTTTAGTCGATAGTCTTTTTTTCTGTTCCGTCTTTGTAAATCTTAATATCAAGTTCTTTAAATTCAGTTAAACGTTTTGTAAATGAAACAGGTTTGTTCAACAAATGGCTATCAAAAAAATCTAAAGTAACTTTGGTGATAATCGAAACGCCTCGATCCATATCAATACCTCCTGCTTCATTTATCAGATTAAGTTTAATCCAATAAGGTATGTCGCAATAATTGCTATGGCCTGTTCCATTTATAATCACATCATAAAACAATGATTTACTCTTTCGATGGTACACTTGAGAGTTTATTTCAAAACCAATCTTTAGGGACACACTATGACTTAGCAGAATGAAAGGTTTTTGAAAAATAGTATCAATGACATCTCCCCATTGCGATCCATCCCAATTAGCGGCTGCAGATAAACGATTATCAAAAAGCAAAGCTTGGCCTGCCGCTGCACCACCCATCGAATGCCCGAAAGCCCCGATTTGTGAAAGATTCATCTTGTTATAGAGAAAACTCTTTGGCACTTTGTTCTCTTGCTCTAGTTGGTCTATCACAAATGAGATATCCTTCGCCCATCTTCTGACAATCTCGCTCCCTGAATAGTGATGGACTAATTCAGTTACGATCTGAAGTTTGTGCTCCGCATCTTGCGCTTTTTGAAATTTTTCTGTAGACCTCCATGCCAACTCAATCATTTTTGGGTTGAGATTGGTCGCGACAGAAAAGCTGTCGTTATTAAATTTTATTTGACCGTCTGGAAATTCGGAACTTGTTGATTCATACGTATGATTGATATTCACAACAATGTAGCCGTGACTAACCACCTCAGTTAGAAATGCATAATAATTTGTGGCGGGCGACTCGTAGCCATGAGAAAAAATCAACACTGGAAAAATTCCTTTTGCGATACCCGCATCGGCAAGCACGTTGGTTTTGATTTTGGAAAAATAGGAAATAGTCCAATCGGGAAGTCCATATTTTCGGGCAAACCCTACTCGCTCGGATTTTAATAGATATGAATCTTGAATGCCAACTTGTGAATCTGTTGGATACCAGATTTTCACCATCAATTCACGTTTGTCCTTTGGATTAGCCGTGATCACTTCATCGCGAGTGGAGTCAATCAAATAAATCCATTTAGTGCCAACTTGATAGGAGCCTGTCGGTTCTGGGAATTTAAAAAGAGGAAAAATAATGGGCAAGCCCCACGCAAGAACTATCATTACAATTAGACTCGCCCATTTAGTAGTTTTGATAAGTGCATGTCTTTGCCGGGATTCATAAAATATCGACTTGTACACTACATAACTCAAAACCAGAAAAGCAGGCATCATCGGCCACCTCAATCCATTTAAGCTCACATTAAGCCCAATCAAAAGAATCAGCATCACATTTAATGGCTGTCTAACTTTTGGAAGCGTAATTTTAGGAAGCAGGAAAAGGCAACCAGTGATGATGCTTATTGAAAGAATCTCGAGTTTGTTCATGTTGATTTATTTTTCCGGAAAGGAAACGGTTACTTAGCATAGCGCAAAAAATCAATGATGGACAAACAATGGACAGGCAAGCATCTAGCTAGATGTTAGAGGTTTAATAAAAAAGTATAGATGTCATCGCGAGGTGTCAATCCTATTTTTTTTCTAAGTCGATACCTCGCCTTATTAACGCTCTCTTGGGTTATGCATAGCAATTGAGCGATCTCTTTTGAGCTTAGATTGATCCTCAACAAGATGCTAAGCCTTACCTCATTGGATGTGATCTCGGGAATCATGCGCTTCATGGATGACACAAAGGAGGGATAGATTTTTTCAAAATTTGAAAAAAAAGAAACAAGATCATTGTCGCTAGGCTTTGATTGGATCAATTGGGTAAGTTGATCTTTGAGGTCCACCAATAGCTTTTCGTTTTCTTCCTGGAGTTCTGCTATCTGCTGTTTAGAATATTTTTTTTCTAACCGTGCATATCGTTCGCCCATTTTCTTGAATCTTACTTTTATTCTATTAATCTGTTGCTTCCTTTTAAAATACGGAAGAGCCACAAACGAAAAAATGAATAGGAATAAAAAGGAAAGAAAGAAAACAGAAAAAACAAACCACGAATCGGTATTAAATCTAAAGCTCATTTGAATGCATTCTGCTCACAATATAGATTGAATGCTTATAAGATTTACTGGATGGTTGTATTTTTTGCACCTATGAAACACTCCGCTTGACTCAAAGTCTTGATGGAATAGCTATTGCGATTTTGATAATTATGCCGATTCATCTATCACCCTAAATCACAAAAGCTATTGCCCCCGTGTGCTTATCTCGCACGATGCTGGCTAGTCTAAACCTGATAGATGCTCACACAAACCTCGCCACCTCCTCCACCAACTCCTTCGATTTTAAATTATGTCCCAACCCTGTTGTGGTAATCAACTTTGAGTTTTTCCAAGCGGCATTGATAGACAATGCATTTTTGTAGGGAGCTTCTTTGTCTTCCGTGTCATGAATGATGAGACCTGTTTGAGTAAGTGTGCCAGCAAAATCCTTCATTTTAAAATAAGAAGGGGGATGGCCAATGGTTTTTATAAAATACTCCGTGATTAAGCCAATCGCTTTTTGCGAAAGTCCCAATACAGCCTGATAATATTTGAAAAAATATTCAACCTCACCGGGAGCTGCCATCACCACCAACTTTGAAACTTGCAAATGTGGAAGCTTATGTAATGAATATACTGTTGCAAATCCACCAAACGAATGCGTGAGAATGGCATGAAGAGATTTCTGTTCAATAATGAATTGTTCAATCAATCCACCATAATGTGGCAAGTTCAAAAAATCTCCTTCTGATAATCCGTGGCCGGGCGCATCGAGTGAGAAAATGGTAAATTCTTCTTTTGATAAGCGATTGATTACATACCGCCACCAATAGCTATGACTTTGCCACCCGTGGAGAAGTAGGATCTTTTTCTCGCCATTTCCCCAACGGTAGCCTTGTACTCTTTTTCCTGCATAATCAATTGTGAATTTCTCATCCGATTGATTCAAAAATTCCAACTGATGTGGCTTCATTTTGATTCTGCGTGGCCAGCAAAATAACTCGAATCCTTTCTTGCCGGCATACTTCGGGGCAATCAATGCCAATGTGTTTAAATAAAAACCGATTGAGCGAATGAATATCTTGTTCATGAGGTTGTATTAAAAGTTAAAGGGAAATGCCTTCAATCATTTCTTCCAAATGTTTAATGACAATGCAGATATCATGATTTGTTTTGGAGAGTTTGCTCATCATAATGGCCCCCTCCAGACTGGCAATGATTACGGTAGCATAATAGTCTTTATCAATATCTTTTTTAAGTTGCCCGAATTTGATACCGTTAGATAAAATCGTGATGATGGATTCCTTTAGCACCTCTAAGATGGCATGAGCCTTTTTTCGCAGGTGCGGACTGTGATCATCCGCTTCAATGGCCACGTTCAGCAATGGGCAACCTCCTTTAATGGGTGGTTTTGTAACATATGATTCAAAAAAATAAACTATACTTTTAAGTTTGTCACTAGCTGTTTTTCTTTCCTTGATCTGCTCACGGAGCTTCTCAAACATCACGCCCATTAGATAAACCAGCGATTGCTCTTCCAGTTTCTCTTTGTTTTTAAAATGCCGATAAATGGCACCTTTCGTATAGCCCGTGGCATCGGTAATATGGCTGATGGAAGTGGCCTTGTAGCCTTGCAAGTTAAAAAGGCCTCCTGCATGACGAAGTATAGCCTCTCTCGTTTCAGTTGGATTGCGCATGGCACAAAGATACCGATCGGTATCTAAAATAAAAAATGCCTTCAAAAGCAACTAAGCGGTCTTGTCTTGTGTTTAAATTAAAATCCTTACTTTGTTATATGGTTACAGATCTACTTAGTGAGCTCAAACAAATCTCCGAATTCAAATCCCTACCCGAAAACCAACTGCAATGGCTTGTGGATAAAGGCAAAGTAATAGCCTATAGCGATGGAGAGAAAATGTTTAGCAAGGGCGATACGATTCAAGAGATGCGCATTTTACTAAAAGGAGAAGTTAATTTTTTTGTTGAGCAAGCGGGCAACCTTCGCAACGTGGGGACAGTAGAACAACGAGAGATCACTGGTAAGCTACCTTTCTCACGTATGAAGGCTGCCACGGGTGAAGGAATTGTTACAGGGGATGCTTTGATCTATTCTTTGCATCAGGATTTTTTTCCTGAAATGATTCGCAACCATCATGAGTTGGTAGAAGTATTAGTGCACGTAATGACCGATCGGGTACGCGACACTACCCGCCAGCAGCAATTGAATGACAAGATGATGGCGCTTGGAAAACTGTCGGCAGGATTAGCACATGAGTTAAATAATCCTTCCGCAGCCGTGGTGCGCAGTGCCCATGAACTGAAAAAACATCTCTCTAACATACCTGACAATTTTAAGCGTGTGATAAAAATCCGTGCCACAGATGAAGTAGTGGATAAAGTGAACGATCTTGTCTTTGCGAAAATTGCTTCTTATGGCAAAGCTCCTCTTTCTCTAATGGAAAAAACTGAGTTGGAGGATGAGCTCACCGATTGGTTAGAGCAAAATGAAATCGATAACGCATACGAAATAGTAGAGACTTTCGCAGAATTCAGTACGAAGCCCGATGATTTGGAAGAAGCAAAGTCTTGGCTGCGACCAGAGGACAAAGTCCCTGTGATCGGCTGGCTCTATCAGGTATTTACTACGGAAAAATTGGTGGGTGAAATTGAAGAGGCTGCCAAGCGCATCAACACATTGGTCACTTCAGTGAAAGGTTACACGCACATGGATCAAGCCCCTGAAAAACAATCGACCGATATTCACATTGGTATTCGCAATACGCTTACCATGCTCAATCATAAGGTGAAGAAGAATAGCATTAAGCTAATCGAAAATTTTCAAACTGATCTACCCCAAGCCAATATCTTTGTTAGTGAGATGAATCAAGTATGGACGAACATCATTGACAATGCCATTGATGCCATGGAAGGCCGACCGAACAGCGCACTAGAAATCAAAACTGAAAGGAGTGGACAATTTATTAATGTCTCCATTATTGATAATGGCCCGGGTATTCCAAAAGAAATTCAAGACAAAATATTTGACCCATTCTTTACTACTAAATCAATTGGCAAGGGCACAGGATTGGGCTTGGAAGTAGTGCGACAAATTATTAGCCAACATAATGGAAAAGTATATGTTAACTCGGAAGTAGGGAGAACTGAGTTTGTGGTTTGCTTTCCAATAAGTTAGAACTCCACGAAACTCTGCGTGTATTTCTCCGCCCCCTTTGCGGTAGAATCTAACAGCAGAGGACGCAAAGTTTGCAAAGTGTAAAATAACAAAATGAAAAAACCAATCATATTAGCTGTTGATGATGATCCGCAAGTCATTCGGGCTGTAGCACGAGACTTAAAAAATCAATATGGGAAGGACTACCGAATCTTAAGCACCACTTCTGCCAGCGAAGCCTTGGAATCGCTAAAAGATTTAAAAAACAAAAACGAGACACTGGCACTTTTTCTATCAGACCAGCGCATGCCCGAAATGCTGGGCGTAGAGTTTTTGCAAAAAGCGAAAGAACTTTTTCCTGATGCGAAACGAATTTTACTCACTGCTTATTCAGATACCGAGGCAGCCATCCGCGCCATCAATGATGTGCAGCTCGATTATTATTTGATGAAACCGTGGGATCCGCCAGAAGAAAAATTATTCCCCACCCTCAGCGACCAACTAGAAGAATGGCAGAGCCGGCACATTCCCAACTTTCAAGGTATCCGAATTGTGGGCTACCAATGGTCGCCACGCTCGCACCAAATAAAAGATTTTCTTTCGGGTAATTTGATTCCGTACCAATGGCTGGACGTGGAGACAAACGAAACCGGAAAAGAATTGCTCTCACTCAACAATGTTGACACAAAAGAATTGCCCGCTGTATTTTTTGAAGACGGAACATTTTTACGTAATCCTGATTTGGCAGCGGTAGGTGAAAGAACAGGCATGAAATCAAAAGCCTCGAAGATGATGTATGATGTGGCCATCATTGGCGCGGGGCCATCGGGGTTGGCTGCTGCTGTGTATGGCGGCTCCGAAGGATTGAACTCAGCGTTGATTGAAAAGCGTGCGCCCGGTGGACAAGCTGGCACCAGTTCGCGCATCGAAAATTATTTGGGATTTCCCAATGGCTTGAGTGGAGCAGAACTTTCGCGCAGGGCAATTTCGCAAGTGGCTCGCTTTGGGGTGGAGTTTCTCTCACCACAAGAAGTCACCGACATTTCTATCAAAGACAATTATAAAATCATTACGCTAAAGGACGGCAGCATACTCAACACACGCAGCGTCA
>JBJXEB010000068.1:0-87219 GCA_046155095.1 Cyclobacteriaceae bacterium
GAAACAAAAAATCCGCATTCGATAAACCCTTTACTGTAAATCAAAATGCCGTTACAAAATTGGTTGACAATATTTTTAACTCATCATTAGTGGCTAGTTATGCGGGACGTGTATTGAATTTTAGTTCCCAAACATCTTATCAATCTAATTATCGGTATTATGTTGATCCCATCGATGGGGATTTTTCACCTTTGGATATAGTAACAATCAATAATAACTATGGAGATAAATGGAATAATGTAAAAGTGTTTACACAAGAATTTAAGGTTTCATCGCCAGCTTCTTCTTTGCTAAAATGGACGGCAGGAACTTATTTGTTCCATCAAGACAATCCAACCAAGCAGACCACTCGATTTGGCAAAAATGGAGATCTTTTTGGAGCTCCTCCAAATTCTTCTTCTACTAATACAACTAAAAGTGAAAGCAAAGGTATTGCATTCTTTGGTCAAGCAACCTATTCAATTGATAGTAAAATTGATCTTACTGCGGGTTTGCGGTATGATTACGAAAACAAAAAACAAAGTGTTCTAGGCGAATATCAAATTGATCCAGATCCAAGTTTTGAAACAAGGCCAGACACTTCGGCAATAGCAACGTACCAAGCATTCTCTCCAAAAGCTGCTGTATCCTATCGGTTAAAAGAAAATCAAACGCTGTTCGCTTCATACAGCCGCGGATACAGGGCGGGCGGGTTGACCGCACTCTCTTCCGATCCCACTGTGCCACCATTGTATGCTTACAAACCAGAATATAGCAGCAACTTTGAAATGGGGAGTAAAAATGTTTTTTTTAATAACCGATTGAAACTAAACCTATCACTCTTTTATGTAAAGGTGAGTGATGCACAAGTACCTACCTTAGTATTGCCCGATGCTGTTACCATTACAAAAAATGCAGGAGAACTTACAAGCAAAGGTTTCGATCTACAAATTGCTGCCACCCCTACCAAAAATTTGCAAGTAGAATACAATTTTGGATGGAACGATGCTGCTTACACTACTTTAAAATTGTCGCGGAACAACACTGAAGTTGATTTGAAAGGTGCGCACCAGATTTTCACACCGGCTTTCACATCTATGTTGGCTGTACAATATGGATATGAGATTGGGCAAGCGAAACTGCTAGCGCGTGGTGAGTGGATGCGTTTGGGGAAACAATATTTTGATCTAGCTAATACTATCGAGCAATCTGATTATAGTGTATTCAATGCGCGTATTGGAATTACCTTTCAAAAATGGGAGGTGATGTTTTGGGGAAGAAACTTAGGTGACGAAAAGTATATTGCATATGCCTACGATTTCGGTGCCACGCATTTGGGCAATCCGAAAAATTATGGAGTGACGGTGAGGGTGGGTTTTTGATTCTGTTCGTAATTTTTTTAACATAGAGTCTTCAGGAGCGGAAAAACCCCAACCTCAAAATAGATAAGGGCATCTCTAAAAACTCTGTCAGGTTGGGCCTGTCGAAACCTCTTTATTGGTCTTCGTGCTATGTAAACCGACTTCGACAAGCTCAGTCTTACAGTACTACCAGAGTTTTTAGAGATGCCCATAACTGGCGTACGCATCTCATTCAATTCATCGATGGCGTGCCAAAAAAAAATTACCTCGATTGGATACATCTGTGGCACGCTCCAATACTCTACCCTTATTTCCCACGGGTTAAAAACCCGTGACTATTAACATTGAACCCCTCAGGGGTTCGTTGTAAACGTAAGCGCAGTACTGAAATGGCATCTGATTAAACTAAAAACCGAGGAGTTATATGGGAGAACATGGAGAACCACAGAGGTAAATCCCTCAAAGCATACTCCGTGATTTCTCTGTGATCTCTGTGTACTCTGTGGTTATTTTTTTGCTATCGCTCGCTGAGATGGAGTGCAGGTGAGTTTTTGATTGGCTCAGTGTTTTTTTTACCATGGAGAACATAGAAGTACACAGAGTGATTCTTTGCGAGACTCTGCGGCCTCTGCGTTTATTTGGTACATTCTACACAGATTTTTGTTGATATAATTAACTTGTAGCATAAACCTTAGTAGAAAATATCATTAATAAAAGACTCCAACCTTATTACCTTTATTACAAATCATAGAGCTAAAATAAGGTAATAAGGTTGCTACAATTTCGAGAATACATTTTCTACTAAGGTTAAAGCCTACACATAGGATTGGAAATTTGAAATTATACTCACCCGAATGTTATTGAGTTTATTTTTTTAATCTATGGCTTCGGTGCTTCTTTCGCTAGCAATGAATTAATCCAACTCGCAATCTTCAACGCATCACCCTTGGGCACTTGCGGCATAGCGGCCATGGGTGTTTCATGCTCGGGCCAATTTTTGGGTTCGGGCATGTAGATTAATTGCACGATGCGCTCGTTGGTGTATTTGCGCTTGGCTATGTCTTTGAAAGATGGCCCCACTTGTCGCTTATCCATATTGTGGCAGGCGGTGCAAGTATTTTTTACAAGCAACGGCTCGATCTCTGCGTAGGTAGGAGCTTTTGTAGTCACTGATTTTGGGGTTGTATTTTTTATAACAGGAACTGCGGCAACAGAACGTTTGGTACTCATCTCACTCGCAGGAAGTTTATCACCATCGGGAATAGCATTCAATGTGTAGTAGGCCGTGTTGTGCAGCAATGGCAACGCACCCTCTTTGGAGCGAACGCCATGCGGAGTGATCTCGTGCAAATAATATTCGCGGAGATTGTCTATCACTACGCGCACTTTCAATCCATCGGGTGAAACTTTTACTCCTTTGATATTCAACTTTGCTTCGTTCACCGTTGGACTGCCATATACAGGGTGATATTTATACACGTAACTGCGACCGTAGTAGGAAGATAAATCTTCGGCAGTGGCTTTGTCAACTGGCATGGTGAATTCCATTTCAAAACCATCGGGGCGGGCGCTCACAGTTTTCATTTCCATCGGCACTTTGTCCATCCACAGCAATCGCTGCAAGCCCGAGTTGGTCGTGCCAGCCGAGCCCCAACCGCGATTGGTTTCGCCTACATACATAGAACCATCATGGCCCCAGTTCATACGCAACACGCCTGATTGAAACCCAGAACGAAAATCAAATGCCACTCCTTGAAACTCTCCTTTCACTTTCTCCATCACCACGCGCATGATCTTACTTTGGCCTTGGTCACCCACCAAAATTTGTCCAGCAAAAGAGCCAAACTTTCCGTTGGTATCATCGCGAATTATTTCTGAATTGGAAATGCCCAGCACACCATGTGGCAACCACACGGCAGGTACACGAAATTCCGGAAACTCTTTCTTCAACTCAAAAAATAAATTTGGGTTTTTTTCATCGTCAATATTTTCAGGCTTAATATATTGTCCATTCTTTTTCACTTGGCGTGGATCGACTCTTGCGTACAGTTGATCAGTTGTCAACTTCACAGGCGAGTTGGCCATCCCCGTCCAGCGAAGGCCGGCTGGGTGGCCAGTGAAACTTCCCTTCGTCACATGCCATATCGCGCCTGACCCGATCCAGTCGCCTTGATTGTCGTCATAAAAAAGTTCGCCATCGATCATACCGAGTCCGCAAGGTGAACGCATGCCCGTTGCCCACGGCTCCATCGTTCCGTTGGGATTTATTTTCATCGTCCATCCCCTACCCATTTTGCGGCTCTCACCACGCCACCACTCTTCGTCACCAAAGGCTACGTTGCCCGTTACAAAAAAACTTCCATCTGGTGCGAGCTTGGGGCCGAAAGAATATTCGTGGTAGTGGCCAGAGAGCGGCCATGAATAAATAGTTTCGTACACATCAGCTTTTCCATCACCATTACTGTCGATCAATTTTGTAAGCTCGCCACGTTGTGCAGCAAACAAGGCGTTGTCTTTATAAAGTAATCCAAGCGGTTCGTGCAAGCCCGAAGCAAAAAGAGTGTATGATGGAGATGAACCATTGACCATCGCGGGGTTTTCGATCACCCACACATCGCCTCTGCGAGTTGATACTGCAATACTACCATCGGGTAAAGTAGCAACGCCACCTACTTCGAGCAGCACTCCTTCAGGGGCGGGAACAGTGGTGATCTTGTAGTAATCATCTTCGGTGGGAAGTTTGCTTTGCGCAAACGTGAGTTGAAGAGTTGCTAAAATAAAAATGATGAGTGTGAATATTTTCTTTTTCATAATGGCTTACCAAATAATTGAATACTTAACTGAATTACCTTCTACTGAAATCACCAATTCCTTTACCCCGCTCACTTCGCGGATTGTGGCGCGCTGCGCAGTCTTTATATAATAGTGTCGATCATCGATAGCGTACGAGCCATCGGGCATTGGATCGATGCGGCTTCCTTCTCCTAATTTAAAATACAAGCCTGTTTTGCCTTCTTTGTTTTTGATGAGGACCTCGCGAGTGATCACTCTGTTTTCATTATCAGGATAAACTTTTTCTTCTACTTCAATTCCGTTGTACAAATAATTGAAGACTGGTCGTCCGTTTGCCTCAATACGATAGCCTTTGGAACGAAACTCTCCTTCTGTGCCAGTAGCGGGAAATGCATCGGTGGGCTGCGACAAAAAAGCAAGTGATTGGTTCATGTACAAAAACTGAACAGCACCGAGTGGTTTGAAAGAACCATCGCCACGATCGTGCCACATGGGAGTGGCATCGACAAAATCGCCACGCCACACACAGGCCACATTGCCCGCATCTAAATCATACACATAATGCGTACCGCTCGGGTCGCCAACACCAATGGAGTGTGTGATTCTTTTTTTTCTGTCGCCATTGAAATCGACAAAGGCACGGAGCAAGCGTGGCTCGGTGCCAGCATGAATCAAGATGGGCGAAGTGGGATTGTCATCGGGCGGATAAGAATTGAAGGAATGAAGTTCTTGCGCAGCAGAGGTGGCCGTCTTCACACTGAAGCCCATGCGCGCGGGCATCCACGAAGCTGATTTAAAATTATAAATCTCGAATGGATATGTTCCCGCTTTCAATTCAATAGAACCATTATCAACTTGCCACGCATCGGACCGCTGAAAATCAATAAGGGTTTGTCCGTTTACTTTTAGCACGGCACCACCTGTATAAGATAAAAAGAATTGATACGTGTTGTCCGCAGGGATTTTGAGGGTGCCGTTGTAACTGATCCCGTATCCATCTTCATCTTCCAGCACTTCGCACGTGAGTTTGTCGGTGATGCCCGTCTTTGTTGGTTTGGCAGAAATAAATTCAGCTACTTCTTTAAAATTTCCTTTGTATGTTTTATAAGAAATGGGCGACACACTTACGTTCAACTCATTGGTGATTTGATACTGAATATTGCGGAAAGCCACGGGGCCATGGTCGCCTTGTATCATCAATGGGCCTATCGCCTTTTCATTATTTTCAATGGGGCCGCCTGTAGGCAATGGCACTTCTACATGGTCGTGGATTTTTACGCCATTGATAGAGACAAAAACAAACTGTGCATTCTTTATTTTATTTCCGCTGGCATCAAAGCGCGGGGCGCGAAAAGAAATTTTCATTTTCTGCCAAAGGCCGGGTGCTTTCGCGGGATTACTTAGCGGTGCTTTGCCCATATAACTTTTGCTTTGTTCTTTTTCCCAGTTACGATAAATACCACCGATGTCAGAGAAGGAAGGATTCTTCACGCCCCAACTATCGAGCAACTGCACTTCGTAGCGACCTTGTAAATAAATTCCTGAGTTCGATCCTTTCGGCAGCATCACTTCCAATTCCAACTCAATATCGCCATGCTCCATGATGGTGATGAGGTGGTCTTTCTTTTTCTCATCGTTCAAGTTCAACAAGATGCCCGTGCCTACTTGTGATGTGACGGCCTGCGGATGAACAGGCGCAGGTTCTGGTTTTGATTTCTTTCCCTTTTTATTTACTTCAACAGGTGGCGCTGCAGGCGGATGGATGTCCACATTGGGATCCATTGATACATCGCCCACGATCTGCCAATTGGCAGCTTGCGGACGGAAGGCAGAAAGATCGGTAAGGGGAAGTGGTGTGAATGAAGACGGTTGGGCAAGTGCGGCTACATTTATTAGTAGTAAGCATACGATCATGGCAAGAGAATGAGTGCGCATATTTTGGTTTGTTGAATAGGAGTTAAATATAGGGGTATCAACCAATATGTGCAATGGGTATTACTTAAGGATAATGTCATTCTGGGCATTTGAACCACATAGACACAATAGTTACATAGAGATCCACACATAGACAATGTGTTCTACTATATGAAATCTTTATGTGCTATACTATACGAGATTCAAATCACTATTTGGATTTAACGTATTGAAATTACTCTAAGGGAGATTGACAAGTCTATCCTGTTAGAGGAAAAGGTTTAAAGAAATCTTGCAAGAGAAGGATTGACTCACTTTTTCACCGCAACCAACTTCACTAGTTTGTATTTCTCTAAACCGAAATCTGCAACGCCTTCTGCTTCTTCATAGCGGGTAATTTTAAAGTCACCTGCAGCTGTAAATAATTGTTTAATGGTGTTGGTCTCGCAGCCAAATGTTGGTCTGCCTAGTTTTACCCCCGCCTCTCTATGAAAAAATTCAAAGACGATAATCCCTTTGTGCTTCAATGACTTTTTGATCTTTGCCACTATATCAATATCTAAGCATCCTTCATAAATATAGGCGACCAAATCCCACTGCTCTGTTCCAAAATCAAAATCTTGGTGAGAGGATAACACTGCGTTGATCATGAGCTTTTGTTTCTCTGCTTGCTGTTTAGCTGCGGTAATGGCTTCATCGGCAATATCTATGCCCGTTACCTTCCATCCTTTGCTGGCGAGGTAAAGGGAATTACGTCCTTGCCCCATGCCTATATCCAATGCCGTTCCTGGTTTTTTATTTTTGATTGCTTCTACCAACAGCGCATTAGGCAGCTTGCTGAATTTATAAGTAGTGTCTTTGGTGAGACTGTTGTTCCAGCGCACTCTTTCCTTTTCTAAATCTTGGGAGAGAGAGAAGGTGGAGAGAAAGATGAAGAGGAAAAATAACTTAGCTTCTTTCATAAGTTTGTAAAAAATAAAGCCCTGCTGATGTAAACACCAGCAAGGCTTCAATCTAAAATCTTAAATCCTAAATCTTACATCTTCCTAGGTAGCCCACGTCTTTCCGTTGCCAGCTTCGCTTAGAGGAATGCAGCCTTTGTATGCACCCGGTACGGCTTCGTATTGAAGAACTTTAGTCGCGCCTGTCTCTGTAGAAAAATAGCCGAGCATGGTCAACTCTTTGGCCATGTAGAAGAAGGGGCGCTTTTCTTTTGGGTTTTCTTTTTTGTCTTTCACAGCAGCTTCGTTGGTTTTCTTCACCATTGCCAATTGGTCTTCGGGCTTACAGTAAATAAAGGAATCTCCATACGTCTTCTTGGCTTCTTCATCAAAGGCGGCCAATCCAGTAAGAAAGCGATCTTGATCTTCTTTCTTGTAGCACTCATTCAACATCTTGTCGATGAAGTTGGGTACGCCCACTTCTTTCGCTCCAGGAGTATCGGTCTTGGGCAGAATGATGTCAGCCAATTCGCTCACCAACCTAGCTTGTTCTTCTGTAAAGAAGACAGGTTTGTAATTTAGATCTGGTGCAGACTTGCAACCATTTAAAATGCCGGCCATAGCTGATGCCGATACGGCTGCGCCCATCAACAGCGCGGTCTTTCGCAATGCTTCTCTTCTATCTATTAATTGATTCATAAAATTATTTTTTATCGTTTATAGATTTCCTTTTTTCAATTCGCTTACTGCGTAGTCTGCTGCACGAGCAGTGAAGGCCATGTAGGTGAGTGATGGATTGACACACGCAGCGGAGGTCATGAACGAACCGTCTGTCACAAACACATTCTTGCACGCATGCACTTGGTTGTATTTGTTCAGCACGGAAGTCTTGGGGTCTTTGCCCATGCGCGCGGTGCCCATTTCGTGGATACCGAGGCCAAGGCCAGTTTCATTATCGAACGAATAAATATTTTTTGCTCCTGCTGCTTCCAACATTTCCATTGCATCGGCCTTCATGTCCTTGCGCATTTTCAATTCGTTCTCTTTAAAGCCTGCATCGAAGATAAGAGTGGGCAAACCATTAATATCTTTTTTGTCTTTGTTGATCTTGACATTGTTTTCATGGTACGGCAATACTTCGCCAAAGCCACCCATGCCCATTGTCCACTTGCCAGGTTTGCTCGCCATTTCTTTTAGCTCTGCGCCCACTGCCAACTCTGCCACCAATCTATTCCAACCTTGTCGGCTCGCTCCGCCTTGATAACCGAAGCCGCGCAAATAATCGCGCTTGTCGCCAGCCCAGTTTCTGTAGCGCGGGATGTAAAATCCGTTGGCGCGTCTGCCAAAATAATATTGATCTTCATGGCCTTCAAACTCACCACCTGCACCTACACCTAAATGATGATCCATAATGTTGCAACCCAACTCTCCACTATCATTCCCAAAACCATTGGGGAAGCGAGTGGAAATGGAATTCATCATGATGAACGTAGAGCCAAAGGTAGAAGCGCAGAGGAAAACAACTTTTGCGTAAAACTCCATCTGCTCGCCCGTTACTCCGTCAATCACCTTCACGCCTGTGGCTTTGCTTTTTGTTTCATCATAAATAATTTCATACACCACGGAGTTGGGGCGCAATGTCATGTTATTTGATTTTTCTGCGGCTGGCAATGTGCACGAGTTGCTGCTGAAATATCCGCCATAGGGGCAACCTCGACTACACAAATTTCTGTACTGGCATTGCCCTCTCCAAGGTGTATGTGGAAGTGGTGCTGTTGCGTGGGCAACTCGCCCGATGGTAAGCATGCGATCAAATTTTTCTTTCATGGATTTTTTCAACTCGATCTCCACACAGTTCAAATCCATTGGTGGCAAGAATTTGCTATCTGGCAATTGAGCTAGACCTTCGGCTTGACCGCTCACACCAATGTATTTTTCTACATAATCATACCATGGTTCTATTTCAGCATAACGCACCGGCCAATCTACTCCGTGGCCGTCTTTCGCATTGGCCGTAAAATCTAAATCACTCCAGCGATAACTTTGACGGCCCCACATAATGGAGCGACCACCCACATGATAGCCGCGCATCCAATCGAAGCGTGTTCCTTCCTTTTCTGTATAAGGATGTTCGAGATCATTAACAAACCAATGCTTGGTATCCTGATTAGTGGTGTAGCCGGTTCTATTTTGTACACCCTGTTTACGCAAATCTTCCTGCGTTGGCTTATTTGCATTCTCAAGCTCCCAAGGATCTTTGGTAGCCGTGGGGTAATCGGGGTGCTTCACATCGCGGCCACGCTCTAGCACTAGTGTTTTCAATCCCTTCTCAGACAGTTCTTTGGCCGCAAAGCCTCCGCTGATCCCCGTGCCCACCACAATGGCATCGTACGTGTTTTG
Source organism: Cyclobacteriaceae bacterium (assembly GCA_046155095.1). Lineage (GTDB taxonomy): Bacteria > Bacteroidota > Bacteroidia > Cytophagales > Cyclobacteriaceae > ELB16-189. Next base: position 9,389 of record JBJXEB010000068.1, read on the forward strand.
CTTTTCTGCTTCGGTATTTAGATTCATAGAGAGTTGTATTTTTTGATAGACGTTTCAATTAAGTTTAAAAGGTAAAAAAAAATTGTTAACGATTGCATCCGTTCATCACATTTTTTTTGAAACGAGTGTTAGGCAGAATGTGAAAATGGGGCAATTGGAAGTAAGAAATAGGCCATCAAAGCCATCTATGAAACGATTAGGCTAAATCTTTGTGTCCATACTACACATCGAATTAGAATTTCTCAATAATCCCCAAACCAAACAAGGCGAAATCATATTTAACAGGATCATTTGGATCAAGTAATTTCAGATTTGATGTTAGCTCCAAAGCAGTTTCCCAATCTACTTGCTTGCGCTTGATCAGTTTCAGTTTGCGAGCCACTCGCTCTACATGCAAATCTAACGGGCAAATCAGTTGGCTGGGTGAAATCTTTTTCCATAACCCAAAATCAACTCCTTTCTGATCATTGCGCACCATCCAGCGCAAGTACATATTGATGCGCTTGCAAGCCGATTTCCGCTCGGGAGTAGAAATGTGTTTTTTAGTCCGCTGTGGAAAATCATCTAGGCTAAAGAAAAGATGATGGAAATTTATAAGCCCTGCGCCAACATGCGGTTCAGTTGCTGAAACTAAAAACGCTTCTTCCATTGTAGCATGTTTTTGGTAAATAGCTTTCAAAGCCTCAACAAAATACAAAGTATCTGTAGCATTGAAGGTGCGATGCTTGAATTTTTCAAAAGGTTTTAGGTCAGCCAATTTGCGATGAAGCAAAAAATCGTGAGGCGAGTTATCCATCAGCGCAAGTAGTTCCTTGCTTTTCTTGATGACGGTAACGCGCTGACCCCACGCTAGAACAGCGGTGAGCAATCCTGCGATCTCTATGTCTTGTTTCTTTTTGTATTGATGTGGAATGGAAATAGGATCGAGCTCAATAAAATCAGGTCGGTTGAACTGCTCGACTTTGGAATCGAGGAAGTCTTTGAGATCAAGGATTTGTTGGAGTTTTTTTGCTCTCATTATTTATTTAAAAACTTTATCTCCACCCTCCTATTCAATGCATGTGCGGCTTCATCTTTTCCTGGCGATAATGGCTTTCTCTTCCCTTCGCCAAATGTGGTGACCAACTTGGCATCAACGCCTTTTTGAATTAAGTAATCGGCTACGTTTTGCACGCGCTGTTGTGATAGTTTTAGATTGTACGCATCGGTGCCGCGCTCATCCGTGTGGCCAGTTAGTTGTACTTTCCAATTGGGGTGGGCTTTGATAAATGTATACCATTTGTCCAATTCCTCAAAAGAGGGATCGACCAATTGATAGCTATCAAATTCAAAGAAAATATTTTTCAGTACGTAGGTTTCGTTGAGCTTGATTTCTGGATAACCTACTATGGTGATTGGTTTTTCAGGTTGTGGTTCATTCAAGTTGATAACCTTCACATCGTCAATAAAAAAATAGGCGGCCTTGTTAAGCATGGCCTCTTTGGCTTTTGAAAAAGTTATTTTAAAATTTCTTGTTTGGTCATTGGCAGAGAAATTTCCTATTGTTAAAAATCGCTCACCCCCTTTGGCCGCTAGTGTAAAGCTACATTTGTTCCAAAGCCCTGTTGAGCGATTGTAGGGCGTGGCCATCACCAATTCATAAGTCGGCTTTACTGGATATAATTTATCAATCTTTGCCCAATGGGCAGAATCGGAAAGCAAAAAACCAATACGATCAATACTGAATTTTGAATTGGACGATAGCTTAAAATAAAATTCCACATAGTATTGCCCTCCTTTTTCAAGTGGTTTTGTCAATTCCGTTTGAAGGTATTCTCTATAGTTTGGATTGGCTGTGAGGTAAACAAAAATACCTGCGTAGCCTTTGCCCGTGTAGGCTTTTGAGTTACCTGCCCAATTGGTTGGCACGCCCGCTTCACCTCTGCTGCATTGGTTAAATAAATCGGGAGTGCCTGTGGTGGGTGAAAACCAACCCGGTGCGAGTTTGCCATCGGTAGCATAATTGTAAGAGCCTGGGCATGAAAAATATTCTTCGAAGCTGGGGTTGGGGACGAGGTTTTGGGAAATTGAAATGTGAGATTGGAGTAAAAGAAAAATGAAAAATATTGATGCGCTTAGACTCACCCCCGTCATCGCTACGCGATGACATCCCCTCTCTACGTTGTAGAGAGGGGGGAGGGAGTGTGAGAAAAAACTTTTTATTAAAACACAAAAATACATGCTGGCGCTCGGCCAGGGATAGTAGCGAAAAGCCCGAAGTGTGTAAGGTTTGCGTGTGGACGGACTTGTAGTGGATAGCCCGGTGGCGCCTCGCCAGGCCGCCAAAAAGAAATCACAGAATCTTTCTACACTCAAAATCTATTTGTAGTAAGTAACTTCTGCTTTAAAATTTGCTTCGGCACCAAGGCGGTCGAATGCAGATTTGGAAATTTTGATCACGGTGCCATCGTTGATGCCATTGCTAAGCAGCGGGCCTGTTACGCGCACAAATACTTCTTTGTTGTTGAGTTCGTTGCGCACCTTTAATATAGAGCCAGCCTTGGCTGAGCGGTGGAGCGCCAAATATTTTCGGTTGCCATCGGTGCCATCCATCAGCTCTGCGAGGCCACTTTCTTTTACTTCATCCGTCCCTGCCACCTTCTCTGATATTTTAATCGTGGCCGTTTCCGTCACAGGCTTTTCAATTTTCACCACTTGCTTTTCAATCACCACGGCTTGCTTCACTTCGGTTGGTTGTTGCGTGGTGCTGTACTTTGGCTGCGTCAAATAAAGCATCTGCCCTATTTTCAATTCGTTGTCTTGCAAATTATTCCACGTCTTTAATTGCTCCACACTCACCCCATATTGCTTTGCAATAGAGTACATGGTTTCCTTCGCGCCCACGGTGTGTGTGCTACTCAGCGATTTCGCTTCGATCAACTTAGGTGCTTCGACTAGTGCATATTTTTTTGGGATCACCAATGTTTGCCCGAGCGAAAGATCATTGCCCGTCAAACTATTTATTTTTTTCAAATCATCAATAGACACATCGTATTGTTTGGCAATGGAGAACATCGTTTCCTTTGCGGCCACCACGTGTGTTACGCCCTCGGCTTTCTTTTTCGGCTTGGGCGTGTAAGGTACTTTCAGCAACTTCCCCACACCGAGGCCTTCCTTCGAGTCAGGGTTGCTTTCCAAAATGGCGGTCACTGGCACACCATACCTGCGCGAGATGGAGTAGAGCGTTTCCTTCGCATCAATTTGATGGATAATGAATTGCTTGCCGTTGACGGTTTCTAAGCGAAGCGAATCAGACGGAGCGGGCGACCAAGCAAGAAATACAAAAAGTAGTTTTATCATAATAGCTGAAACAATGCGAAAAGTTACGACTTCTAAGATTAATGAGTACGACAAGTATTATAAAAAGTTTTAGGCGGCCTGCCGAGGCGTCACCGGGCTATCCGCTACAAGTCCTCGCTCGTTCCTCGCTGTGGGCTTTTCGCTGCTATCCCTGGCCGAAGCACTCCGCTCTTAGTTTACCAGATACTTGTACTATTTTCCCTTTGCTCTCCTGCGCCTTTGCATGAAATATATTCTTGTAAAACGTTTTACCCTCAAGTGTATTACTTTTGCACTCAAATAATCCAATTATGAGAAAGTTGATTTTGATAGTGTTAGTAGGGCTGATGACAGTTGCAACGGCTTTTTGCCAAAATGCTAAGCCACAAGTAATGGTGATGGAGATCAAAGACGAAATCGACCCACGCATGTTGCGACAAGTTAAGTTGAGTTTGGAACATGCCGAAAAAATAAAAGCCGACTACGTGATCATCGATATGGACACCTACGGAGGCGTGCTGACCGATGCAAAAGAAATTGTGGACTTGATCATGGATTTTAAAAAACCGATCTGGGTTTATATCAATTCAGATGCGGCCTCGGCAGGTGCGCTCATCTCCATAGCGTGTGATAGTATTTATATGTCGCCCGGGGCTAGCATTGGTGCGGCAACTGTAGTTGAAGGTGCTGGCGGCCAAGCTGCACCAGATAAATACCAATCATACATGCGCTCCATCATGCGATCAACAGCCGAAACAAATCACCGCGACCCGCGCATTGCAGAAGGAATGGTAGATGATCGAATTGTCATTGATAGCATCAAGCAAGCGGGTAAGGTAATTACCTTCACTACTTCGGAAGCTATCAAGAATGGCTACTGCGAAGCGAAAGTAGAATCCATTGAAGAAATATTGAAGCGCAATAAAATTGAAAACTATGAGCTGCACCATTTTCACTTGGGCGCGGCAGAAAAAATAATCGCGTTCTTCCTTAATCCTTTTATCAGTGGCATTTTAATACTCGCCATTTTGGGTGGGCTTTACTTTGAACTTCAGGCACCGGGTATTGGCTTTCCTCTTTTTGTTTCGGTCACCGCGTTAGTTCTGTATCTGGTTCCTTATTATCTCAATGGCCTTGCCGAGTATTGGGAGATCATCGCACTGTTTGTGGGCATACTATTATTAATGGCAGAGATTTTTGTGATACCAGGTTTTGGTGTAGCCGGCATCGCGGGCATCACGCTCACGGTGGTGTCGCTCATCTTGATTATGCTCAACAACGACTTTTTCAATTTTGAATTTGTGCCAATGGGCGATATTGTGAAAGCAACCTTTGCTGCTCTGGGCGGACTATCAGGCGGTATCCTGCTTTTATTTTTTGGTGGGGCGAAACTTACAGAAACAAAAGCCTTTCAACGCATGGCGTTAACCGACACACAAGAAAGCTCGCAAGGATTTTCTGTAAACTCAACTACCCAAACAATGCTCGGCAAAAAAGGAACAGCCCACACGGTGCTGCGTCCTAGCGGAAAAGTGATGATTGATGATCAAATTCACGATGGCTTTACGCGAGGTGAATACATTGAGAAAGGAGATGCCGTGGAGGTGATTGGGACGGAAGGGGTTACGCTGAGGGTGAAGAAAATTTAATTTGTTGATTCGGCAATTTGAAAATTTTAAGATGATAGACTGCCTCCATGTGCACTATGTTGCTCAATAAAAAAAGTAAAAAATGAAAATCATCGGTATCATACCAGCTCGCTACGCATCTACTCGCTTTCCGGGCAAACCATTAGCCGACCTGAGTGGGCAATCGATGATCGAGCGGGTTTATAAGCAAGCGAAGAAATCAAAAACACTTTCTAAGGTAGTTGTGGCCACGGAACACAAACTAATTTTTGATCACGTGATTGGTTTTGGTGGAGAGGCGTGTATGACTTCAGAGCATCACCCGAGCGGAACGGATCGCTGCTATGAAGCATTGACAAAAGAAAAAGAAACATTTGATTACGCCATCAATATCCAAGGAGATGAGCCATTCATTGAAGCTAGTCAAATTGATTTACTTGCTTCTTACCTAGACGGAGAAACACAATTGGCCACACTGATCAAAAGAATTGATAGCTATGAGCAATTGTACAGTAACAGCGAGGTGAAAGTTACTTTCAATACAAATAATGAGGCATTGTATTTTAGCAGAGCAGTGATTCCTTTTGTGCAAAAAGTAGAAGAGAAAAATTGGTTGAGTAGTTTTGAATTTTACAAACACGTGGGCATGTATGCTTACCGCGCTGATATTTTAAAAGAGATCACCAGACTAAAAATATCTTCGCTGGAAAAAGCAGAGTCATTGGAGCAGCTTCGTTGGATGGAGCATGGGTTTAAGGTAAAAGTAGCTAAGACAGATGTGGAGACGATGTGCGTAGATACGCCAGAGGATTTGGAGATTGCTAAGGGAATCCTTAAAGCCTCAGCTACTTGAACCACATAAGAAGGATAGGTACATAGGAATGCACACATAGATCAAGGCTATGTGTGCATTCCTATGTTTCTACTGTGTCTATGTGGTTCAAATTTTCTTAGTGGTTGATTAAAATCCCGATCCCAAAAAGCAAAACAAACAACAACGTGGTCAAAGCCATTTGTTTCAAAAATGGATCTAGTTCGGTGGAAGGCTTTGAAGAAACCGAAATCCCATTTTTAATAATCAATGGAGCAGCTAGCAAAAACAAAAACTGCCAAGGTGATTGGTAATTGATAACTGAATAGAAAATCGCGTTGAGCAATCCCCCCAACAAAAGAACCCAATGGTATTTAGCTGCTTTGTCTTTTCCAATCCTCACAGGAATAGAAAACTTTTCCGCGGCCTTGTCTGATTCAATATCGCGGATGTTGTTGATGTTCAATACGGCAATGGAAAATAATCCACAGCTCAATGCGGGAAAAATTTCTTTCCATGAAATTTCATGAGTGAATAAATAATAGGAACCCATCACGCCCACCAATCCAAAAAAAATCAAAACCGAAATATCACCAAGGCCAATGTATCCATAAGGTCGCTTGCCTACAGTGTAGCCAATCGCAGCCGCAATGCTCAATAATCCTAAACCAAAAAAAGTTAGGATGCCATTCCAATCAGAACCAAAAGAAAACCATAACAACAAAATTCCGCTTACTAAACTAAGTATGGAAAAAAGAATAACTGCATTGCGCATTTGCTTCAATGAAATAGCTCCCGATTGTACGGCCCGTTGCGGGCCTTTTCTCCCTGCGTGGTCTGCGCCATTTATAGAATCGCCATAGTCGTTGGCCAAATTTGAAAGAACTTGAAGGAATATAGTGGTAAGGCAGCAGAAGGTGAATATCAATCCGTTAAACTTATCTACACGTGCTGCCAAGAAGCCAGCCATGCCGATGCAAGAAAGCGATAGAGGAAGGGTGCGAAGTCGGAAGGCACTGAGCCAAGTTTTGGTATTCATAGTGGCTCGAAGGTAATTGAAATTTTAGAATCATAAGTTGCCACGGCCTTCAGGCCAGGGGTGCAGTCAAAGAGAATCGACTCTAGGGCTTTAGCCCTTCCTTGTAAAAGTGCAGCATTAAAATGCGGCTTATTGATTCACAAAAAAATTATGAAAGGGCTAAAGCCCTCCATTCAGATTGGCAACTAAATAACGTGCTTAACTACTTCCTCCTTACTATTAAATCGAAAAATATCGCCCACTTTCAAATTCAACAACAATTTTCCAATCGGTGAATTTGGTGAAACGATCAAATATTCTTTTCCTTCGATTAAAAATTTTCCCGTACTGATAGCAATGTAAAAATTTGAACCAGTTGTTTCCACCACACTTCCTAACCTGACCGAATCATTCACAATAGAAGAATCCAATCCACTCAATATATTTTTGAGTTTCAATGCTTCCTCTAATTGTTGGGCAGCATTGTCGCGTTCTATTTGCGCCATCGCCCGACCTGTCTCATACTTGTCGCCTGCACTGCTCTTGCTTTCTTCATTGGCCGCAGCTTGGGCATCATCCATTGCTTGCTTAGAATTGGCTATGCGTTTGTTAACGTAGTCATTGCATTGAGCAAGAAGTTGTGCCTTGATGTTTGGGTTGCTCATTCGCTCTTCGCTAAAATTTTATTTACTTTTTAGACTTTAAAAACGAAGAAAGCTCAGGAACATGATCCGTGTTCAAAACATCTACTTGGAGTTCCATCAATTTCATCCACGCATCGGTAAAATCAGGTATCGCCCAAAACCGAATCTGTTTTCCTTTTGCGTGAACATGCTGTATGGTCTTTGTGATTTTTTTGAGATCATCACTCTCTAGATCACCTTTTCCATTCCAATGAGAATAATTTTTAAAACTATCGCTTATCAAGCTTACTCTTGCTAACTGATCTGGAGTATACACTATGGTTGGCCTTCCATCAAAGTGTATGAAGTCAGGATAATTTTTCCAATGGACTGGGTCTGGTACATTGCCACTTATCGTCACTTGAAATGTTTTGCATGACAATAGTAAAGGATACTTCTTTAACTTAATGATCAGTAGATTTATTGTTTCTACTCCATCCGTTTTTAAATCAATCATCAGTGTTAGTGATTTCCCTTGATCTGGATAAATAAAGCCTTGATTTGCAGCAATGAGTGTGCTCAATGGCTCCAGATAAAGTTTATCCAATGTTTTTGTTTTATCAAGTTGAAATCGTGTATGCGCCACCAATAACTCTTCACCTCTCAAGAAGACATCTGCCTCAATAAACCCTACTTGAAGATTATAAGCTGTTTGTAATGGAACAGGTTTAGCATAATCGTTGTGCGCAAAAATAGAAGAAGAGGTGTATTGTTGCTGAGCGATACTACTATTTACAGCAAACCAAAAAAGTATGGTTATGAATTTTCTCATTGTATAAAACTGAAATGATGCCCTCTATAATCTGTGAATCAGTGGCTCAAAATTAAATCCCCAAAATCGCTTTCAACTTCACGTAGCCCGTCTTGCTCACTGGTATTTGCTTTCCATTCCGCAAGATAGCCATGTGCGTTTCCTTTTGATAAGGTTCTATCTTAGTAATTTGATTGATGTGCAAAATGTAAGAGCGATGTACCCGAATGAATTGTGCAGGATCTAACGACTGCTCATAAAAATTCATGGTTTTATTTTTTAGGAAAGAACCTTCTTGCGTATGGATTTTCACAAAATCATCGTCAGCTTCCAAGTAATGGATTTCATGCACAGGAATGATTTTTACTTTGCTGCCCGTTTTCACCACTACTCTGCTTTGTTGCGAACCAGTAGAAGACATCACACTCAACACTCGCTCTACAAGCTCGGGACTGGTAGGCGCAATTTTACTTTTCCATTTTAGAATCGCGGTGCGAAAACGATCTTCGGCCACGGGCTTCAATAAATAATCAATGGCGTTTGCTTCAAATGCTTTGATAGCGAAGGCATCATAAGCCGTAATAAAAATGACCGCAGGCTTTTGATCAATTAACTCCAACATTTCAAAGCCTGTGATCTTGGGCATTTGAATATCTAAGAATATCAATTCAGGTTGATGCTGTTGAATGGCCTTTACGCCTTCAAATCCATCGCCACATTCCTGCGCTACTTCTATTTCAGGAAATATCTTCAAATAGGCCTTGATGATTTCTCGGCTTAATGGTTCATCATCAATGATTACTGCTTTGGTCATATTTTTTCTGGCAGCGTAAGTTGTACTGTAAATTTATTATTTTCTATAGTCGTCTTCAATAAATCGTTTCGGGTGTAAAGCAAATAAAGTCTTCTCTTCAGTCCGTTCAATCCAAAACCACTTCCTTCGGCTGGTTGCATATCGGCATCAAAAGGATTGACGATTTCAATTTGCAAGGTATCGTTTATGCGCTGGGTCTTCATAGAGATAACCACTGCTTCTGTAGTGCCATACAATCCAAACTTGATTGCGTTCTCTACCAAGGGTTGAATGAGCAAAGGCGGTATCAACCAAAGTTTGATTTGCTCATCGCAATCCAGTTGCACATCCAACCGATGCCCAAAGCGAACTTTCTCAATTGATAAATACAATTGCAAGTAAGCAAGCTCTTGGTCTAACGTGATCCAATGTTCATCTGCCCGCTTTAGTGTAGAGCGAAGAAAATCAGAGAGCTGTTGCACCATATCGCGTGCCTTAGCTGGGTTTACCAAAATCAAGGCGTTGATCGAGTTCAAACTATTGAAAAGAAAGTGGGGCTGCAATTGAAGTTGGAGTTTTTGGAGTTCTGCTTCGCGCGCGATTGTTTCTGTGGAGGTTTGATGGTTGATCGAATCTTCCAAATCCTTCACTTGCTTGCGATAAACCAAACCGACAGACCATCCCGTTAAAATTAAGAAGACAAAACCCAATCGAACAGAAAAGGATTTTCCCAAAAAAAATAGATAAGCAGTATTTTGCTTATCTAAATTTTCAAATACCTGAAATGAAATCCAATTGCAAAGAAAAGCAATTACCAAGCTTAGCCCAATTATAAATTGATACTTGCCAACTTTTGGAGTGTACTTGGTAATAATTACTTCAAGTAATCCGCATGACATCATAATCCAATTCACAGAAGCGAGCGCGTCAAAGGCAGAAAGATCAAAATCAAATCCGAATTTTTGATTTAACACCCAAGTGTGAAAGCCCCACCAAAGGATGCCAGCGGCTAAAATCGGCAAACGCTTAACTACTCTAGATGGCAAATTCATTAAAGAGAACTATTTGTCTGTTTTGAAGCAACAATATAAGTCATTCAAACGCATTTCATCAATCTATTTGCCTTGGCTTGAACCAATTCCAAATAATCACTAACTTCCTTAGGCTCTTCGGTAGAAGAATAAATCTCCACGCCATCTTCCATGCAAGTAATTGGGCAAACATCCACTACATTCACAAACTTCCATTTTACCAATTCTTGTTTGTCGTTCACAAAAGAACACTCACCCAATCTTCCGAGTATGTTCGCTTTCTCTATTGCCCACTCAAACTCGTCTGCACGAATCAAACGAAGCTGCTCATCAAACTGCGGAGCATGTTTTCCGTTACCACTCACCACTTGGTAAACAAATTTGGCTAGGTACCAATTCATACTTACTGATTTTAGAATTATGATTTAAGATTTAAGATTTGAAGACTGCGTGCTAAACAATTTTAGAGCAACCCAAAAATCCTAAATCCAAAATCTTACATCTTAGTAGCTTTTAATATCCACGCCTCCAAACATACAAACCCCAGTGAGCACCAATTTTTTGCCCGAAGATTGAGAAGTGGGATCTTTACGTTTGTCGTCTACGCCACCCAATATAGCAGTGATGTCTGATTTCAGTTCCCAATTAGATGGCACAATCAACTTGCATCCGCCAAAAACTGAAACCACATCCAATACCACCGTACCCTCAATATCTGCCTGTGATAAATCTATTTCGCTTCCTCCGAAGATGGATGTCACTTGCCCACCACCAAAATTCTTAGAAAAGACCCTCCTCTTGCTCCCTCCAAAAATAGAAGTGATATCGATTTTGTCTTCGCCTGAAGAAGAGGAGTCGCTTAAGAAATCAGTTTTTTTTTCGTCAGCACCTGTCCAAATATTTTTTACTGATTTGGAAAAAGCCGCACGAAATACAATAAGCAAACCAATTACAATTACCATTACAGGAAATACATATCTACGAACTTCGTATTCAATGCCTGGAATATCCGCAATAAAAAAGAAGGAGCCCAAGCCAATCAAAACGATCCAGCCAATGCCCTGAAAGTTTTTGCGTATGCCCACTGCCACGCCAATGGCGATCAACAATGTTTTCCACGATATCAACCAGTAAGGCACCAAGTCAAAATCTAACCGATCAAGTAATAGCAGGCCACCAATCGCTACTACGATAATGCCAAGCCAAAAGCTGTTGCCAAGTTGTTTTCCGTTTTTCGTTTCCATAATTGTGTTATTGTTTGCCAAATGTAACGGGACTACGTGCGCTAGATACAATGGAAAAAGGCGAGCGAAGGGAAAAAGTCGGTGAAACCGGAGGTTGGAGGTGGTGAAAGTGGAAAGTGTAAGGCTTAAGGAGTTTCAAGTAAGCAGTAGGCAAGTAGCAATAGGCAATTTGACTAAAACATATACCCAAGGACCAAAAAAAAGATTAAAAGTTGCAAACTTAAAAAATCGTATATTAATTTTGCATCATTATGCTGACAACAATTCAAAACAAAAAAGAATACGAAGCCGCCCTTGATCGCGTTGAGGAGCTATCTATGGATTTACCTGATGTTAATTCTGAAGAAGGTCGCGAGTTGATGCAACTTGGAAACTTGATTGATCAATACGAAGAAAAGGAATTTCCTCTCGATTGAAAGTTATCGATAGTCAATATTTTGTCACCTTCTTATTTTCAATTCTCAACTAAGGATACAATCTCTTGATCCATCGGCTTCACCTTGGGTGGAAAGAAACCGACTACCTTCCCCGATTTATCAATAACATATTTGCAAAAATTCCAAGAAGGTGAGTTGCCTGATTTGGCCTCAAGCCATTTGTAGAGTGGAGACTTATCACTCCCTTTCACGGAAATTTTATCGAACATTTGAAACTTCACGCCATAATTCCTTTGGCAGAAGGTCGCTATTTCATCGCTAGTGCCAGGCTCTTGCCATAAAAAATTATTGGCAGGGAAGCCCAATACAGTTACCTTATCGCCATACAGTTCGTGGAGTTTTTCTAAGTCTTCATATTGATAGGTATACCCACACTTCGATGCCGTATTTACAATTAACATGTTTTTTCCTTTGTATTGAGCAAAATCAATTTCCTTTCCCTCCAGTGATTTCATTTTGAAATCATAAATTGAACCAGAAACATTTTCGGGTTTTGTCTTCGATAATTTACTGGCGAGAAAAGATACTAAGCCCATGATTATTGCGCTGATTAAAATTATTCCTATTATTCTCATTCCTCTTTCTCCCTATGGCCACAAGCCGCAGGCTTCAGGCTTCAAGCATACTTCGCGTTGGCACACTCTGCTTTCAGCGTGAAGCTTGAGGCATAAAATCATTTTGACTCATTAATAATTTGATCGTCCATTGGGTTGACCGCAGAGCTAAAGAACTTAACAGTGCCATCTGGTTTCACTAAGTATTTGCAGAAATTCCAGTTTGGTTCCTTGCCCGATTTCTCTTTGAGGTATTGATACAATGGATGTTGGTCGCTGCCCTTCACTGAAATTTTTTCAAACATCTGAAAAGTTACCCCATAATTCTTTTGACAAAAAGTAGCGATCTGTGCATTTGAGCCTGGCTCCTGTCCACCAAAATTATTGGCAGGAAAACCAAGTACAGTGATTTTGCTTCCGTAGAGTTCATGCAGTTTTTGTAAGTCGGCATACTGGGGGGTGTAGCCACACTCAGAGGCAGTGTTTACAATTAACAATGTTTTGCCTTTGTACTGCGCGAGGTCAATTTGCTTTCCATCAAGGGAGTTGATTTTGAAATCGTAAATGGTTGAGGTGTTCATAAAAATAAAAAATGAGAGGAGAAGGGTTTTCATAGTTGATACGGTTTATTTTATTAACAAGCTTTTTGCCTATCGGTTATTGAATAGACGAGATAAACTTAAACAAAGAGAGTGCAAAGCTACGTGTTTTTGCTGTTAAATTTTTCTTTGCACGTCTTCCGCCTCGGAGACTTCGCTGCTACTTAGTCAAATGGCACTGTGCTTTTGTCAGAGTCCCCGAGAGCGGGAGACTCTAATGTTGTGCATTCGTTTTTTTTGTATACAAAAATGAACGAATTATTTTATTTTTTTGGTTCTGAAGTAATCTTCCAACTAATACCAAATTTGTCAATGCAAATACCATAGTACGACCCCAAAAATGTTAAATTCATTGGCTCTTTTATTCGTCCACCTTCAGAGAGTTCGTTAAATAATCTATCAGCCTCTGTTTTACTGTCAGTATGAATGATAAGAGAAAAGTTGCTATATGCTATTGACTCTTCATATGCTTCTGTGTTGTCAGAGCCCATCAAAATTGTTTCCGTACTAATAGGCAAAGTGATATGCATAACTTTTTCGTCCGTTTCTTGGAAAATTTGTCTGTCTGCTTTTGGAACATCTTTATAACGCCCGATGTATGTAATCTCTTTGCGAAAAAACTATTTTATAAAAATTGAAAGCATTTTCACAATTACCGTTAAAATAAATGTATGGATTTACTGTTGTCATAAAAAATTATTTCTTCTTCGCAGAGTCTCTCGCCTCGGGGACTCTGCGCTACCATCTATTTTACTTTCCTTGTTCACTTACTTCACTTATGGGCTTACGGCAGAGTGCCCGAAGCGGGAGACTCTGATGAGAAAGAAAGTGTCATTCATTCCAAGAATCGTATTTGCAAGTTTATCTTGAAAAACAATTTTCCGCCTTATTCATAAAGCCATCCGTAGTAATACTTCCTTGTTCCTTTCGATGTTCTTGGGGTTCCTGGTTTTTCGGAATCTTCTCCTGTTGATGGTTGCTCAAAACAGTATTGTTAATTAAATAATCTCTAAAAAAATTAAAATCATAAATATGGAAGCACAAAATATCTCCGTCCCTTTTGGCAATGATAATACCACTAGTTGCATCATAAACACCTTGCCATGGAGTTTCAGAAGTCATCCCCATTGCGCTTTCAGCAAGAAACCTTTTAAGCTTATATTCATAAAGTGGTTGAATAGATTTTTTGTCGTTATAACAGTTCATGGGGTCTATTTCCTCCAATGCTTTTGAAACAGCAACCCATGATGAATATTAATAAGAAATTTTCAAACACAATTTTATCATTTGATCAGAAATTGATGATGAGTCAAAATCAATTTCAAGATTTAGTTCATCTAATAATTTCAATTGCAGTTTTGATTGCTCATATATTGAGAAATATTCAAGTTCACCGAATTTATTTTTGAAATAATAAACTCTGTCAGAGAATTCATTTCCTTTAAAAGCATTACTTGTTGCAATATCAGAATATAGTAGCAGATGAATAAAGTTGAAGAACTTGTATTTGAAATATCTACTCTCATCTTTTTCATCAACCAACTTAATTTTGCTTTTTGAAATTGAATATTGATTGAAAGAATTTATTTCATTAAGAAAAACTTCAAGAACAACGTCAGCTAAAACATTTGCAAAAACACTATCAACAAACACTAAATTAAGTTGCTGACTTTTACTTTCAAGTTTTTGAAATAACAATTGGTGCTTACCATGAAATTTTGACAAATCATTTATAGAATAAGCATCATTGATTCTATAAACAAAAGAATATTCTGCAAAAGTTCTATTCTTTAATGTTATGAGAGTTGATTTCCTTTCTTCTATTTGGTTAATCATTTTGTGATTGATTTATTTTATAAATATTTCAGCATAGTGATAATCTAAAAAATTTTTGCTTGGAAAATATCTTTCAGGCATTTTGATTTTTATTCCTTCAAATTCCTTGAAAAACTTTTTAATAATTTCTTCTTTTTGAAAATCTAAAATCGCTTTTGAAAGTTTGACTTTGTAATCAGTTGTAACTGTTATAAAACCTTTATCAAATGCTTTATCGTGAATTGAATTTAAGCACAAACCATTTTCAGGATTTAATCTATTCTTCGCATCATCAGCCCAAGGAACGATATGACTTGCAACTAAAAGTTTTGGAATTGCTAAACCCGTGATACAACATTTGCTATCATAAATCCCTAAAATACTATCTCTGAAAAAACTTTGATTAACCCTTGTCTTTAGCAATACTAATCTTTCCTTTCCTACTGGAATTTCAATTTCTTTCAGATCAATAATATCTTCAATTCTCTTTTTAGAAAATTTTGCAATAAATGCCGTGCTTTCAAAAGCAAGTTTTTCTCTGTCATTTGAAAACTCATTCCAAATTTCTCTGTCAAGATTTGATGCGCCACTCAAACCAACAATCCCTCTCTTAGCCAACTCTGGGTCTAAACTTCCAAAGTTTCCGATTTTCATTTTTACAGAATTGATTCCTCTGCCAATTATTTTTGAAGTAGAAATAATTTCTTGATTAGAATTATTCGCCTTATTAAAAGGAACACTAAAATAAGTTCTCAATGCAACAATAGTTTGTTCTCGTGTCCAGTTATCTCTTGGCATAAAATGGTTGTGTTACGCTGCGTTAGGGATTGAAGCGAAAATCCTTTTTTTTATATTGGCATTTGTGCGTTGGAAAAAAAATTGTAGCGGAAAGCCCGACAGCTTTGCCGTTTTGCGTTTGCTTGTGGGTTTGCAAGCGGCACAAGTTCGTAATTTTTTATCTATTGTTTCTCCCCTAACAGCATAAAGTTTTCCAACCATCTTTACGCAATTATGGAGTTGAACTACGCGCTGGCATCGGGCAGGGATAGAAGCGGAAAGCCCGGAGTGAGGAACGAACGAGGACTTGTAGCGGATAGCCCGGTGCCACTCCGCCTCGGGTGACAGCCCGCCTAATTGCACTTCAAAATCTTTCCCTTTATCAACTCTGCTTCTTTTGCAGAAGAAGTTTTTTGCAAGGCGGCTTCAAAATATTTTTTGGCTTCGGTGGTGTGGCCTTGGAGGAAATAAAAATTGCCGAGGGCGCACAGGTAGAGATAGTGGTGGGTGAGGTCGGTGATTTTTTGCAATGCGGTGATTCCGTTTTGTGGGGTGGTGGCATAGCCGATGGCGATGGCGCGGTTGAGGCTGACGATGGAGCTGGGTTTCAGTTCGTGCAGTGCGTGATAGAGCAACGCGAGTTTGTCCCACCGTGTGTCGGCAAAGCGCGCGGCCAGCGAATGGATGGATGCGATGGATGCCTCGATGTGGTATTCGCTGAGCTCTTCGCCCACGGAGGCGCTCTCTAAAAAACCGAGGCCCTTGCGGATGAGTGGCTGGCTCCACTGGCTGCGGTCTTGGTCTTCGAGCAAAATGATTTCGCCCAAGTGGCCGGTGCGCGCAGCAAAGCGTGACGACTGCAAACACATGAGCGCCATCAACGCCTCTACTTTCGGCAAGCGCGTGGCCTCGTGCTGCACGAGCAGGTAGGCGAGGCGCATGGCCTCGCCACACAGGTCTTCGCGTATCACGGCATCGGCATGGTGCGAGTGGTAGCCTTCGTTGAAGAGCAAATACAAAACGTGCAGCACGCTGCTCAGCCGCTGCGGCAACTCATACAACCCGGGCGGATCGAGTTTTATTTTTTCTTCTTTTATTTTTTCTTTCGCGCGGTAGATGCGCTTGGCTATGGTATCTTCAGAAGTGAGAAAAGCATTTGCAATTTCACCAACGCTCAATCCTCCCAACGTTTTTAACGTGAGCGCAATCTGCGACTCGGGTGGAATGGCGGGGTGGCAACACGCGAACATCATGCGCAGGACGCTATCTTGTATTTCATCTTCGGCAAAAATTTCAGATGGCGTTTCTTCGAGGCGCGTTTGATACTCGTCAAAGATTTTGGATTGGCTTTGATTGCGCCTTACCCAATCGATGGCATTGTTGTGCGCCACTTTGTAAAGCCAAGCGGATGGATTGTCTGGCACTCCGCGAATGCGCCACGTTTCCATGGCCTTCAACAAAGTGTCTTGCACGAGGTCTTCGGCAGTGTCTAAATTTTCAGTACCCAAAAATCGAGTAAGCACAGCGGCCATCCTTCCCGCCTCGTGACGGAAAAGATGGCCGATGAGTTGATGCACATTGGCTTTGTCAGCCACAACTATTATTGATTATTATAGTAGGAGGCATCGCGAATGATCTTACCATTTTGAAAAGTGAGTACGGCACAAATTGGAAGCGTAAATTTTATGCTGTCGCCCGATGAGCCCGTAGAAACAAACTCTACAGTAACCTTATCGTCTGATGCATACATGCCTTTCACCTCATCATGGATGTCAGTAAACATTTTTTGCATTCCACTATACTTTTCTACGATTTCGCTGGGAGTTTTTTTCACATACTCCAACCCATAAGCGGGATCGAGATAATCTGCACCTACCGTGTACAGAGAATTCATTTTTTTCCAATCGTGGGCGTTGAAGGCCGCGAACAATTGTGCAGCTGTTTCTTTATTTTGTTTTTCGGCAGAGGGTGTGCAGGAGATGATGGTGAAAAATAGTATTGCAAAAAGAATTTTCATGGTGATTAATTTGATGCTGTTAGAATTTTAGCCACAGATTCACAGATTTGTATCCAATGCCTTTAAAGTTAAGAAAAGATTTGAACCACATAGACAGATAGAGACATAGAAATACACACATAGCCCTATGTGAAATCTATCTGTTCTATGTCCTATGTGGTTCAAGTACTACTCATCGGGACTTATTAACGATATTGGATTTTTATCTCAATTTGTTAATCTGTGAATCTGTGGCTATCAATCTATTTCTTCTTCGGGAAATTAGCATTCGCCATCACCTCTTCTATTTGCGCAGTATGGCGAGCAGAATGACCCGTGATAAAAACCAACACCTGAAATGAATCGAACGTGGCGAAGGGCATTACGGCATAGTGGTTGCGTAAATCTTCTTGCGTGGTTTTTGTAAACTCCATATTGCCATCGCGCTTAGCAATAAATTCTTTCAATGACCCTTCGGCAGAACCGAATTGGTTTTTGGGTTCAAAAGCCTCTTGTGTTTTTACTTTGCGCTCGCGACTAGAGATCATGCCTTTCACTTGGTCATCTGTCATTTTTACTTCGGCTCTTCTAGCTGGGTTGGCAGCCTCTTTTAGTGTTCCTTGTAACATTCCAAAAAGCGCACCTTCAGAAAACGCGATGTGTTCTAAGCATTCCGCTACCGACCATGACTCAGGCGTAGCCTTGAAATTCATTTGCTCTGTGGTGAGGCCTTTCACATCTTTGATCAAACGCTCTTTGGTTTCCTTCATATAATCGATAACCATTTTGCGCTCGGCATCAGAGATAGTGCCATCCACTGCTCGAAAGCCACAGGCCATTACTAAAGCAACCGCTAGAGAAAGTAATTTTAAGTGTTTCATAATTATTTGGGTTTAAGTTGTTTCTAAATTTCAAAGTATTGCTACGAAGGTACAAAGACAATGATTCTCTTAGCGACCTTCCGTCTTAGTAGCCATAGAATTACATATCAAACTTCTGCACAGGCCGCACTTGAACTTTGCCATTGAAAATAAAATCAGGATAGTCGTGCGAGATTTTTATGGCCTCGTCTATGTCTTTGGCCTTCACAATAAAATACCCTCCCACCAACTCTTTGCTCTCAGCAAATGGTCCATCCGTCACCACTTTGTTAGGGCCGCTCACAAACTTGCCGTGTGGTAGCAATGCCTCTCCCCCTTCATAACGGCCTTCCTTTTGTAGTTTTTCAACCCACGCAAACCATTTTTGCATGTGTTTTTGCATGGCCTCGGGTGATTTCATTTCAGCTGCCACATCGCTACCACCGTGAAAAATAAGCATGAATTTTTCCATAAGATTTTGACTTTAAGTTAATAAAATTTCCTCTATGACGAACATGGGTTGAAAAATCGGACAGGAAAGAAAAATATTTTTTAACCGCAGAAGTCACAGAGATACGCAGAGTCAAATTAAAGAAAATCTTTGCGAACCTCTAGGATCTTTGCGGTTTTTGCATTTATCTCTAATCACAACCACATTCCGGCTACATCCTCTCGGGCACTTGTATCCCGAGTATATTCATTGACTTTTTGATTACATCCGCCACCACTTTAGAAAAAGCAATTCTGAATTTTAGTTTGGCAGGGTCGGCCTCATTGAAAATAGGCACGGCCTGATAGAACTGATTGTATTCTTTTGCGAGTTCGTAGGCGTAGTTCGAGATTACCGAGGGAGAATATTCACGGGCGGCCTCTTGCAGTTTAGCGTGAAAATTATTCAACTTAAAAATAACATCGCGCTCCACAGGTTCCAACGTAGCAATAGTTTTCAATTCACTGGCGTTTACTTTTATTCCCATCGATTCCGCTTTGCGTAGAATGGCTTTGATACGTGCATGAGTGTATTGAATGAACGGTCCTGTGTGTCCTTGCAGTTGTATCGACTCACTAGGGTCAAACATCATCCGCTTCTTCGGGTCAACTTTTAGCAAAAAGAATTTGAGCGCGCCCAAGCCCACCATCTCTGATAGGTTTTTGATTTCCTCCTCGCCCATCTCATCAATCTTGCCCAACTCGCGAGTTTGCTTCTCTGCCTCGTCTACCATTTCTTGCATCAGGTCATCGGCATCCACTACCGTACCCTCGCGACTTTTCATTTTACCCGTTGGCAGATCGACCATTCCGTAGGAAAGGTGATAACATTTCTCCGCGAAAGCGTAACCCAACTTTTTCAATATCAAAAACAACACTTTGAAGTGATACTCTTGCTCGTTGCCCACGGTGTAAACCTGCCCTTCTATTTTTGGAAAATCGCGGAAACGTAAAATAGCTGTGCCTATATCTTGAGTCATATACACCGAAGTGCCATCCGAGCGCAACAAAACTTTTTGGTCAAGCCCATCCGAAGTCAAGTCCACCCACACCGAGCCATCTTCTTTTTTGTAGAACACGCCTTGCTCTACACCCCGAAGCACTTCTTCCTTACCTAATAAATAAGTTTGTGATTCGTAATACAGTTTTTCAAAATCAACGCCCATGCGTTGGTAGGTAGAATCAAATCCTTTGTAAACCCAACCATTCATGGTCTTCCAGAGTTCAACTGTAGCTGAGTCGTTCGCCTCCCATTGCAATAATAGGTTAACGGCCTTTTGCATTATGGGCGCTTGCTTCTCCGCTTCCTCTTTCGACAACCCTTTACTTTCCAGTTCAACAACTTGTGCTTTAAAATGCTTATCGAACTCCACATAATATTTTCCTACCAACTTATCACCCTTCAAACCAGAGCTCTCTGGCGTCTCTCCATTTCCAAATAATTGCCAGGCAGCCATACTCTTGCAAATGTGAATCCCACGGTCATTGATGATTTGAACTTTATGAATTTTGTAGCCAAGTGCTTTATAAATTTCAGCAACAGAATATCCCAAAAAATTATTTCTCAGGTGACCTAAGTGTAATGGCTTGTTTGTGTTGGGAGAAGAATACTCCACCATCATCTCTTTGCCATTATCTGGGAGTTGCCCAAAAGAAATATTCGAATAAATCGATTCAAATACCTGCGCCCACACACCATCGCTGATCGATAAATTCAAAAATCCTTTCACTACATTATACTTGCTCACCAATCCTGAATTGATTTGCAAATATTCACCAATCATCTTCCCCGTTTCTTCGGGAGATTTTTTAGAAAGTTTTGTCAATGGAAAACACACCAATGTGTGCGAGCCTTCAAATTCAGCGTTGGTCGGTTGAAGCTGCTCGGTAGCAATAGCCTGAGCAAATAAAACTTCTACAGCCTTCCTAATTACAATTCTTAATTCAAACTCTAAATCCATTTAGTTAATCTTAGAAGATTAAAGGGCATCTCTAAAAACCTTGTCAGGCTGAGCCTGTCGAAACCAATTTGTTATGTTTTGCATTCCAAAACGACTTCGACAAGCTCAGTCTGACACACCACTTAGGTTTTTAGAGATGCCCTAAAGATAATTCTATTTCCATTCAAAATCCTTGAAAAATGAAGGCATCAAATAAAAAGCCGTGTCAATAAAAAATAAAGCACCGTTATTAGTCAGCACATTTTCATCATGCAAGTCTTCCAGAATAATTCCTGCCTCAGCATTAAAATAGTCATTGTTCTTCTTCAGTTGGAATCCATTAGAAAAAAGAAAATCCTTCACCGAGTTGACATCTGTTGGTTCTGTTATTTCAATAAAAGGCTGCTTGACTACAGCATATAAGGTTTGTTGCTCTAAATAAAACCCAAGTAACTCATAAGCAGTTTGCGGAAACAAGAAATTGTGAATTAATAGATTGCGGAAATAATCAAG
The DNA here is from genome assembly GCA_046155095.1 of Cyclobacteriaceae bacterium. GTDB lineage: Bacteria > Bacteroidota > Bacteroidia > Cytophagales > Cyclobacteriaceae > ELB16-189. The sequence continues at coordinate 30,646 of JBJXEB010000068.1, forward strand.
CCAGTATTCGTAAAAGACTGAATCATTCAACTTAACTACAAACCGTACATCTTCAGCCAAATAAACTCGTTGCTCATAGCCTCTTGCAATAAAACGACTTTCATCAAGAGTTGTAAACCATAAATTGCATTCATTGATCCAATTTATCAACTGCGCTGCCTCTTGTGCTTTTGAGAACTCAATTGCTTTAAAGTCTCCACCTGCCTCCTTGCTTTTTCCAAGTTGGTAGGCTGCTGCTTCGATAAGACTTCCTTTTGAATCTTTGCCAACTCCTGAAATGATACTTTGTAATTCATATTTCAATCTCATTTATCCAAAGATAGTGATTCATAAATTATACTATCACCGAGCGAATTCTTTATCGATTAATCGTTACATTACCTAATTGAAAATTACATATCCAATATATACGCAAACATTAGCGGAGCCACAATAGTCGCATCGCTCTCTACAATAAACTTAGGCGTATCGATATTCAATTTGCCCCACGTTATTTTTTCGTTTGGCACAGCCCCTGAGTAAGAACCATAACTTGTTGTGCTATCGCTGATCTGACAGAAGTAACTCCAATATGGAATAGTGTCGCGCTCCAAATCTTGGTGCAACATCGGCACAACACATATTGGAAAGTCACCTGCAATGCCACCACCAATCTGGAAGAAGCCGATGCCATCTTTGCCTGAATTTTTCGTGTACCAGTCTGCCAACCAAACCATGTATTCAATACCGCTTTTCATCGTGCTGGCTTTCAATTCGCCCGTGATGCAATAGGAAGCAAAAATATTTCCCATCGTGCTGTCTTCCCAGCCCGGAACTACCATCGGCATATTTTTTTCTGCAGCGGCAATCATCCAACTATTTTTCGGGTCGATCTCATAATATTGTTTCAAGTCGCCACTGTTGATCATGCGGAACATGAACTCATGCGGAAACAACCGCTCGCCCTTGTCTTCTGCATCCTTCCACACTTTGAACAAATGTTTTTGCAGCCTGCGGAATGCCTCTTCTTCAGGGATACACGTGTCCGTCACACGGTTCAAATGGTTTTGCAACAAATCCCACTCTTGCTCGGGGGTTAGATCTCTATAATTTGGAATCCTGCGGTAGTGCGAGTGCGCCACCAGGTTCATGATGTCTTCTTCTAGGTTGGCACCCGTGCAAGAGATAATGTGCACCTTATTTTGGCGGATCATCTCCGAAAAGCTGATACCCAGCTCACCCGTACTCATGGCTCCCGCGAGGGTCACCATCATTTTTTTGCCCTCGGCAATATGTTTTTTATAGCCCTTTGCAGCGTCCACCAATGCGGCCGAGTTGAAGTGCAAGTAATTTTTCTCAATAAAAGCGGAAATGGGACGGTTTGTGCTCATGATAAGTGGTTTGAAATTCGATGCGAAAATACTCAATCGCCCGAACGTTACAATAATAAATTTTTTTGAAAGGGCGGCTGGCCCGCGAGGCGCAGGGCCACCGGGCTATCGCTACAAGTCCGACCGCGCACAAATCCATCACACTTCGGGCTTTTCGCTACTATCCCTGCCGCATGCCAGTACGTAGCTCATCTTCACATAAAATATCATACCATTTCAAAGAGACAATAGCGGAGATTGAAAATTCAAGGGCTATAACTGAAGGTGAAACTTATGTGAAAAGAAATTGCTTAAATTACAAACTGGACCCAACCGCAATGAACCTGTTGCTAAACTAGTTAATTATGATTTTTCAAACCAAAGTAATTTTAACAATACTTTTATCCTTTCTCTGTATTCTTGGCTACAGTCAAAAAAATAAAAAAGAGTTAAGGCTAATCAATGAATCAGATTCGATTGCTAATTTCATCGACTCCAAAATTGACTCAGCAACCAATGTGATCAAGACATCTTCTGATCTAAACATCAAAAAAGTAGACAGTACATTTAAAGCTATGTACTTAAATGTACTAGAAAGAACCTCAAATATTCAAAACAACAGAGATACTTATTATTCATTTATCATTGCCGCATTTACCTTTTTAATTGCTGTGGTAGCAATTGCAGCGGGAATAAATTGGTATCAAGCAACTAGGAGAAGTAAAAAAGATTTAAGGGATCAAGCGAAACAATTTCGTAAAATTCTAGAAAGCGAAAAAGACCTCTTCGAAAAAACTGTAAGAGAGCAAAAGGACAGTTTTAACGAGTTAGCATTAAAATTTAATTCGTTGCGCGACCAAAATGAAAAGGCTATTAAGAATTTAGTTGAAGAAGCTGAACAGCAGATAAAGCAAATTGAGTCTGACAAAAATGAGCTAAAGACAGAAGACGTAAAGCTAAAGTCAGTAGAGAAAAAATTAGATCAATTAAGCAAAACTGTGGAAAACTTAAAATCATTATCTGAAGAGAGCGATAGTCTATTTGATGATGCTCCAATTTCACTAAAAATGAATAGTGGAAAGGTTCATACTATTTATCCAAAACATTTTGTTTGTTCAAATTGCGCGAACTTAATCCCATATTCAGAAGCAAAAATAATTTCGCAAGGTAAGTCGACTGTTATCTACCAATGCACAGTATGCGGTACTGAGAATCCAATGTTTAAGCTTGCTTAAAGATAAGCTCCTGATTGGCTGATTTTTTTTCGCAGTGTCCCCCGCCTCGGTAGCGCTGTGGGCAACAAGAGTCAGAAGCCAGACTCTTGTGAGAAAGAGGTAAAAATTTCTTATTTTCGACAAAAAAATGAATACAATTCAAATTCTAGTATTAATTGCAATTTCTATTCTGCTAGTCTGGGATATTTATCTGCATATTAAACTAAAAAGAAATAAAAATCGCGATCACGAATATCATGAACTAAACTCCAAGTTAAACTTCATAACTGCTTCTGGATCATTTGCACTTCTAGCAGTATCCTTCTTAGGCTGGGACGTAAAGGACGAGATTCTAAAGAAAAGTGAAGGGCCGATTAAAGAAATGATCAGCGAGAAAAGAGTTGAAATTGATAGTCTTCTCGCAAATAAAAATATATTAAAGGCTGGCATTTACATTGTTACTGATCTTGAATTTAAAGAAAATAAGATGTTCAAATTTCGAGACCTTTTAACAATTGACCATAAACATCTTCCTGAGCTGACTAATGCGCCTAAGTTATTGATAAACACTAGTACAGGTGAGAATTTAAGGATTGAAAAAGTAACAAACGAGTACTTCATTCTCGGGAAGCCAATTTCAAAAAACTACAGTTTAGTGAATGAAACGGATAATCCTGAATATCCTAAAATATTAAAATTCGATATCTGGATCGCTGATTACAAGCAAAAATAATTTCTCATTAGCTACCTCTTCCCAACCCTCACTTCGCCCTCACCTGAAAACCCCTCTCCCCATTTTTCTCCACCTCGCGCAGGGTGCGCATTTGTTTCATTTCTTCCAGCAATAGTAGCAGGGCGGCTTCATCGCTGATACCTATGTGCGCACGAATTTCAGCCAATGTCTTAATGTCGTTGGGGGCTTTGCGGAAGTCGGTAGTGAAGTTGAAGATGTGTATTTTTTTCATGTGGCTAGCAATTGTTTGATTGGAAATTTTATTTGTACGAAAAAATGAAGGGAAGGTTTGCTTCTTTTCTTAGTAGCCTGCGCTGGGAAGTAACAGAGCCCAAAGCAAGACTCTGGTGAGAAGAGAAATTTAACTATTAAGTTTGATTTACAATTTATGTAAGTGTGTATATTTAGGTCATCATACCAAAAATTTGAATCATTATAAATCACTGTTAAGATGGCTTACTTCTTCTTTATTGACGAAAGTGGAACAGACAGACAAGATTCATTATATGAAGTTCTCTGTGGCGTAGCCATTAAGGATAGCGACTTGTGGAATATTATTACTCAGCTAAAGGGCTATGAAGAACAACTTTTAGGCACTAGATATAGTGGGCATGAGCGCGAAATCAAAGGGCGTAAATTTTTGAAGAGGAAAGTATTTAAACAAGCTGGATTGGCAGCTCCAATACCAGAAGTGGAGAGGACTCAACTGGCTAAAGAATGTATAGAAAATGGCGCCCAAGCTACAAGCAGGCACATGGCTGCCTTGTCACAAGCAAAACTTGAGTATGTGAGGAAATTACTAGAGCTGTGCGCGCAATTCAGAATCAAAATTTTTGCCTCCATATCTTCTGAGCCAATTAGAGAAACTGACGAGGAGGGTGACGGCTTGCTTAGAAGGGATTATGTATATGCCTTTGAGCGAATGTATTATTATTTAGAAGATAAGAAAAGTGATGACCAAGGAATAATAGTTTTTGATGAACTAGAGAAATCAAAAAGCCACATCCTTGTTTCACAGTTAGAAAATTACTTCAAGCGAACATCGAAAGGACGGCAGCGGTCAGGGTTAGTTATTCCAGAACCATTTTTCGTTCACAGTGACTTAACCACTGGTATTCAAATTGCCGATTTGATTGCCTACATTATTTCTTGGGGCCTAAGATTAAAAGGCATGACAGAACCAACAAGGCCAGAGTTAAGTGAGTTTGTGGAATTAATAAAACCTTTGAGATACATCACGACAAGAGAGATTGGGGACATCCCTGAAATGCAAATATGGAGCGTGACTTACGTAAAATAAAAAAGGCAATGCCAGTTTCCCAACAAAGCCTCCGAGGCAAAGGTACGGAAAATTACTAAAAACACAAGAATGCGGATGACCTCACTTCGCCCCCACCTGAAAACCCTTCTCTCCATTTTTCTCTACTTCGCGCAGGGTACGCATTTGTTTCATTTCTTGCAGCAATTGTAGTAGGGCGGCTTCATCGCTTGCGCCTATGTGCGCACGAATTTCAGCCAATGTCTTAATGTCGTTGGGGGCTTTGCGAAAGTCGGTAATGAAGTTGAGGATGTCTATCTTTTTCATCGGTCTATTGGATTTGAGATTTTAGTTGTACGAAAAAATGAAGGGAAGGTTCACTTAGCCTAAGTCAAAGTTTGCTTTGCTGACCTAAGTTTCTTAGGTTTCACACAATGTTTTTCTCTCACTATTTTAGATTACCGTATCCCTACTATTATTCGTTTAAGCGATCGTTACTTTTTTCGATATGCTCTGGCGTCTTTGTTTTTCTATTTCTTTTAATCTTTCAGCCATTCGGTACCTACCATTTTGAGCATCCAAATAAAACATTATTGCTGGCCGGATACGGATTAATAGCACTATTGGTAATGATTGTCTGTTTTGTAATAATTCCCTTCCTCTTTCCAAAAGTCTTTTGTGAAGAGCAATGGACTATCGGCAGACAACTTACTCTTCTCGCGTTGCTAATCATTTGCTTAGCCACTGCGTGCTATTTTTACAACATCAACTTTTTTAACTACGCATTTAGCTGGAAAAATTGGAGCTACTTTATTTGGCTAACCACCAGTGTGGGCTTCTTTCCATTTCTTGTCATCACGCTACTCGACTATTATTTAAAATTCAAAAAGTATTCATTACCTACCACCACGTTAGATTATAAAGAAGGCCCTCGCCCTTCAATTGATAAAAATCTCTATGTACTTAGCGATGAAGCCCACAAAGACAAAGTAGTGTTCTCATTTGAAGAATTGCTATTTATCAAATCGGATGATAATTACATTGAAGTCTATCTAAGAAAAGGAAAGATCGATTTTGAAAAGAAACTCATTCGCTGTGCATTAAAAGCAGCCGAATTGAAACTTGACGACCCTCACTTGATTCGATGCCATCGAAGTTATTTGGTAAACATGAGAAACTGCTCATCCATCAACGGAAACTCGCAAGGCTACAGGCTAGTATTTGATGGTGTGCCTGAACACATACCTGTTTCCCGATCAAAAAGTGATGAGGTGAGGGTCATTTGGAATAACATTTCCGCCACACAGCTTCTGTAATTCGCCACTTTATAAAAAACGTAAAATACTCAACACCAATAGCTTGATGCGATTTTTTACGCTGCTGGCAACAATGCCATACCCTCTCCCCTCACAAGCAAAATTTTGACACCCGCACCCACGAAGTTTGCCGTATCGATACCAAAAAGCAAACTATGAAACTCCTAGAAAAAAATAAGATTGGATTCGTTCTCCTCACATTCACTATCTTCTTTATCGGCCTATACGGAAAAAGCTGGCTCGATCATTTTATCACTCTAGACTTTCCGGACAAGTATTGGCGCTACGCTTACTTTACCTGTTGCTGGTTGATTGGCGTACCTGTACTGTTTCTATCTATCAAGTACGGCTACAAAAAAGTACTCCCTGAATTGGGTTTACGAGTTGGCTTAATCACTGGACTCACTTGGGGCTTTATAATCACCCTGCCGATGCTAATAGGCTATGCCATTGTGAGCGATAGATTTGATTTTAATGTTGCTGACCTAATTGCCTACAGTGTTCTGGCGGCCATTGCAGAAGAAATTCTTTTTCGCGGATTTCTCTTTGGTCAGCTATCGCGTTACGCAAACTGGAAGTTGTGGATGGGCGCGTTGGCTGAAGCTTCCATTTTTGGATTTGTACATCTGTACCAAGCCCACAATTGGATGAATGCCGTTGGTATTTTTGCCATTACATTTGCTGGTGGTTTGTTATTTGGATGGCTATACATTAAGTGGAATTATAACCTCTGGCTTCCTATTGTTTTGCACCTGTTGATGAATGCGTATTGGGGTATTTTTCACATGGGTGAAAATGCATTAGGCGGCTCACTTGGCAATATCTTCAGAGGAGCTGCCGTAGCTGTGGCCATTATCGTTACCATCAAATTTTCGAAAAAGGATTTTGTTTCCAAATTCTTAGAGAAGTAAGCTAGTTGTCATCATTGCTCCAATCTCGCGTGAGCGATAGAAGCGTATACCCCACAGCCGCGTGGGCTTTGTGTGTGAGGGCGAGGAGTAGTAGCGGATAGCGCGACCCGTGGGCGGATGAGTGTGCGGGCAAGGGACACGCCCTAATAACTAACTGCTTAAAACAAATTTCCTATCTTGTGTTGCAAATCGTCTCTACCTAAACCAAATCCTATGCGTTCTACCCTACGATTATTCTCCTTGCTCTTGTTTACATTGGTATTCACCTCCGCACGCGCTCAAACCAAGCAACCCGATTGGGCAAAATTGCAAGATGAAACACTCAAGCATTTTCAAGCGATTTTAAAAATCAACTCGAGTGTAGCCACTGGATACGAAGCTCCTGTGGTCGAATACCTCAAATCCGTTTTGGACAAGGAAGGAATTGCTACCAAAGTATTTTCCAACGACCCCAAGCACCCCAACCTAGTGGCGCGCATCAAAGGCAACGGCAACAAAAAACCTATATTGATCATGGCACACACCGATGTGGTCAGTGTTGATACGACTAAATGGATACATCCTCCTTTTTCAGCTACTCGCGATGGTGGCTATGTGTATGCGCGTGGTGCGGTAGATGACAAAGACAATGTAGTGGCCGCTTTAATGGTGATGCTTCAACTAAAGAGACTAGGTATTGTGTTGGATAGAGACGTGATATTCTTAGCAGAAGCAGGCGAAGAATCGAATACAAAAGTGGGTATTGATTTTATGGTGAGCGAACATTGGGCAGATATCGAAGCAGAATTTTGCTTTGCCGAAGGTGGAGGCGTCACGCGCAAAGATGGAAAAATAGTTTATGCAGCCGTTTCTACCACCGAAAAAGTACCGAGAGGCGCAAAACTAATCGCACGTGGCACGGCTGGACATGGATCAGTTCCGTTGCAAGACAATGCTATCGTGCATCTCTCGCAAGCCATTTCAAAAATTGCAGCATGGCAAACTCCCATGCGGTTGAATGAAACAACCCGCGCGTTTTTTACTCGACTGGCATCCGTCAGTGCGCCAAGCGATGCCGCCCGTTACCTTGCTGTGGTGAACGACAAAGAGTCCGAAAAAGCACAAGAGTACTTCGCAGCCAAAGAGCCACGCATGTACTCCACACTTCGCACGTCTATCTCACCGAATATTTTTAAAGGAGGTTATTTGAGCAATGTAATCCCTAGTGAAGCCGAGGCGACCCTAGACATACGTGCACTACCCGATGAAGACATGTCAGCGCTATTAGCCGAAATGAAGCGCGTGATCAACGACTCACAAATCGAGATCGTTGCGAATACAAAAAACCTGCGCCCATCAGCCAGGCCCTCACGGTTAGAATCGGATGCCTTTAGAACAACAGAAGCTGCGGTGAAGAAAATTTACAACACGGTAACAATACCTACCATGCCAACAGGCGCCACCGACATGGCTTTCTTACGTGCAAAAGGTGTAGAGTGCTATGGCATCGGCCCTATGACCGATATAGAAGATGGTCCTAAAGGTTTTGGTGCGCACAGCGACCAGGAGCGCATTCTGGAGGAATCGCTGCACAAGTTTGTTCAGTTTAACTGGGAAGTGATTGTGAATTTGGCAAAGGTGAACTAGTTGGTTTGAATGAATACTCTATTAAAAAACACATTCTATTGCATCGGACTTTTAGTTATTCTGCTTTCCTGCAAAAAAGAGAGCAAAAAGTATCCTCATCAAATTGGCTACATCGATCCAACTACTGCTTTGGGTGACAAGGAATTCAAAACATGCAGTGATCGTCTCTATGAATATTACAACTTTGAACCTGATGCTGGATATAAATACGGAAAGAGAGCTTTGCGAGATTCTGTAGCAAAAAAATATTCAGCTATTGGAAATGAATCTGGTTATTTAACGTTTCGCTTCGTTGTCAATTGCAAAGGATTGGCTGGAAGGTATCAAATCATAGAAAACGATCTCGATCTAAAGCCAAAAAAATTCAGTGAGGAATTGATTTTGCATCTATTTTCTATTACCCAAGAATTTAAAGAATGGCAACTTGGCATTTGGGAGAATGAATCAAGGGATTATAACATATACTTAACTTACAAAATGCGTGATGGTAAAATCATTGAAATTTTGCCTTAGTTTATTCGCTTTACTAGCGCTTTCAAATTGTCAGAACCCTGACGAGTATAAAGAGTATTCAATTTCTGAGAGGAAAAAGATGTCAATCGAATATCTAGAGAACGGAGAGAAAAATTTTGGTCAAGGAAGTCCACAAAACATGGAACTTATTGAAATTGCCATAAAGCTAGACACCACAAATGCTGCCGCATGGAGAGAGTTATCAGTTCCCTATTTAAAGCGAGGCATTCCTCATGAATGGAAACAGCTTTTTGACAAGGCTGTAAAAATTGATCCAACCGTTTGGCAAGGATGGAGAGGTTATTTAAAGTTATTTTTTTATCGCGACTATGAAGCTGCCATAGATGATTTTAATGCAACCGATACACTCACTCCTGGTTTTACAGATTATCCCCAAAGCATGAGCGTTGATTATCTTAGAGGACTTGCCTATTTTCAACTGGGTGATAGCCAAAGGGCGTTAGATTATTACACCAAATATATTAATGAGGTAACTGCCAAAAGTGGTGAAGATTGGGTAGACGTATACGCGTTTATACACCGAGCTATAGTATTCATTAAGCTAAACGAATATGAAAAGGCAATCACTGACTTAGAAAAATGCTTAAAGTATTATTCCTCTTCATCAGATGCTTATTATCATTTGGCAGCTATCAATCTTCAGTTAGGAAGAAAACAGATTGCTAAAGAGCAGATAGTAAAGGCAAAGGATCTATTTGAAAAAGGTTATTATATGCATAGACCGTATGTAGAGACTTTTGGGCAAATCGACCTTTTTGCTATTGAGGAGATTGAGAAAAAAACAACAGAGTAGCGTCCGTCACTAACTAACCAATAACATCCGGCATGCTTACTCCACCAGTACTGGCCTCGTCTCAATAGATTTGGCGGCTGCCTCTAAAATTTCGAACGCACTCTCTGCTGTTCTGTTTTCTGTATCCAATGTTGGGTTGATTTCTACAATCTCCCATGCGCATACCCGAGGGTCTTTGCACAATTCAGAATTCAATAATTTTGCTTCTTCTACTGTAAGCCCATTCGGCACAGGCGTACCCGTTCCAGTGGAGAAACGGCTGTCGATGGCATCCACATCAAACGACACATAAATCAAATCACAATGATCTAGCATTTGCAAAACCTTGTGCGCGATTTTATCAGCCCCCAATTTTTTTACATCCTCTACCTCGATGAAGTTGATATTGTTTTTATTGATCAGATAATTTTCGGGCTTTTCTAAATCGCGCACGGCAATGTAAACCAAGTCCTCAGCGGTAATCTTCGGGCCTTGCATGCCCACGTTTTTGATCTGCTCCCAATAATCCAACGTTTCACCGCGTGGGTCGTTCACCTTACATTCAAAATTATCCAAGCCAAGTGCCATGGCCAGCGGCATGCCATGCATGTTACCCGAAGGTGTAGTGAACGGAGTATGCATATCGGCATGGGCATCGATCCAAACTACACCCAACTTCTTTTTTGGATTAGCCTTTTTAATTCCCGCTATCGTTCCGTAAGCAGTGGAGTGATCGCCTGCCAAAATAAGCGGAAAGAAATCGTCAAAGATCTGCTCATACACTTCCAAGCATACGCGCTCTTCCATAATCAACACACCGTCAATGAATTTCGCGTAGGCGTGTTCCGCCCCATCAAAGAGTAGTTCGTTTACATTTTCTACTTCAATGGAATCGTATTTCCTGAATAAATCTGACTTCAAATCCAGGCTGGCAATCTTCATCGCTTCCACACCCATGCTCGCGCCACGTGTACCGGCACCGATTTCGGACTTTACCTCAATGATTTTTATTTCCTTCTCCTTCACAAAAAATAATATTAGATGAACAAATGGTTAACAAAAAGAACCTCCCAGCTAAAATGGGTCAGCTTGGCTGCCAATCCCGTCAGAAATCGGGGAGTGCGTGAGCAATTGCAAAAACCAAGAAAGTACGGTTAACCATGCAGGTTGAATAATTGCAAAGATGGCAAAATTATACCAATATTGCACCTCACTTTAGGCTGCCCGTCAACAGCTAATAACCCAGATAAGTAAGGATGAAGAGTTACCGCGAGCTGATTGAACAAACCTTCGAATTTCCACAAAAAGAATTCAAAGTAAGAAACCACGAATTATTATTCAACGATGTGCCCCTGACAGACATCATAAAAGAGTACGGCACTCCGCTCAAGATTACCTATCTCCCCAAGATCAGCGAAAACATCCGCTTTGCACAAGCCGCCTTCAATAATGCGATGGAGCGCTTCAAGTACAATGGAAAATACACGTATTGTTATTGTACAAAATCTTCACATTATGATTTTATATTAGAGGAGGCATTGAAGAACGACATTCATATTGAAACTTCATCAGCTTTTGATATTCCTATCGTTCGCACACTTTTCGGAAGAGGAAAGATCAGCAAGGAGACATTCATTCTTTGTAATGGGTTTAAAATGCCCAAGTACCGCGAGTACATTACCGACTTGCTGAACGATGGATTCAATTGCATGCCCATCCTTGATAATCTTAGCGAGATAGACACGTACGAAAAAAATGTCAATCGCCCATACAACGTAGGCATTCGGGTAGCGGCTGATGAAGAACCAAAGTTTGAGTTTTACACTTCCCGATTAGGCATTCGATACAATGACATCAATACATTGTACAAGGAAAAAATTGCTACCAGTAGCAAGGCTTCATTAAAATTATTACACTTCTTTATCAACACAGGCATAAAAGACACTGCTTATTATTGGAGCGAACTGAGTCGCTTCATTTTCAAGTATTGTGAAATGAAAAAAGTATGCGACACACTTGACTCGATTGATATTGGTGGTGGATTCCCTGTAAAGACTTCATTGACATTTCAGTACGATTACAAATACATGATCGAGCAGATTGTGGAGAACATCAAATGGATTTGTGAAAAAAATAACGTGCCAGTGCCGAATATTTTCACGGAGTTCGGAAGTTTCACTGTGGCGGAAAGCGGTGCTGTACTTTATTCTGTAGTCGATCAAAAATTACAAAACGACAAGGAGCTTTGGTATATGATTGATGGCTCTTTCATCACTCACCTACCCGATGTGTGGGGCATGAACCAGAAATATATTTTGATGGCCATCAACAAGTGGGATGATCCATACCACAAAGTAAATATTGGAGGCCTAACATGCGACAGCCAAGATTATTATAATTCAGAAGCACACACAGGGGAAGTTTTCTTGCCCATGATTACGGATGAAGAGCCGTTGCACATCGGTTTTTTCCATACAGGCGCTTATCAAGAATCTCTAGGTGGATATGGAGGCATACAACATTGCTTGATCCCCGCACCTAAGCACGTATTAATTGATCGCAATGACGAAGGTGAAATCTCTACGGAACTTTTTGCCAGCGAACAGACAAGCGAGAGCATGATGAAAATTCTTGGCTATGAGGAAGCGCAAGCACCGAAGAGACAGAAGCCTACTAAACTGAAAGTGAGATCGGTGTAGATCAAGATGTGAGATATGAGCATTTAGATTTTAGACTTCTCAATGCTCATATCTCAAATCTCAGTTTCTCTTATTTGCCAAACATCCCCTGCACTTCTTTATAGTCGGCAGGCAGAACAAAATCTGAAGCACTTAGTGATTCTCTTTTCATTTCCAAAGCTTCCATTGTCATATTGCCCTGAGGAGTAACCATTTCTATTTTTAGAGGTACACCTTCAACTCCTTCATAGAACATCTGTTGGTTTGCGCTCCCTGCCCGCTGCTTGATCAAACTCTTCATATCAAAATCCTTGATCTCCTTAGTGGTCCAAAAAATTTGATTGATTGTCTTTCCATGTTCTGTTACTGCTGCAATATATTTTGTACAGTTGTAGCCAATAATTTTCGTGGTCTCGTTCGTCTTGGTCACCTTCACTTCTGGTTTGGTGGCTTGGTCTTGCTGACTTTGAGGGTTTCCGTGCGCCATTAGTGAATACGTTTTGTTCTTACGGTCAAGGCGATAGGTTTTGTCTTGATCTTTCAAGTGAAGAACGTCCATGGGCATCATGCCACCTTCAATGATCGATAGCGTGTTGCCGCCTTTTGTTTTCAAAATAAAGCTGCTAGGCATCATAGAAGACATGCCTCCGCCCTGCATCATTTTTATTGCACTCTCCATCTGCGCTTTCATTTGTGGGTTAGCATCCATCATCGCCTTCATCTGCGGGTCATTCATTTTCTCTTGCATCTCTTTCATCTTGGCCTGATTGGCGGGGTCATTCATTTGTTTCATCCCCTGTTCCATTTGAGCTTTCATTTTAGGATCGGTGATTTCCATTTTCATTGACCATTTGACAGTGCCTTCAAAAGTTTGGCTTTGAGCCTGCATTACAATCAGCAGCAATGCAGCGGTAATAATTTTTTTCATAGCGAATTGATTAGGTTTTTTGTGCAACGAAGTTAGTTAAAATATTGATTTTGGTTTACTACAATAGTTGGAACGCGGATGACACGGGTCAAACTGATTTAAAACGGGTATTAATCAGTGTCTATAAGCTAAATCCGTGTTATCTGTGTTCTATTGCCGAGGTAATAAATGGAACGCGGATGACACGGGTCAAACTGATTTAAAACGGATACTAATCAGTGTCTATCAGCTAAATCCGTATCATCTATATTCTATTGGGTTTTGGGACGAGTTTTATTTTATAATCAAAGCAGATGCCTCTTTTAAACTCATATATTTAAAATCAGCTTCATTCTCTGGTTCGATCTCATGACCGATTTGAATGGTTTTAATACCGAGCTGCCTTGCGGGGATGATGTCGCGACCGCGGTCGCCCACCATCCAAGAAGCAGAAAAATCGATATTGAATTTTGCTTTTGCTTTTTCAAACATGAGTGTGCCCGGCTTACGCGCGAGCGATGCGGATACGGTTGGATGATGTGGTGAGAAATAAAAATGATCGATAAGATGCCCGCATTCTCTTTGCAGATATTGATGGCAACTTTCCATTTCCGATTGGGTATAAATACCCTGTGCTATGCCCGACTGATTAGTGACGACTACCAACAAATAACCAGCTGCTTTTAATTCTTTCAACGCATCAATCACACCGGGCAATATTTTGAAATTATCGATGTGATAGGTGTATTTTGGATTGTCTTCGTTTAAGACACCATCGCGATCGAGGAAAACACATTTGTTCATCGCGCTAAAGTAGAAATAAGAAATTAGAATTAGAATCTATTGGCATTTCTCATACAGATTGGTTCTTTAAATCTAAAGCCTTAGTTTTGTCATCAACCAAGATTATGTGAGCAACGCACTCGTTATTATACCCACTTACAATGAGAAGGAGAATATTCAGGCCATCGTAGATGAGGTGCTTGCTTTGCCCAAAGATTTTCATCTGCTGATTGTGGATGACAACTCGCCAGATGGAACGGCTGATATTATTAAGGGGCTTCAAACGAAATACAATGTGCAAGAAATGCGATTGCACTTGATGCAGCGCGCAGGCAAACTGGGGCTAGGCACTGCGTACATTGAAGGGTTTCGCTACGGCTTACAGAAGGGGTACAAATATTTATTGGAAATGGATGCGGATTTCTCCCACAATCCAAAAGACCTAACCAGATTATACTTAGCATGTGAAGAAGGTGGGAATGATTTAGCTATTGGCTCGCGCTACTCAAGCGGGGTGAATGTAGTAAACTGGCCGATGAGCCGTGTGCTGATGTCGTACTTTGCAAGTAAATATGTTCGGCTTATCACAGGCCTGCCCGTGCACGATACCACGGCAGGTTTTGTTTGCTACCGCAGAGATGTGCTAGAGACTATCCCGCTGGATAAAATAAAATTTGTAGGCTATGCCTTTCAAATCGAAATGAAATTCCTTACGTGGAAGTACAAATTCAAAATAACAGAAGTGCCCATCATCTTTACTGACCGCACCTTAGGCCAATCTAAAATGTCGGCTGGGATTTTTAAGGAAGCCGTGTTGGGTGTGTTGAGTATGTCTATAGGGAGTTGGTTTAAGAACTATAAAAGGGAATAACTGGGTGCAATTCAAATTGACGCGATGATTAGGCCGCTCCTAGTAGAGGGGTACTCAGTCCCATATGGGACGACCTGTCAGTAGTAAAGAATAAGTACCAGTTTGCCAGCTCCAGAGGAGCGACCTGTTTTCTTCCATCGCGACAATTTGAAATGCAACCGAATAACTTCAAACGAAACTCTTTTCTGTCATTCTTTCTAAATATTCCTTGTAGGGAATAAATGGCCTATCCTCTTTGTCTAACAGACAAAATAAAATAATTATGGAAACGAATGGAAAGATTTCGATGCTAGGTATGATTGTGTTCTCATGTCTATCGGTGAGCGTATGGGCGCAGAAAAAAGATGACAATCAAAATGAAAAAGAGCATCACCGAAGGCATGGCCATCATAGCAGCCAAAGAGGAGGTGGCTATAAAATTGGAACGTTGGCCGACAAAGTATATTACGTTACGCAAGCCGATAGCATTCAAACTAAAAAAATGAAGCCCATTGTAGATAAAGCTTCTACTCGGTTGAAAGCATTACGCGATGATTTCCGGAAAAAAGAAAAACTCGTTTTGGATTCGCTCAACTTACAACTCAAACCTCTGTTGAAGGATGATCAGAAAAAACGATTGGATGATTTCAGCGAGCGGAAAGGATCACACAGGTCGTATTAGAATACTTGATATGCTTGGAACGGAGTGAGATTAGTAAGTGGTAAGAGGTAGTTGGTAAGTGGTTACTAGTATCCGGAAATAGAATAACTCAAATTACCACTTACCAACTACCTCTTACTATTTACCTTTTACCACTAAGCTCCCCCCACTTCATCTGTATTGATGTAGTTGATCAACACAAACGTAACGAGCAAGCCAGAGAATACGCCTTCCAACGCTACAATGAAAGCAGCCATGTACGCATTGAGATGGCGGCCCATTGGTTCGTTTTCAATAATTGATTTCATCATGTTTGCGTCCAACTTCATCCACAAAAAAAGAAATAAAGCAAACACTAATGAAGCAATGGCACCAGTGGCAACGCCCGTGACCAATGCCAAGAAATAATTCAGATGTTTACCATGAGTCTCCTTAAATTTCTTGAGCGCGAAATAAATACCACCAACAATAATGAAGAGATTGAGCAAACGCAATTCTACGTGGTTGCTAAGCCCAATCAATTTCATCAGCAAAAAATAAGCGATCAGCCCACCGGCTATTTTAAGGCCATAATTGGCTGGTATTTGGTTCGGGTTGTTAAATATATTCATAGGGGTAAGGGTTTATATCCCACTAAGGTTTAAAATATTAAACAATCCTCCAACGTTTTTGATTGATTATTATTTACTTAACTTCGTCCTCCCAAAACCTAAACCCAATTATTATGAAAACTTTAAGAATCATCGGCATTGCAGTTGCAGCCATCTTTGTTATCCTTTGATTGTAGTTTTGATACAACCCGACAAAGGTCATGTTGAAAAGTCAATTGTAATTAACGCTCCAGCTTCTGCCCTTTTCCCTCGCATTAATAACATGGAAAATTTTACTTCTTGGTCTCCTTGGAGCAAAATGGATCCAGAAGCAAAGCAATCTTTTGAAGGAGCAGAGGCAGGTGTTGGTTCAAAAATGAGTTGGGAAGGAAAGAAAACAGGTAAAGGTTCTCAGTGGGTAGCAGAAAGCGTTGAAAACGAACGTGTGAAAACAGGTTTGTCATTTGAAGGGTTTGATGGAATAGCCTATGCCGAACTAAAGCTAGTGGGAGAAGGAAGTGGCACAAAAGTAACTTGGACTTATGATGGTGATAATAATGGCTTCGGAAAAAAAGCGATGTAGGTAATGATGGGAAGCATGTTAGGAGGTCAATATGAAGATGGATTAAAAGATCTAAAACAACTTGTAGAAAGTACTCCTGTTACAGCACCAACTCAAGAGATAGCTCCTAGGGATTCAACTGCAACAAAATAGATAATTCCGAATCTATGGCGAAGGCACTAAGTCAAAAAGGAAACGACCTATAACTCAAAAACTTAGGACCTTAGTTACTTTGTAGCATAATACCGATCTTAAGTTTTCTTACCTAAACGTAAAAAAGAAATTGGAAAGAAAATTCCACACGGTGACTATAACCGTTGCTATTGCTTTTGACAGGTAAAAATTCTTCCCCTTTTGCCCATGCAAAAACCAAACGATAGCTGAGTTGATGGCCAAGCCAATCGATGCGAAGAATATAAACCGACCATATTGCGCAAGCATTTCTGGGTCTTGACTAGAAAATGTCCATGCGCGATTGATGAAAAAATTACTGGTAGCAGCAGCAAAAAATCCGATACTATTGGCCAAGTACTCATTGAGTTTTAGTTTCTCTCTGATCAAATAAGTAAGGCCAAAATCAATCACTACGCCTGATGCACCCACTGCAGCAAAACGGAGGAATTTGAAGAAGAAGGGAATGAGTGGTTGGATATCCATAAACATTAGGCTTCAAGCTGCAGGCTGCAGGCTACATGCCGCAAGCTGTACAGAGTAAATTAAACCTGAACAGCTTGAAGCTTGCAGCTTGCGGCCTGAAGCCAAACACTCAGTTAATCTTTTCACTGAAATTCCCCTTATAATTTTTCAATCTATAAAAAAAAGCATATCGCATCACCGCTCCTCCCCGCGTAATTTTCACCGTGTCCATTGGTTCAACTTTTTCAAAGTAGTTCCCAAAAGTTTCCGTGGGGTCGTTGTAATAATTGCTTACCGCAATGTGGTAATAATCTTTTCCCTTTTGCAATCCACCCCGTTGCTTATTAATCCAAGCATACTTGTGGATTTCATTCAAATTGCCAATCAAAAATAAATTTCTATTAGTTGGCCTTGCTACATAAAAATCCAGGTGAGCACCAGGAAACCATTTGTTGGAAATCAAGGCTGATCCTTTTGCCATCGAGCCACTCGATTCCTCTCTTTGTGAAATTTCTTTAAATGCTCCGTTCACTTGATCGTACCCATACATATCTTGTGTAAAATCATACTCGCCAAAATTTTTAATCTCATTTTGTTTGCCAAGAGTGAACGGAGAATAGTTAATAATATAAAATGCAGTCACTAAAAGAAATACCAAGAGATACGAAGGCAATACAATTCGCAAAGGTCGGATTATTTTTTTATCAGGTAAATTTTGCTCACCAATTCTTTCTGCCCAATAAGCTGCTGCAATCAAAATCAATGATAAAAATGCTGGCCCTGACCAATGAGGCAACGTGCTGCGGAAAAGTGAAAAGCCAGTAAACAAAAGCCACAGTGGGATAGCATTCAATAGTAAAACCCATTTGTATTTCGCATCAATAAATTCCTTTCCCTTAAACAAAGCAACCAAGGCAATCACAATCAAAATTACATTCAGCGGATTGTTGTAGGCAATCTGTCCGCCCATCTCCGTAAAGAAATAATCTGGGCGAAGTTCCAGCGCAGGGGAGACACGATCGCCATGAAAAGTGAAGCTGATAAACTTGTTTTGAATATTCCAGATCAATACAGGTGAGAAAACTAAAAGAGAAATGATCCCTGATAGATAAAGCGAATAATCCAATAACCATTTTCGATTTTGAAAAAGAACAAAAAGCAAAATCCCCACCCAAATAAACACTGAATGATATTTTGATAACATGGCAAGTCCCGCAACTACACCTATCAATAACATTTTCTTTCGATGTGAATTCTCTATCCGCTCAACAGGTAAAACTTCAAGAGCTAAGTTCAAGCTCAACAGCCAGAAAAAGACTTGAGGCGCATCAGGTATCAGCGAGAAGCCACTGATGATAGAACAATAAATAGAAGATGTGTACAGAAAGGCAGCATACAACCCAGCCAATTCATTTTTAATCTTTCTTCCGATTAAAAAAATGATCCAAGTGCTTCCAGTCGACAAAACAATGGAGCCAAGCCGAAGAAAAAAATCATCCTTCAATAGTAAATTCAATGAAAAAATTTGAGCCAAAAAACCGACCAAGGGTGGGTGATCGAAATGACTAAGATCAGGATATAATGCATACGTCCAATAATAGACTTCATCATTGGCTAATTCCACTTGAGAAGCTAGGAACAACCTGGCAGTGGTAGCAAAGACAATCAGCCAAATGAATTGCTTTTTGATTTTAACTATTTGATTGTTCGTTAAAGTCATCTATTGATTACCCCTATTTACTTGCAAAGATGTTTACAAATCTTGATAAACACCTAATCAATAAAAATTGCTTTTTTAAAATAGAATGCCAACCTTGACAGTTTAAAATATATCTGGCATTTTATCGTTAAGTTGGTCAAGGCTTAGTCTAAATGGTTGCTTTTTTCTCAATTCGAAGGGTTTATCTCTGTTCGGCAGTACTATGCTCCGTCTTACTTTTCCTTGCCTCGTGTACAAATAAAACGGCTGAAGACCCCGCACCTGTTATTCCTCCAAAACCTTTGCCAACCAATTTATGCTCACCCTATTTTTCATACGGATACACAGATAAAATTTCTTACTCACCTGGACATAAAATAAATGTGTTTCTACAATCAAAAGAAAACATTTCCTTGTGCCGATTGGATATTTATAACATCGATGGAAGAGTGGCTTTCTCAGTGGCTTCTCCACTTACCGTTCAAACTATTTCTCCAGATGACCCTTCGGTCAAGGGCTATGGATTTGACATTACTTCTCAAATAGAAATACCTACTGATTTAAAAAGTGGTATCTACCTAATAGAAAAAAAAATTCCCTTCATCGTTAAAACCAATAAGCCTGTTGACTTCACTATTATCTATCCATCCAATACCACAAATGCTTATGCTCAGTCTGGCGGCAAAAGTCTTTACGACAAAAACGATCGTCCCTCTCGCGTTTCATTTCTAAGGCCCATACCCATTCAATCAAACACAGAATATGGTTTGAAATGGTTCGCGTCTTTATCTAACTACAACATTGGCTATGTAGCAGATAGCGATATGGATAATTTTAGTTCTATCCAAAATTCCTCTATGCTCGTTATTGTTGGTCATAGCGAATACTGGACACGCAAGGCCAGAAAAAATTTCGATCGTTTTGTAGATGGCGGAAAAGACGCATTGATTTTATCAGGCAACACCATGTGGTGGCAGGTCAGGTACACGGACAATAACCAGATGATTTGCCATAAAGACCAACAACTTGATCCTATTAGCGACCCTTTGATGAAAACAATTGTGTGGGGTCATCCCTCGCTTCAATACTCTATTTTATCAAGCATTGGTGCAGATTTTTCACATGGTGGTTACGGGTTGTACATGGACAATGGTTGGGATGGCTACAAGATTGTAACGCCAACCTCTCCTTTGCTGGAAGGATTGAATTTACAAAAGGGAGAAATTCTTTCGTTGCCATCTGGTGAGTATGATGGTGCTCCTATTTTAAATTTTACCAGTGACGGCTATCCCGAATTAGATAAAGCAATGCTTGGTTTTGACAAAATCGAATTGATAGGATTTGATCGCGGGGCGCGCGGAGGCAAAGAAACGATAGGCACATTTATCGTGTTCAAGAAAACACCTTCTTCAGGAACTGTAATAAATGCTGCGTCTTACGATTGGTGTTCGGAAAGGGGGATGGGCGGAGGCGGTGGGAATTCAGTAAAAAAAATTACGCTAAATGCGATCGACAAATTGCTCAACAAAAAACCAATCTTCTCTAATTGACCATTTGCCTCTTACCAACTACCAATTACCAATCACCAATTACCTCTCACCTCCAGATTCAATTCTCCCCCTCGTGCACTCTTGGACTAATCAATTTCTCCTCCCTCCATCTTTTTAATTCATCCGCTCGCTTTTTCAATTCCTCTTCTGTTGGCTTATACTCTATCAAACTCTTTAAATCAGGTTGCCCTGCATCCACCCAAGCTGTAAACCAAACATCGCCCACCATTTTTACGCTGGCGCGGAATTGCCGCTCCACCATTCCCGATAAAAGTTGATGATAGGCATTGGAATATTCTCGTGAAAAAACTTTTACCGTTTGCTTTCCCTTCTCTTCAAAATTAAATTTCTTGCTGCCCATTTTCTGTGATAACTGTTTTTCAAAACTCAATACGGAATCCAGAGCTAGATTGGCATGAGCTATTGCGTCCCACGCGGCCAGTTGCACATTGTCAATATGTTCGGCTTTGCCCACATAAAAATCATATTCATTGAAAAACAATTCAGGCAATCGTGATTCCCAGAAAGCGTGGATCCCAACTTGATCGGTCAATTGGCCATCATAATTCTTTGTCGTATGCAGCGGCACGTTCGCATCGGCAATGTAATGACCCATATCAGCCGATAGGCTCAAAATCCTATCAGGGTCTTTCAGCAGAAAAGCCTCTTTTAATTGATAATAAACTTGATTGATGCGCCACGGCACAATGCCATGCGCCATTAAACTATCCTCACCAAATTTTTCTACAGCTTCTTTCCAATAGCGAGGGAGTTTGTACGCAGCACTATCGCCATACTCATCCAAGTCAATGTAATGACGAGGTGCTTCTTCTGGCACAGCATATCTTCTACGATCTGGATTGACTGCCGCTTCAGAAATATATTGAATGTTCTTTTTGTAAAAGCCGATCATCTCAACGGGAAGTGCGAACACAGCCAGTCGGTTGATTTTTTGGTGGGCGAAAAAACCCCAACTGCAACAGAGCAAGGTTACTCCTACTAAAAATATTTTTTGAAAATATCTCATTACAATACAAATCTCACGCAAAGACGCTAAGTCGCAAAGTAAAGTCAATATAATCTTAGCGTTTTGCACTCTTTGCGTGAAATATTAGATATCCGCTTTATCTTTCCATAAAATTAGAGAGCTACATCGACTCCAAAAGAAAACTTACGCATTGGCACGAAGAAGTGCCTATTCCTGTAAAGGTTATGGTGGTGGGCATTGCGCGGTTTGCTGTTCAGCAAGTGGGCAAGGTAGATAACATTACTGTGGAGAGTTGGGTATATCCACAAAACCGAGCCGAAGGTTTTTATGATTATTCTGTTGCTTTAAAAGTATTGGACTATTTCCATCGACACATTGGCCCTTATCCATTTAAAAAATTGGCGAACGTACAATCCAAAACACGCTGGGGCGGATTGGAAAATGCCAGCGCGATTTTTTATTCAGAAAGTTCCGTCAACGGCAAGGCCGATCACGAAGATTTGATCGCGCATGAAGAAGCCCACCAGCGGTTCGGCAACTCGGCCAGCGAAAACGATTGACACCACGTGTGGCTCAGCGAAGGTTTTGCCACTTACTTTTCCAATTTGTATTTAGAACATGCATACGGCCATGATCGATTAGTACAAGAGCAAGTGAAAGACCGCGACCAAGTGATAAAATATTTTCTAAAAAATCCCGCGTCCATTGCTGACACCACGCTTACGGATATCAACAAAGTACTCAGCACCAACACCTATCAAAAGGCAGGTTGGGTCTTGCACATGCTCCGCCACAAAATAGGCGACACCGATTTTTGGAAAGGCATCCGCGATTATTACGCTACTTATAGAAACAGCAACGCCATGACCTCCGATTTCAAACGGATAATGGAAGAGGCCTCTGGGAAAAACTTGACATTGTTCTTCGATCAGTGGCTGTATGAGGGTGGCCATCCAAAAATTGCAGGTATGTGGCAGTACGATGGCAAGACAAAAGAAGTGAAGCTAGAGATTGCACAGGTGCAAAGCGGAATATATTTCCGGTTCCCGCTAGAAATTGCCTTGGTCGACAAGGACGGCAAAAGGCAACTCCAAACCGTTCAAGTAGACTCAAAATCATCTAAAATCACCTTAAAAAGTGAATTTGAGCCTAATGATCTGATCTTGGACCCAAACACTTGGCTTTTATTTGAAGGCACTATTCAAAAGAAATGAGCCAGCCGCGCTTGCAAATCAGCATATTGCCCTTATTTTTGCAGTCCTTTTAGAAAAGCAATATGGCAAACCACAAATCAGCAGAGAAAAGAATCAGGGCAAATGAGACCAAGCGCGTGCGCAACCGCTACCAAGCCAAGACCACGCGCACCAAAATCAAAACCTTAACAGGCACTACCAAAAAAGACGAAGCATCCACACTTTTCAAGGAAGTGAGCGGCATGATCGATAAATTGGCGAAGAAGAACGTGATCCATTGGAAGAAGGCCGCCAACCAAAAGAGCAAGTTGGCCAAGCGCATCAACGCAATGGCTTAATTTTATAACAACACATTTTTCCCTCTCCAGCTTCACAGTTGGGGAGGGTTTTTTTATGCCTTGTTTTTTGGGTGGCACCCCTTGCCCCGCTCAACTCCATACGCACGGGTCGGGCTGTCGGCAGTCGCCACCTCACACACATTCCATTTCGGGCCCCAACAATGCCTCCATCCCTGCCACACGCGTCCTACAAAAACTCTTCGAACCGCTGCATCCATTTCTCTTTGTGATCTTTGCAGTAAAAATTTTCAACCACAGAGGGCCCAGAGATTTATTCTCGACTAAAACATTTTGAATTTTTCCGTGTCTCCGTGGCAAAGCATTTCTTTTCGCCTTTGCGTGAAATAGATTTTTCCTACCTTTCCATTAATGAAAATCGAAGACGGCAAACCCCTCAACATCAAAGACTGGAACCCGGAAGACAGGCCACGGGAAAAGCTGTTGTTGAAAGGCACTTCTGCTTTATCTGATGCCGAGTTGATCGCCATCTTGATCGGCTCTGGCACGGCCAACCTGAGTGCCGTGGATGTTTCCAAGAAAATATTGCTTCACGGAAAGAACAACCTGAACGAGCTCGCCAAACTTTCGGTGAAAGAACTGATGAAAGTTAAGGGCATTGGCGAAGCAAAAGCCATCACCATCGTGGCCGCACTCGAGCTTGGCCGCAGACGCAAAGAAGTAGATGTAGAAGAGAAACCGAAGATAAACACATCCAAAGATGCATTTGATTTGATCAAAGGTGATTTGATGGATTTACCGCACGAAGAGTTTTGGATATTATTGTTGAATCGCGCCAACCGCGTGATCAAAAAGAAAAGAGTGAGCGAAGGTGGCGTCTCCGGCACTGTGGCCGACCCAAAAATAATTTTCAAAATGGCATTGGAAGAATTGGCCTGCGGCATTGTGATGGCGCACAACCACCCGTCCAGCAATTTAACACCAAGTCAAAGCGACCGTGACCTAACCAAAAAGATGAAAGAAGCGGGCAAGTTTTTAGATGTGCAACTATTTGATCACATCATCGTGGCTGGCAATAAATACTTTAGTTTTGCAGATGAGGGGTTGGTGTAACAAATAGGCAGTAGGCAATTACAATAGGCAAAGATTGATTTTCTTAGTGCCTTCGTGTCTTAGTGGTAAAAAATGAAAAGCAAAAACATTATCCTTCTAGGTATTCTGGCTTTCTTGGCCACAATAGTCTTTTATAGTCTTACTGGTGGTGAATCACCAGAAGATTACACCCAAACAATTTTAAAAGAACGCGAAGAGAAAGACACGTTCATGAAAAGTGATAGCGGATCGCCTTTCTTATCTGAGAAAGACTCTGCTCAAGAAAACATTGAATTTAAAAAACTCAACTATTTCCCGCCCGACTTAAAATTCAAAGTCATTGCTAATCTTGTCTCGATCGAAAACAAAAAAGTAGTTGTGTTGCCCACTAGCGATGGCAAAGAAAAAAAATATTTGGAATACGCTTTCGCGGAATTTAAGTTGGAGGGAAAAGAGAACAAATTAGTTATTTTGGAAATCATGGATGCGGGGCCTTATCGCGGCACGCTGTTCCTCGCTTTTGCCGATGAAACTAGTGCTAACGAAACATACGGTGCTGGCCGCTATATCGATTTGAAAAAAGTACCAGGTGCAAGCACAATGGTTTTTGATTTCAACAAAGCCTACAATCCTTACTGCGCTTATTCCGATAATTTTTCTTGTCCTTTTCCACCCAAAGAAAATATTTTAACTATCGCGATCAATGCGGGCGAGAAGAAGTATCATGATTAATCTATTCAAAAAAAACTTACTTTGGCTAACTAGCTGTCCAATCAAGATTTTATTTTTTGAATGACTTGAATACTTTCCAGCGCAGCTAAATACTCTTCTACGTACTCAAGCGGTATAGGGCCAAACTCTGCCGCGAGGGCATTTCGAATATCCACTGTGTCGCGGATTCCATCCACAAAGTTCAACGCCTCGTAAGCATATTCGTCTCCCCAGAGCCCTTCATAATCAAGTAGGCGAATTGTCTTTGCTTTGTCTTTGCCTAAATGATCGGTAAAATAATCGTAACCAAAAACAGATAAAGGGCCTTTCACCGCAGGGTTTCTTTTATATATAGTTGAAGGTCTATTTTTTACTTCGACCGATTTTGCTTTTGATTGCAGTGACTCCAGTTGAATGTAAAATTTCTTTGCCTCTTCTTTTAGCGAGGAAGGAACTGCGCAAAAATTATTTATAGAATTGAAAACTGCACGCTCATAATTAAAATGATTTGCCCAAAGATTTTCAAATTCAATTGTCGTGAGCTGCGTTTTTCTTCCCATCATTTGTGAAGTTCGCTTTAAAGATTGCTTGCGAAACGTTACCCAAAGTGGGTCAAGTGCTTTGTCGGTTAAGTTGGCCAAGAAGTATCCACTCGCAGCCCCGATAAAACCAGCACGTTTTAATTTTGTGGGATCAATGTTGGAAGCCATATCAAAATTAGTGTGGATGTAGCGATCAGGCCAATCGTGCAGGTAGATACTCGGTATTTTAAAAGAACCTTCTTGATACACATCATGATCGCTGCCCATGTGAAACTGACCGAGCACTGCTTGCAATGGTTCCTTTCCGCCTTCTTGCGAAACAAACGGATAAGTAAAGCGATACCCACTCGCAAACGCATCAGTTTCCAAATTCAGATATTCCCCAAAAGCTTCGCCCACGCCAGCAACAAAGGAAGGCAAGCTCTTGGGGCTACCAGCAACATGGAAAATTGATTTGGTGATCGGGCCACCGCCTACCATATCCATGTGAATGTTTGCTTTGATCTTTGTGGCAAACTCTTGGCGGTGGCTAAGTAGCGCAAGCGTGCCTTCAATTTCGGGCGACCAAATAAAGCGAAGTGTACGTTTTGGTTTTTCAAGCCTGCCTTCGCTAATTAATTTTTGCAATGTGCGGGCAATTTCAAGAATAGTCACGCTGCCACTGGCATTATCATTCGCACCTGGGCGTTGGTGATCAAGGTGGCAAGAGAAAGCAATTTCTTCTGCTTGCAAAGAAGAATCACTTCCTCTAATTACTGCGGTGACGATACTATAAAATCCCACGTGCCTTCCTGCTTTTACTTTTGCGTACACAGTAATTTTCTCACCACGAGTCAACCGCTGTTGAAATGCACGAGCTTGCTTCAGTGAAATCATGAAGCAAAACGTATTGGTCGTTGAGAAACTATTCAGATGCCCCCAGCGAATTAAATTTTCATCCTCCTTCCACCAAGCGGTAACTTGATTTTGAGCGTAACTAATGATTCCCACTGCACCATATTTTTCTATCGCCAAAGCAACGATCGCATCAGGTGAGGAAGAAGTCAAGACAAGTTTGCCTTTTATATTTTTGGTTGCGTAATCCTGTTCAGAAGTGCCTGCACCGATGTCGATCAACTCAGTAGTTGTTTCACCACTCTCGCTGTCTTCGGCCAAGGTAATGGGCATCGATTGCCAATCGGCAATGCGAACGGTTGGTTTGCTTGTGTTATCCAGTTCCCACAACTCGGCAAACTCAGCCTCCCATGCCAATCGAGATTTTTGAGTGCCGTAAAATGTCTTGCCATCCATGGGGATATTGATGACTTCAATTTCTTCCAGCTTGTACTCTTTCAATTTTCCTTCTACAAAATCAATGGCTTGCTTAAACTCGGCCGACCCGCGCATACGATGCAGGCGTGTGATGTATTCTAAATTTCGTTTGGCTTCTTCCCCCGATAATTCTCCATGAAGAGATTTTACTATGTCTTCACTTAGCAGTAGGATTTGAGATTGAGTATTGAAAGCTGCTAAAAATAAAATCAGGGAGAGAGCGGTTTTGAATTTCATAAAAAATGTAATAGTTTTTAAATATAGCTGATTCCTTTTACCTCCTCCGTGGTCAGTGTCATCAAAGACGACTATTATTTTTAAGCGATGTTATTTCGGTCTGTCAGGATACAGACCGAGGAGAAAGCAATTGGCGGCCTGCCCAAGCGAGGCGCAAGGGCACCGGGCTATCCGCTACAAGTCCGTCCACGCGCCACCCCATCACACTTCGTGCTTTCCGCTTCTATCCCTGGCCGATGCCAGTACTTAATTTGACAATGAACTCCAATTTCGCAATTATTATTTATAGAAGTTTACATTGTAGAAAATTCCGCAAAAGCTTTAGAGTAGATCAAAATGAACAGTCACTTGAAAACCATACTCTATTACATTTTGCTTTCTGTAATTCAAGCACTTATTTGACGAGCCAATAAAGCAAGGCCCTCTTTAAAATTACGAGGCTGATAACCCAATTCCTTTCTTGCTTTGTCAATAATAAACCCAGTCTTTGGTGGACGCGCTGCTGGCTGCTTGAATTGTGTGGAGTCTGTTTGCTTAATCAGTGATTTATCTAGTTTAAAAAAATCTGCCGTAGCAATGGCAATATCATACGGGGTCATCATCTCATAGCCAGAAATGTTGTAAATACCTTTTGCCTTTTTAGTGGCAGCTAGGTAGCAACCCATCGCTAAGTCTTCGGCTAAAGTGGGCGTGCGCCATTGATCGTTCACTACATTAATCGTCTTACCCTCTTCTAGACTTTTCTTCACCCACAACACAATGTTACTACGGCTCATGTCTTTGGTAATGCCGAATACCAAAACGGTGCGAAGGATAGCCCAATCCGTTTTACTTTTTTGAACGGCCACTTCCGCAGCCAATTTGCTTTCACCATAGTAACTCAATGGATTTGGTTTTTCCAATTCATCGAGTGGGCCGCGGGTGCCATCAAAAATAAAATCGGTGGAGACGTGTATTAATCGGGTATCTGTTTTTTCACAGGTGTTCACAAGATTTTCCACTGCTGTTACATTGTTCAACCAACATTTTTCTCTTTCGGTTTCGCAATGATCTACTTGTGTCATGGCAGCCGTGTTGATGATTACATCTGGCTTTGTTTCACTGATTACTTTTTCAACTTCTTCTAATCTGGTGATGTCCAAAAAATGGAATTCTCCTCGTGGCAGATCAATGGCCAATTTTGACTTTGCTGTCGCGATGAGATGATCTTCTTTGGTCAAAATCAGTTCAACTAATTTTTGGCCAAGCAAGCCGTTGGAGCCAGTGACGAGAATTTTCATTTTTTTACTTCTGGGTAAACGTACCCGTAAAGTTTTGTGATTTTCTTCTTCGGCATCTCTTCCACCGTTACTGTCATGCGCACATCTTCCAGCGGACGCTCCGCTCCATCCCTTTGCACACTGGCAATCTTATCAATTACTTCTAGCCCTTTGATCACTTTTCCGAACACAGTATAGTCGCCATCTAAATGTGGTGCGCCACCCACGGTAGTATACGCTTTGATTTTTTCTGGCGAAACATCTTTGGTTACTTTCATTCCTGTTTCTTTTTCGATGCGCGGCACAAGGGCAAATATTTTTTGTTTGTACGCTTCCATATCTCCAGATTGATAAACTATGGTCAGCGAATCGATCAACGGTTTGTTTGCAGGGTTTTGCATGATCTGGCGAAAGCCCATGTTTAATTTCATTTGATCGATTTTCAAATCTTCCATGCTGGACTCTGGTACGATACTGCCTTGCACTATATAAAACTGGCTGCCGCTGGATGCCTTGGTAGGGTTTTGTTCATCGCCCAAGCGTGCTGCGGAGAACGAACCTTTCTCATGAAAAAATTTAGGATTGAATTCTGCATCGACTGTATAGCCAGGACCACCATTGCCAAGACGCTCGCCAGGTTGTGCCTTTTTAGAATTGGGGTCGCCACCTTGGATCATGAAACCTGAAATCACCCGATGAAATAGAAGGCTATCGAAATAATGTTCTTTGGCAAGTTTAATAAAGTTGGCTTTGTGCTTGGGCGTTTCGTCATACAAAATGGCCACCATGTCACCTTGGTTGGTTTTAATGGTGATGACATAATCAGATTTCTGGGCGCAGCTCGTTACTAAAGTGACACCACAGAGTAGAATGATGATAAGAGAGCGGTTCATAGTTGATTTTAAGAATTATGATTGGAAATAAGGTCGTAAAAATAAGAAATGAAGTGAAGTCATCCTAGGGGAGTAGGCAGTAGGCAAACTTTTCAGCATGGAGCACCGTTTCATTAACCCGCTTCTTGCCTATTGTCATCTTGCCTATTGCCTACTATTTGCTCACGGGTTTATTAATTTAGAAAGCTGCAACGACAGGTCAAGGAAAATCATCTTCGCGCTTCCATTGCGCTCTAGGTGGTACGAGGCATCCGAAATCAATTCGTTTGTCTTTTCTACTTTATTTACCGTCATTACTTTGCTAAAGTCCTGCACAAATTTTACTTCGCTGCCCTTCACACGGCTGATGGCCGAAGCACCTGAAAATTGGAGTAATGTTTCGCGCATCATGGTGAGGCCATATTGTAAAAAATTGCGCTGGCCGAGTTTGTCGCGCTCGTTAAATTCTTCCATGAGTGCCACCATTTTGCTGTAATCTTTTTTGAAACACGTGCGCATCCAATCAGAAAATTTCTCTTGGTAGTGATCTTGTTCAGAGTCGATGAGCTTGATAGCCAAATTCAAATCGCCTTCGGCCAGTGAAACAATTTCTTGTCTTCGCGTTTCCTCTACACTTTTGGTTGAAAGATAATTTTCTATCTCGGCATCTGCTAAAAGCGGCACTTGTACAATTTGTGTGCGTGAAAGAATGGTAGGGAGTAATCGTTCCACAGCATTTGTGATCAAAATAAAAAAAGTATTGGCAGGCGGTTCTTCTAATATTTTCAAAATCCCGTTGGCAGCAGTGGGGTGCATTAATTCTGGCTGCCAAATAATCATCACTTTATACGGGCTTTCAAAGGCTTTTAACGAAAGGGTTTTAATAATCTCCCGGCTTTCTTCGCGAGAGATCAACGCTTGCTTGTCTTCACCACCGTAGTAGCTGATCCAATCGCCTAAGTTGCCGAAGGGCTGCTCCAACAAAAAACTTCTCCAGCTTTTTAAAATATCTGCTTTGAATCGATCTTCGTCTTTATCGCCTTTAATATTGCCGAGAGGAAAAACAAAATTCGTATCAGGGTGTATGTATTTTAGACTTTTGCTACAGGCAGCGCAAGTGCCACACGCATCGGTCGCTCCTTTGTTTTGACAATGCAGGTAATTTGCATAACCTAGTGCCAATGGTAAATTCAATGATCCAACTTTACCCGTAAATAATTGTGCATGGGCGATGTGGCCAGCTTGAACGGCTTCAATCAGTTTCGATTTTATTTCTGTTAAACCTGGTATCGAAGAAAAATTCATCTTATTTAATTTTCACGTGACCACCTATCATTGATCATTGGCTAATTGTACATTGATCATTTAGCTTTCTCCCACACTCTCTCCCTCGCGCACATCTCAAAAACAGTTTTGTAAATCTCTTTATCAATATCCGTTAACGTAAGACCTCTGCGCTCCATTGCTTTCGCTGCCGTAGCCATTGCTTTTTCAAATTGATAGGTACTAAACCCAGCCGCTCCACCCCAAGCAAAGGAAGGAATAAAATTTCTTGGGAATCCATCACCAAAAATATTCGCACCCACACCTGTTACTGTTCCAGTATTGAACATGGTGTTGATGCCGCACTTGGTGTGGTCTGCCATCATCAATCCACAGAATACAAGTCCTGTGTCTACAAATCCTCCTTTGGGGTAATTCCAAATTTTTACATTCTCATAATTATTCTTAAGGTTAGAAGTGTTGCTATCTGCTCCAAAGTTGCACCACTCGCCTATGACAGAGCAGCCTAAGAATCCATCGTGTGATTTATTGCTGTACCCAAAAAAGACGGATGCACTTATTTCTCCACCAACTTTGCATTGCGGCCCAACAGAAACATCTCCCCGCATTTTTCCTCCCATGTTTACCACGGAACTTTCGCCCAAGGCAAACGGGCCGCGTATCATCGCTCCTTCTTGTACTTGTGAATTTTTTCCCAAGTAGATCGGGCCATTCTCGGCATTTAAGATAGCCGAATGAATAACCACACCTTCTTCAATAAAAATATTTTCTTCTGCATAAGCCCGTGTGTGTTTGTCTTTGATGCCTTGTGATTTTCTTCCGTTCGTGATCAATTGAAAGTCGCTACGGATTTGCGCGCCATTGTGTTGAAAGATTTTCCAAACCTGATCGATCAACGTAATAGATGAAGAATACTCTTCTACTTTCCCTACAATCACCTCTGGCACTTCATCATCGGCAGTACGCACGGCTAATATCATAGAATCTTTTATCAACGCATCTCCCAATGCTAGTTGCTGAATAGCTGCGACCAAACCAGCATCAGGACAAAGCGCTCCATTGATCCAAAGGTTATCGCTGGTGTGTTTAAGCGAAAACTTCTTTGACAAATATCCTTCCGTAGAAAACGAAACAGTTGCGTTCAAGTATTTCTCCCACTTTTCGGCAATGGTCAATATCCCTGTACGAATAGTTGCAACGGGTCTCGTAAAAGTAAAAGGCAAGAGATTTTGACAGATGCTGGGATTGTCAAAGAGAATTACATTCATGGGGCGAAGTTAGGCAGTGCCCGTACGCAAAACAATTGTATTAGCATTTTGAATTTGTAGTAAAAGGTTAGCCTTTGCTAGTATTCCTATTCAAAAATACTTCCTACATCCAACACAAAACCCTTCACCGTCTCTGTTTTCAGTGTCCCTTCGGTAAAAATGTGAAGTAGCTGAAACTCATTGTCAGTATTGATGTATTGTTCCAAGGTGTTTTTATCGGCATCAATGATCCAATATTCTTTTACCCCGTGCGAGGCATAATCCCTAAACTTGATATTGCGATCATTTTTTTCAGTAGAATCAGAAAGTATCTCCACTACCAAGTCTGGCGCGGGGAAATGCATTTGTTCCTTGGTGAACAAACTTGATTTTTCTTTAGAGAAAAAAACAATGTCTGGCTCATAATCATTTCTCGTAAGCGAGATCATCACTTTTTCAACTCCTACTTCACCTAGGTCATTTTTCTTTGCATGAGTACTCAATTCCCGCGACACATTCATGGAAACCATCCAATGCCGTCTCATCACTGGCGAATGATAAACAATGTTTCCATTGATAAACTCTGCCTTAACGTTTTCATGAATCAGCTCATAGAATTCATTTCTACGCTGAGATTCTTCTTTCATCTCTTTTTCAAGACGGTCGAGGATAATGGCCAACTCAGGCAATTCCTTTAGTTCAGCTATCTTTTCGGAAACGTGGTTCATTGTGATGGCAATTTAAGCAATTTTTGATTTAGTGATCTTCAACCTAAAGTGTAAAAAAATAAACCACAGAGGACACAGAGATGCACAGAGTAGTAGATGAGTTTGTAATTTTCCTCTGTGAACCTCCGTGCCCTCTGTGGTTAAATCCCCCAATAAAAAAAGCCCCACAAGGAGGCTTCTCTTAAAATCTAAATTGATACTGATTAAACCGTTTCTTTCTTTCCGTATTTCTTTTGGAATTTCTCTACGCGGCCAGCAGTATCCACAAACATTTTCTTGCCTGTGAAGAACGGGTGCGAGGCAGAGCTCACCTCGACTTTAATAACTGGATATTCATTTCCATCTTCCCACTTCATTTTTTCCTTAGGAACGGAAGTGGACTTAGATAAAAACTTGGTGTCGCTGGAGGTATCCCAGAAAATCACATCTTTATACTCAGGGTGAATGGATTTTTTCATATTTCTTGATTTTAATTGGTTTGCATGATTTTCGCCATGCTTCTTTTAAAAGGACTGCAAAAATAGGCATCTGGGCGCAATTTGCAAGGGAGAGGTTTAGAATTTGTTGAAAACAGGTAATTTGCCTAGAATTTATTGATTAAAACGCCCCTAGGCTTTATGAAAACGAGCTTTTTACTAATCTTTTTGCTTGCGATCCAAGGTTTGGGGCTGGCGCAGAGTACCAATGCGAGCCTGAACGAGGACTATTATCATTGGCTCACGCGCTATGAAATAAAAGCGGGGCGTGTTACCCCTGAGTGGTTTACGGCAGTGCGACCTGCGAAGCGGAGTGCGCTGGTGGCGTTTGTCGATTCGCTCAACTTAAACGACAATGTTTTTACTTCAAAGGCAGACAAGTTCAACTACGATTATTTCCGTAACGACAACTGGGAGTGGAGCCGCACAGAAACGAATACGAGTGCGAAACCTGTATTGAAAAAACTGTACAAGAAAAAATCGGATTTGGCTTATGTGGATGTACCTGATTTTGATCTGCACGTAAACCCTGTGCTGTATGTCGGCTTCGGAAAAGATTCGCGCACAAATGAACTAGCTACCATCAACACACGTGGAATGGAGATGCGGGGGATGATCGATAAAAAGATCGGCTTCTACATGTATCTCACCGACAATCAAATGATCTTGCCCTCGTATGCACAGGATGAATTTTTTCGCTATAATGTGGTGCCGCACGAAGGTTTTTTTAAGTCTTTCAAAAGCACAGGGGTAGATTTTTTTCAGGCACGTGCCTACATTGATTTTAATATCACTAATCACATTTACTTTCAATTCGGCCACGACAGAACTTTTATTGGCAATGGACATCGGTCATTGATTTTCTCTGACTATTCGCCACCCAATCTTTTTTTGCGCGCCAATGCCAAAGTCTGGAAGATCAACTACTTGTTTCAATTGAATAGGCTAACAGGAAATGAGTTAGTGGGTGGTTCTTCGGCTGGCAAACGCTATCCGGAAAAGTTTATGGCCTTCCATCATGCAAGCATCAACATTGGCAAAAAATTCAACTTAGGTTTTTTCGAGTCAATTGTTTTCACGCCATCCGATTCGCTCAACAGTGGCAAATTTGATATTGGTTATTTGAACCCCGTTATTTTTTATCGCGCTATTGAGCAGCAATTTGGCAGCAGTGATAATGCATTATTGGGTTTTGATTTTAAATGGAATGCATTCAAGAATATTTCTTTCTATGGGCAAACGGTGATTGATGAATTTGTATTCAGCGAACTGCGCGCGGGCAAAGGTTGGTGGGGAAACAAATATGCGCTGCAAGCGGGCTTGAAGTACATCGATGTAGCAGGTGTCTCTAATTTGGATTTGCAACTGGAATATAACTCGGCTCGGCCGTACACGTTCTCGCACAATACGGCTAGCAGCTACAGTAATTACAGTCAATCGTTGGCTCATCCGCTTGGCGCGAATTTTTCTGAGATCGTAGCAATTGTTCGGTATCAGCCCATTCCTAAATTAAGTTTAATTGGTAAAGCTTTGTTGATGAAAACGGGCCGTGATGATGTGAACCAAAACTTTGGGGGCGATATTCTTAAGAACAACACTACACGGCAAAGCGACTTTGGAAACAGCATTACTCAGGGAAATAGCAATTCGATTACTTTTATTGATTTAACAGCTTCATACATGCTCAAACACAATTTGTTTATAGAGGCAAAGCAGATCATGCGCAAGAGCGATAGCGATTTGCCCTTCTACAATAACAATACTTCGCTTACGTCATTGGCTATACGATGGAACATTCCAGCTCGCACTTATGAATTTTAATCGATGAAGATTTTTTTCAGGATTCTTTCGTATGCCAATAGATTGCCCAGAAGGCTGGCGTTCTTTTTCTTGTATTCGATATTGGGGATCATTTTTGGGGCGTTTAATATTATTTTGGTAAGCCCTATGCTTCAAGTTCTTTTTGATAAAACAAAGAAAGTCCTTGTGCCTCCTCCTTTGCCTGATTTCAGTCTCACAACGGATTATATCAAAGACGCATTTAATCATTACTTTCTTCGCATTGTAATTCAATATGGGGCTTTGAATGCGCTGCTATTTGTTTGTGCCTTGATTGTAACATGCGTAATACTCGCCAATTTATTCCGCTATTTGGAAAGAGTGATAGCCACCAAAATTCGAGTAGATCTAGTGAGAAACATGAGATTGGATATTTTTAAAAAGGTATCGCTCTTGCATATTGGATATTTTAATAATGAAAGGAAGGGTGATTTGATTTCAAGATTTACAAACGATGTAAGCGAAGTGGAGAATTCGGTGATGAATAGTTTGAAAGTGGTATTGAAAGAACCTATTACTATAATCGTATATTTTTTCATCCTATTTAAAATATCGCCTCAACTAACTTTTTTCACTCTGCTGGTTTTACCGCTAACAGGAGGCGTATTGGCAGAGATCATCAAAAGACTAAAGAAACAGGCAACGGAGAGTCAGGAGTCATTGGGTAGAATTGTTAATATCCTTGATGAAACGTTTAGTGGAATGAGGGTGATCAAGGCATTCAATGCACGTAATTTTGTTATTGATAAGATCGAAAGAGAAAGCTCTTATTACAGATCGGTAAGCAAGTCGATGGCGTACAAAAATGAATTGGCTTCTCCAGTGTCTGAAATCTTAGGAGTGGGAATCATTTCTGGGATTATTTTTTTTGGAGGGAACATGGTGCTGAGTGAACATTCGACCTTGGATCCAGCTTCGTTTTTACTTTTTTTGACAGTGTTTGCCATGATCATACAACCTGCCAAAAATTTTTCCAACGGGATTACTTCCCTCCAAAGAGGAACTGCCTCTTCTAAAAGAATTTTCTCGGTCATCGATTATCAACCAGCCATTCAAGACAAACCAAACGCTGAGAAGCTACTGAGTTTTGAAAAATCCATCGAATTCAAAAATGTCTCTTTCGCTTATGACACCGAGAACGTGCTCAAGAATATTAATCTAAAAGTAGAGAAAGGGAAAACCTTGGCACTCGTGGGGCCGTCTGGCGGAGGTAAATCTACTTTGGCAGATTTAGTTCCACGTTTTTATGATCCAACAGAAGGCGAAGTATGCATTGATGGAAAATCATTGACCGACTATCAGATCGAATCGCTGCGCAAGCAGATGGGCGTGGTTACCCAAGAATCCATTCTATTCAACGACACCATTTTCAACAACATCGCCTTTGGTATGCCCGACATCAATGAAGAAAAAGTGATTCAAGCAGCCAAGATTGCCAACGCCCATGATTTCATCATGCAAACAGAAAACGGTTATCAAACACTGATAGGCGAGCGAGGCTCCAAACTTTCGGGTGGTCAGCGGCAGCGGCTTAGTATTGCTCGGGCGGTTCTTAAGAATCCACCAATTTTAATTTTAGATGAAGCGACTTCTGCATTGGATTCAGAATCTGAAAAATTAGTACAAGAGGCATTGTTTAATTTGATG
The DNA here is from genome assembly GCA_046155095.1 of Cyclobacteriaceae bacterium. Taxonomy (GTDB): domain Bacteria; phylum Bacteroidota; class Bacteroidia; order Cytophagales; family Cyclobacteriaceae; genus ELB16-189. The sequence continues at coordinate 66,997 of JBJXEB010000068.1, forward strand.
AAAAACAGAACCTCCATTGTGATTGCCCATCGCCTCAGCACCATCCAACATGCCGATGAGATTGTGGTGATACAAGACGGGAAAATTGCCGAGCGCGGCACACATGAGCAACTGAGCGCACAAAGCGGATTGTATAAAAAATTGGTGGATATTCAGAAAACGGTCTAAGAAATAGACCGAAGCCTGCTTTCCGAGTAAGGTTTTATCATAAATTTCATTTTTGCGTCAAATGAAAAAGGGTAAGTTTGTGGGTCTTTAAATTCATAGAGCAATGAACAAACGTAGGCTTATCTTCCTTTCGGTTTTTGGGGTGTACCACCTCTGCGCTTTCGGGCTCACCATTTTTATGGATTCGCAAAAGAATGACCTTTCGTTACTCTATAGTTTGTTTGGCAAGATCACACTCTTCAAATACGGAGCATTGTTCGGTCTGATTCTATTCGGAATTGAAGCCTTTTGGACATGGCGCGATCAAAAAAATGCCGACAAAGAAAAGGAGGCCATGCGCCATGAGAACAATGTGTTGAAGGCAAAAGTTTATGACCTTAGCAATGGCACAATTAATCCGGTGAAGCCCAACGTGGCTTCTAAGTAATAGTAGGATTTTGCTACTAAACGAAACGTTCAAAATTACTTCTACAAAACAGAGATGATTAGTCCTTACTCAACTCAATCTATTGCGTGGCCCAAGGAATTGCCGCGGCCTTTAGGCCGTGGGGAAATAACATCAGAGAAGACTGGTTAGGGCTTTAGCCCTTCCTAAGTGGCGGAGGGGCTTTGTGGATCTGTCAGGAAAATTTGGCGCAAGGATGTTCTTTGCACCTTTCTAGCAGATATCTTTAAACTTAATTCAATAACTATGGATTTCCGCTCTCTCATCACCGCAGAACTTTCGCAAGCCGCTCAAGTATTGCAAAGCTTCATGGCCGATGAAAATAATTTAAAAAATATTGAAGCAGCCGCGAAAGCCATCGCCCAATCTGTTCAATCGGGGGGCAAAGTAATTTCGTGTGGCAATGGAGGCTCACACTGCGATGCCATGCACTTTGCCGAGGAACTCACAGGCAAATACCGCGAGCACCGTAAGGCCATCCCTGCTATTTGTATTTCAGATCCCAGCCACATCTCATGTGTAAGCAACGATTATGGCTATGAGTTTGTCTTCTCTCGCTATTTAGAAGCACTCGGCAACAAAGGCGATGTGTTGCTTGGCATTAGCACTAGCGGCAATTCTGCAAACATCATTCGCGCAGCACAAACAGCAAAGGAGCGAGGCATGAAAGTGATTATACTTTCGGGCAAAGACGGAGGCAAGCTCGCACCATTGGCCGATATTGAATTGCGTGTTCCCCATTTCGGCTATGCCGATCGCATCCAAGAAGTGCACATCAAGATCATCCATATTTTGATGTTGTTGATAGAAAAACAATTGGTGTAATTTTTTCTTGCCCTCCGTAGCTTCTTCGGAGGGCGGCATGGCTCTCTGCCAAGTCGCACAAAATGTGATTTTACGGGTGCATTTCAAAATTACAAATAACAATTGGTCTGCGGCCTCACCCCATCTTAAAGTGTGCTAGACGCGCAGATTTTCGTTCCCCTCTCCCGCGGAGAGGGGCGAGGTGAACTACCCCACAGCACACTTTAAGATGGGGTGAGGCGTAGGCTGTGACAATTTGAAATGCACCCGATTTTGCCTAGACTTTACGATACTAGCGTTTTACTTTTAATTACTTAAATTCGCATTTGTAAGCTTATGTATATGGAACGAGATACGCTTTTGCAAAAGACGATGGAAGGACTAACAAAGTTGCCTGATCCCAAACTTCAGGAGGCTTCTGACTTCGTAGATTTTTTATTGAGCAAAATAGAAAACCGCATTCTCACCGAAGGCATACAGCATCTGGTAAATGATTCTAACTCTTTTTCATTCTTGGAGGAAGAGAAGGTCATCTACCAAATCTCTGATCTTAAAGAAAGGTATAAGTGAAAAAAGGGGATATTGTTTTAATATCCTTTCCCTTTACTGATTTGACTGGTTCAAAGCTACGGCCAGCCATTATCTTAGTTGCTTCTCAATTAGATGTTACCGTTGCCTTTATTACTTCTCAATTTAAATGGCGAGAGGAGTTTGATGTTTTAATGAATCCAACTCCCTCCAACGGATTAAAAATAGATTCTTTGATTCGCTTGAGTAAAATAGCTACACTTGACAAAGATCTTGTAGCGGGTAAATTTGGTAGTGCTTCGGAGGCAGATATTTTGTCGATCAATAATAACCTGATTAAATTATTCAAACTTAAAAGTCTGTAGAGTGGTATCAAAAACCTTTGGCAGTGCCGTCCATGGTGTAGACGCAAGAACGATCACCGTAGAGGTAAACGTGACGCAAGGCAAACACTTTCATTTAAGTGGCCTGCCCGATACGGCTGTGAAAGAGAGCGAGCATCGCGTTGAATCATCTATGAAAGGCCTCGGCTATTTTATGCCACGCAACAAAGTAGTCGTCAACTTAGCGCCCGCAGACATTCGCAAAGAAGGCTCTGCGTATGACTTGCCGATTGCGCTCACTATACTTTCGGCTTCGGGACAAATCAGTACAGATCTTTTAGAAAAATATGTGATCATGGGTGAGCTTTCGCTCGATGGCGAGCTGCGCCCCATAAAAGGAGTACTGCCCATTGCCATCCAATCGCGCAAAGAAAATTTTAAAGGATTTATTCTGCCTAAGACAAATATGCGCGAGGCCGCCATCGTGAATAACTTAGATGTGATCGGTGTCACTACGCTGAAAGAAGCGATTGATTTCATTACCGGAAAGAAAGTCATTGAGCCATTAGTTGTTGACACACGAGAAATTTTTCAAAACAAAGCCAACACGTACGATTCTGATTTTAAAGATGTGCAAGGGCAAGAAAATATTAAACGTGCGTTAGAGATTGCTGCCGCTGGCGGACACAACGCCATCATGATCGGCCCACCCGGTGCGGGCAAAACTATGTTGGCCAAACGACTTCCTTCCATCTTGCCACCGCTCACATTGAACGAAGCATTGGAGACAACCAAAATTCATTCTGTGGCAGGCAAGGTAGGAGCCGATGCTACGTTGATAACGACTCGGCCATTCAGAGCACCCCATCATACTATTTCAGACGTTGCTCTTGTTGGTGGCGGAGGCAACCCACAACCAGGAGAAATTTCATTGTCGCACAATGGCGTTTTGTTTTTAGATGAGCTGCCAGAATTCAAGCGCACGGTGTTGGAAGTAATGCGCCAACCGATGGAAGAAAGAAAAGTGACCATCGCGCGTGCAAAGATGTCGATTGAGTACCCCGCTAATTTTATGTTGGTGGCCAGTATGAACCCTTGCCCTTGCGGTTATTACAACCACCCCGAGAAAGAATGTGTGTGCGGCCCCGGTGTGGTGCAACGTTACCTGAGCAAAGTGAGTGGCCCCTTGCTTGATCGCATCGATCTGCATGTGGAAGTTGTACCCGTGAGCTTTGACCAGATGACTGCTTTACGAAAAAATGAAACGAGTGAAGAAATCCGTGTTCGCGTAGTGAAGGCGCGCGAAATACAAACCGAACGCTTTAAAGAACAAAAGGAAATTTATTGCAACGCCATGATGCCCTCTAACATGGTGAAGGAAATCTGTGTGATCAATGATGCCGGCCGCATCTTATTAAAAACCGCCATGGAGCGATTGGGCTTGAGCGCCCGCGCGTACGATCGCATTCTTAAAGTCTCGCGCACCATTGCCGACTTAGCAGCTTCTCCTGAAATTAAGATCGAACATTTAGCAGAGGCGATTCAGTATAGAAGTTTGGATAGAGAGGGATGGGCGGGGTGATTCTAAAATACTTGGCGGCATGGCGAAGCGCCACCGGGCTATCCGCTTCAAGTCCTCACTCGTTCCTCGCTGTGGGCTTTCCGCTACTATCCCTTGCCGGGGTAATTCAAGCTTAGATGTAAAGGATTTTATAGAATGTTTGGGTATCGGGAAACTCGAGCGAACGCTTTCGCTAGATTGTGGTATGAAAATTGGAAAGATATGAACAGTCAAAATTACTTACGGGAAATAACCCGATATCTAGCTTGGTTTACTTCACAAGTGAAGCTTGAAAATCAAGTTGGTAATTTTGACATCAACAAGTATTCAGAGAGCTTTTTAATACCCCTTCTAAATGTAGCTTTCAAAAAGGAGTTCAAAAGACTGGAGTTCATAAAGGTTAATTATCAAGCTATTGATCTTAGGAGCAAGGATAAGGAGATTTCCATCCAAGTGACCGCTGAAAAAGGCTTCGGGAAAATCAAGGAAACCCTGTCAGGGCTTATATCAAGTAAATTATACGAAGGCTCTAAGTTGATTCATTTTGTCATTGACGAGAGTTATAAAACAAAAAAAACAAATGAAGATATTTCTCAGTTTGTCAAAGAAGAAGTTGATAAATTAGAGTTGCAAGAAACCCCACATATTGATTTTACTTCATCTGATATCTGGAACATCAGCATTTTGAGAAAGGAAATTGAAAAAAATGCATCCTTAGATCAATTAAGCGCAACTAGGGATTTTTTGATGTCCCAGTACGGTGAAGTAAACGCTCTGTCAACCTCTAACGAGGTTCTTATTCCCTATCAAACTGCCTTTGAACCCCAGATTAACCCTAACTCTCAAGACTCGCCCTTTCAATTTAACAATCTTTTTTTTGGCAGAGAAGATGAATTGGACTCATTGACAGATTTTATCACGTCTGAAAATGAAAAAATATTAACCATTGTCTCGGATGGCGGATATGGAAAAACACGATTATGTATTGAGTCCTTTCAAAATATAACTGATGAATTAAGTCATACGGAAGCCTTTGTTTTAAACGAAAAAGCTTTTCAAGGGCAAATCTTTCGAAATCATCAGAAGCCAATAAAAACTACAATTATATTAGTTGACGATGCCCACAAAAAAACTGAGATATTAAATAGTCTTTTATTAGCAGCCAACGGCTATAAGAATGTTAAACTTATACTCACTGTTCGGAAGGCACTTTATGAAGATACTTTAAAGGTATTTCCCACTCATTCAAGAAATATTCCGTCAGTTCCCTTGAAGAGGCTTTCTTATGACGACACCTTGCTTTTGATTCAATCACAGATTCTAGGAGTGAATGAAATTGAGAGAAAGAGATTGGCAGGGCAATCGAAAGGGGTTCCTATTGTCATTTTGGGGTTATGTCATGTAATTAAATCTGGAAAATATTCTTCTGCAATATCGGAGGAAGGCAATTTTATTCGTTTCGTCTTAGAACTTAAAGATCAGGTTATATCAGATATAGCTACAAGGTATTATGTTGATAAAACAAGCATTAATAAGTTAATTCAATTGCTCAGCCTCTTGGGACCAATCAAAAATACTGAAGATGAAGTAAGAATCTTGGCAAGCCTAAACTCCATTTCTTATGAAGAATGTTCATTACTACTTTCATACCTCGAGGAGCATGAATTCGTTCAGCAAAAAGGATCAATATCTATTTTATCAGACCCCTATTCCGATGTTATCCTACTTGATATGGGTTCGAGAATCAAGTTTATACTCAAAGAGAAAGGTATAGGAAGGTTCATGGATCGAATTATCCGTAACCTCGCCCAAGTCGAACATTCCGAACGGCTAAAGTTGAATGTTGATTCCATTGTTATCGAATTCATCTCTTCAATCTCCAAAAACCCGCTGAAAACTTATCAAGAAATTGAAGCGTTGAATAATAATTTGGAAACCCTCAAACATTTTACGTACCGAAAGCCCTTAATCGTTTTCAAAGCCATAGAACTTTTATTAAAAATTACTGAAGGCAATCACTCGTTCTGGCAAAAGGATTCCTACGAATGGGACTCTATTCGTGTTAATGAGACCCATGATCACATTGACACGATTATCTCAATTTTGACTCTCAACATCTATGATGAAGGCGATCTTTCGAGAGTTCTAAGCTTGATACAAGAATGCGTCAAACGTAGATCGGATTTCAATCTACTTGTGAAGGCATTTCGTTATCGGGAGTATGATTTTATCGAGTATAGATACAATCCCAAAGTACCTTGCGGGCGGCAAATCTTTTTGATCAAGAAGTTAAAGGAAATGATCACTGCATCCGTTTTATCAGATTTTGATGGTAGGTTCATATTGTCCGGAGCAACTACTCTACTGAATCTTGATTTTGGAATGGAGGAGTCGTATGACAAGTTCAAACATACAATTTCATACGGCACTGCCAACGTTATCGATAATGAAACTACACGGAGAATCAGAAATGATGCAACTGAAATATTAATAAGCCTCTTCAAGAAAACCCGCAATACAGACATAGGAGAACAAACGTATGAAGCCATTGTACGTAAGCTACACTTTACGGTAAAAACTGAAAAGGAAAACCGTTATCTAATCGATCAAAGTTCACAAGTGGATCTGGTCGGAAACTTTCTACTTGAATTGGTAAACAACCAACCTTCCTTTGATGAAAGAGCAAAGCTGCTCCACCGGTTGAGAATATATTCAAGGCGCGAAATAAAACCTGAATATAGCGAGTTAATTCAGAAGCTTGTGATTGGCGCTGAAAGCTCAAATAGCAACAAGGAGAGAATCGAAATTTTGTTAAGGGAGGAGTATTTTTTTAAGAGGATTCACCTTGAAGAACAACTCAAGAAAACTATTTTAGCATATAAAGATTGGAATACTTTTTACGAGGATGCGATAACCATTTATAAGAATTTCAAAAAAGCAGAGGTTCATAACATTAATGATCTGATAGCTTATTTGATAACTAGTCATCCAGATCGATCTAAAGAGCTATTTGAATTCATTTGCGAGACCTATCCTGACTTAAGGGTAGATTTCTGTGAATTAGTCAAGGCTAATTACAAGGATAAGGCATATTTCTATTCTAAAATCGAAATGCTTTGGGCTATTGGCAATGAAAATGCGGTACAGGCAGTAGTCTATTTGTTAACAATGGGACGTAATCGAGAGAAAGAACAATATGAAATCGGTGATTTGGCTTACATCGAACATGCTATTGATCAAAATAATCAAAGTGCTTTGTTGAGGCTTTCAGTAGTACTTCCTGATTTCATGTATTTGAACCTTGACTACACATTGATGCTATGCAAAAAGTTTATTGACTCGGATACAGGGAGAAATACCACGATGCTTATCAACGCCCTTTTTGAAAACCCCAAGTATATTGCGATGGTTGATATAGATAAGCTTAAGCAATTTGCTTTTGATAATACCGCTCATCTGGAAATTGAGCCTCATTACTTCAGTTTCATTTTCATCTTTCTTGAAAGAAATTTTGGCTTTGAAGTCCTATTTTCATTTCTGCTGAAAAGAATTGACTCTATTGAAAAAGCAGTTGGACTGCACGCAATTGACTTTGGAGTTTATGGCAATCCTGACCTTTCTGAAGACCAAAAAGAACAGAATTTTATTAAGGCAATAGAATGGTTTATCTCTGTCAAAGATCCTTCTGAATATGTTCATCTTAAAGTTGTAGCATTTTTTGCTCCTTCAGGAATATTCACAGATTCATTGAGAGAAAAGCTAAGCACTCTTCTGGAGAAGCACCATCATAGCATTGACAATTTGTTAAGGATTTGTGGCGCATTAGACATATACGAGGAAAAGAACATGGGTCTATTAGGGTTCCTAATTTCCATTGGCAACAAAATTGTTAATCTTGATGGTTACAAAAAGGATAAATTGACGTCTGTATTTGGCCTCCACATTGTGCTTAACATGGGATCAAAAGTTAAATCGGGGCCAGGCCCTTATCCACAAGACATTGACAGGCGGGAATTACTTTTAGCGGCCATTGCTGAGTACAAAACAGAAAGGGATGTGAGAGAAGTGTTAGACTATGCTTTAGAGAATGTCAAGCGCTCTATTGAAGATGAAGAAAAAAAAATCCAAGGCGAGTGGTGAAATGGTTACTTGAATTCCTTAAAGACTTAAACGCTTAGTAAATCCAATACTTTCATTCAAATCTTGCCAAATGGATAAGTTTGTCAATCGATAAGTAGAAAAGATAAATGGTCCAGGAATTTCCCACAATTCCCCACTCTGGCGCAAGCATCCGCTTGTGCCTTTTCATACTGTCAACTAATGAGTCGAAAAAGATAAATGGTACGAGAATCCTCACAATTCCTCCCTACCTTTAGTCACCATGAAAACAACTCGACAAGGCGCACCAAAAAATGATCTGCAACTCGACCTTAGCGAGCAAGATGTATTGCACACTATTGAACTAGAGCAATGTCAACTGCAACAGTTTGAAAAACTAACCAATCAACAGCTGAACGATTTTAGGTTCCTTCTTCCTTTTGGTGAGTATATGTTTGAGCTGCCCGATACCAATTTTATCAAGCAAGCTGTAAAAGACAATGCGCTGAGAATTGAGTACTATGACCCGTACGAAGATATCATTGTCATCCGAAGTGGAGAAGGCGATACCAACAGCACCAAATTGATTGAAGTAGATCCTTAAGTTTATTTCATCCATAGCTTTATTACCTTGCATGCGCAAATAGATAAACGCGCAACTATGGTAAAATTTATTGAACTCACAGTATCCGATGAAGAGCAAACAAAAACGGAGTTGGTCAATGTATCGAACATTGGTCGCATCTACCCCAGCCCTCAAAACACTATGAAGTGTATTGTTGAGTTAAATTATCAAAGCATCAACGATGCACCCGTTTACATGGAAGTGGAAATGCCCTACGAAAAATTGCGCTTGAGTTTTTTGAATTAGCAATAACCCTCAAGGCAGCTTAGAAAATCCTTCTTCTGGTATCATCAATTTCATTATATTTATTGATCTAACTAAAGCAACATGAGACTATTCCGATTTGGCGAGGCAGGCAAAGAGAAGCCCGGTATATTGATTGACGATAAACTATTTGATGCCTCCGCTTTTGGCGAAGACTATGGCGAGGCATTTTTTGAATCGGATGGGGTAAGGCGTTTGGAAACTTGGCTAGTTAAAAATAAAGCCGCTCTTCCATTGGTAAAAGAAGGCACACGGCTCGGCCCCTGCTTTCTGCGCCCATCAAAAATAATTTGCGTGGGGCTTAACTATACCAAGCATGCTTTCGAATCTAAAATGCCATTGCCACCTGAACCAATCATCTTTTTCAAATCAACATCGGCACTCACAGGCCCTAATGATGGACTTACCATCCCCAGAAATAGCAAGAAGACTGACTATGAAGTAGAACTTGCCGTAGTAGTTGGCAAGAAAGCTTCTTATATAGAAGAAAAAGATTCAATGGAGTATGTGGCAGGCTTCTGTCTGCACAATGATTACAGCGAACGCGCCTTTCAACTTGAGCGCAATGGGCAATGGACAAAAGGTAAAGGCTGCGATACCTTTGCACCCATGGGACCGTACCTAGTTACTAAAGATGAAATTACCGACTTCAACAATTTAAAAATGTGGCTGAAGGTAAATGGTGAACTACGGCAAGACAATAATACCGATGACATGATCTTTGAAGTGCCTTTTCTCATCAGCTACATCAGCCAGTTTATGACACTACTCCCTGGCGATGTTATTTCTACTGGCACGCCATCAGGCGTGGGGCATGGATTCAATCCTCCCGTTTATATCAAAGCAGGAGATGTAGTTGAGTTGGGAATTGAGGGGCTGGGAGAACAAAGGCAGGTGGCAAAATGATTACGGAATCGGCTTGATCTGAAGACTGTTTGCTAAAAGTATAGAGCCAAATCTCTTCTAGACCACTAAGTACTTCATTTACTTATTTTGCGAGCCCCCCATAGGCACTTGGCGTGAATCTTTTTTAAATTTTCTTTTGGATCAATTTTTAAAGAAAACCACTTTTTTCTCAAACCACTAAAGCCTTTCTTAATTCCTTTGTTTGTTCTCCTGATTGTAACAGTTGTAACGCAGTACGAATTACTTCACTTGCTGAATTATATTTTTCAGAAGTGATTTTCATTAGCAATAAAGTCCTCAAAATAATCTCCCAATAAGATGGATGTGTCTTTCTCATAGCTATTTGATTAGAAAAAAATAGAAAAGTGTAATTTAAAAATGAGGGTAAATAATGAAGGTAAATGAAAACGCCCTCTGCAAAGCAAAGGGCGTAAATTCAATTATGAAAATTGATCAATAGGTTACTTCGCATACGCCACACTCCTCATCTCCCTAATCACTGTTACTTTTATCTGCCCAGGGTATTGCATGTCTTTCTCAATCTTCTGCGAAATATCAAAGCTTAATTGTGCCGCGCGCTCGTCTGTTGCTTTCTCAGCATCTACCATTACGCGCAACTCGCGACCCGCTTGGATGGCGTAACATTTTTCTACGCCCTCAAAACTCAAGCCCACGTTTTCTAAATCTTTCAATCGCTTGATGTATTGCTCCATCACCTCGCGTCTTGCACCGGGGCGTGCGCCAGAGATTGCATCGCATGATTGCACAATAGGCGAGATGATGCTCGTCATTTCTATCTCATCATGATGGGCACCAATGGCATTGCAAATGATCGGGTGTTCTTTATACTTGATCGCCAATTCCATCCCCACGATCGCGTGAGGCTTTTCCAACTCTTCTGGCCACACTTTTCCAATGTCATGAAGGAGGCCAGCGCGTTTTGCTTGCTTCACGTTCAAACCAAGTTCAGCAGCCATGATGGCGCAGAGGTTGGCCACTTCACGTGAGTGTTGCAATAAATTTTGTCCGTAAGAAGAACGATACCGCATGCGACCAACCATCTTGATCAACTCTGGTGCAAGGCCATGTATGCCCAGATCGATCACCGTGCGCTCACCAATTTCCACCACTTCGTCTTCAATATTTTTTGTTGTCTTGGCTACAATTTCTTCAATACGTGCTGGGTGGATGCGACCATCTTGTACCAAGCGATGCAATGAAAGTCGTGCGATTTCTCTTCTTACAGGATCAAAGCCTGAAATGATAATGGCCTCAGGCGTATCATCTACAATAAACTCAACGCCCGTAGCTGCTTCCAATGCGCGGATGTTTCTTCCCTCGCGCCCGATTATTTTTCCTTTGATGTCATCGCTTTCGATATTGAAGATGGACACGCAGTTTTCCACGGCATGTTCTGTGGCGGTGCGTTGAATGGTTTCTATAACTATTTTTTTTGCGTCTTTGGTAGCGGTAAGTTTCGCCTGCTCCATAATGTCTTTGATGTAGGAGCTTGCCTTGCTTTGCGCCTCTTCCTTCATGGATTCTACCAATTGATCGCGGGCTTGCTCTGCCGATAATTTTGAGATGCCCTCCAGCACGGCCACTTTCTGCGCGTTGAATTTATCCAACTCTTCTTTTCTTGCTTTCACTAACTCGTGTTGGCGAGCCAAGCTTTGTCGCTCGGCATCTACATCCTCTTCTTTCTTTTTCAATGACTCAAGCTCTTTGGAGATTTGTGCTTCGCGCTGTTTGATCTTCTGTTCGTTGCCGATGATCTGGTTTTTCTTGCGGTTGGCCTCTTCCTCAAACTCCTGTTTCATCTTCATGAGTTTTTCCTTGGCCTCCAGTATTCTGTCTTTCTTGATGTTCTCTGCCTGCATTTCGGCTTCCTTCACTATCAACTTGGCTTTTTCGCCAGCCGATTGCTCGTTCTTCTTTATCTTACGCTTGTACAAAAGACTGCCAATGAGCAAGCTCAATAAAACGGTTGCCACCGAGGCAATCGCAGTAATAATTACTATTCCCATTTCCATAGTTTAAAAAATTTAGGTGTGCGTGATCGTTAAAGAAGTTAATAGTTAATAGTTAATAGTTAGCAGTAACCGATAACTATTAACTGATAACCATTAACCGATAACAGTTAACCAAATAACACCAAAAAGTAAGAATGGAATTGAAAAGAGAGAGAGTTAGAGAGCTTGCGAAACCAACTGGTTGAGGTGATTCACCTTTTCCACTACGGTTTCATCTATTACCTGAAGGGTTTCTTCTTCTGCCATTTTATCTACTAGGCAATCGAAGGCGACCATCGCGAGCAGGTCTTGCTTGTCATCCAAGCCAAACTGTTCGCGGTAATGCTTTATTTTCTCGTTGATGAGCTTGCCAGCAGCGCGCACTTTTTCCTCTTCCTTGCGCTTTACCTTCATGGGGTATTCGCGGTCTGCGATTTTTATTTTTACTGAAAGCTCGTCCATCAACTTAACCGGGTTATCTGCTCAAGTGAGCTATGCACTTATCGATTTCTCGGATATACTCATCTACTTTCCTTTTCAACTCCGAAGCACTTTCGTCTTCCGGGTTTATATGGTCTACAATTTTAGTTATTTTAATCTGATTTTTAAAATTATGGAGTTGCTCATCGCGCTTACGCAGGTCGGCTTTTAGCTCGTGATTCTCTAATTTCAGCCCCTTAACCTCATCTTTTACGGTTTTGTGCTCATTGAGCAACACTAAAATTTTTCTTTCCAAACCGTTCAGGTTGGTCTTTAATGCTTCTTGGTCCATGATACTATTACGATTTAGGATTTTTCATCATTAATTAAGAAGAAGTCAGAAGTTGGAATTTAGAAGTCAGAATTTGCCTACTGCTTACTTTTCTTTGTCAACTGTCAATTGCCTATTGTCAATTTTTTGCCAACTGCTTACTGCCAACTGCCTACTGCCTACTTCCGTATAACCGCCCCCATCTTCTCCTCAAATGCTCCCATCAGCTTACCCATTGTCCTGTCAATCTCTTCGTCTGTCAATGTTTTGGTTTCGTCCAACAAAGTAAAACCTAATGCGTATGCTTTTTTCCCTTGCGGAATTTTGTCGCCTTCATACACATCAAATGCGATGATGTCTTTGATCAACCGCTTCTCGGTCGATAGTACTAATTCCTTCATTTCCGCAAAAGTAACTTTCTTATCCAATACTAAAGACAAGTCTCGCCTTACTTCTGGGAACTTCGGCACTTCTGTCACAACGAACTTAGGGTTTGCGTTCTTGAAAAGCAAGGCCGTGCTGAGGTCGGCATAAAATATTTCTTGCTTGATGCCGAAATCCTTAAGTAAAGCGGTTTTTACCTTGCCAATCTTGCCAATTTCTTTAGTGCCCTTCAAAATTTTCATACCGTACTCAAATAAAGAGTCGCTTAATGGCTCCTGCTTTATATTTTCCACAGATGACTTTTGTAGAATGTGCGAAACCTGTTGCGCCAAATCATAATAGCCAGCATTGCGTGATTTGTTCTGCCAATTTTCAGTTTCCACGCTGCCACTTACATACAATGCGAGCCTTTCTTCTTCTTGGTATTTGTCTCTTATTTCTGTGGCCTCTTTTTTCCAATAGATTTTTCCGAACTCATACAACTTCAAATCTTTTTGCCTGCGGTTGATATTATAAGAACAAACTTCTAGCCCAGTGAAAAGCATCGTTTGCCTCAGGATGCCTTGCTCTTCGCTAAGTTTGTTTAGCATTTCAACGGGCTCGCCAGCAAAAGTCAATTTATGTTTTTGTTGATAGGCCGCATTGGTCAGCGAGTTGGTGAGGATTTCATAAAAGCCATTACCAGCCAACATTTCGCCTACTGATTTTTTGTATTTGTTGATATCCTTATCAGGGAATTCTGCCAGGTAATTCGTTCCAGCAATTTCTGTCAGTTCTATATTGTTGAATCCGTAGATGCGCAAAATTTCTTCTACCACATCAGCCTCTTGTGTTACATCTACCCGATAAGGCGGGACGGAAACGGTGAAGCGATCTTCTTTTTTATCGGAGACTTTGATGTCCAGGTTTTCTAAAATAGAGAACATGGTTTCGCGCGGAAGCGATTTTCCAATCAAACGGTTTACGTTTTTGTCTTTTACTTCAATGATGCGGTTTTCAATTTTGGTAGGATAAATATCCACGATCTCCGAAGCTATTTTTCCGCCTGCGATTTCTTGGATCAACATGGCAGCGCGCTTTACAGCATACACGGTGCCGTTAGGATCGGTGCCACGCTCGAAACGAAAAGAAGCATCTGTTTTCAAGCCATGATGCATTCCAGTTTTGCGAATGGAGCTTGGTAGCCAGTACGCTCCTTCTAAAAATACATTCGTAGTCTTTTCGGTGATCCCTGAATTGGCACCACCAAAAACCCCTGCAATGCACATGCCTTTGCCCTCACCATCGCAAACCATCAGATCAGTTGCCGACAAAGTACGTTCCTTGCCATCTAGTGTTTTGAATTTAGTGCCTGCTGGTAATGTTTTAACAATTATTTTTTTACCCTCGATCTCAGCTACATCATACGCATGCAATGGCTGACCCAATTCATGGCAAACAAAATTGGTGATGTCAACTACATTATTGATAGGCGCAAGGCCAATCGACTTCAATCGGTTCTTCAACCACTCTGGCGACTCCTGTACTTTTACATTGGCTATGGAAACCCCAGAGAAGCGAGGACACATTTCAGTTTCCTCTACCAATACGGGAATGGTAAGAGAAGTATTATCAATTTTAAAACTTTCTACCGATGGCCATTTTAACTCACGATTCTTAGCTGCCTTAATGTCGCGAGCCACGCCAATGTGCGAGGCTGCATCGGCCCGATTGGGTGTCAATCCAATTTCTAAAACGTAATCGGATTGCACATTGAAAAATTCTGTGGCTAAAGTTCCGTTTGCAATTTTTGTATCAAGCACCAGAATGCCCGCATGACTTTCACCCAAGCCAATTTCATCTTCGGCACATATCATCCCTTCCGATTGCTCGCCACGGATTTTTGCACTCTTGATCAGAAAAGGTTCACCCTTTGTTGGGTTGACAGTGGTGCCCACGGTGGCCACTACTACTTTCTGCCCAGCGGCCACGTTGGGTGCGCCACAAACTATCTGCAAAAGTTTCTCTCCGCCTACATCAACAGTGGTGATAGAAAGCTTATCGGCATTAGGATGTTTAGCACAGGTAAGTACTTCACCGATTACCAAGCCTTTCAATCCGCCTTTTACGGTTTCAAAAGGCTCAACACTTTCTACTTCCAAGCCAGTGCCAGTGAGTGTTTGGCCAATTTCTTCAGCTGATTCGGGGATGTCAACGTATTGCTTGAGCCAGTTGTAGGAGATTTTCATTTTGAATAAAGAGCAAACCTCAAATTTAACAGTTTTATCTGGATGGGAAACATCTTTTATCTGGCGTTAGTTGTTTTAGCATTGAACCACATAGGCACATAGAAAACAATAGGAATGCACACATAGCTATTGATTAAAAACTATGCGGTTCAATTTTTTTACTATCTTTTTTCAAGAGCTTAGAGAATTCCTCTGGGGTAAGATTTATTTCACGAAGAATTTTGTGAATCAATGGCCTACCTAGGTCTCTTCCTGGGTGGTGTGGTAAAGTAGTGTAGCGACCATCGGGGTGTTTATAGAAGACATGACTCCCTTTTTGTTTTGTTGCAATGAACCCGATGCTAAGCAATAATTTCTCAAAAATTTTAGCGCTCAAAATGGGTAATCTGCTCATAGATTTATATAAGCAAATTTATATTTTTAAGGTTGACTGCACTCAACAACTTATCTACAATATACGATGTGGTTTTGTTAATGACCGATCAAACCCCTAAGTAGGACTTTAAACGGTAACAAGAATTTGTTGAGTGCCGATGAATTCTAGCTGGATCTGTAACTCATTTTCCGTTAATTCTTCCATGCATAAAGCTGCTACCTCTTCTAAATTTTTATGAAGTTCGTCCAGTGTCTCCCCTTGTGTATGAGCCCCAGGAAGAGAAGGGATAAATCCAATGTAAAGACCCGTTTCCGAATCCTTTTCAATATGGGCCGTGAATGTATATTTCCCTTTCATAATAGCTAAGGTAATGCTTTTTGCTTAATCATGCATGATACTTCTTCTTTGGGTGGAAAAGGACAAGGATAAGAAAAATCATCAGAGTAAATTTCTTTAATTCACCCTAGAATCAAACCTACTTACCTTCACCACACCTTCCACTTTCTCTAATTTTTCAATCAATACCTCTAAGTGGCGCGTATCATTTACGTAAAGCATAATTTCTCCATTGAATATTCCTTGATCTGTTTTGAAAGAAAGCGAGCTCATGTTCACTTTCAATTCTTCTGAGATCACTTTTGAAACATCGTTGATCAGTCCCACTCGGTCGGTGCCATCTATCCTCAATCCCGTGAGGAAAGCCACTTCATATTGCGATGTCCACTTTGCTTTGATGACACGGTTGCCGTGATTGGCCAATAACTCAGTTGCGTTAGGGCAAGTGGTGCGATGGATTTTTATGCCTTCATTCACCGTTACAAAACCAAACACATCATCACCAGGAATGGGTGTGCAGCATTTTGCTAATTTGTATTCCACCACATCCATGTCCTCGCCTATCAGCAACGTATCTTCGTGGCGGTCTTTTGCTTTGTTGATCTCTTGTTCGATTGTCCGTACATCGCGTACACCAGTGTGCTCTCTATTCCTTAACGGAGAAGATGGCTTGTAGTCTTTGAACCGTTTTAAATCATTGACAGAGATAGTGCCGTTGCCTACACGATGATGCAACTCAAACTGCGAGTTGACTTTGAAAAAATCGCGCATCTGCTCAAACATCTGACTGTTGGCATCAATCTTCAATTGCTTCATCTTCCTCAGCAAGGTTTCCTTGCCTTCATCAGAAACGGCTCTCTTATCTTCTTTGAGCAGTTCTTTTATTTTTGATTTTGCTTTAGGACTTATGACAAACCTTAGCCAATCTTCATTAGGTTTTTGCTTGGCCGAGGTGAGGATTTCTATTTGGTCACCATTTTTTAATACGTGATTGATAGGCACTAATTTCTGGTTGACTTTCGCACCAATACATTTCGCACCGATGTCAGTATGAATATCGAAAGCAAAATCCAATGCTGTCGCGCCCGTTGGCAATGTTTTTAATTCACCTTTGGGCGTGAACACAAAAACCTCATCGGTGAAAAGATTGCCACGGAAGTCATCAATAAATTCAAGTGCAGTCAAGTCTTGTTTCTCCAAGGTTTCGCGCACACGCACGAGCCATTTTTCTAAGTTGGATTCATACTTGGCCGCATTGTCTTTGTATTTCCAATGGGCGGCATAGCCTTTCTCGGCAATCTCGTCCATGCGCAAGGTGCGGATTTGTACTTCTACCCATTGACCGTTCTTGGCCATCACCGTAGTGTGCAGCGATTCATAGCCATTGCCTTTGGGCGTGCTGATCCAATCGCGGAGACGATCTGGGTTGGGTGTGTAATAATCTGTGACAACAGAATACACTTGCCAGCAAAAAGATTTTTCTTGTTCTATTGGCGTATCTAAAATAATGCGCACGGCAAACAAGTCATACACTTCTTCAAAAGGTATATTTTGCTTGCGCATTTTATTATAGATGGAGAAAATGGATTTCGGTCTGCTTTTGATTTCATATTCCACACCTAATTTATCCAACTCTTCTTTGATAGGCAGCACAAACTGTTTGATAAACCTGTTTCTGGATGCACTCGTCTCGGCTATCTTGCTGGTGATCTCTTCGTAAACAGGCTGATCAGTAAAGCGCAAATACAAATCTTCTAATTCTGTTTTGATCGCATTCAAACCCAACCGATGAGCAAGCGGGGCGTAGAGATAAATTGTCTCTGACGATACACGCAACTGTTTGTTGCGCGGCATGCTTTCAAGCGTGCGCATGTTGTGCAGGCGGTCGGCCAGCTTGATCAAGATCACGCGCACATCTTCCGACAGCGTGAAGAGCATTTTACGGAAGTTTTCCGCTTGCGCAGAAGTGCCATATTCAAACACACCACGGATTTTGGTGAGGCCATCGATGATCTTGGCGATCTTCACTCCAAAAATTCCTTGCAGTTCGGCCAACTGAATGTCGGTATCTTCTACCACATCGTGCAGCAAAGCCGAAATGATAGACGTAGTCCCGAGGCCGATTTCTTCCACACATATCTCAGCTACAGAAAGTGGATGAAAAATATACGGTTCGCCCGATTTCCTGCGCATGTTTTTGTGCGCCTCCATAGAAATGGTGAACGCACGTTTGATCAACTTGGCATCGCCATCTTTTAAAATAGGTTTGGCCAACCGCAACAGCCTGCGGTAGCGGGCAATGATCTCTCTCTTCTCTTCTACTTCGTCAATTACCATTTTTTACATTCAATCAATTTTTATTTGGGCGGCAGACGGGCTATCCGCTATACTCCTCGCGCCATCACACATACCACTCTGCTGCGGGGTGCCGCTTCTATCCCTGCCGCTCGCTCGTACGAGGTTCATCACTACATTAATTGGTTATCTAACAATCATAACCATTGCTCAAATTCATTTCATCTGTTGCGTGCCAATGAGATTTCCCTTCGATTGAGTTTACCTGTGGCACGCTTTAAATCTCTCCATTCATACACCACGGGTTAAAACCCGTGGCTACTCATATTGAACCCCGCTGTGGTTCGTTCCGTTCATCACGGTAGCCTTCGGATTGCGGCTTTTACCCTTGGGGTTCAATTTCAAGAGGTAGAACTCTATTCTTAACACGAGGCTCGTTTACAAACTCGAATACCTTGGCAAGCCATCCAGAGCTAACATCTCCAAACTTCAAATAAAAATCATCAATACGATTATTACTTTCAGCGTGTGAAATTTTATTTACTTTAATTTCAACAAGTAAACTCAGCCCTTCAGTAAAATAACTGTTTGAAAATTTCTCCTTTGACAATTGGATGTACCTATTTGCTTGTTTAACATCATTCATTTTTAAATAAAAAATCACAACCTCGCTATAATTGTCTTGCGTTTCACACTCGTCAACTACCTTTGTAAATAATTGTTCAGCTGCTTTAATATCTTCTTTAGCATAAGCCAACCAACCCAAACTTATCAACGCTTCACAGCGAGCGTCTTTGAAGTTTAACGATTTATTGTAAAAATTCTCCGCTCCTTTTTTGTCATTTTCGAGATATTCAGCTAATGACCCTAATCCGAAATAAGCGAATCCATTTTCTTTTATCAAATTAGAACGTAAATAACAACTTTTAGAGTTTTTTTTGTCATTACAGTAAAAATAAGCATCTCCTAAAAAGCTTAGATAGCCTTCATCTTTATATTGATAATCAACTTTTGAAAGTAACGAAATGATTGAATCACAGTTTTCAACAGGAGATAATACATATGATTTCTCAATAATAGCCTGATTAAAATTAGGGTCGATTTTGATTGACCTCTCTAACTCTTCAGCGGCATATTTACTTTTACTTTCCTTAAAGTGGTAAAATAAATTCAATCGAAGCCACTTATTATTTCCGTTATCTAATCGAATCGCTTTGTCGAATAAAAATTCCGCCTTAGTAGAATCATTTTTTTTATCGTAAACAATAGCCTCTGCGGTAAATATAAAAGTACCTTTTTCACCTGAGTTGCTATCAATTAGCCTTTGAGCCTTATCTACGCTATCAAGACTTAAAAGTTGTAACGCCTTCATACCAATCAAATAATCAGATTCTGGATAAATAGTTAGTAGGCTATCAATGAATTTCGGATCAATTACTGCTTGGTTTGTCAATTTTCTATCTACTTCATAAATTAAGCTATCGCTAATAACTTTCTTGCAAGAATTTAAAAAAGCAGCAGCAATTATTAGTAGTACCCATTTCATACTTTCAATTTATTATGGGTTTGTCCATTTCCAGCCAAGAGAAGTGGAAAGGCTGCCCCTCGCCTTTGTTGATGTTCTTCACCAACAAACTTGATGAACGGATAAATGGAAAAAGATAAAATAGACGGGCGAATAAAAACAGTTTGGCAGCAATAGAGCATTCGGTGTGCATGTTGGTGAAGAACGCCAACATGGGGTTTGGTGCGTGCGATGAACCAATCAAGTGCTGCTGAACTAATTCGGAGAACCTCGGCCAGGGATAGTAGTGGAAAGCCCGAAGCGCGAGGGTTATGCGTGTTGGCCGGACTTGTAGCGGATAGCCCGGTGGCCCTTGCGCCTCGCAGGGCCAGGCCGCACCTATGCAAAGTTTCCGCCTTCACCCAGTTTCGGGCGGACGAGTCGGTGGGCAAGCCGCCAATAATCATTTTACGGAAATCTCTTGCACTCATTTTCATTCAGGACTTTAATAATAGCGAATAATCTCTAAATTTGCGCTCCCTTTACCCTAAAAAGGTGGAATAAACTGCGGATGTGGCGTAATTGGCAGCCGCGCCAGACTTAGGATCTGGTGCC
>JBJXEB010000069.1:0-39252 GCA_046155095.1 Cyclobacteriaceae bacterium
CTATAGACTACCGCAGGAACGGCTAGGGCTAGGTTTAAAAAAGAAAATAAAACGTTCAATTGGCGATCCGCTTCACCCAGCCCCAAGTACTCCGGAAAACTGAGTAACATGATATTGGCAAAACAAAATCCAGCGATAGCTATCTGTGTCACCAACAAGTTATTCGATACGATTGGCTGTGAAGTACCTTCTAAATGAATGGTGGGCACATATCCCATCGAAGCGACTAATTGCGCCACGGAAGAAAGGGGGATGGCGTCTGCCCGGTAGTCAATGGTTACTTGTTTGCGACTAAAATCTACTTTTGATTGGAGAATGCTTGTATTCAATCGTTGGAGGTTTTCCAGCAGCCAAATACATGAAACACAATGTATGGCAGGAATAAAAAATGTAACACGACAAAATGTATCCGAATCAAATGAAAGAACTTTTCTTCTGATTGCGGGTTCGTCTAAAAATTGGTAGGTCTCGTTCCGCACAAAGCGCAGCGGTGTTCCTGGATTTTTATCGAATGTATAGTATTCACATAAATCATTCTCATACAAGATTTCAAAAACCGTCTTGCAACCTTGGCAACAAAAATTCTTATCTCCGATAGTGGGCGAATCTCCGTCACATGATTGCCCACAGTGATAACAGTTCGCACCAACTTTTACTTGCTCTTGAAGCATTTTACTTATTGAATCTTCGTTGTTAAAAGTAAAAACAAGTTAGATTTTAGAATATGACGATTGTGGTACTAAAAAAATGATTATTGTCATATAACTTGATTACCGATAGAAAGTCAATGGAGGATTATCTATTAGAATAAAAAAAAGACACTTCATTCGCTCTCAATTCGTCCGCCACGGAAGTTGCACAGATCGATTCGATGGCATTTTTTCCCAAAATAAGGACTGGCTTTTTCATCAGCTCGGTTGTCCGAATCAATTGTTCATTTACTCTATTACTGTTAACGGGAATAATGCCCACCTCACCCACGCTCATTTTAACATAGTGGATGAAATGGTTTTCTAAAAAAAACTCGTTCTCTTCTACGGCAATTAGTAGTATTACAGTCACCGCTCTGCCG
Source organism: Cyclobacteriaceae bacterium (assembly GCA_046155095.1). Taxonomy (GTDB): domain Bacteria; phylum Bacteroidota; class Bacteroidia; order Cytophagales; family Cyclobacteriaceae; genus ELB16-189. The sequence continues at coordinate 1,073 of JBJXEB010000069.1, forward strand.
GCTAGCACCTCGTGAAACAATTGAATAAAAGATTTGAATGCGGCCAAAGCACTCCAATCATAATCAAATAAAATCAAGACTTCATTGAATAGGGGTGAAACCCTTGAAGGCATAAAAATGGGGCAAGCAACATCTTGTAAAAATCGCTTCATGAAAGGTGAAAGAAATAAGCTTGATGCTTTCTTTTTGGTTGGCGGGATGACTAGCACATCTGCAAAGCAACTATGTTGAATCAAAGCGCTCAGGCTGGAAGAGTCTCGATCGCAAAAGTCTATTTTTAGTTGTAAATCGGTTGCTTCGATTTGGATAGTTTGTTCCAACAAGGTGCGATCAGAATCTGAAAAAAAATCATCTTTCTCACACCAATAGTCTTGCCAAAAAAAAAATGAAAAGGTTTTACGATGGTAATGAGCAAACAATTCCGCATAGCTTTTAAGATTGACAGGAGAGCTTGCCTGGTGGACAGGAAAAAAAATCTGTTTGGTAAGCATGTCCATAAAATGGTTCTCTCATTTCACCCGATACGTCCAAATAGGGCATTTCAAATGATTCACTACATCTTCAGCAATGCTCCCCGACAAAAAATGATTGAGCCCCATTCTGCCGTGAGTTGCCATCGCTACCATATCGCCACTGATGGCTTGGACAAAACTTCTTACTCCACTTTCTTGATCCAAGTCATTTATAATATTCAAAGTATAATCCTTTAACAAATAGCGTTTCGCAAAATCCTTCATGGCTTTGCTAGTGATGACATCTCGTTTAAAACTAGCAGGTGTGTTAACATATAAGAGATGCAATTTGGCCTGGAAGAAATTTTGCAACTCTTTTACCTTCAATGTTAATTCCTCCGCCTCCAAATCCATTTCATTAGCAAAAATAATATTTTTGATAGAAGTCATTTTAGCAGAGTTCTTAATAGCAATTACTGGAGCACTTGACGTGCGCACAATTTTTTCTGTATTCGAGCCAATCCAAAACTCTTTAGACCCAGAGGCTCCTTGAGTCCCCATCAGTACTAGGTCAATTTTTTTGTCCTCGATAAATTGGGAAATGGCTAAATGGGTGCTACCCAGCTCCACAAACAGATTCACCTTCTGTAAATCGGAAGCCCATTTATCGCACATTTTTTGAAACTTCTTTTCTGCACTTTTTTTTGTCTCGTCAATGAATGATTGCTCAAAATACAAAGTGGGCATCATTGCCGTATCGTGCATGAAAGGTATTTCAATTATGTTCAACACAATTACTTCGCCTTTGCTTTCGCGGGCAATTTCTACAGCAAACTTGAACGCTTCTGTGGCAGGTGCAGAAAAATCGCAGGGCACAAGTATTTTTTCCATGGGGAGGGTATTTGATGCACCAAAAGTAAAAAAGAGTCACCCGCTGGCGAATGACCCTCATCAATGGGAAACATGACTTTTGTCAGGGTATGATTTAGGCAAGAATTAGGTCGGCCTGCTTAGCTAAACGCTTGGGGTCTAGCACACGAATTTTTTTTCCTTCAAATGAGATAAGTTCATCAGCTTTAAAATCAGAAAGAAGCCGAATAACGGTTTCTGTTGCTGTGCCTACTAAGTTTGCAAGGTCATCGCGCGATAGTGCAATATCTAATAATACGCTTTCTTCACCTTCCATGCCATAAGATTCCTTTAACATTAAAAGATTGGCAGCTAACCTTTCGCGTACTGATTTATGAGCCAAATCTGCCATTCGCTCTTCCATAATTCCCATTTGAACGCAAACATGCTTCACTACTTTGCGCAGAAATAAAGGGTTCTTCTGCAAGACAGCCAAAAAATCTTCTTTTTGAATGAAGCAGATCTTTGCATCCTCTAGCACGGTGGCGGTGGCTCCATAAATCTCTTCGCTTAACAATGCTCGGTAGCCAAGGAAATCACCTGGTTTGGATATATACAAAATAAATTCTTTGCCTTGCGCATTATTTTTGTAAACTTTTACTTTTCCTCCATTCACGCAAAATAACCCCATCGGGCGAGTGCCCTCGTAAAAAACATTTTGGCCTTTCTTATAACGGATACACGTTTTGTGAACATTAATGCGGCTCAAATCCTCGGGCTGCAAGCCATTGAAAAGGGAATTCTTCAGTTGCTCGCACAACGTGCAGTCCAATATGAATTCTTTTCTTTCCATTCTGCTAAGGTGGTAAAAATCCAATCGAATATCAATTACTACTTGCGGATTTAGTAGGGTTGATTGGCGCAAAATCTACCAACGTACGCATCGCCAAAATCAAACTCAACAACGTAAGCAATGCACCCATCAGCATGGGTGCCCCAGGGAAGTAAATCGATGAGGTAGGGGCAGTAAAATAGCTGAACAACTGGGTCATCAATAGTGGGCCAATAATGGATGTAGCACTCATCAAGCCCGTAAGTGCTCCTTGCAATTCACCTTGTTCATTAGGCGGCACTTGACTCGACATAATGCCTTGCAACGCGGGCCCTGCAATTCCGCCTAAACAATAGGGAATCAAAAAGACAAACATCATCCAGCCTTGCGTTGCAAAACTAAAAAGCAAAAAACCTACACTGTACAAGGCCAACCCTACATACAATGATTTCTTTTGACCTAGCTTTGGAATAATGATCCGAATCAAACCACCTTGCACAGCCGAGATTAATACCCCAACTGCAGTGAGTGAAATCCCAATCATGGTAGGCCCCCACTTGAATTTTTCGATAGTGTAAAAACTCCAATTGCTCTGCACTGCGTGTGCCGCTACATAAATCAAAATCAGTGAAGTGACCAATCCAAGAATGACAGGGTAGCGTTTAATGTTTACTAATGAACTAATGGGATTTGCACGTTTCCAATCGAACGGCCTTCTGTTTTCTGGCTTCAGCGATTCTGGCAAAATGAAAAATCCGTACAACCAATTTATAAAACTAAGACCAGCTGCTACTAAGAATGGTATGCGCGCTCCATAGCTGCCTAAAAATCCACCAATGGCCGGACCGATGATAAACCCAAGACCAAAGGCCGCCCCAATCATCCCAAAATTTTGAGCGCGTTTTTCTGGTGCGCTGATATCTGCAATGTAGGCACCGGCAGTGGTGAAGCTCGCCCCCATCGCTCCTGCGATCAATCTGCCCAAAAAAAGCCACGCAATGCTTGGCGCAAAAGCAAGAAAAATATAATCCAATCCAAAGCCAAACAGCGAAGCCAGCAACACAGGCCTTCTGCCATACTGATCACTTAGGCCGCCCATGATAGGCGAACATAAGAACTGCATAGCGGCAAACGCAAAAAGAAGATATCCACCCAAGCGAGAAGCCTCACTATTGGCCACCCCTGCCAAGCCAGAAATTAAGCTAGGCATAACTGGAATGATTACCCCAAACCCAATACAATCGATCAAAATAGTGATAAAAATAAAACCGAGAGCAGGGGTGCGATGTGATGACATAATTTCTTTTTTGCAATAAACTCAATTTACCACACTCTAAAAATAAGAATCGGGACTTGGGCTAAAAGTCAATAGTCAATAGTAATTGGTCAATGGTCTATTTAGGTCAAATCCCTACTGACCACTAACTTATCCTAATTTCCAATACCTGATCTCTAATCCCCAATGCCTGATTACTAATGCCTAATGCCCAACCATGCAACTTTCCTAACCATAAATCCGTCTTAAAAATAAAATTCAATTAAAAAGCAACCCTTTTAATCGCGCCCAAGTCTCTGGATTGTATTGCCTAAAATGAATAACACAAAACGCAAAAACATATGAAAAAATCACTTTCCCTTTTGTTTGTAGCATTGATTAGCCTTGGTTCTGCCTTCGCACAAAACAGAGAAACGCGCAGCGTAGCCGCTTTTTCCAAAATATCATTCCGTGTGCCTGGTAAGCTGGTTTTGCGCCAAGGTAGCCCTCAAAAAGTAGAAATCGAAGGCGATAAAGAAACGCTTTCAAAAATTGAAACTGAGGTGAAAGGCGATCGGCTTTCCATAGGCAACGAAAGATGGAATTGGGGATGGAGCAGCAATGATAGAGTGATGGTATACATCACCGTCAAAGATATTTCTGCATTGAGCGTATCAGGCTCTGGCGATTTAATCACAGAAGGAAAAATTATCACTAATAAACTAGATCTTAACGTAAGTGGCTCAGGTTCACTTCAAACAGAGGCAAGCGTATCGGGCGATATGGAGGCTAACGTTTCAGGCTCTGGACGCATCGATGTGAAAGGTTCTTGTGAAAGCCTAGAAAGTGACATCAGTGGATCGGGAAGAGTAAATGCATCTCTTACCATTTTGAGAAATATAGCTGTGGATATTTCAGGCTCAGGAAAATTTGAGGGCAGCGGTTCGGCTAAAGAAATAAAGACAGAGATCAGTGGCTCAGGCAAAGTATTTGCCTCTAATCTTGAAGTGGATATTTGCAACGTACGGATTTCTGGCTCAGGCGATGTAGAGATTAACGTGAAAAGCGAACTAGACGCCAATATATCTGGCAGCGGTACTGTTTCATATAAAGGAAACCCCAGCCATGTGAATGGGCATTCATCTGGGAGTGGCAAGGTGAGGAAGATGTGATTTTTTAGGACTTAGGCAGGCAGCTGCGAAAGCATCCACTTTTTTTCCTTTTGGCTATTAGCGGCTTTGCGCCTTGGTGTGAAACAATACTCCTTCGACAATTAAAAATTGCGCGGAGCAATAGGTGATCATAATCAATGAACCCGCTGACGGAAATGGTGCGTAAAATTTATTGATGGCCAAGAGCGAATCGGATACCATGAATAAAGCAGCCCCGATAAACACAAATAGAAAACTTTTTGTATTGGTGCGACCATAGCGAAAGAGAGCATTCAACACCATCAGCGTAAGCACCAGCGCATAAATCAATACTGGTATTTTTAAATCGCCTAAAGAGGGATAAAGAATCACAACTAGCCCTGTGCCTGCCAATATGATTGGAAACGAAAACCGAACCTTTTGTGGCCCTAACAGTCCTTTTGTTTTGTCCGCAAATCGAAATTGACGATAACATAAAATGTATAATACGTGACCAATCAGAAAGGCTGCTAAGCCCAACATAAAAAACAATTCACCCTCAAATAAAAGCAACACATCGCCCATCCAACAAAATACAAGTGCTAAAATAAAGAAAGACGAACGATTCGTTGACTGAAAATAATAATGAGCGATGAGGCCGATCATTATAAGTGGCTTTCCAAAAAAATGCCATTCAGGTCTGTTGAAAATCGATGAGAATATTTCTAAGACAGATCCCAGCGCAAAAACGTAAACTGAAAAATGCTTTTTATCTCTCATACACTTTTTTCGATTGAGAAATCAAATACAAAAAAGCCCCGCCACACAAAGCCGCACAGACAACAAAAGCCCAAAAAAATCTAGTTGAATCATTCGCGTAAATAAATGAAGAGGCGAGCGCGCCAAGCCCAATTCCAAATTCCATAAAAATGTAGAATGAAGCGATACCCCTACCACGATGTTGCTCATCACACAAATCAGTAGCCCATGCCAAAAGTGTTGGTGACGTGGAGCCTTGCGCAAGCCCATACAATATAGAGCCTGCGATCAGCATACCGATGTTTGTTGCAAATCCAAGCGTAAGCATGGCCACAATCATCAATGGCACTGAAAAACGCAATACAGCTACGCGTCCATATCGATCTGACGCTTTGCCAGCCAACAACCGAATCAGCAATGACGAAACTGTAAGAAACGTAAAGAGCAGGCCTTTATTTTTTATTCCAACAAATGCACCAAAGTCTGGAAGTAAAGTGAACACTGCTCCGTACGCATACGCGGTCAACAGCATAACCAGAGAAGGAGCAACCACGCTCGGCTCAAACACATCATTCCTCACTACTTTTAAAACATTCCATCCTACTTTTTTTCTCTGGGGAAGAGTCTCTGCCATCCTAATCATAATTGCAACTGCACCAAGAGCAAAAAAAGAAGAAATGTAAAACATGGCCTCTAGCCCAAAATTATTGGCCACCGCACCCCCAAGTGCTGGCCCACCAGCCATGCCTACAGCTCCTGCCGTTCCTATCCAGCCCATAGCCTCGCCACGTTTGTTAGCAGGGATTGTATCAGTAATGTAAGCAGCAACACCGGTTGGTGTGAACCCTGTTGAAAAACCATGTATCAAGCGCAATAAAAAAAAACCGGCCACTGTGGTGAGTATTGGATAAAGGAAACTACAAACAAAACACACCAAGCTTCCTACTATCATTACTGGCTTTCTCCCAAGCAGGTCTGTCAACTTACCGCTGAAAGGACGCGACAGCATAGCCGTGAGCGTAAACAGCGAAATGATAAAACCTTTGTAGTCCGCCCCACCCAGATTTGTTAGAAATTCGGGAAGCTCAGGGATGATCATGCTGAAGCTAGAGAAAAATAGAACAGAGCTAACGCACAAAAGCCAGAACTGAGAAGTGTACGTTTTGGCAGGTTTCGTATTACTCATCTTTGTTTACTGCCGCCTCTTGGCCTTCTAGTAGATATGCTTTAATAAAATCGTCCAAGTCGCCATCCAACACACTTTGCGCATCGTGGCTCTCCACGCCTGTGCGAGCGTCCTTCACTAATTTATATGGATGCAACACATAGTTGCGTATCTGCGAACCAAAATCAATTTTCATTTTTCCTGCTTCCACCTTATCTCGCACAGCGTTGCGTTTTTCTATTTCACGCTGATAGAGTTTTGATTTCAACATTTGCATCGCGCGCTCGCGGTTGGCGTGTTGGCTGCGCTCCACTTGGCACACAATCACAATGCCCGAAGGCTTGTGCGTGAGTTGCACCTTCGTTTCCACTTTGTTTACGTTCTGCCCTCCTGCCCCACCCGAGCGCGAAGTTTGGATCTCTATATCAGCAGGGTTCACTTCTATCTCAATCGTGTTGTCGACTTTAGGGTAAACAAACACCGAGGCAAATGAAGTATGCCTGCGCTGATTGCTATCAAAAGGAGAAATGCGCACCAAGCGATGCACACCAATTTCAGATTTCAATTTTCCGTAAGCGAATGGCCCTTCAATCTCTAGCGTAGCAGACTTTATGCCCGCCACCTCGCCCGATTGATAATCGATCTGCGAAACTTTGTAGCCACTCTTCTCGCCCCACATAATGTACATGCGGTTGATCATGTCCGCCCAGTCGTTGCTCTCCGTGCCGCCCGCACCTGGGTTGATCTCCATCACCGCACTCAGTTGATCCTCTTCATGGCTCAACATTTTTTTAAATTCCAAATCCTCCACCGCCTTCGCCACCTTGGGAAATTCCACATCCAACTCCTCCTCACTCACATCGCCCGCCTCGTGAAATTCATTCAGCACATCCAGGTCGTCCACCAGTTTGCTCACACGGCTGTACTCATCCGTCCATATTTTTTTGGCGCGAATGTTTTTCAAGATCACTTCTGCATCCTTGGGCTTGTTCCAAAAATCAGCTTGGTGGGTAATACGTTCTTCGTCCTGGATTTCTACAATCTTACGGTCGTAGTCAAAGATACCGCCTGAGGGCGGCAACACGGGTTTTCAAGTCCTTTAGCTGTTCGGTGGTCATCGAGTAAAAATAATTATGGGGCAAAAGTAAGAAACCTTTGAGGTTTATTAAAATTTGGCGGCATGTCCGCGCGAGGCGCAGCGGCCACTGGGCTGTTCACTGCAATCTTTTTGCCTATGCTGATATGGCATAGAGGGCAAAAAGGATTTTCGTTGCCATCCCTTGCCGATGCCAGTACGTAGTTACTATGAAAATTCGTTACTTTGCGTTTCAGAAATATAAAGAATGAAACTGATTGACATAAAGCTTACTAACTTCAAAAAACTAAGTAATATTCCAGAGCCTACCATTTCTTTTAAAGAGGACATTACAGTTTTGGTCGGAGCAAACAATGCTGGCAAAACCAGTATTCTCAAATCTATTCAAAAACTGTTTAGAACAGAAGAAGTCAATCCAGTAAAGGATCTAAACTACTTAATTGAAGATGGGAATTTAGTTATCGATGCAACCATCACATTGACACAGGAACAATGGCAGTCATACTTGCGCTTATCGTTGGGAAGTTTACCGCACATACCACTAAACTCAATTAACATCGATGAAATCGCAAAAAAAATAGTTGACAGTCCAATAACTCTTAAACACACTATTCCATACATCAAAAGAAAACAATCGAATTACTTTATAACTGCCGAGTTACCCGAAACCGCTTATGATCGATCGAATTCTGGAGGCAACCCGCGAAGTGTGATTCAAAACGCTTTGAATCAATTTGCACATTCAGATACCTATAATGTTTATCACACACCTCTTTACCTTGATTCTAAGGGTGAGATTCAAGAGCAAGAAATGTTCATTCCGCTTAGTCAAATAAAGAACCAGAGAGGCAATGGCAATAAAGTCAACATCCGTGGGCTTCTATATTCTTTAAAGAAAGAAGAACCAAAGCAGTTTGAAGAATTTAAAAAACGGCTACTTGAAATTTTTACAGAGCTCCAAGACATTGACGTGCGCAACAATGAAGAATTAGGGCAATTTGAGTTAGTGCTTTCTGAAAAGCTAAAGAAAAATGGCGACAGCCAATTAGTTGACTATGACATAAAAAATGTTGGACAAGGAATGCAAACTTTAGTGTTGATGCTATCCAATATTCTGCTTTTGAAACCGAGTATTGTACTTATGGATGAACCCGAAGTCCACATGCACCCTTCACTGATAAAAGAGTTTGTTAAATACATCAAACAACTTTCTACAGATACCCAATTCATTATTACAACACATAGCGTGGTGCTGATGAATGAAGTGGGTTTAGATAAACTATTTTCCTTGAAATATGAAGCAGAACAAAAAGGTGTAATTGCCACACCTGTTGAAGATCGTAACAAATTATTAGATACCGTAAATTCGTTGGGTTACAATGTCGATTCACTGACCTATACACTTAAGCCAAAAGTTTTTGTTTTTACAGAAGGCCCAAGTGACAAGGATCTGATTCTTGCTTTTGCGTCTAAGAAAGGATTGAGCCACGACATAAATACATTTACAATTGGTTTTATCTCAATGGGGGGGAAAGGAAATCGGTACAAGCTGGCAGACCTTATTGACAAAATGAATAAGGAGTTTATTGATTCACCATTACTAATGATTTTAGATAGGGATGAAACTGCCCCAGAACAAGTCGAAGACATTAAGCGCAAATTTTTCAGCAAGAATCCAAAGCGCTTACATTACCTAAGCAAACGACAGATTGAAAACTATTTATTGGATGGAAAAGCAATTGCAAAATATGTTGATGCGAGAATTGAAAATGACGATGTAAAGCAAAAATGGAAAGCAATAAATATTTTCAATAAGTTTTTAGAATTGGCAGAATTGCAAAAAGAGGATTTACTTAATAACTACTTATCTGAAATTTTCATTGGCGATTCATTGATAAATACAGAAAACATTCGCCAAATAATAAAATCATTGGGCGCAAAACCACTTAACGAATCGGTTCGCGAATTCAGTGGAGAGTTGTCTAAATTAATCTCTTTAAGAACGTTTGACTTAGGGCAAAAAACAACATCTGCCATAGCAGAGTTTGAAGAAAAATGGAAAGTTCCTGAAAATGAACTTGAAATGGTTGATGGTAGGGAGCTACTAACCGCATTTAGACGTTGGACGGAAGAGAATTTTAAAATTTCATTTTCAAACACAGACATTATTAACGAAATGGAAAATATTCCTACCGAATTAGATTCGTTAATTGAACAACTTAGAAATCCCGAAGAACTTAAAATAAAGCAAATAAGACGATAAATTGTTTGTCTTCAGAACGTATGCTGTCATAGTAATTTTTTCTTTCTCCCAAGGGCCTTCCGCTACGGAGACCCCCGCTAGAGCGCGTTTGCAAACGCGCTCCAGCTATGAAACTACAAGATCTCCTCCAACCCCTGCTGATAATCGGATTGAAGGTCTTCTGGCAGTTTTGCCAACGCTGCATGGATCTTGTTGAGTTGCTGCTGATAGATATTGAAAAGTACCGTGTTGGTGGCAAACGGTATGCGTGCTTCCTTTACCTTAGCGCAAAAATAAATACGCAGCTCTACTTCTGTCTGCTTCACCCCAGAGTATTTCAATTGCTTATTTACAAACCGTAGAATTTTACGCAGTGATTTTTTGATCAAGTAAAGATTTTGTGGTGGCAAGGTGGTAAAGAGTTCATCGATGGCTTCCTTCACCGTTTCAACATACGCCTGCTCATTGTTCGATTCAAACAGCAGGTAGGTTAATAGTTCCTTATTCTCCTTTTTGTATTTCGCCAGGCGCATGCACAACCCCAGCAAGTTTTCTGATTCGAGGTTTTGTAATTCACTTTTGATCTCTTGGATGGATGCCGTTTTCATCGGCTGAAATTACAGAATTGTTTTAGGATTGCCACATACTTCCCTTTGTTGATGTTCTTCACCAACAAACGTGATAAGTGGTGTTATCAGAGAAGAGAAGAAGCTAAAAAGATTAAACAGAAATAATAGATAGGTAATAGTAGAACGTTCAGCGTGCATATTGGTGAAGAACATCAACATGGGCGCAGAGTCTCTAATAGTTGTTGCGGGGTCGCACGACCAGCAACTTTTTTTAAACTTGTGCTTAAATAGATTTTATTAAGGATTCGATTTGTAATATAGAGACCGATAATCAATAGTGCGGATAGCCACACCACGACCTACTCGTTTATACTTTGGTTTTATAAATAATATGGCAGCACCTACTCCTGCTAATGCCAATGCAGTTTGATCTGTTTCATCAAACCCACTTTTGGTAGACCCAACCACTGAATTAACTTGGTCAATAGCAATGTAAAGCAAGCCGCCAAGAAACAACAGTCCGCCCACACCCTGCGATAAGTTTACACCTCCTTGTTTCTGCATACGGATTTTATCAATAGACAAAAACGGAATGGTATCCAATCCTGATGTAATCAAAGAAAAGTCATTCAACTCATAGATAAAGCCTTCTTTCTTTTGATGGTTCTTCAATTTGAATTTAAAGCGATCGCCCTCGGTAAATCGGGCAATGACATTATCGTGTTGTAAAAAGACCAGTTGCTTTTGGGCTGAGCAAACAGAAGTTGTTAGAAAAAACAAAAAAAATAATTTAGTCGATGTAGCGTTCACGAATTTCAATGTAAAGCATTTGATACTATTTTCATCCAAAATTTCGGTTGATATAAAATTAGGAAAAATATTCCTTTGTTTCATTTGTCTTTATCTTCGTTCGTGGGGCATTGGCGACACCTAGGACACAACCCAAGTCCTAAGCCCTAAGTCCCAAGTCCTAAAACTACATCCTCGGTTTCCAAGGTGTTTCTTCTACTTTCAATTCATGCGTCATCGTGCGGCAGAGAACAAATAGATAATCAGAAAGGCGATTGAGATATTTGATCACCAATGGATCGATTGCTTCTTGCGCGTTCAAGGCAATGGTCAATCGCTCGGCTCTGCGGCATACGGTGCGGGCCACATGGCCAAAGGAGATGGATGGATGACCACCGGGTAACACAAAAAATTTCATGGGTGGAAGTTCGGTATCCATTTTGTCCATTTCTTGCTCTAGCAGTGTTACATCTTCTTCTTGGATGTGCGGGATTTTTACTTTCGTATTATCTGGCTCAGTGGCGAGGATGGAACCGATGGTAAACAATCTGTCTTGTATCTCTACTAAAATGTTTTTTCGTTTTTGGTTTATCGCTTGATCGCGCACGAGGCCAATGTGTGAATTCAATTCGTCTACCGTGCCATAGGTATCAATGCGGAGGTCTGCTTTTGATACGCGCTTGCCCCCGAATAGAGAAGTTGTGCCTTGGTCGCCAGTTTTAGTGTAGATTTTCATGAAGAAGAAGTCAGAAGTTAGAAGTTAGAAATTAGAAGTCAGAAGTTAGAAATTAGAAATTAGAATTTAGAAGTTGGAACACAGAGAAATTCTTATTCCAAAATTACGGAAAATGAAAGTGAACATCACTACTAAAGATTGATAACCTTCGTGCGGGTATCGGCCAGGGATAGTAGCGAAAAGCACGAAGTGTGATTGGTTTGTGCGCGGCCGGACTTGTAGCGGATAGTCCGATGCCACTGCGCCTCGCGTGGCAGGCCGCCCTCCTCCTCTGAAGCTATGGAGGGCAAGCCAAATAAAAAATATTAAATAAAAAATCTTAAATCCTAAATCGAAAATCTCAAATCCTAAATCTAAAATTTTAATGAGCCACCTCGGCCATAGCGGGATTTCGGGTCACGTTTTCGTTTTTGCGATCCGACTCGGTCAATCCATCGCGCAGGCGGATGATGCGGTGGGCGTAGTGGGCGATGTCGTCTTCGTGGGTGACCAATATAATCGTGTTGCCTTTGTCGTGCAGGTCTTGGAAGAGGTTCATGATGTCATAAGATGTTTTGGTATCCAAGTTACCCGTGGGCTCATCGGCCAAAATGATGGAGGGATCGTTGACCAACGCGCGCGCGATGGCCACCCGTTGGCGTTGTCCGCCTGAAAGTTCGTTGGGTTTGTGGTGATAACGATCTCCGAGGTTTACGCTCTCGAGTGCCATCATGGCTTTTTCATCACGGTCGCTTTTGTTGTAGCCTGCGTAGATCAACGGGAGTGCTACGTTCTCTAGCGCAGAGGCGCGAGGCAATAAATTAAATGTTTGAAATACGAAACCGATCTCTTTGTTGCGGATCATGGCAAGGTCATTCTCGGTCATCTCGCTTACCTCGTGGCTGTTGAGCGAGTAGGTGCCGCTGGTGGGTGAATCGAGGCAGCCGACAATATTCATGAGCGTTGATTTGCCCGAGCCCGAGGGGCCCATGAAGGCAACGTACTCGCCTTTGTCGATGGAAATAGAAATGGATTGGAGGGCGTTGACGATGTTGTTGCCCATTTTATAAACTTTGGAGATTTCGCGGGTTTCAATGATTTTGCTCATGCGCTTTGGTTTGAGTGTAGATGCTGGGTGTGGTGAAAAAGTTTACTATCCTTTGAACTGGCTAAACGTTATTTGGTTACAAAACAACATGATTTTAATGAAAAAAAGATGGATTTGTTTATCAAATATAGCTTTCAGACGGTTGGGAGTTGGAAATGTTACGGTTGGGCTTTGAGCTGGTACCAATTTGAGGATTTTTTAAATAACTTTGGATTAGTCTAAACTCACGCTAAAATGATAATAGAAATTAAAAAGCCGATAACGAGGATGAAAGTAGAAAAGGCACTGAGCAAGATAAAAAGGGAAAAAGGCACGCCAAAAAAAACAATCGCTAAACATTTTGGCAAACTGAAGCGCGGAATAGATGGATTGACTTACCAGAAGAACGCGCGAAATGAATGGGATTGATTTTTTAGCCGATACGAATATTCTACTTTATGTGCACGAAGGAAATCCTTCAGTAGAACCTTTTTTAAATTTCTCTATTGCCACCTCTTTTGTTACCGAGATCGAACTATTGGGCTGGTACAAGATATCAGAATCAGATAAAAAAAGTCTGCGACTCTCACTAGATGACTGCACCATCATTGACCTCACTACTGAAATAAAAAATTTGGTGATTGAAATCAAACATCGGAATAAAATAAAATTACCTGATGCCTTGATTGCTTCCTCGGCCATCACCCTGCAAATTCCTCTTGTAACCGCTGACCAAGATTTTAAGAAAATAAATGGATTGGAGATCATTTGGGTCGATCCTGTCAATCCATAGTTTTTTCTATCTTAAATTGAAAGTCTCTTTCTGCAAATTGAAAAGTATCCAAATCATAAACGCGCTCGGTAAACTCAACATTGTTTTGTTGATCAATTAAAATAACTGTAGAGCAGCGTGTGCCATACCCAGTGGTTTTAATAAACATAGAAGACAAGGCCCGCTCGCGCTCTAGGCCGATGCCTGTCTCGGGGAGCTGGTCATCAGGCGCACGTTGATCGTCATATAAAAATTGAAACAGTTCAGTTGGTTGAATGGTTGATTGCGCAAGAATGGATTTCAGTTTTTCTTTCCCTCGTTGCACCTTCGGCCAAGGTGTGTCGAGCAAATGGTTGCTCAGGCCGTAAAAGCCTGATTGGATTTTTTCTACTCCTGGTTTGTAATTTGAAAAATAAAAAAGTTGATCTGCATTGCCCGTAATGAGGTTGAAGCCGTTGTATTTTTTGTTTGATTGCTCAATCTCCTTTAAATAATTCTCTGGATTTTTTTCACCAAGTAAATAATCGGTAACCAACTGCCCGCGTGAGGGAGCTTTGGGGTCGATATTTTTAGGATCGCGATAGTTGGTGACCATGCTGATCTTGCCTGATTTGGTCATGGCCATCCACGTGCCGTGCGCTTCTAAATCGCGCCCGCCTAAAATTTGCGGTTGATCTTTCCAGAAATCGGCAGGGGCTGTTTGGCGTTTATAAAATTCATCACGGTTGGCCGCTATGATTAGTTTATAGGTGGGGTGGTTGTTGATGGAGAGAAAGATGAGGCACATTTTAGAAAGTTTGAAAGTTAAAAGTTAAAAGTTAGAAGTTTATGGGTTACTAAAATAATTCTAATTGTGAAGGTAATAGCTGGAATGATTTTCGGTGGTAGGGTGTAATCCCCAACAACCGAATTCCATCTCGATGCTTAAGCGTTGGGTAACCTACGTTGGTTGCCCATCCGTAACCGGGATATTGCAAAGAAAGTTTTTCCATCAGTTCATCGCGATAGGTTTTAGCCAAAATGGAAGCTGCCGCGATGGAGAGGTATTTGCCATCGCCTTTTATAATACATTCATGTCGAATTTTTCGATAGGCATTGAAACGGTTTCCATCAATCAATAAAAGTTCTGGCTCTACCTTCAGTTTATCTAATGCCAAGTGCATGGCTTTGAAAGAAGCTTTTAAAATATTGATTTCGTCAATTTCTTCGTGGCTCACTTCGGCAATTGCCCAAGCAAGTGCATCGCGCTTGATCTCTTCTTGCAATTGCTCGCGGTCAACTCTTTTCAATTGTTTGGAGTCGGTCAGCAGTTTGTGTTTGTATTTCTTTGGGAGTATTACCGCAGCGGCCACCACTGGGCCTGCTAAACAACCGCGACCTACTTCATCGCAACCTGCTTCGATTTTGGTTTTTGTAAAAGAGGATTTGAGCATAGTTGGCTGCAAGCTACAAGTCAAATTCATCTCACGCAAAGGCGCAGAGGCGCAAAGTTGCGTTGATTTAAAAATAACTCTTCGTGCCTTAGTGTCTTAGTGGCAATAAATCTTGAACTTTGAATCTCAAACTTGACCATCTATGCAAAACCCTTGGAAGACAATCTCTACCGAAGATATTTATGAAAACCCGTGGATCAAACTCGAACATCATCAAGTGATCAACCCAGCGGGCGGCAAGGGCATTTATGGTAAAGTGCATTTTAAAAATAAAGCGATTGGCATTGTTGCGTTAGATGAAAATAAAAACACGTGGCTTGTAGGGCAACATCGTTACACATTAAATGAATGGAGTTGGGAAATCCCAGAAGGTGGTGGACCGATTGGTACTGATCCACTAGAGTCTGCCAAGCGCGAGTTGAAAGAAGAAACTGGATTGACCGCTAATAAATGGACACAAATCATTCGCACTCATTTGTCGAACTCAGTTTCTGATGAAGAAGGTTTTATATTTTTAGCAGAAGAACTCACGCACGGCAAAGCCGAACTGGAAGAAACCGAAGCGGATTTGAAAGTTTGGAAACTACCCTTCGCAGAAGCGCTCGACATGGTGATGAAGGGGAAGATTACGGATAGCTTGAGTGTGATGGGGATTTTGATGGCGGAGAAAATAGTAGGCGATAGGCAAGGGCAATAGGCAATGTGTACGTTTCATAAGAGGCTTTCATTTTATTACTCAAATTTTTGCCTATTGCAATTGCCTACTGCCTACCCCTCATTCCCCGTATTTCAACAAAAACTCTGGATTAATCGCCTTCAACGTAACCCGACCGTTATTAAAATTCTCTGTTGACAAAATCAAATCTATTTTTTCCATCAACGGTCTGATCACAATCCCTTCTGCCCACACTTCAGGGTTGACTGCCGATTTGCGCGTAGCCATTTGAATGATTGAGTCAATATCATTCGACAATGCATAATCTGTTGACAGGATGGGAACTGTTTGCAGATTGAGATCAGCAATCGTTTTTATAAACCGAGCATAAGGAAAATATTCAAAACGATCAATGTCAAACACATTGAAGAAGTAAACCGTGTGGCCGCGCAGTTTTAGCTTGTTGTCTTGAATGTGCTCGCCCACCAATTCTCCTTGCAAGGCAAAATTTCCATTCAGTGATCGAAGTTTTGTTTCGATATCCAACGCACGTGCTACTTTCCAAAAAGTGTTCTCGCCATCTTCCAACAAATCTAAATTGCGGCTGCACACACCAAATTCATTTTGATAAAAATAAAAAGTGGCGGAACTGCCATCCAACTTTTCAGTCAAGTAGCAAGTCTCGCCTTTGTATTTATCCAACAAACGTTGCATCACTTGCACACGTGTTTCGTCTGTTTTGGGAATGAACGATGGAAATTTACCTTTTGCAATACCGCTCAAGTGCGCGGGCACGGGCGGCTCGTACTTTATAATTCCAAGTGCATCGGTGCAATCAGCATCTTCTACAATGGCAAAGTCGGCAGGCAAAAACGAAAGTGGGAAACAAATCCCTTGCGAAATTTGTCCGCGAAGGCGAACCGTTCTTATCCTCATTTTGCGTGGTCGCAAAAACTCAAACTCTGGCTTTTCAGGCAAGAGGCTGTCGATCTCACAGTAGATGCAAAGATCGCCTACTTTAAATTCACCCTTCTTCACCACCAATTGCCAACCGAGAACTGTTGCCTTCTCAATGGCATCGGCTCCTTCAATTGGTTCTAGTGATTTTATTTTTTGAATGCTGGCGAGTTGGCGCATACGTTGGGGGTTAGGACTTGGGACTTAGGGGTTAGGGGTTAGGATTTGGTTTACTAATTATCAATTTGTTTAAAAAGAAGTTAGAAATTAGAAGTTGGAGGTTAGAAGTTAGAAATGTAGAGCATAGAACTTTACCGATTACTGATTACTGATTACCGATTACTGTTAACTGAATACCAATCACCTCTCACCAATTACCTCTTACCAATCACCATTCCCATTTATTCACTATTTTCACCGCTTTTATGCAAGCAAAGTTAACACCTACGGTTCATTCTTACCAAACACATTTTCGTTCAGGCTTTCTGTTGGCCTTTCCCGTTATGATCAGCATGCTCGGCCAAGTAATGACGGGCGTGGCCGATAGTGTGATGATTGGGTGGACGGGGGCCACGCCTCTCGCTGCGGCATCGTTGGCAAATAGTTTTTTTGGTGTGCTGTTGTTTTTTGGGATTGGCGTAAGCTATGCCATCACACCACTGGTGGCCGAAGCCGATGGTGCCAATGATTCACAACGAGTGATCGATACAATGCGTCATGGCTTGGTCATCAATCTTACTACAGGTTTGCTACTCACGATGCTGGTGGTTTTTGGTCAGCAAGTTTTGCACCGCATTGGGCAGCCTACCGAAGTGGTGGAGTTGGCCATTCCGTATTTGCTCATCATCACTTACTCGATCATCCCTACCATGGTGTTCCAAACTTTTCGCCAGTTTGCTGAAGGTATGCAGCACACGCGTATGGCTATGGTAGTAATGATTGCCTGCAACTTTCTCAACATCTATTTAAACTACGTGCTGATTTATGGCATTGGCATTTTCCCTGAGATGGGTATGAACGGTGCCGGCTGGGCTACTTTTATTTCACGCGTGGCCATGGCCGTATGGATGGCACTATATGTCTATCGCGCCAAGCGGTTTGCCAACTACCGCGCGGGTTTTAGTTTTAAGAATTATTCAAAGGCATTGTTCAACAAGATGCTGCACATTGGCTTGCCAACTGGTGCGCAATTTATTTTTGAAGCGGCTGCGTTTGGTTTTTCTGCCATTATGATGGGATGGATTGGCACAGCACCATTGGCTGCTCATCAGATCGCAATCAACCTCGCCACCATCAGTTACATGACCACTTCTGGCTTAGGTGCCGCGGCTACTATTCGTGTAGGGATATTTTATGGTCAACGAGATAGAGAAAACATTCGCAGGGCAGGCTTTACTTTAATTGGACTAGGACTTTTCATCATGTTGCTGTGGGCGATTCTGTTTGTGGTGGGGAAACATTTTTTGCCCTCCCTTTATATTGATGATAGTTTGGTGCTAAAGACCGTGATGCCGCTTATGATCATCGCGGCATTCTTTCAACTTTCGGATGGCACACAAGTGGTGTGTGCAGGTGCTTTACGCGGATTGCAAGATGTAAAAATACCTTCGCTGCTGATTTTTGTGGCGTACTGGGTAATTGCATTGCCAATAGGTTACACACTTGCTTTTAAGTTTGGTTATGGTGCAGAGGGCATTTGGTACGGCCTGCTCATTGGCCTTACACTAACAGCTAGCGCTATGGTATGGCGGTTTAATTGGTTGAGCAAAAAGTTGGGGTGAATTTTTATAGATGAAATGTGATTTTTATGTATCTAAAAATTTAGAGGATGGAGGGAAGGAGAATAGCCTGATCTTTCTGGGCTAACGAAGAAGGGACTAAAGAAGTAAAAAAATCAAGCGATGTCAGTCAAAGTTTGCAGGTGCGTTTGGGTTTTTTATGAGGGGGGATTTTGGAATTCATTTTTGGGTAGATAATTTTTTTTAGAAAGTTTTGATGATTTCAAATTTGTCCGTAGTTTTGTCCGTGTCCGTAAAAATGTCCGCCAAATGATAAATGTGAAATTTTACCTTGATAAAGCTGATAAGAGCAAGAACTTTCCTATTCACCTTGTTCTAAGGAAAAAGGAGGTGCAAGTGAAAGTTGCTACTGGTGAGAAGATAAAAAAGAAAGATTGGGATAGTAAAAACCAAGTTGTCAAAGCAACCGAATACCGTCACAACTCAATCAACAAGTTTTTAAACTTTTTGAAATCAGAAGTTGAAAAGCATTTTGAAACTGCTGCACATTCGCAATTCACTGACAAGAAAATAAAAGATAAAATCTTGTCACTTGTTAATAGCCGCAAAGTAAATACTGATGTAAAAATTGTCTATGAAGATGGCTTTGCGTATGAGAAGATGAACAAAATTACTTTCATTGATTTGTTTGCAGGTGCTGGCGGTTTCAGTGAAGGATTTTTGCAAGCCGAACGAGGAAAACACTTTTACGATTTCTTACTAGGCAGTGATATCAACGACAACTGTGAATTGACCCACCTTGCCCGTTACAATTACCAGTTGGGTTTGGATGCAGAGTTCTTGCGTCAAGATATTACAGAGCCGGATTTTTTAGATAACCTATTGAAAAAACTGAAAGGCAAACAAGTTGATGTTGTTTGTGGTGGTCCGCCTTGTCAGAGTTTTAGTTTAGCAGGCAAACGAAAAAAATTTGACAAGAAAGATGATTTGTTTGCTCACTACTTGAAAGTGATTCGTAAGCTAAGACCCAAATATTTTGTAATGGAAAATGTGAAAGGCATTCTCACGAAAGAAGAAGGTCGGATTCGTGAAATGATTTTACAGGAAATCAAATCTATCGTTGACTTACAAGAGTTTCATCAATTATTGGCGTTTGTTGCTCAACTTAGAAAGATTGAAAAGGAACAGCCATTTATTTTAGAGTGTTTCAGTTTGCGTTTGCAATTTGAAACGGCAACCGAAAAGCAAATTGAAAACTTAAAAGAGAATTACATTCAGATTGCAGAAAATAAATTTAGAATTCTCACTCCGAAAATTGTTGATTACAAAACAAGCAAAACAGATATAAGCATCAGCACAATTCGTCACGGTTTTAACTTGTTGAAACGAAGTAATGAATTGGCATACATTAGAAAGAAAGTGATACACGAAAAATCATTTTCAAATTTAGATAACGATTTTTTCACAAAAGATTTTGATACATTCTTAACCGCAATAGAAGCGGAATCAATTGTTGAAAGAATAAATGAAGCGTTCAAGAATTTGAAGCCGTCTGAAAAGTTTAGTGCTGAAATAAAGGAAATAATTTCTGCACTTGAAATTTATGCTTACTCGTTTGATGAGTGTATGCAGGGGTTAAATGTGTTTGTCAAAAAGGCAAAGAGGGAAAATGAGTTTGAAGAAATTTTATCTCACATTCGGCTTTACAATATTGAACAACCATTTGTTGCCTTGGCATCAAATTATGGTGTGCCTCAAAACCGTGAAAGGGTTTTGTTTATTGGTTGTCGCAAAGACCAAAAGTTAATTAAAGAAGTTCCGCCTACCGTGTCAGCAAAAGATAAAGTTACTGTGTTTGAAGCATTGTATGATTTGGATTTTGTCGGCAACGATGATGAAAAATATAGTTACGAAAAGGTTGATTTAAAAGCGAAGTATAACGGCACAAGTGAAAAAATGCAATCACTTTTAAAGAAGCGAAATATTGATGGAAACCCCGATGAAAAGATAGGTTTGACTTATGCTGAATGGTCAAAGAAAGGTCGGTTGAATGGAAGATTTGTGAATGCAAAAAATCCTTTCTATGTCCGCAACTTTGAGGAACTGGAAAATACTTTGTCGCACATTGTTGCACCGCTGCACAATCATAAAACAAGTAAACAAAATGATGATGTTGTAAAACGATTGGATGTAATTCGCAATACTGGTGATTACGATGGTGCAAAAAAGGAATTAAAAAAAATTGGACTTGATTCTGAAAAAAGAAATTACAATGTTTTGAAAGCAGATTCACAAAGTCCAACTGTAATGACTATTGCAGATGACTACATTCATTATTCAAATCCTCGTGCTTTAACTGTTCGTGAAATGGCACGGTTGCAGTCGTTTGATGATTCGTTTGTGTTTCAAGGGAAGCGTTCAACTGGTGGCAACAAAAGAAAATTTGAAGTACCTCAATACACTTTAGTCGGCAATGCAGTTCCACCGCTTATGGCTCGTGCCGTGGCTTTGGAGATTTTAAAAAACATAAAGTAATTTTTTGATGAGGCAGCTTTCTACTGTTGAAATAAACAGAATAAAACTACTAACAGAAAAATCGGTTGAACTAACCTTGATTGAGCCAACAGAAAACGGTTTGCAGAAATCAATTATGGATGCAACAGGTTCAGTTCGCACTTACTTGAAATCAAAATCGGTTCACGACTTTGATTTGCAAAAACAAGGACCCGAAAACAAAATTCAAATTCCCTCTCAACTAATTTCTTCTGATGGCTTAATCTCTTCTGTCACCTCGCTTTACCGTCCTGTAACCAAGAAAGGAGACCCACGAATTTGGTTTAAAGGTTTAGGAAATTACGCTGATGCAAATGACATTCTTGGAATAATCGAATTTGAAAATCAGTTGTACGTCTTGAACATTACGCAACTTGATTTAAAAAAAATGTTGGAAGCGAAGCGAACAAATCCTTTGCAAGAATTGGTGAATGAGATAAATGTAATTTCAAATGAAGTAGCTCAAGAGCTATTGAAGCTGTTGAACAAGATCGCACTCAAACCAGTGCCAGCAATGTTGCAAGCCGATACTGCAATTGGTAGAACACTTGAAACACTTTTGGGAATTGATATTAACTCGTCAAAGAAACCCGACTATAAAGGCATCGAATTAAAATCGTATCGTGAAAAAAGAGGAAATAGGAAAAATCTTTTTGCTCAAGTGCCTGACTGGAAGTTAAGCAAGTTCAAAAGTTCGGCTGAAATTTTAGATTCGTTTGGTTACAACCGTGGAGTTGATTTCAAATTGTATTGCACCGTGTCAACACTTGTAAGGAACTCACAAGGTTTGATGTTGCGAATGGATTCAAAGATTAGTCAACTACTTGAAAATTCAGATAAGTCAACCGCAAACGACTTTGTCGTTTGGAGTTTGGATACGCTGCATAATCGTTTGCTTGAAAAGCATAACGAAACATTTTGGATTGCTGCCGATTCAATTTCTGTTGACGGGAAAGAATATTTCCAATACAAGAAAGCGGAACACACTAAGAAACCAATCGTTTCTCAATTTGATATTTTGGTTGAACAAGGAATCATTACGCTTGACCATTTGATAAAAAGAAAACCGACTGGAAGTGTTGTTGAGAAAGGGCCAATCTTTAAAATAAAACCTAACGCTTTGGATTTGTTGTTTCCGCCAAGTCAAACATATTCTCTCTTATCAAAGTAGGAACTTGCGGTTGAGCAAAAAGTTGGTGTAATTTTTTTATATTTGAAATGTGAAAAGTGTAATACTTTGGGGAGACCCTTGAAGAATACAATCAAAAGATAGATGAAGCCGTTGCCGAAATGGACAAGGGAAATTTTGTAACGCGCGAAGAAGCTATGAAAAAAATGAGACATTGGAGGGGAAAATAAAAGTGGTGTACTACCTTATTGATAAAGTACAGATTATATATTCTAAATTCTGACTTCTAAATTCTTTTCATGACTTTTTCCAAACCCGTCCGTCTCTCCCAAACCACCATAACCGAACTAATGATACCATCTTATGCCAACTTCGGGGGCAAAATACATGGCGGCACGTTGCTCTCGCTCATGGACAAGGTGGCTTACGCCTGCGCCAGCAAACACGCGGCCACGTATTGCGTTACGGTGTCTGTGGATAAGGTTGAGTTTCTGCAACCTGTGGAGGTGGGCGAATTGGTTTCGATGCTGGCTTCAGTAAATTACGTGGGCAATACTTCGCTGGTGGTGGGCATTCGTGTGGAAGCACAAAATATAAAAACGGGAATGGTGAAGCATACGAACTCTTCGTTCTTTACTATGGTGGCCAAAGGCGATGACGACAAGCCGATGCAAGTGCCCGAATTGATTTTAGAAAACGATGAAGAAGTAAAACGTTTCATTGAGGCGATGCGGATGAAAGAGATCAAAGAAAAAGTGCGCGAGGAGATGAACGATGCGAAATCTAAAATTCAAGTAGAGAATGCAAGAGTGGTTTTAAAAGGGCAACGGTGCCAGATTAAGATTAGGCTGTGAAAAAGTAGGCAGTAGGCAAAGTTGACAATAGGCAAATAGGCAATTGACAAAACGTAGAACAAACAGATTCTGACTTCTATATTCTAACTTCTGACTTCTTCTATAAATAAATACTATCCCATGAAACACCTCGTCTTAGTTGCTTTAATCTTATCAGTAAAAATCTCCTTTGCCCAATACCCGGTGATTCTCTCGCAGCGCGATCAGGCACAAGTGATTGATGAATTGTTGGAAGATCGTTTGCGCAACGTGTTGCCCACACTGATGCGCAGGGAAGGAATCGATATGTGGGTGATCATCTCGCGTGAATACAACGAAGATCCTGTCATCCGCACGTTGCTGCCTGCTACTTGGTTTGCCGCACGAAGGACGACCATGCTAGTCGTGCATGACAAAGGTGTTGACAACAAGGGAAGCGACTTGGGTTTTGATTACCTGGCTGTGGCGCGTTATGATGTGGGGAAAGTTTTTAGACGCGCGTGGGATCCCGATCATCAGCCCGATCAATGGGCGCAGTTGGGAAAAATCATTGAAGAAAGAAATCCGAAAAAAATTGGAATTAACAAAGCACCTTCATGGGGCCATGCCGATGGACTCACTGCGAATGATCACGAGCAGTTGTTGAATGCCATTCCCAAAAGAATGTACAGCCATGTAGTCTCTGCCGAGAAGTTGGCCGTGGCTTGGTTAGAGACGCGCACGGAAAAAGAAATGGTGATCTACCAACAGATTTGTCGCATTGCACATGAAATTATCTCCAAAGGTTTTTCAGATCAGGTAATTCAATCGGGGGTGACCACCACAGATGATGTGGTGTGGTGGTACCGCGAAGAAATTAAAAAATTAAAATTAGATACATGGTTTCAACCTTCTGTGTCCATCCAACGCAACGAACCCGAAACGATCACACTCAAGCGGCCGCAGCCTCTCGTTATTTTGCCTGGCGATTTGCTTCACGTTGATTTCGGCATCACCTACTTGAGACTAAACACCGACACGCAGCAACACGCATATATTTTGAAAGCGGGAGAAACCAACGCGCCTGAATATTTGAGAAATGCTTTTAAGCGAGGAAATAAATTGCAGGATATTTTAACTGGCAATTTCAAAGAAGGGAAAACGGGCAATCAGATTTTAGCAGACACACGCAAGCAGGCGATTGATGGAGGCATCACTCCTTCGATCTACACACATCCTATTGGCTTTCATGGTCATGCTGCAGGAACAACCATTGGCATGTGGGATATGCAAGGTGGTGTGCCCTTCACTGGCGATTATCCGATGCACTTCAACACGGCTTATTCTATTGAACTAAATGCTTCCGTGTATGTGATCGAGTGGAAAAAAGAAATTAAGATTCAATTGGAAGAAGATGGCTATTTTGACGAAACAGGTTTTAGATATATTGATGGCAGGCAGAATGAAATTATTTTGGTGCCGAAGCCTGGGGTGATAAATAAACAATAGAAATATCTATCTTTGAATGATGAAGCCCCTTAAACAAAACAAGAAAAACTCACTAGTTCAAGAACCCTTGGTAGCCTATAAAAAGAGAAAAAAACAGGTGGCTAGAAAGAAAGCCATCACCCAATTATTGGTGACCCTAAAAAACAATAAGTCATTGGTTGAATTAAAAAAAAGGTTTGATGAAATGGAAGAGGTAGTAGATGTAGAGCTACTTGAAGATGGCGAGGTAATAGATGATGCCTTATTGAAACAAATGGAGAGAAATTTAAAGGGTGGGTACGTTTCAAGAGATAAGGTGATGGCAGGATTAAACAAAATCATCAACCAAAAGTGACCGTAATTTTTCTTGAGGGTTTTGAAAAAGAAACCTCGAAAATAAACAACAAGAAACTCGCTCTTTCTGTGCAATCGGTTATTACTTCCATCGAATCAGCTACTCATTTAGCTTCCGTACCTAACGTAAAAAAATTGAAAGGGCATAAAACTGCCTATCGCATAAGAATAGGAAATTACAGAATCGGCTTTTACTACTTAAATGGAGTAGCAACACTTGCTGCTTTTGGCGATCGAAAAGACATCTATAGAAAATTCCCTTAATTGGCCGATGAAGTTTTTTAGATTCATCCACACTGCCTACGGCTTCACTGTCTTTTCTGTACTGTTTTTGATTTTTCTTCCTCTGTTATTGATACCAATTGCTTTTCCTAAGCAGTTTCATCTTGTTGGCGTTTTCAATAGATGGTGGGCGAGATTGATGTTTATCTTCTGTTTCCTTCCTTTCAAGGTAGAGTGCCGCTCGAAATTAGATCCTAATAAAAAATATATTTTCTGTCCAAATCACTTTTCCTATTTGGATATCCCAACGATGGGGCTCAACCCGATCAACACAATTTTCGTGGGCAAGAACGACATGGAAAAAATCCCACTCTTTGGATTTATGTACCGCAAGCTGCATATTACTGTCAACAGAAAAAGTTTAAAGAGCCGTTCGAACACCATGTTGGCTTCGATGAAAGCCATTGACGAGGGGAAAAGTTTGGTGATTTACCCCGAAGGCGGCATGGTAACGAAGAACCCGCCTCATATCACGCCTTTCAAAGATGGTGCCTTTCGCGCAGCCATAGAAAAACAAATACCTATTGTACCCGTCACCATTCCTTATAATTGGATAATTTTGCCCGATCCTGATTTAATACTCCACGCAGGGAAAGTGGTAAGAGTAATTTTTCATGAGCCTATTGAAACGGTTGGGTTGACATTGGCGGACATACCGATGTTGAAGGAGAGAGTTAATTCAGTAATTGACGAGGAGCTTAGGAAGTGGAATGGGAAAGGCAAAAGTTGACAAATAGGGAATTGACAATTGAGAAAATGAGAAAATAATTTAAACACAAGGGCATCTCTAAAAACTCTGATCTTCGTGCTATGTAAACCTTCGGCAAGCTCAGTCTGACAGTACTACTACAGTTTTTAGAGATGCCAACAAATACGTCAACAGGCTTACACATCAACACACTAAATGAAAATAGACAAAGAAACACTCAATAAAATAGCTCACCTCTCTCGGCTAGAGATTGATGAGAAAGATGCCGACAAGATGATGCAAGACATGAACAACATGGTGGCGTTTGTTGAAAAGCTAAATGAAGTCAACACGGATGGCGTAGAACCACTAACCACCATGAGTCATGAAATAAATGCTTTGCGCGATGATGTAGCAAAACCAGACTTAGCTCATTCACAAGTTTTAAAAAACGCACCTAAAAAAGACACTGACTATTTCCGTGTGCACAAAGTTTTAGAATAATCAATGAACTCACTTTTTTTCGGGAAAGATTGGCCGCAAGCCGATAAAAAAATATTTTGGCCATTAGCTGCTGCTGCGATTTTTGCACTGAGCTTCTTCTGGTATGTCTATGCACAAGATACTTCGCTGGCGTTTACGTGGGATCAGTTCCAGCGATTAGAAATTTCTCAAGTTACGCTTCGCACTTTCACACTCGGGCTAACAAACATCGAAGTACCAGCCGATCAATTTTTATTGTATGAAACTTTCTTGGGCAGTTCATTTCAATCATTGCCTTGGGTGTTTTACTTATTCCTTGCTTGCCTTGCTACAGGATTGGTCATCTCTATCACGCTACTCTCCACGCTCAAACGTTTTTCGTTTTTGATGGGTATGGGGCTTTTTATATTGGTAATGGTGAGCCTGCGGTTAGAAAGTCTTGAACTTTTTGGGCAGGCAAATAAAATTGCTACTATCATTTCCTTACTACTCTATGGTGCCGCTGCATTTTATTTTCAGTCGTTTCGCACTCATACCACTTTCAACCTGCGGTTAGTTGTTTTTGCTTCACTTACAATTGCGTTGGGCATTCTCTTCTTCACCACAAGCAAAGTAGCTCACCCCTTTCTACACTTGGCTGCTAATGGCTTGATTACGGGAATGGTCTTGACGATCATTTTTATTTTCATGGTAGCACATGAAATCGTAGCTTCGTTTATTTTTATTGTCACCAAGAATCCTAAACCGTCCAAAAGTGCGTGGCACTATTTTATTATTTCAGCTATTTACTTCTTCAATCTGCTTCTTACTTACTTAATAAAAGAAGGTCAGTTGAGTTGGAATATTTTTTCTGTTAATCTATTTTTCCTGCTCACTATCTCAAGTGTACTTGCTTTATGGGGGGTGCGCAACAGAGAGCCGTTGTATGCCGATACCGTTGCTTCATCTTCCTTTGCTATTTATTTCTTCCTCGCTCTATTCGTTGTTGCCTTTGCTACACTCGGCTTCTTCTTTGCCACAGGCAGCAGTACCATGACGGAAGGATTCAACGATCTCATTATTTATAGTCACTTGGGCTATGGACTAATTTTCATTGTGTACGTGATCGCCAATTTTGCGCCCATGCTCATGGGCAATTTGCCCGTGCATAAAATTTTGTACAAGCCTTCTACCATGCCCTTCTTCACATTCCGCGTGGGCGGATTGATTGCCACCTATGCCTTTCTGTCCTTTGCTTCCAATTGGAGCTCTTATGTTAACCAAGCATACGCTGCCTACTACAATGCGTATGGAGATATTTATTACATGCAAGCCGATGCCACCACCGCAGAAGCCTACTTCAAAAAATCAATTTTCCATCGCGACCAAAATTTGCATGCACACTATGCGCTCGCAACTATTTACACTGCACAACTAGACCCCAACAAAGAGCGAATAGAATATGCTAATGCGTGTGAAGACAGTCCTTCTGAAATGGCCTTCATCAATTTGAGCGAGGCTTATGGACGCAATGGAAACAGCTTAGGAACAGCGACTGTGCTGGGTGAGGGGCTGAGGAAATTCAAGGAGAGTGGAGTGCTTCAAAACGCACAAGCACTTGCATTTTCAAAATTGGGTTCGCGCGATTCTGCTTTGTTCCTATTTCAGCAAGCGCGAAAGTCTTCGCTAACAAAAGATGCCGCTGACGCTAATCTACTAGCAACTAGTGCGCAGTTCAAAATGAAATTCCCTGCTGATTCATTATTAACATGGCTAGGTTCAGATCAAGAAGGTGCGAAGAGCAACGCGTTGGCGTTGGCGAATGTACAACGGTTGCCCATGGACATAAAGTATAATTTGCCTAGTGACACATTATTTACAGTAAGGCAAGCAGCATTGCTCAATAATTATTTAATCAATCAGCGAAAAAAAATCGATACCGTCTTTTTATCTACGGTGGAAACATTGGCTAGAAAACCTGTCAATGAGAATTTCAAAGAAGAATTACTCATTTCAACAGCGCAAGCTCATTACGAACAAGGGCGAGTGAAGAAAGCGAGCGAGCTAGTTCGTGAGATGGCTTACCCCTCTGGGCGCGGAAAATATTTTAATTTGTTAGGTGTTTGGTTATTGGAGCAAGGCAATCCCGCCACAGCGGCTAGGTATTTTAAAGTGGCGAATGAAAAATCAATTCCGTTGGCAGCTTTCCACCAAGCACTAGCATGGACAGAGGCTGATAGTTTGGCGAAGGCTATTCCGCTTTGGCAAGAGCTTGCGCAATTGAAAGATACAGTTCTTGCTAAGCAGGCAGCGCTTTATTTACGAATTACCAACAGCACAACAAAAGAAATACTTGCGCAAAGCGATCAAGAGAAATATGCTTTTTGCAAATACAAAATTTCGCTCAATGATAGTAGCGCGTTCAGTCAAGTCTTGCAAAGTATTTCAACTGAAGATATAAAAGCAAGGGCGATTTTAGATCGAAGCAAAAAATGGTTTGCGCAAGATGAATCACTCATTGCCGTTGATTATCTATCGCTGCTCAAAGGCATGAAGCTAACAGATAAAAATTTAGCCGAAGATATTTTGTATTTTAATTTGCTGCTAGCAGCAGAAAAAGAAAATTGGGACGGCATACAAAAACAATTGACAAGTGGTTTGCAAGAAGGACATCCAAACGAAAAAATCTATCTCGAAGCGTTATTTGCCGAACGACAAAACAAAACGGAAGAAGCTAAAGCTAAGTTCAATTACCTCGCCACGGCCAACTTCCAATTTGAAGAAGCGCTACTTGCCTCCACTCGTTTCTTTTTAAAAGACAGCACAGACCGACTCAAGCCTTATTCCATTTTGGTAAACGGACTATTGGCCAAGCCCAACTCCATCAAACTTTTGAAAGCATACGTAAAAGAAGCGGCCATCCTCGGCTTTGATGAAGAATCAGAGTTGTCGCTAGAGAAGTTGAAGAAGTTGATGAGCGCGCGGGCCTTTAGGAGATACGTGGAGGAGAACCCAGATTTCTTTTCTGTGGAGTGATTTTGTTCTTATTGAAGATTTGGTCACCGATGGCTGGAGCGCGTTTGCAAACGCGCTCCAGACCAATTCTAATCTTTCTACCACGGGAGTAAACTTATTTTACAGTAATTGCAAGTTACAAATTACGGAGGAGCGGTACTCGTTGCAAACGCGCACCAGCGGGGCTAGTCCTTACTCAAAGTAAATACAAAGCTTCCCCGTCCCAATGGAATACACGGATCTGTTGAAGGGGAACAAGGAACTTGCTTACTCTTAAGAAAAACAAAAAAATGAATTTGAAGTTGTTTCACATTTACAAAGTAAGTCAAGTCAACCCCATCATTTCTGGTAATTCTGTCTTGATCTATAATTTTCAGTTTCCCAGAATTATTCCAGACGGTATCATTTGGGGTACTAGACATTACAAACCGCAGGCTATCCTTTGAAATAGTCAAGATGTTGAAAGTGGTTCCTGACCATTCAGGTTGGTCTTGACCATCGCAAGTAGTTGATTCTATTTTCCAGTTACCCGCCAACGGAGAAGCGGAATCAATTTTTTCTTGAGAGCAAGCCGCCAGAAACAAAAGGAAAAATATTTTAAGTGCTTTTTTCATTTTAATGATTTAATAAAAACCCATAGCTGCAGCGCGTTTGCAACGCGTTCCCAATCAATTCAAATCTTTCAACCAAACAGTAGTAAACTTACTTTACAGTAATTACGAGTTACAAATTGCCGAGGAGCGGTACGCGTTGCAAACGCGCACCAGCGATAGTACTAATTGCCCTTTTCTCCTTTTACCTGCTTATTCTTTTTGGCCTCTGACAAATAATTCTTTGATGTAATTACCTTTTCGCCTGTTTTTATCTCCAATGCCTTTCTTGCGTCACCCGCTATCTTTCCACCTTGCTTTGCTACGATTTTATTTTCTACGAATCCCTTCGGGTCTTTGGTTTTTACTATGGCAGTCGTAGAAGCCTCACCCAACATAGAGAAGATCAATTCGAGATCAGTCATGTGATCTCGTAGGTTTTGGCTTTTTAGTCCTTTCACTTTCTTGTACTCAGCAGGTGTTAGGCCGAAAGTGGCTTTGGAAATTTCTGCGGTTAAGATAGCATATTCGATTTTCTCTTTTACACCTCTATTTTTCCATTCTCCAGTTAGCTCCTCGCGAATAGCGATATTCCTCATCCTCTTTTCTATCCAATCTGCAGGATAACCTTTTTGCTTATAGAGTTCTCTTGTTCTTTGTGCTGCCAATTCTGGATTCTCTATTTCCTCAAGTCTATCTGCGCCAACTTGAGCTAACCATAACTTAAAGGGCTCTGCTTTCGGGGACGGTATGGATTGGATAATCCTTAAAAGTCCTTTGGCGTTGGCACAACTCATCTTTTGCCTTCCTCCTGCCGTCTCTATCCAAAGGGTAGGTACAATTTGTACCCACCCTTTGGATAACCCAGGGTCACGCTGACGTATTCTTTTCACATATTGCTTCGGGTCATTGCTATCCGTTAATACGGATACTACATCTTCCACAACAAAATACCATTGTTGATCCTCTTCGTTGCAGATTGAACGTATCTGTTTGCTTTCAAACAATTTAATGTTGCCCATGATCAAATTTAGCAAAACGACTTTTGAATGCCAACTTTAAAGCAACTATACTCGGCTTCGATGAAGAATCAGAGCAGTCGCTAGAGAAATTGAAGAAGCTGATGAGCCCACGGGCATTTAGAAGATATGTAGATGAGAACCCGAATTTCTTTTCTGTGGAGTGATTTTGTTCTTATTGAAGATTTGGTCACCGATGGCTGGAGCGCGTTTGCAACGCGTTCCCAACCAATTCTAATCTTTCAACGACCAAAGTAGCAAACTTATTTACCGTAATTCCGAGTTAAAAATTGTCGAGGAGCTGTACGTGTTGCAAAAGCGAACCAACGGGGGGGTACACCTCATCACACCATTGTAGAAACATGTTGTTGGCTGTTAATCTTTGAACCCCTCACTTTCTAGTAAACTAATCACCAAACTTATTAATCGAACCCGATCTTGCAAATTTTTGAAATCTATCTTTTCTAAAGTGTCTGTCGGTTTATGATAGTCCACATGTAAACCTGAAAAGAATTGAATTGCAGGAATTCCTTTCTTGTAAAAATTATATTGATCCGATCTAGAGTGTATTCCGGATGGGTCTTTGGAATTATTTAACGAAAAGTCAAATGAACATTTGTCAAAAAGAAGGTCAGCTTTCTTAACAAGATTATTTATTTCATTTGATTGGTCTGTCCCGATGCAATAAAGATATTGATTGTCATTGTGTTTATCATCACGTCTTGAAATCATGTCCAAGTTCAGGTTGCACAGAATATTTTTAGGATTAAAGTCTGGATTATTTACATGGAAGAATGAGCCTAACAAACCTGCTTCTTCCCCCGAGGTCGCTAAAAACATTAGATTGTAATCCAAGTCTTGTTTGTTTGAGAACTCTTCTGCTAATTCCAAAAGTGCTGCAGTCCCGGAGGCGTTATCGTCAGCACCCGGAAAATAATCATTTCCAGATTTTCCAAGATGATCATAATGTGCTGAAATCACAATTGTCTTATCAGTCCTCCCTTTAACTACTCCAATGACATTAGACGTTTCAATTTCTTCTTTAATTATTTCGCACTTTATTTTAACTCTTGAAATTGGAATTGTTTGGATGTCATTTTTTGAAATAACGTCTTGTAGTTTTTTTATTGAATACCCCATTATGTTTCTCACTTGATTGTTCGGTATGATAAACGGATTTGCAACTTTAACTGTGTCCCATTTTGCAAGCATTTCCTTAATTGAATCATTTTGAGGAAACGAAAGTCTTTTTTGGCTAGAATAGTCTTTGAATGTTTTCTTTATCGATTCGAACTGATTATCATTTTGAGGATTTGCAAGAATTACTCCGTAAGCCTTCCTTTTTTCAAGATTAACACAAATGTCATAGTACGCTCTAAGATTATTAATAAAAATCAATACAAGTCGGTCTTTTACATTTATTTGATCTAACTGTTCCTTTGCCCCCGAGCCACCAAAGATTACCTCTTTCGCCACTTCGATATTTTCTGAATACCTTCCTTGAAAAACCAAATTGTCAAAATTATATAGTATTTCATTAGATGTTTTAATATACACTTGTCCCCAATAAATTTGTTTCAGTTTAAACTTTTCAAAGTAATCATTTTGATCGAGTGTATTTAGCCCCAGATATCTATATCTCTCGGCAATAAACTTTCCTGCCTTTTTCAGTCCAATAGACCCTGTTCCTCTACCTTCAAGGGAATCAGAAGTCAACACTTTTACAAATGCTTTAAGGTCTCGCTTGTCAATTTTTGATTCTGATTTGTTTTCAGTCTGCTGTCCAAGAATTTGAAAATTCAAGCTTGTTAAGCAGATGATTAGTAAGAATACTCTCATAGAAAAAAATTAATTGCTCAACATCAGTAAAAGCTCAACTCTATTGGCTTTTATTCTTAAATATAAGGAATAAGCTTTACCCAGTTGCGTCTATTTCTTCTTTAACTTGAAGTTTATGTATCGCTCTAACAGGTGGAGGCTTGCTCAACTTATTTTGAAATGAAGAGATTTGTAATCAGGCAGAAACTACGTGCTGGCATCGGCAAGGGATAGAAACGGAAAGCACGCTAAGGGTTGGATTGCGCGGGGCGCGGACTTGCAGTGGATAGCCCGGTGGCCGCTGCGCCTCGCGCGGACATGCCGCACCCAAAAATTAATAATCTGTTTCTCAAAAACTGTTCTTACTTTTACGATCAAATCATTTACTATGGAGATAAAATTTGTTCCGCTCAATCATGTGCATGAAAAGTTAGGTGGCAAGATGGTGCCTTTCGCAGGGTATAACATGCCCGTGAGGTATTCTTCTGATATTGAAGAGCACATGACGGTGCGCAACGGGGTGGGTGTGTTTGACGTGAGCCACATGGGCGAGTTTACGATCAAGGGGACGAACGCGCTCGACCTGATTCAACGTGTGACGAGCAACGATGCGAGCAAGTTGATGGATGGCCAAGCACAGTACTCTTGCTTGCCCAATGAAACAGGTGGCATTGTGGACGACTTGATTGTGTACAAAATAAAAGACAACGATTATCTGCTGGTAGTCAATGCCTCGAATATTGAGAAGGATTGGAACTGGATTTCGAAATTCAATTCTAAAAATGCGGAGATGAAAAATATCTCGGATGATATTTGCCTCTTTGCTGTGCAAGGGCCGAAGGCTGCGGGTGTGTTGCAGAAGTTAACGAAGACGGATTTATCTGCCATTAAGTATTATCACTTTGCCATTGGGGAATTTGCGGGAGTACCTGATGTGGTCTTGAGCAACACGGGCTACACGGGCGCAGGTGGTTTTGAGATTTATGTGAACAAGGCGCACGCTGAAAAGGTGTGGAACGCAATCTTCGAAGCGGGCAAAGAAGAAAACATAAAACCCATCGGGCTTGGTGCACGTGATACGCTGCGATTGGAGATGGGTTTCTGTCTCTATGGAAATGATATTGACGATACTACTTCTCCGCTAGAAGGTGGGTTGGGTTGGATCACGAAGTTTACCAAAGAGTTCACTAACTCGGCCAACTTGAAAAAACAAAAGGAGGCTGGCGTGACGAAAAAATTGGTGGGCTTTAAAATGATCGACAAGGGAATTCCGCGCCACGACTATCAAATAAAAGATGCCACTGGAAATGTGATTGGCAAAGTGACATCGGGAACGCAATCGCCCATGTTAGGTATTGGGATTGGATTGGGGTATGTGACTACGCCTTACTCTACTGTTGGGTCTGAGATACTTATTGATGTGAGGGGGAAACTATTAAAGGCTTCGGTTAACAAACTTCCGTTAATTAGTTAATTTGAAAATTCGTTGATTCATTAATTGGTCAGCGAGCTTTAATTAACGAATCACCCAATTAACGAATCAACGAATTAATAAACTGTCGAATCAGTCAATGAAAACCATAGACGTTTGCCTGAGCCCTGAGTTGATGCACCTCTATGATGTGCGTGATAAAACCGTTGTGGTGGTTGATATTTTGCGCGCTACTTCGTGCATGGTAACGGCCTTGGCCAATGGCGCGGAGAGCATTATGCCTTTCGCGAACTTGGAGCAATGCCTGAAAATGAAGACGCGCGGCTTCATCACTTCTGGCGAGCGCGATGGAAAAAAAGTAGATGGCTTTGATAAGGGCAACTCGCCTTTTGAATATATGGACGATGAAGTGCGCGGATTGAAGATTGCGTTCACCACCACGAACGGTACGCTGGCAATAGAAAAATCAAAAGACGCGAAAAAAGTATTGATCGGTTCGTTCTTGAATCTTTCTTCGGTGGTTAAAAATTTATTGATGGGCGAGAATAATGTGTTGATCGTGTGTGCTGGATGGAAAGGCCGCGTAAACCTTGAAGACACTTTGTTTGCGGGTGCGGTAGTGGAAAAACTAAAAGACTATCTCGGCCCTGATTGTGATGCGCCACTGGCGGCACGGCATCTCTATAACTTAGCGAAAGATGACATGGCAAAATTCCTGAGTGAATCATCGCACGTGAAAAGATTAAACCGATTGAACATCCACGAGGATTTTGACTATTGCCTAAAGGTGGATGAATATAATGTGCTGCCGAGGTTGAGGGATGGGGTGTTGACGGTGGAGTGAGGTGAGGGGTTAGTGGTAAAAGGTAAGAGGTAAGTGGTGAGAGGTAGTTAGTGATCGGTTGGGCGGATTAGTGCAACTTGGGATTGTTGTGATGGCGGTCTTTATCGCGCAACGTTTTTTTCTCTAAATTCTTTTCCAAGGCTTTTGTTAAATCAACTCCTGTTTGGTTGGCCAAACAAATTAATACCCAGAGTACATCAGCCATTTCATCGCCTAGGTCTTTGCCTTTGTCTGATTCTTTTTCTGATTGTTCGCCATACCTACGTGCAATGATTCGCGCCACCTCTCCTACTTCTTCGGTGAGCATGGCCATGTTGGTGAGTTCGTTGAAGTAACGGACTCCGTGGGTTTTGATCCATTGGTCGACTTGGATTTGGGCTTGTTCAATAGACATAGCTTATTGATTTCATTAAAGTTAAAAAGCCCGAACCCATTTTCATGGATTCAGGCTTTCAATTCGTGGAGCTGCAGGGTGCTGTACCTTCATTTTAACTAGCTGTTTATCAGCTATAAAAAATTAAATACAAATACGAGTACACCGAATTTCCTACTCATTCAAATCAAATCAACTTCTTTCAATCCGTAGGGTATAAAGATACAATGTTTGAATTTACCAGGCCAATAATCGAACTACTTTTTTCAACAACTCAGTCAGAACTAATTCACAAAAAGACTTTGCCTCTGAGCGGAAGAAATCAATCAGCGGAAAAGACTATTTTAATCTTAAAGCTACCAATAGTCAAGTAATTGGCATTAGTGAGATGTATGAGAGTTCTTCTTCGATAGAGAATGGAATCGCTTCCTTAAAGAAGAATGCTCCATGCTCAACTGTTGAAGATTAGTTCAATCCTACTATTTCTGTTGTCTTAAAATATTAGGCTTTGGCTCGATCGTATTCTGAAATATAGATTTTGATTAGCCTAAGCGATTTGATTATTTCCTCGGAAACTGGTAGTTCTGTCCAAACCAATGGTGCTAAGTCATTGCTGTATGTTGGTTCGACTTCCTTCCAAATGGTTTCCAGCTCTGCAAACAGTGGTGAGGCTACCAGCGGTTGATTTAGCCAATTACCTTTGAATATCTCGTTTGATCCGTCATCTTCTTTTACTAAATCAATCAGCTCGAAGTTTTGTTTTGAAAGAATAGTGTCTTTTAAGCTTTTTTGGTGTAACAATTTATGCAAGTCGTAAAAGTGCCTGATTTTTTCTTTCAATTTATGTGTACCTTCATTTGACAATCGGATAAGAGAGAGTAGCTTCTCAAAAAATGTTCTCTCCATCGTTAATACTTTAACAGTGAATGGTTCAAGCTGAAATTGTGGGATTGCACTTTCAAACCCTGAGCTTCTCAGGAACTGTGCTACATAAGAATCTATTCTTACTTCTGCATAAGGCACTGGGTTAGTGAAAGAGTTTATCTCGATTTGAATATGATCCTTTACCTGAACGAAATCAGTAGCCTCTATTGTTTTGGGATACTGGTAGAATGTTCTTCTATTTCTCCCTTTCTTTTCTTCATCACGATGCTGGAAATATTGAAGGCCAGCCGATACAGATTTCTCTACTGTTTTAATTTTATTGGTGATTTGATTGCCAGACATTCCCTCCGTTTTTACAATGGCCAAATCAATATCTTCTGAAAAACGCTCAATGCAATTGTACGCTTTTGATAGCGAAGTGCCTCCTTTGAATATCACGTCATTTCTATGCGATGACAGCGAAAGATTTTTGAGAACATAGGTAACCCAATAATCCTTTTCAATAAAAACTGGGCGAAGTTTAAAATAACCTGCCGCTGCCTCTACTGCATTTTTAAATTCTTGTGATTGATGGAATATCATTTAATGTTCCAAGTGGATTTGTTGGGCAAGGTAATTCCGCTGATCTTGATTTTGTAATTTGATAATCGGTTGAGTGAATCAGCCAGCTTATCTACAGGAATACGTGGAAAGTACTTTTCCATCATAGCACCCACCAAAGCACGGGTGCTTGCGTTGTAATTCAATGAAAGTTTCACTAATCGCTTTCGCTCCTCCTCAGAAAGTGTTTTGATTCTGCTTATCAAAATTTTTAGCGTAGCGTCAGGATATGAATCTGGGATGCTCTTGATATCGCACATGGCATCCAATATCTGCAATAATGATATGTCTTGTTCGCGAATGTCAAACCCGCGCTTCACATAGTTTACTTTATAGTTTTCCATCACCTTAGGCGGAAGCGGCTTTTTGGTTGCTATGGTAAGTACGTTGGGCACTTGAGTGGTAAGACCCATGCGGTTGTAAACTGATAGCCCTGTGACATAGCCAGTCCGTTGTTTGTTGCGAAACGTGAGTGCTTCTATGATTGCCGATTCATTCGGACGTAATTTTCCGAAGACTGTATCTCTCGGCTTGTAATACTTGCCTTTGGCAAAGCGCACAATAGTTCCTTCCTTGGCCATGCGGCTCAATGCTTTCGCTACTGAAAGCTCACCTGATTTATCGAAATTGAAGCTAGAGTGTGCAAACAATGCACCTTCTTCTATCTTTTCGATTTTCTTCCTTACTATTTCTGCTGTTGAATTTGCCATAAATATGTTTTGCAAAGATACTAATTTGATTAAATAGTGACAAGTTTTTGATAGTATAAACTTGACATCTTACATCTATGATTCGGCAGCAAAGCTGGAAAAGTGCCTGAAATTTGAAATCCTTGCAGCCAAATCAATTTGGTCAAAGTAGTCTTGAATAAAATTTTCGGTATGAATAGCAAATATCGGCAAGATTGATGCTTTGATTTTCACGTGCTTTTGATCGAATTCGGTGGCATTACTTTCCAATATCCTTATGCCACCGAATTTCCCCCTAACGGTTGCTAAAAGTTGAATGATTTGGTGTGCCCTAAAAACAAAAAAGCCCGAATCCATTACGGATTCGGGCTTTTGCTTTTGTTTGGTGAAGAGGTTGTGGAGCTGCAGGGAATCGAACCCTGGTCCAGAGAAGATGAACGTGTACCTTCTACATGCTTAGTTGACTTTGATTGTCGGAAACGGCAAGGCAGGCAACAGCCTCAACCATTTCTTAGTTACTGTTTTCTCGACAGCCCCGCGCAACAACAGAGCGGCCCAGTTCAAGCTGTCGACACCGCTGATCCAAACCCGCAGAACAGAGGTTTGGGCGATGATGGCCTCCCACTTCTTAAGCGAGACAAGCTAATCATC
>JBJXEB010000070.1:0-51427 GCA_046155095.1 Cyclobacteriaceae bacterium
CCCAGATTATGCAATAGACCACTAGGCATTTCATAAATGGCTGAGAGTGTTAGATTTGTAAAGGACTAACTAAAACCCAAAAGGTGAAAGAACTACACGTAACATTTACCGACAAGAACGTAAGTGCCTGGGGCGGTATGAAACTGATGAAAGACATGTTGGACGGCATCAGGATAAAAGAATTTATTGGCACGTTGGACCTTCCAGAGAAGGGATCAAACCGCGGCTATGAACCCATGCAGATCATCGAATGCTTTTGGACAAGTATTTGGATTGGGGCAGGTCGTTTCAGCCATTCAGCTTATTTGCGTTATGACAAAGTGTTGCACGAAATATTTGGTTGGAAGCAAGCACCATCGCAAAGTACATATAGTAGGTTTTTTCAAAAATTCAGTTGGAAGCGCAACAACGAAGTCTTTGTGCCTATCCAGAAGTGGTTCATTGATAACCTGAAAATAAAAAACGTGACAATAGATTTTGACAGTTCTGTGGTAACGCGATATGGAGAACAAGAAGGGAGCAAAGTAGGCTACAATCCAAGTAAGCCCGGCCGGGCTTCCCATCATCCATTGATGGCCTTTATAGCAGAAACGCGAATGGTGGCCAATGCGTGGCTCCGGCCTGGGAACACCGCTGCCTTGAGCAATTGTAAAGCCTTCATCGATGAGACCTTTGAGATATTAAAAGATAAAAAAGTTGGGTTGATACGAGCTGATAGCGGCTTTTATGCACATGATTTCCTGAACTATTTGGAAACGGAGAAGCTGACCAATTATATCATTGCCGTAAAAATGTATCCCCTCATCAAGCAAGAGATACGGGCACAGAAGGAATGGACAAGGTTAAAGGATGGGATAGAGGTAACAGAGTTTGAATATCAATCGCCCGAATGGAAAAAGCCAAGAAGGATGGTAGTGGTCAGAAAGAACATAGAAATACTCACCAAGGCCACGGGCAAACTTTTATTGTTCGATGAGCCCGTTGGCAAATACAGGTATAGTTTATATGTCACCAATCTCGACTTGCCGGCTGAACAAATATGGTTGAGTTATAAAGACCGGGCAGATGCTGAAAACAGGATCAAGGAACTCAAATACGATTTTGGGCTTGATAGTTTTTGCATGGATAAGTTTTGGGCTACTGAAGCTGCCTTCAGAACGATCATGATAGGCTATAACTTGATGGGTTTATTCAGACAAATAGTGCTTCAGGGTAAGAGCCAAGCCACTTTAAGCACCTTAAGATTCAAATGCTTTGCATTAGGAAGTTGGGTGACGAAACATGCTGGGAAAACCACCTTGAACATATCGGCTATCGGTGAAAAACAGAAGTGGCTGGACGGTTTGTTTGATATCGTAAGAACCAAAGACAGAACATTCTATTTTTCTAATGCATAATCTGGGTTGATTTGAAGGACTTTAGTATTCTTTGCGTAAACCTTATCCCTATTTTTGTCGCATGTCTTATCCTGTGCTGGAAGTTATTGGTGATGTAAAAGAAAAGTTGAAGCAACAGCCTATTGTGATCTTGCAGGCTCCGCCTGGGGCAGGCAAGTCAACGGTGTTGCCGCTGGAGCTTTTGAATGAGCCTTGGCTGGCTAGCAAGAAAATAATTTTGTTGGAGCCGCGTAGGTTGGCGGCTCGATCGGTGGCCGTGCGCATGGCGAGTTTGCTCAATGAAGAAGTCGGGCAGACTGTTGGCTATCGCATCCGCTTTGAAAGTGTGGTGAGCGCGAAGACGCGCCTGGAGGTGGTGACCGAGGGGATACTTACGCGCATGATTCAATCGGATAATTCGCTGGACGGTGTGGGGCTGGTGATCTTCGATGAATTTCACGAGCGCAGTTTGCAGGCCGACTTAGCGTTGGCATTGTGCTATCAAAGTCAGCAAGTGTTGCGCGATGATTTGAAAATCTTGATCATGTCGGCTACGCTGGATGGAGAGAAGATTTCTTCGCTGCTGAATCGCGCACCGATCATCACGAGTTTGGGAAAACAATTTTCTGTTGAGATAAAATATCAAGCTGTGGATAAAGATGATTCAATCGCCATGGCCACTACGCGCGTTGTGCGCAAAACGTTGACCGAGCAAACGGGCGATCTCTTGGTGTTTCTCCCCGGCACGGGCGAAATTCATAAAGTGATGGAGGCGATGGTAGAAAATAATTCT
This sequence comes from Cyclobacteriaceae bacterium, assembly GCA_046155095.1. GTDB lineage: Bacteria > Bacteroidota > Bacteroidia > Cytophagales > Cyclobacteriaceae > ELB16-189. The sequence continues at coordinate 2,170 of JBJXEB010000070.1, forward strand.
GCGGTGGTAGTTCCGCTCTATGGCGATTTGCCTTTCAAGCAACAGCAAGAGGCAATCCTTCCGCATCCACAAGGGCTGCGCAAAATTGTTTTGGCGACTTCTATTGCTGAAACATCGTTGACGATTGAAGGCATCACCACAGTGATCGATTCTGGTTACTCGCGTGTGCCTCGATTTGATGCGCGCAGTGGCCTGACGAAATTGGAAACCATTAGAGTTACTCGCGATGCGGCCGATCAACGTGCAGGCCGTGCGGGTCGCTTAGGCCCTGGCGTGTGCTATCGCTTGTGGGCAGAAAATACGCACATGCATTTGCAGCCTACACGTCAACCAGAAATTTTGGAAGCGGATTTGTCGCCCTTGTTGTTGGAGCTGGCAAACTGGGGAATACAAAATGTGAATGAGCTGTTATGGATCACTCCACCGCCTGCGGGCACGGTGTATCAAGCAAAAGAATTGTTGCATGAATTGGGAGCGCTGAAGGAAAATAAAATCAATGCTCGCGGAAGAGAGATGTTGAAGTTGCCTACGCATCCGCGGATTGCGCATGCGCTGCTGGCACCTAATGTTGGGCGCGCTCTCGCAACGGACGTTGCCGCATTGTTGGAAGAGCGCGACCCGTTGCCTAAAGAAGCGGGCGCAGACTTGAGTTTGCGTGTAGAAATTTTGCGCAAGTGGCGAAAGGGCGAGCGTGTGAATGCGGATAGGAATGTGTTGCAGCGCATCGAGCGGTTGGCAACAGCGTGGAGAAGGATTTTTAAATTGGAAGTAGATAATTCTATCGTTGCTGATACGGATGTTGGAAAAATTTTAGCAGAGGCATACCCAGAAAGAATTGCGCAACAAATTGATAGACAACGCGAGCGGTATAAGTTGGCCAATGGTCGTGTGGTGCGCTTACCCGACCATGACCCGCTCTTGAGAGAAAGTTGGTTGTGTGCCGCGCAGTTGGATGCGGGAAGCAAAGGTGAAGGAAAAATATTTTTGGCTGCGCCCGTGCATCTCGATGATTCGATAGCGCGTGCACAAGAGCAAGAGTCGGTGCGATGGGATAATGAACGAGGGATGCTAGTGGCTTTAGTGGAGAAGCGCATTGGCAATGTGGTAGTATCTACACGACCACTTGCAAAAATCTCGGAAGAGGTACGAGTAAAAGTTTTGTGTGATGCATTGCGCGAAGAAGGTACTGCGTTGTTGAATTGGAATGATGAGCACACCGAATGGCAAGCGCGTGTGATGAGCTTGCGCACCTGGCGGCCTGATGAAGGGTGGCCAGATGTAACTACAGAAAATTTGTTGCTCAACGCAAATGAGTGGTTGGCTCCGTATTTAAATAATGTTTCTAAGCGAGCAGATTTTCAGCGACTGGATTTGAATGCTATTTTCGCGGGATTGCTTCCGTGGGCGTTGGCAAGTCAATTGGAAAATTTCGCGCCAGCGAAATTAAAAGTGCCGAGTGGTTCGCTCATTCTGTTAAAATATTTTTTAAATGGTCAAGCACCCATCATAGAAGTTCGTCTACAAGAAATGTTTGGGTTGTTGGAAACACCTACGGTCAATCAAGGCCGAACTAAAATAATTCTCCACTTGCTCTCGCCCGGCTACAAGCCCGTGCAGGTAACGCAAGATTTAAAAAGTTTTTGGCAAACGATTTATCACGAAGTAAGAAGTGAACTAAAGAGACGCTACCCAAGACATCATTGGCCTGAAGATCCGTGGACGGCAGAAGCGGTGAGGGGAGCGGTGAAGAGATTTAAGAATTGAGATTTTTGATTTTTGATTTTTGATTTGACTTGGTGTCATGGGATGCGATACAAAAAATCTATAATATTGAATGAGCAACAGGACATACGTATATTTATGGATTGGCGCAATTGCATTATGAGAATTTATTTCTTTTTATTGGTACTGATTTTAGTCTCATGTGAACAGTATAAGGACAATCGAGCGACTCGATTAACCTTCGACTTTTTAGACTCGATTAAAAATTTCACGGGTGACAGCTTAGTATTCAAATTGACTAAAGACGAGGTTGACCGACTCAATTTTCGACCCGTTGATAGTTTATTTTATCTGACTTACTTGACCAAGGGAAATAATTTCAATGGATTTAATTTTGATCACTCAAAAATCGGTGGACCGACCTGTTATCAGTATTACTATGGGGCGGTGCGCAACAGAATATCTGGGTATTCTCAATTGCTAGTACTTCAATCATATACTTTTAATGACCAAGTAAATGATTTATTTCTTCTAACATTTGACAAAAGGGATTCTTTAGAATCAACTCTTCCAGTTGCATCATTAATATTTCAAGCTGAGATTGAACCAATTTTCAGTTCAATCATGACCCCAGACAACAGGATTATAAAAAGCGAAGTTACTATAAACCACATTCCAGAGGAAGTAAAGACGGACAGCACTTCAACACAACCTAGGATAGCAACCGAACTTCTTCTTTGTACAGATAGCGTAACCAGACAATTTAGATTTGCAGACGGCAAATACGTTTTAACCAAAAGAGACAGTGTTAAAAGTTGTGTCTGGGAGAAAAGGGAATAAGAAATGCAATCTAGCCTTTGTCGGTGGTAAGAACACCGATAAAGGCTAGGTGGCGGTTATAGTTGTCATATTTATTGGAACTATAAAGTCATAAATTTGTTTTATTTTTGCAGTCCTTTTTGTAAATTTAGAAAATTCATCATTATGTTAGAAAAAGAGTTTAAATATTACCTAGATAATCAATCAGAACTAGTTAAAACTCATTTCGGAAGATATGTTACTATTCAAGGTGAGTCGATATTAGGTGATTTCGGAACTGAAATAGAAGCTATCATACACGCCAAAAACGTACTTAACCTGCCTATGGGCACTTTTTTAGTGCAACATTGCATGCCCGGTGAGGAGAATTATACCCAATATTTCCACTCCAGAGTAATGTTTTTAGCATAGCCTTGAGTAGTATGGATTTATCGAAGGTTAATTGCTTAACAATAGCTTACAATAATCTATCAAATCAAATACTTTGCAGTGTCAAGGTTTCAACGCCTCAATCTTTATTGTCACAGGGTGAGAATCAATTAGAGAACGTTTGTCTCGCAATATGGGATACGGGAGCAACTGGTTCGGCAATTACGGCTTTGACAGCTAAGAAATTAAACTTAGCTCCGGTAAGCATTAAGAGGGTCAGCGGTCTTGGCGGAACAGTTGCAAAGAATGTCTATTTGGTCGACATACACCTACCAAATAATGTTAAGATTCCTAATTTGTCCGTAACCGAAATAGACAATCCTCAAGATGAGAAGGGAAATATCATTGATAACTTTGGTGTTTTAATTGGTATGGATATAATTTGTCGAGGAGATTTTTCTCTAACAAATTTTGAAGGGAAGACTATAATGTCGTTCAGGATGCCATCAAGTCATAAGGTCGATTATGTCGAGGAATGGAATCGCAGAATGGCTGTTCAGCAAAAATATAGACGGAAATAATTCCTCGCCCAAGTTGGTGTTCTTCACCAACTTGCACACTCAATGTCTCCACTAACTGTATTTCTCGCTCTTCTCGCTTGTCGGTGAAGAACACACCAACTTGGGCGGGGCATAACGTTAACGAGCAGTAGATTTTAATACCTGTTCTGGAATTTTCGCAATGGATTCAAGTTTAATAGCGCGATAAAAGATCTCAGCACCTTCACTTTGGATTTGAAGCTTCCCTTTAGTCAGTGGAATTTCTTTTTCTCCTTCTGCTTGGCGTGAATGATTGAGTATCATGTTCACTACTCCATTGGTCATGTGAACAGCGGTGTCACCAAAGCAATAGATTTCAATAGTGTTCCATTCGCCAGTAAGTTTTTCGGCATCGGGGTTTTTGATGCAGCGTCTTCCATGTTCGCTGGTAGAACTAAATGCTAGCAGTGGTGATGTTGGATCGTACACATATTTTTCTGGCTCACTTCCCTTGGCGGGGATGTCCATGATGCCACCTGCTACACCCCAATAATCTCCGCAGTCGCCCTCTTGGATTTGAAGCTCTTGTGAGCGCATCCAAAAACCAAAGTCGGCACCGTGCGCACCTACTGCGTGATAAAGCAAACCGCTATCGCGCTTGCGATCTTTGCGCGGATGCCACTTTTGTCTGCCCCATTTGAATTCAAGTTTGAGGTGATAGTTTTCAAATTCTTGTTGCGTAGAGATGCCACCATTGTGTGAACCTGAAATACGAATGGCGGGCGCATTGTCTTCACTAACCACGCTGAATACTTTATCGGGATCGTTGTTGAGCCCAATCACTGTAAGGCTATCAAATTTATTTTTTACGGTATTGTAAGCGGGACCTAAGTAAGTATCCCAGCCGCTAAGGTTTTTGCCGTTGAAAAGGTTTTGCCATGAATCATTCGAATCAGAAGTCTTTGAAGTGCAGCGAAGGAGAAAAAAACTTAGTGCAAGTAGGAGAATAGAGGGAGCGATTTTCATGATGGTCTGAGGTTATTATATGAAGGTAGAACAAATTTGACTTAAATCTCAAAGTTACCCTTCAAACACACTCCTATAAAATTCCTTCCCTTGAACATATTCCAACAACTTCACATAAAATGGATGTGTTCCAAGTGTAGCACTATCGCCAATCATGATTAGCTTTTTCTTCGCTCGTGTCATGGCCACATTGGTTCTGCGGATGTCACCGAGAAACCCAACTTCGCCTTTGGCATTGCTGCGCACAAAGCTGATGGCGATCACATCGCGCTCTTGCCCTTGAAAGGCATCGACCGTGTTGATGGTAACTAATTTGTGAAGTGGCTCAAGCAAGGGAGAACTTTCGGCCAAGTGATGAAGATAATCTACTTGTGCGCGATAGGGTGTGATGATACCCATCGTGATGTTTTGTGCGAGCCAATCTTCCAAGCCAATTTCTTCAATTAGTTTTTCTGCCAGTCGAATGAGCAAGGCTGCCTCTTCTTTGTTCAACCGGCTTAATGTTTCAGGGTCTTGCTCTTCGGTGTAGCCTGCGCCTGCGGTGTCAATGAATTCGATGGGCGGTTGATTCGGTCGCAGTAACTCGGCACGAACGGATTCGTGGGCAACTAATTCATCTTTGTAAAAATAGTTAGAAGAAAACTTCATGATGTCTTCGTGCATGCGGTATTGTACTTGCAGCATGGAAGATTGGGCAGGATGTTTTTTGATTCCCTTTTCAAAAAGAGTTTCTGCCAGACCAAGCTTAGCAGCTTCGTTTGATTTAACAGTAGGAGGGAGCTGCATGTGATCACCAGCCAAAATAACGCGCTGTGCTTTTAGAAATGGAATCCAACAAGCTGGCTCTAAGGCTTGTCCTGCTTCATCGATAAAAGCAGTTTTGTATTTTCTGCTTCGTAGTGTGGGATGCGATACACCCACCAAGGTACAGCAGATCACTTCGCTTTTTTGCAACAGGTCGTTGGTAATGTAAAATTCCAGCATGTCGGCATCAGCCTTTAATTTCTTCGCCTCATCACGCAACATTCTGCGTTCAGCTTTTTCAAAATGACCGAAGCTACGTTTGTACTTGTCAGCCATCTGGCGCGTTTGCTCCATCTTCTTTCGAAGTGAGCGCAACTCATCGTAGTTTTGATGCTGCGCAATCCGTGCGTCCAATGTTTTGCTCAATGATTGTTCGGTTACTCGAGCTGGGTGTCCAATGCGTATTACATTCAATCCTTGTTCGCTCAATTTATCAACCAACAAATCAACGGCTGCATTACTAGGCGCACACACTAGCACTTGTCCTTCTTCTTTTACAGTAAATTTAATTGCTTGAACAATCGTGGTTGTTTTGCCTGTGCCTGGCGGGCCGTGGATGAAGGCGATGTCTTTGCATTGAATGATTTTGTGAGCGGCTTTGAGTTGACTTTCATTTAAAATAGTTGCCAGTTTCCAGTTACCGGTTTCTTGTTCACTGGTAATTGGCAATCGGTAACCGGCAACCCCATCCCCCAATAATAGTTCACGAAACTCCGCTACTCTGTTGTCCTCCGCTTCAATCACTTTCTTCAAAGTAAATTCCATTTCTCGGTAGCTCATTTCATCGAACATCACATCGACACCCAATAAGCCGCTATCGATCCAATCGGGCAGGTCATCGCCATTCAAGGTAATGACCATTAGATTGTCGCGCACGTAGTTGATCACGCCATTTTGATGTTGCTTTTCCGATTTGCCCGAGGCATTGGAGAAAACACTCACCATCTTTCCACTTTGAAAAGCGTGAGGCTGATCTTTCTGATTCGTACGCTCTACTTCAATAATAATTCGTTCACCCGTGCCGATGTACTCTTTGGCCAGCTTTACAGGGTACCATGTCATGCCTTCCTTCACGCGAGCGTGTAGTGGGCGCATTAAAACCTTTTGACGATATTGTTCTAAGTCGGCCTGGCGTTCCATTTGAAGAAGACCAAGTGTTTTGCGGAGTTGCTCTTTGGGGGATTCCAAGTTTTATAGTTCAGGTTCAAAGGTAGTTGTAAAAAGGTAACAAGGTGCAAGCCTCAGGCTCTAAGCTTGCTTATCCACAACTTCTAGTTTCTAACTTGGGAGAACGGAGTATGATTTCATGAATTCTATTGGCAAATTGAATGAAGTATGTTCAATTCATCAATAACCTTTTTAACTTCGCCAGCTCAGCCTTATTTTTTTCTGAGTTGATATTTGCAACAATACCTTCCTTCTCACGCGTGGTCAATCGCCAACTAAGCGAGGCACGTGCATTGTTTTGACGGATGCTATCCATGCCTTGCAAAATATCCACATAACTTTCGGCTTGGTATTGAATGTCCACTCGATCGATGGGAGACTTGAGCCAAGAATGAGCCTGGCCAATCAATAGGTCGCTTGTGATATCTTGAAAGTTTTCAAAATTGTTGTACACAGAACTGATGGGCTGAGTGATCCCATCCATAATCGTTTGGCCTTTCGTCTCTACAATGGTTTGTAGCTTAGGTGAATCGCGAATGGAAACAAAAATAACTCCACTTGTATTTTCATCAATCCAACTCCTGAACGCGTATAAATAGCGCACGGCATCTGACAATCCAAAGTTGTCTGAAATACCCGCATCCATCATTAAGACAGGTGGCGCAGTAGGCAATGTGGTATTGGGTGTGATGTACGGGAAGGTAGCACTCATGCGCAAGGCCGATAGAAAGCGCAGTTGGTTTGATCCTTGGTCTTTGAAGAATCGCATAAAATCTACACCGCTTACCTTTTCGTATTCATAGTCTTTGAGATTTTCTATTTCTTGGTTCATAAATGCCACAGGCCGCGAGGCGATATACATTTTGCGTCCATCGTTGATAACAGTTGGTGTTAAAATCACCATTGGGATAATCCCTTGCATTTCATACTTATTATAATCCACAATGGGGCGATCCATCAATCCTTCAGTGATTTGGTTAAGCTGATCTTCAAACGTATATGCACGATCGCGTTCGTACGATTGATCCGCATAATTGTATTTAGTAAAACCTACAAAAAGATCATTGGCTAGCAAACTAAAAATAAGTGGATTCAAGTTATCAGCCGAAATTTTTTGTCGATGAATGTTTGCATAGGGGTTTATTGATTCGCCTAGTTTTGCACGCAACTTCAACTCACGAAAATAGCTGGCGCCAATTAGTCCCCCCGAAGCTCCTGTCATTAGTACACTATTCTCCATCAATTCTCCTTGCGTAAGGCTATCCGCTTTTTGTAATGCATTCAAGGTCCAAAGAGATGCACGCTTGCCACCCCCACTTGCACAGAGGAAAACCATTTTCGGTTTATCTGCTCCCGAAAATTTCTTTTTCCAATTTTCTAATTGCACCAGTGTGGCTTGCCGGTCTTGCTCAATAATGGTACTATCCACTTGCTGTTGAATCACCTCCGCATTATAGGGTGCGGGCATCACATGATAGTCTAGCCCAAAGACTTCGTATTTTTTAGAAAAGAAATCTTCGCCCACCAAATAATTGATAGTCAGGAAAACAAACAGCCCTACTGTGGCAGACCATCCGCCAAACCAATAAGAAAAAGCACCAAAGAGCATCACGAAGATGGTGAGGAAAATCATGAAGCTGGCTGCTGCGGGAAGTTGAAAGGCGGGGAAATCCTTGAATACGCCCAATAGCACCACCATGCAAAAAATAAAAAGCTCAATGATCACAAGGTTGAAATGATTTTGATCAAACACTTGCAATACGGTAGCCCTGTCATAGAAATTAGTATCTTCTACTTTATTTATTTTCAGTCGGCTATCAATATAGTTATCTACACGCACTTGCTTCTTTCGCGCGATGTCTAATTTTTTCATTGCACTGGCCCTTGTCACTTGTACATTTTGTTTGATCTTTTCATCAATGCGGCACACCATATACTTGAAAATATCTTTGTTGGTGAAGCGGAAATACACGGAGAAGAGGAAAGTCATAAAAACATAACCTGTGAATAATCCGCATATGCGCCAGATCAATTGAAGAGTAGTGCAATGCTCATTATAAATTTGAAACTCTACGGCCTGATAAACGTAGGTGACTAAGAATACAATGGGTATAATGCTGTTATTGATAACAAATTTTCGAAATGGCTTTGGCAGCGCGCCCACGAAAGAAAACCGATGGCCATCTGAGATGTAGCACGTAATGTGAAAAGCCATAGCAAAGCCAGCCGCCATCAATCCCATCATAAAAAAACTAGCAAAGCCTACTTCGTTCATGTACTCGGGATCAAGAAACAAGTAAGGAATGCCGAGATATTTTCCAAAGCCGCCAGTCATCATGGCAAACAGCAGCACCCAACAAAGCATGAGTATGATATTGCGCCTCACGTTGTTCAGTAACAACTGAATGGGGAAGGAATAAACGAGCTTAGGCCACAACAAATACAGTTTTCGCATCATAGACAGTCTCGAATGTAGGAAAATTATTGGCGATATGCCAAGATAGTTAATAATGGCGTGCTGCCTCTTGCTGCGTGCTTCGAATGATCTGGCTGCGCGCAGGCCGCAAGCTTCGAGCCTGCCTATCGGTCAGGCAAATTTTTCGCTACTATCACTCACACATTTAACTCCGTTATTGAATCACTATTAACGAATTTAATATTTTAAAGCTACTTTAGATTAATAAAACTCTCTTATGGCCACCTTTGAAGTCCACCCCGATATTGCTCAAGCCCATACCATCTCCACTGATTTTTATTTGGACCCCCATCATTTTAAAGAATCCAAGGAGAAAATTTTTGCGTCTACTTGGCAATTGATGGGCGATGGCGACCAAGTAAAAGATAGTGGTTGGGTAACGCCTGTGAATTTATTGGATGGCTTTTTAAATGAGCCATTGATCCTATCTCGCGACAGAGAAGGGAAATTGCATTGCTTGTCCAACGTATGCACCCACCGTGGCAACTTGATGGTTGAAAAGCCTTGCAAACTCAATGACATCCGATGCAAATATCACGGCCGCAGGTTTCAATTAGATGGTCAATTTCTTTCCATGCCCGAATTTAAAGAGGTAAAAAATTTCCCTACACGAGCAGACAATCTTACACAAATTCCTATATATCAATGGGGCAAATTACTTTTTGGTTCATTGGGTAACCGTTTGCCAGCCGAACTCTTTTTTAAAGACATGGCTGAGCGCATCGCTTGGATGCCTTTGCAGGATTTTGTTTTTCACCCAGAGCTATCCAAAGATTATTTAATTGATGCACATTGGGCGCTGTACTGTGAGAATTATTTGGAGGGATTTCACATCCCCTTCGTGCATGCTGGGCTCAATTCTGTAATCGACTATGGAAATTATTCAGTAGAGCTTTTTAAATACTCCAGCCTGCAATTGGGCATCGGAAAAAAAGACGAATCAAATTTTGATCTTCCTCCCACCTCACCTGACTACGGTAAGGATGTAGCTAGCTATTATTTTTGGGTGTTTCCAAACATGATGTTCAATTTTTACCCCTGGGGCTTATCGCTCAATATCATTCAGCCAATCTCCACTCACAAAACAAAAGTTTCTTTCCTTTCTTACGTATGGGATGAAAGCAAACTGCGCCAGGGGGCAGGTGCTGATTTACATAAAGTGGAATTGGAAGATGAAGATATTGTGCAGAATGTGCAGCGCGGTATCCGCTCACGTTTTTATAAACACGGTCGTTATTCAGTAAACCGCGAAATGGGTACGCACCATTTTCATAGGTTGATTGCGGAATTTATGAAGTGATTTTAGCTGATTCGATTTATGATCCTCATTTTTTTTGACTCTATTACTTAGAGTGGGTAAAAATTTTAATCATAGATTTTGTGGTTAGGCTTTTAACCTTAGTAGAGAAAATAATTCTATGAAATCGCTCCAACCTTATTACCTTATTTTGTTTTTATTTCGCAATTTAATAAGGTAATAAGGTTGAGTTTCAAAGCTGCAAACCTGCCTGCCGGTAGGCAGGTGATTTCTACTAAGGTTTGCGCCTTGCCCAATAAGCACTACTAGGTCTCGGATTTCCAAAAGCATAACTGTAAACAGCATAGAGTCATTTTTTGGTAAAAAATCACAACTTTTGAAGATTTTTCTTTATCACTTTCATTCCTTTAAGTCGCTTATAACGATAAAGGTCTCTCAAATTTTTTTTTGAAGTTCTTCGTGAATGCGCAACCTTTCTGTTGGCTTTAGCTTTAGGAAAGCATCGTCTTTCATCTTTTGCTCTTCCTCGAAAGTGACTTTGCGAACAATGTTTTTTTAGTCTCCATAAAAAAATTGAGTAAGGTTAAATTTATTTTAATAGTTAATGTAATTTTTCGCAAACTATTAGTGAAGTACTAAATCACACTTTAATTCTACGGAGTTAATGAAATAGAATTGATGACCTCTAGACCATAGGATTTATTTATTGTTTGAGGGTTTCAGCATATCATAGATAGCTGGATTTGTTTTGAATAGTACTAGTAAGACAATAACGAATAGGATCATCAAAAGTAATTGAGCAGTTATGTAAACTCCTATGCCCTTAAGAAATGCTTTTACTTTTGATTGGTAGCTAAATAAATCGGCATAAGCATATCCAAAATAGGCTAAAGATATAAGTATGGATAAGCCTGCATTTATAAAAGTACCAAACAAACTAAAAAGAATTACGCTCAAAATACTTAGCCAATATATATGACCTTGTATATAAAACGGCAATACAGTATGTTCAAAATAATTCAGTTTACTTTTTCTAAAGAACAGATACCTTGATGCAAAGGCTTGTACGGGAATATAGAGAAAGGAAATTAGTTTTAAGTTATCTGAAATGAACTGAATAATGGTCTCTCCAAATTTTTCTTGTCCGCTTCCAGCTTTAGCAGGAGCAAAGTTAGTTGCTTTACTGTTAGACCTCATGAATTCAATGATGGAAACATCTAACAAACTACCTACTAGATAAAGGAGCGTTATCATTAAGAAGAAATAACCAACAGGACCATAGTACCTAGTTCGATTTCCATTGATAAATAGTTGAGAGGCTTTTCCTGGCCGAATTGTCAAGTCCCTTAGTGTATTGGGAAACATTCCATCAAACCCATAAACCCTTGCCCAGAAATCATTCCAGCCTTCACGAAATGTAATTCGTTTTACACCGGTGCGCTGGCCGCAGTTCGAACAGAATTTATTTTCAAAGGATTGTTCACAATTGACACATTTATTTACGTCCATAAATTGTATGATGGTGCTATGGCAAAGCTAGTGATTTGTTGTAATCGTACAATCGTGCCACAGACCGTGAAGTAGAGGAACCACTAAATATATAATGAGGGCAATTGAAAGTGGAGTGTTGATGATTTGGTGATTGACGGTGCTCCCGGCAAGGGATAGTAACGGAAAGCCCACAGCGAGGAACGAGCGAGGACTTGTAGTGGATAGCCCGGTGGCCACTGCGCCTCGCGTGGCCATGCCGCACCTTCGCTAAAGCTTCTGTGGGCAAGCCGCCAAAAAATATTAAAACTTATCGGGTATCTGCACAATGCGCACCACAATCTCGTGCGGGTCGCCATCTTTATCCAGCAGACTGAATTTCACCATCGGATTATCGCGCTTGAGGTTGCTCTCTACGTGAACAATCTCATTGTTTTGCAGATGCTTTTCTATTTCTTTTTGCAATAGAAACAGGGCGTTGGCCATGTCTACTTCAAGGGGGCTGGGGTTGTAGGAGTCTGTCTTCATTTGGTCAAGTTGAGCTTACCATCGTATGAGCGCAGAGGCCCATGTAAAGCCGCTGCCAAAAGCGGCCAAGCAAATTACGTCATTTTCTTTCATCTTTCCTTCTGCCCATGCCTCGCTCATGGCAATGGGTATGGAGGCAGCCGTGGTGTTGCCATAGCGCATGATATTGTTGTACACTTTGCTATCGCTCAAGCCCAGCTTCTCTTGCACGTATTGACTGATGCGCAGATTGGCCTGATGGGGAATCAGTAGGCTAATGTCTTCTTTCGCTAGATTATTTTTGGTGAGTGCCTCGTTGATTACCTCCATGAACCGAACTACTGCATGCTTGAAGACGAGATTCCCGTTCATCACTACTTTGAATCCTGTTGTATCTAAAATTTGATCTGCTTGTCGCTCGGCATGTGGCCTGCTGCTGCCTGGGTCTTTTACATAAAGTTCTTCGGCAAAGCGACCATCGGCATGGAGGTGCGTTGATAAAATCCCTGGTTTATCTGATCGCTGTAATATAACTGCGCCTGCGCCATCACCAAAAATCACTGCGGTGTTTCTTCCGCGAGTAGTTATATCGAGTGCCGTGCTTTGAATCTCTGCGCCCACAACGAGTATCGTTTTGTACATGCCTGTTTTGATGAACTGATCGGCCACCGAGAGCGCATAGATAAAACCCGAACACGCATTCTTGATTTCCATCGCCCCGATTCCCTCTAGTCCCAACTCGCGCTGCATGATCACGCCCGAGCCAGGAAAATAATAGTCGCTGGTGATGGATGCAAAAACAATTAGCTCCACATCTTTTTCTACCAGATTTGCGCGCTGCAATGCCATGCGTGCGGCCTTTGCGGCCATGTTGCCCACGGTATCTTTGGCGGGATCAATCCACCTGCGTTCTTTAATGCCTGTGCGCTCAATGATCCACTCATCATTGGTGTCCATTAAAGTGGAGAGGTATTGGTTGGTGATCACCGTATCTGGTACATGATGGCCAAGGCCAACAATTTTGGAAGAGTGCATAGCGTATTTTTAAAATGATGGCGAAGTTAAGGAATTGTTTCCTAATGGATGTTAGGTTTTTTGTTCATTTTTAGATTCACCCCAAAGGAGTCGCAACAAAGTTTGCATAACCCTAGCTACGCACAGAAAAAAAGAGCGCTTTGTGAGCGGCAATGAGATCATCTTTTGATCGGGTAGGCCGCACTAAAGAAGCCCGTGGTTAAGCGGTCGCTGCGCGACCACTTAACCACGGGCTTCCTGCTCCTGTGCACTCACTCACTTATCAATGTTTTTGAAGAACCAATCTCGAAAAAACTATACAAAATGTACTATACAAATTGTACTGGATACGGCTTGGTGTGTACGCAATGGGTAAACGGATAACTTCCTCTCCTTTTTAAATCACTTCTCTTTCTTCACCAACCCCTTCGTATTATCATTGGAATGTCGATCAATCAACTTATGCAGCGGATCAATCCCTGCCTTGCGCGGTTTTGATTTGACGGTGATCTTAAATTGATTTTCTTTCTTGGTGATCTTATGCTTTTGCAAATAGAGCAAGCTATCCTTGCCCGCTTTGTTTTTACCATACACGCCAATGTCTATCCAATCATTCATAGCAACAGGTGATTCCAATCCGGTACTATCTGCTCTCATCTTTTCAGCCGACACTTTCAATGTTACTTCAAATTGATCTGTGGCTTTTTCCTCATACTCTGCCTCTAATGTTTTGTTCTCGAACAAAGTAATGGTTTCAAACATATCGTGAATGATATATTTTAAACTATCGGGTGTTACTTTTTTTATCTCTTTCAATAAATCAGCAGAAGTAGGATACGGTGTATCTTTGAATTTCCATTGGCTGTTATATCTGCGGAATGCCGCGTTCACACTGTCTTCACCAATATAATCTTGCAAGGCGAAGAAAATCAAAGAAGCTTTTTGGTAATGAATATAACCTTGCCCTTCCACCAACTCTAAAGGCTGCTCTTTCTTGCGCTCAAACGCGCGACCACCGAGGTATCGATCTAGTTCATACTTTAAATAACGCTCTAAAGTTTCTGGATTGAATTTATGCTTTAGCACCATTAATGCAGAATATTGCGACATGCTTTCGCTCAGCATCGCATTACCCTTCACTCCCGCTTCCATTACTTGGTGGCCCCACCATTGGTGCGCTACTTCATGGGCGGTAACATAATATACATAGTCAATATCTTTTTCAGGATCGTCAATTTTGGCAATGAATCCAATCCCCTCTGAGAAAGGAATGGTATTGGCAAAAGATTGTGCAAAGGATGCGTACCTAGGAAATTCCATGATGCGCACCTGACGGTACTGGTAGGGACTGAAATTTTTGGTGTAGTAAGCTAATGCGTCTTTCATGCCTTCCATCATTTTGTCTAGGTTATATTCATGGCCCGGGTGATAGTAGATTTCTAAATTCACATCGTTCCACTTATCGCGCTTGACGGCATAACGTGCTGAAACGATTGAATAAAAATTGCAGATGGGTGCATCCATTTTATAAGAGAAATAATTACGGTCATCTTCTTTCCACTCTTTTTGCAAATAACCGGGAGCAATTGCAATTTGATCATCAGCGGTACTGATTTCCATTTCAAAGCGGATGTGATCCGCATCATCTCCAAATAGATTTTGCGCAAGCCCTCGTGGATCATTGCGCTCCATCATGCGCTCTTTTGCTTTTAGTTTCCGTTTCTTTCTTTCATCGTCATCACTTAACTCGGCTCCTTCACTATATCCTAAACTAGGAAAATATTGGTTGTTGAAAAACGTTCCATTGAATACGACATTCGTGTTGCTGCCGCCTTGCTCAAAGCCAGTCGTATTGAACGTAAGTTTAAAGTTCATCTGCACACTGTCACCTGCTGCCAATGGGTTAGCTAATTCATAAACATAGTACCTGAAATTTTCAATGTTTTCTTTTACCTTAGCCTCTTTGCCGAACTTTACATAGTTAATAGTCAACTGATCATCGGGGTTATGTTGGATGTGTATGTCTTGAATCGGTTGATCGGTTTTATTTTTAAGCCAATAGTAACCTTCCGCAACAAAATCTCGATCATAAGGATAGATATCTACTTTTATTTTTGATGCTACAATTCTTGGCTGAGAGACAAATTCATATTTTTTTAACTTTCTCTCATACTCTTCTTGAAGATCTTCTTGATCATCAGATTTTACAAACTTGTTTACAATGGCGGTATTGTAATAAATATAAAAACCAGAGAATAAGAATAGGGCCAATACTGAAAAAGTGAATATTAATAAAGATCTGTTCAAGCGGAGCTTCCCTGTTTTCCATCTCATATTCATCACCGCTTCGGATCCACGAACAGAGAAAACAACTGCTACGGCAAAGAGGAACATGGCAAGCGCAAACCAGTAAAGCCTAAACCAAGAAAATGGAGCTACATAATGCCCGTATGTATTCATATCTGAAAAAGAACCAAGTGATCCGCTTGCAAACTTCCACAGGTTGTGTTCAAGACCTAATTCGCCCAATACAGCCCTGATAATGAAAAACACGATGCACAAAGCAAAGCCTAAAAATTTATTATTGACCAACACTTGAATGAAGATGGACAAAATGGTATAAAGGATAAGGAAACTTAACGTGCTCGTATAAAGAGTGCTGAAATAAAGAGGCAGTTCAAATTTGAAATAGCCATACGCTGCTTGAATAGTAATACCGCATACGATTAAAGCAAAAAGCATCACTACATAAATGAGCACAAGGCCCAAGAATTTTGAAAGCAGCCCTACAAAGCTTGGCATCGGCATGGCATCGATAATCAGGTTGAAATTGACCGCTCGTTCTTTCCAAACTAATTCTCCTGAATAAAAAATAGCAATGATAAGAAAGAACAAAGTGAATCCCTCGATCAACCCGATTACTGAGTAGGTAGTAGGATAAGAACTTGTTCCATAAAGCTGATTCATATTGAAGGCTTGTACAACCATCAGCAATAAACCTGTAAACAAAATGGCGAGAAATGGTATTTCTTTAATAACTGTCTTTGCGTAAAAAACAGAAAGCTTAACAAGTTGCTTGATGTGTGTGCCGGTATTCACCACCTGATTTACCAATGGGATAGCTATTTCAGTTTTCGCAAAAGTTTTGGAGGCTGCTATAGGTTTTCTTTTAATCAATGAATTGCGAACAACGTTAAATGAGAAGCCATAGTAAGTAACAACTAATGACAACATTCCAACGCCCACCCAGATAAGGCGATTGTACAGCATGACACCTTCCAGTGGCACTAGCATGGTATTTTTCTCTGCGGGTGTCCAATAGCGTGTGACAAAGTCAAAAGTTTGTGCAGCAAATGGATCCAGCAGTGCGGCTGTCTCTTGCCATTCCACATCAGATAAGAAGGAGGCCGCTATGCTGTACAGAACCAACAAAATAATTCCTTGAGTATAAATAACGATTGATTTTCTGCCCAATGCACCTGCCATGAAAAACAGCGAACCCATGATAAACAAATTGCTGACAGCGTAATACAAAAAAGGCTGAACGTAAGACCATGCGTTGAAGGGAAGTATTTCTTTTTCTTTCCAATCTACTTCCCAGGGCACATATTTACCTACGGCAAATCCAGTCATCAACCCTACCCAAACGCCACTGAAGATAAGAAGTAGAACCAAAAAAGATCCACCAAAACGACCCAATAGATAATGAATCTTTTTCATAGGAGTGCTGAACAGCAGTGCTTCCATGTTGTGATCAAAATCTCTAACAATAGCCACTCCCATAATCGCGGAAGCAATCATGGTAAACGTGAACGTTAAATTAGAAATCAAATTAGCAATGGCAAATGGCGAATTAGCTTTGATTTGACCCGATGCCCCTCCGACACTTGCAATGGGGCTTGCTACCACTAGAAAAGAGAGGAGGAAGATAATTCCAAAATAAATATAATTCGCTGCCCTGTTCTTTCGGTAGCTCAATTCAAAGAGAAAAATTTCTTTTAGCATGGTATGATTAGACTATAGTTTTTTCTGTTAAAGAATTAAAAATTTGAGCGAAATAAACATCCTCAAGATCGGCCACAGAAGGCTCAAATGAAGGATCGGGTTGATCAATATTGAAAACTGTAATCTCAGGCCTTCCTGCTATTAATCTCTCTGAAATAATATTGAAATTCTTTCGGTACTCTTCCAGTTCACTTTTAGCAATTCGCTTCTTCCACACATTTCCTGTTACCTCTGCTATTGCATCCAATGGACTTCCCTTATATAAAACCTGGCCTTTGTTGATGATGGCCATGTCCGTACAAAGTTCCTTCACATCTTCCACAATGTGCGTGGACAGAATAACAATGGTATTCTCACCTAATTCAGAAAGTAAATTCAAGAAGCGGTTTCTTTCTGCTGGGTCAAGACCAGCCGTGGGTTCATCTACAATTATCAACTTCGGATTGGCCAACAAAGCTTGAGCTATGCCAAAGCGTTGCTTCATGCCACCCGAATAGCCACCCAGATTTTTATCACGAGCTGCCCACAAGTTGGTTTTATGTAACAGTGCCTCCACTATTGTCTTCCTTTCTCTTTTATTAACAATCCCTTTCAGTACAGCTAAATGATCCAGCAACGTAACCGCATTTATCTTGGGGTATACTCCAAACTCTTGTGGCAAATAGCCAAGGGTTTTTCTCACTTCCTCTTTTTGTGTTAATACGTTAATATCACCCAACTGAATAGACCCGCTATCTGCTTCTTGCAATGTAGCGATAGTGCGCATGAGCGATGACTTGCCCGCTCCGTTGGGACCTAGCAAACCAAACATACCTTGGTTGATAGTAAGGTTTACATCTTTTAACGCCTGCACTCCATTGGAGTAGGTCTTGTTGAGGTTTTGAATGACAAGTTGCATAGTTGGGGTTGATTGATACGATTAGTCGGTTAAGTACTAGGATTGTTACAAGGGTAATTAAGTTTTCTGAAAAATAATCAATTTAGCGCATCTCCGACTTATCCGCTCCCCGAAAAAAGAAAAATTTAAGATCTACAATTTCTTAGGTAACAAGAAACATTTTGATTTTATTTCTTGGAATCCAAGAAATAAAAGGTCAATTAAAAACTAAAACTCGCGTTGACCCGATACGCAAAGTTATCAGCCATGCTAGGCAATTGATAAGCTCCGTAGCGATAGAAGACCGATGCACCAATACCCAAGTAGGCAATGTTGAGATATTTTATCCGAAGCAGATTGTTCAGCCCCAATCCAGATTCTACATAGCCTTTATCCATGCTTTGCAGAACAATGTTTTCATGGACCTCAGAATTTTGAAGTGCGCCAATGCCCATGTTGTGAAATAAGAGCAACTCAGGCTTAGAGAAAGATTTATTCAGCAACACATTTCCGAAATTGTGATTCAAAAATAGCGAAGCATATTGATTAGTTGTAAACTCATACAGCCCCATCGTTTGGAAGTAGCCATCTACAAATAAATCGGTGGAAGATGCACCCCGTCCGTTGTATAGTTTCCCGTAAGGAGCAAGACCATCCACCCATCCGCCTACAAGCTGCAAATTACTTTTGCCAATGGTGCGGTGCTTGATTTGATGTTTGATTGCCAAATCATAACGAGTGTAACCAAAATCTTTAGCATCAAACAAGTTCACTGCTTTAGCGAGTGTTAACGTGACCACAGGAAACTTTTGATTCAAGAAAATTCTTTTTCCATTCAACGAGAAATAAGTTTCGTTTTTTACATAACGCAGTGCGATGCCCGTTTCTGTAAACAGAAAATTGTTTTTTGTTTCTCCGTTGACGATCAGATTATAATTGTAGGTAGGGCTGATTTGATTTCTTGAAACAAATACAGCGGCATGAATATCAGGTAAGATGCGGTAGCCAAGTTCTCCTTTGTATGATTCCGTTCGGTCGAATTGCGAACCCACCCAATTGCGATAGATTTCATTTTGCAGGAGTTGGCCTTCTCTGTTGTAATGCGAAGTACCCGTTTCATAAATATCGTTTACGTAAGAGAAGCGAAGAAAGAAATCTTTGTTTTGATTGAAAGCGAATTTTACATCTCCTCCGTATTTCGATTGTTTGTCGCCAAAGCCATATCCATAGTATCCACCCAAATGAATAATTTTAGAAAGGCGATCGTTGGTATGGAGACCTATTCCCAATCTAAATTTTTCAAATTTATTGATACGTGTGACTTCGTCTAAATCGATATCTAAAAACCCAATGGGAACAACCTGTGTAGTCAGCGCCTCCATTACTTTCTCAAAATTGCGTGCGTCTTTCATAGTCGAATCCATGAATACATACGTTCTGGCCTCTTTGGCATCAATTGCGTTGGCGCGGTATTTTTCAAGTAACAATTTACTTTCAACTTTCTTGGGTTTAGAGAGCTCTAGTTTAATATCGCCAAACGCATTATTCTTTAAGTCTGGGTTGATTTGAATTTCCTTGAAGAAACTTCTTTGCTGTGCCTTCAACCCACGCCCAGCGAAACTGAGCTTACTAAAATCCAGATCCGTATTCAATTGCGCAGGAAACCAATGACCATCTACTTTTTCGTAGTTCTGCTGGATGCGAATGTCAACAAGGCTCAAGGGATCGGCTCCTGAGGCGATTACATTTTTAATCGCAAAGCCATCGGTAGTAACAGATACAAATCCCTCCAATCCATTGAAAAGTTTTTTTTCTTTGGGTTGAAATTGAATGATGTAAACCGTGTCGGTTTCTTGATAGACAGTATCGGTCAAATAAAAATCATATCTACTGAAAGTGCCTTTGGTGATAGGGTTTGTATAATCCTTTCCAAGCAATGTGACTTTATCTCGATAAAAAGAAAAGGGTTGAAAATCGGTTGCCATGTTGGTGAAGAGCGGACTACTAAATCCTGAGATTTGCAAAGCCAGCAATGTCTCCTTCTCTTCATCTGGGTTCTTTACTTTTTTCTCAGTTACCGATTCGCTCAGAAATAAATGAGCGGTCTTCAACAAGCTATCGAACGACAACAAATTCTTTTGCCTTTCTGAAAGTTTTGATCTCTCCTTTTCGCTGAGCTTCTGCACCAACGAGTCGATGCGTGGAGGAGCATCATCACCCGTTATCAAAAATTTATTATAGGAGATGTATTGGTAGGCTTTAAGATTGTCGGGGTCATGCTTATCGCGATTGGCAATGGCGTTTCGTATGATGCGAAAAGCAGGATTCTCTTCTGCTACAAAAGTAAATTCTTTTAAAACTGTAATACCTGGCTTTAGCAAAACCACTTTGTGGTTTCTAAAATAATCCAGCGGCAGTTTTATTTTTTGATAGCTGACATGCGAGAGCAAAATATTACCTTGATAATCAGAAGGGATTTTTAACGAGAAGTTACCCTCAATATCAGAGGTAGTGCCACGAATGCCATCTTCTAGGGTGATGTTGGCAAATGCAATGGGATATGATTTGAGGCTGTCGAGTAGTTTGCCTGAAATGATCTGCCCGAAAGAACTGACGAATCCTGCAAAAACTAAAACAACGGATGCAATAGAATTTTTAATCATCATCTACCTTTAACCAGATTGGTAAGAAAAGGTTGACAAATTACTAATCAATATCCGCTTTTCTAAATGCTACCTATCCATCCACTCCTTAAACTCCTGCACCCGCTCCCTTGCAACAATCACATCGCTATCATCCGAAGTCTTTAAAACCAACTTCAAGCGACTGTTGGTATGACTGATCATATCTTGAATAGACTTTGCATTAATAATGTATTTTCGGTTGATGCGGAAATAATTTTCAGGATTGAGTAAGCTCTCCAATTGGTCTAGTGTAAAATCTAGAATGTGCTTTCGTCCATCTTTTGTTTGAGCAAAAGTTGTTTTCTCTAAGCTGAAGAAAAAAAGTATTTCTTCTATATCTATCGACTTTAAATGCTCACCCACCTTTATCATGAAGCGTTCCTTGTATTTTTTGGTGAGCATCTGCATGGCATAGCCAATGCTTTCTAGCATTTTATCAGGCTGACTAACTGCCTTCAATATTTGAAATTTGTTTAGTGCTGCACGAAGCTCATCTTCGTCTACGGGCTTTAAAATGTAGTCGATGCTATTTACCTTAAAGGCTTTGAGGGCATATTCATCATAGGCGGTAGTAAAGATTACGGGTGATTTCACTTGGCATTGATCGAAGATGGAGAAGCTGATACCATCAGCCAATTGAATGTCCATTAAAATCAAATCAGGCACTGGGTTTACTTTTAACCAGTTTACAGAATTTTTAACTGAATCTAACTTGCCTAAAATCAAAGCAGATGGTACAATAGTCTTTACTAACTTTTCTATTCGCTGTGCGGCCTGCGGCTCGTCTTCAATGATCAATACATTCATGCTTTTTCTATTTCAATAATGGGCAACTTCACAATAAACTTTTCGGTTGTCTCCATAACAAGTACTTCCCTGTTAGTCAGGTACTGATAGCGCTTCTTGATATTGTCAATACCCATACCGTTAGATTCTTCTAACGCACTGATCTTTTTTCTTAAACTATTTTCAACAACGATTGCACTCTGATCTTGATATAATTTTATCGTTAGCGGATCATCTGTAGAAATAACATTGTGCTTAATGGCATTCTCCATCAACAGTTGCAAAGCGAGTGGAGCGATCATTGAAGAGACTCCACTTAACTTATTTTCAATTCTTAAATTCTCACCAAAGCGAATTTTTTGTAAGAAGAAGTATGACTCCAAAAACCGAAGTTCATCTTCAAGCGGTACCACTTCTTTTTCTCGTGTATCCAACACATATCGATAGACTTCTGAAAGCTGCTTAATAAACTTGGCCGCCTTGTCTTGGTCCTCATAAACTAGGTTGGTCAACGCATTTAAACTATTGAAAAGAAAGTGCGGGTTCACTTGGCTCTTCAAACTTTCATATTGCGCTGCCACACTTTCCTTTTTCAATCGCTCACCATCTACGGCTGATTTTCTCCATTGAATTAAGAACTCTCGACTATGCAAAATCAATGAAATGAAAAAAGTGATTATCAGCGAAGGGATCACCACTTCGTAGTAACTATCAAAATTCATTTTGAAGATCAATTCCCACACTTTGGAAATCAACAAAACAACAGTGACTGTATAAATCACCGTGCTGACGATTCCCCAGATAAATCTTTTCAGAGGAAATTCTACCCAAGATATTTTTGTACTTACAAGGTGCGTGAGTTTACCATTGCCTATCCAAAGTGAAATCCAAAGAATAGCTGAAAAAAAAGTAACCCAAAGAAACCTTTTTAACTCTAGTTGACAGGATGCACAGCTAAGGTAGGTTAGTATGGCTGATCCTACTGAAGAAATCATCACAATAACGCTGTACTCTTTAATAGATTTTTTTGTCATCACGTAAATATAATTAAACCTTCATGGTCTTGTAGAACTTGGAGGCTTTGTTTTGGAATGATTACTTGCAACTCTGCAGCAAACCTTCGGTCATTCCCTTGCCCCATTGCGGTGCCAATGGATTATCTGATTTGTATGTCGTGAATTTCTCCAATGCTTTCCTTCCAGTCTCACAAGCGTCACTAGTAGGCGACCCCATGAATCTAGCAACACCCATTTGCATTTGAGCAAGAAAGCCAAGTGCGCGAGGGTTTTCCGAGTTCATATCCAATGCTTTATTATATGTTTGAAAAGCAATGCCTGAATATTGCTGTCCGCGAGTAGCTGGATCAACCGTTACTCTTATCATGTGAACAAAACCTTCCAATGCCACCAACTCAGATTCGCTTGGGTTAATGCTCTTACCAGTTTCAATTGCTGCTAAGGCTTTGTCTAGGTAGGCGTCTTTTTTCGGTGCCTCCTTTTCATTATTGGCCATCATCACTGAACCGAAGGCACTATAATAGTATGGTTCCCATTTCGTTTTTTCGGCCGCAGCGATCCGATCAAAAGCATTTACCGCATCTTGATACTGTTCGACTGTTTGAGCTGCATATACCGCTTGAATATGCTTACCCATTTGCTCCATGTATTTGCTATCGGTAGCAAAGACGTTTGTTGAGAAAAGTAATACAAAGATGAAGGTGATTGTTTTCATAATTATTGTTTGTTTAAGTGAATAAATACTTTTTTTGGATACTTCATAGTTGAAGCTTGATGTTTGATACTTGAATTCTAACTCCTGACTTCTGACTTCTAAAGATTCGGCAACTGCCCAATACTTTTATTTTTTGAAATGGTAATAAATACTCCCACAAAAATAAATCGGTCTGCTGGCTGGCGCACTGCACGGCTAGCATACACTCCATTTGCATCTGGTGAGTTCGTGTATTGATAGCCGAAAATATTATCGTTGCCTAATAAGTTAGTGCAAGAGAAATACAAAATGAAATTGGGCTTGGGCAAATACGCAAGGTTCAAGCTTAAGTCCTGATAAGAGGGCGTTCTATCCGAATTGAAATTTTCATTGTTCGGATTGTAATACGATCTTCCGCTAGTATAACTGTAAGTAAAGCCCACTTGTGTTTTCAATTTTGAGATGAAATGTTTATACACGAATGAAAAGTTATGGGCAGAGGCAAAGCTTGGCACAGCCGATGCGGGGAAGTTCAGATAATCTCGCTCGGTGTCTAAGTACGAATACGAAACCCAGTAGTCAACATTTTTTATCGTCTGCGCATCGCGCCAAAATAATTCTACACCTTTCGCGTAACCACTACCCGCATTGTTCAGTTGAGTGGCATCTAAGTTCATGTACTTCACCAAGCTGAAATATTTTTTATAATATGTTTCCAATCGAAAAGTCCTGCGATCTGTGATGATCTGGTAGTTCAAAATAAAATGTTCTGCTTTTTCAGGATCAAGTTGTTGGTTGATGCGCACGTATTGATTTTTGGCCGTCTGTCTAAACAATCCGTAGGCAAAAGCAAACTGACCTTTCTTACCAGGCTTATACGCCATTGAGAAGCGCGGATCAATGCTGAACTGATTGATCAAATTATTTTGTTCGGCACGCGCTCCAGCCTTCACAACAAAATGTTTGCTGCTCAATAGTTCTGCTTCCAGAAAACTTGCTATGAGCGATTCATTAAAAGAAATTTTCTCTGATTGATTCGCTGTATTTATTCTTTGCGCTTCATACCTCCTATCATAATATTCCGCACCCATCCTCAACTCTAGCCGATCTGAAAGCGAATGTTCAAAAACTGTTTTCGCATGAATGCCTTTTTCCGTTTCGCCCAAAGGCACGCCATCCAACTCAATAGCATTTTGATTGAATGTGTATGACAATCCACCACGCGCAGTCCACGTTTTGTTTAGCGATTGCTGATACGAGGCATTGCCGTAATGATAATTATTTGTGAGTTCAAATTTTTGTTTGATCGATGCGTCCACGATATCATGATTGAACAGCGACAGATTCGAGCGATTGAAATTTCCAAAGAATTTCAACAAACCATCTTTGCCCACTTGCTGGCGAAAGGCCACGCTGCCCTCTGCCGAAGTGGGTGCAGTCACCCAGTCGATGCGCTGATTGATGAGGCCCATGTAAGGCCGCAAGTCTGTGTATTGAATTTTCCCCGCAGCAGATGAGCGCTTCCAAACTTGCGTGTGCCCCACATCTGCACCGACAGATAAAATGCCGATGTCGGTTTGGTTTATATCCGCTTTGTCGCGCGAGTTTAAAACCAATGCTGATGATAACGCTTGACCATACTCAGCCGAGTAGCCGCCCGTGCTAAAGCTCGTGCCTTTGAACATGAACGGCAAAAATCTTCCGCGCGATGGTGTGTTCGGTGCAGCCACCCCGTATGCATCCAACACCACCATGCCATCTACAAATGTGCGCGTCTCGTTGCCATCGCCCCCGCGCACAAACAGTCTTCCGCTCTCGCCCACTTTGGTGGTGCCGGGCAATGTGTTGAGTGCGCCCGCAATATCGGCAGTCGCGCCAGCGGTCGTGGCAATGTCTAGCGGTTTCAAAATCGTTCTGCGTTTTTCTTCGCCCGCGGTAAATGAGCCAGCCGAAATCGTCACGCCATCCAGCACGTTCACTTCCTCTTGCATCTCCATCTCCACATTTATTTCGCTTCCGTTCAACACCACTTGCTTCACAAAACTTTTGTATCCTACGAATGTGGCCACCAACTTTTGCGCACCCACTTCGGTGGTGGTAAAAGAAAATTTTCCATCCGCGGCCGTGCTCGTGCCATCGTACGATCCTTCAATCAACACGTTCGCGCCCGGCACCACCACACCGCTTGCATCTTTCACAACGCCCACTATTTTTGTTTGCGCCAATACATTGGCCGATGCCATGAGCGCGAAGAAGATCAAAACATTTTTCATCGATTGATTATTTGTGCGATTACACGGTAAAGGTGCAGCACACAGCCAAACAAAACAGGCAAGAGTTACCCAACTGTAGATGTGGGTAGATGAGTTGTTACAATCTGGGATGAGGAAAATTGGGCTTGTCCACCATTGCTTCAGCAAAGGTGGGCCCGACCAAGGGAAGCAAGCCATACCTTCATCCCGAAGGACACTGTATAAATGAATTTCATCCTTTTTAGAAACTCACAATAGAATTTGATCGGTTTGACTTATTTTTGCGGATTCATTTTAGCAGAAATAGACAATTAATACAGCAATGGCCGAATACACCAAAGAAGAGATCAAAAAAATAGAGGAGAAGTGGCGCGGTGAGTGGGATAAGCGCGGGGTTTACATAGTCTCCAACGATACTTCCAAACCAAAATACTATGTGCTGGATATGTTCCCGTATCCTTCTGGTGCAGGGCTGCATGTAGGCCATCCGCTTGGCTACATTGCTTCCGATATTGTCGCTCGTTATAAGCGATTGAAAGGATTTAATGTATTGCATCCCATGGGCTTCGATGCCTTTGGCTTGCCTGCCGAGCAATATGCGTTAGAGCATGGTATTCATCCCGCTGTTTCCACGGCTGATAACATCAACAATTTCAAAAAGCAATTGGGCAGCATTGGCTTTAGTTATGACTGGAGTCGCGAAGTACAAACCTGTGATCCCAAATATTATCAGTGGACGCAGTGGATATTCCTTCAAATTTTTGATAGCTGGTTCAACCACGCGAAAGAAAAAGCTGAACGCATTGCTGAGCTGACCAAGATTTTTGAAAGCGAAGGAAATGTGAATCATACTTTTCCTAATTCAAAATTTGTTGTGCCTGGTTCTGGCAAAGAAATTTTTTCAGCAAGCGAATGGAAATCATTCAATGAAAAAACGCAGCAAGAAATTTTGATGCAGTACCGCTTGGCTTACCTTGCTTACACGGATGTAAATTGGTGCGAGGCATTAGGAACCGTTTTGGCAAATGATGAAGTGATCAATGGTGTCAGCTATCGAGGAGGTTTTCCCGTAGTGAAAAAGCAAATGCGCCAATGGAGCTTGCGCATTACTGAGTATGCCGAGCGATTGTTAAAAGGCTTAGATGAAATCGACTTTAGCGAGTCGATGAAGGAGATACAGAGGAATTGGATTGGGAAGAGTGTGGGGGCATTGGTGAGTTTCAATCTCACCAAGGATTCTGGCCTCACCCCTAACCCCTCTCCGCAGGAGAGGGGAACGGTTCTCGGACAAGGTTCTAAAACTGGGGGATTCGAAACTTCCGAGAAAAGATATTGGAAATATTTAAAAGAGTTTTCAAAAGAAAACAGACAAAACCCAACGGAGGAAGAAGAGATACTTTGGCAGGAATTGAGAAATAGTAAACTTGGCCATAAGATCAGAAGACAACATACCATCGGAGTTTTTATTGCAGATTTTGTTTGCTTAGATAAAAAATTAGTAATAGAAGTCGATGGTGGATATCACCAGAGCAACAAAGAATTTGATGAGGCCAGAACAGAGTTTCTAAATGATGAGGGATTTAAGGTAATTCGTTTTGCCAACGATGAGGTGAAGACAAAGCTGAAAAGCGTCTTATCCGAAATAAAGTCTGCACTTGATTCCAAATCTTCCATTGTTCGCACCTACTCTTCCTCTGAGGCTGTCCCCCTCTCCTCCGGAGAGGGTCGGGGTGAGGCCAATAACCACGAGGCGCGCACTCTCTCTGTCTTCACCACCCGCCCCGATACCATCTTCGGTGTCGATTTCATGGTGATTGCTCCCGAGCATGATCTAGTAAAGCAAATTACAACAGAGGCACAACGAGAAGAAATCGAAAAATACTTGAAGTATGTAGAAAGCCGCTCGGAAGTAGATCGAATGGCTGAAGTGAAAAAAATAACGGGTGCTTTTACTGGCGCATACGCGATCAATCCATTCAATGGAAATCAAATTCCAATTTGGATTAGTGAATACGTATTGGCTGGTTATGGCACTGGAGCGATCATGGCCGTGCCTTGCGGTGATGAGCGCGATCATAAATTTGCAAAACACTTTAATCTGCCAATCACGAACATCATTGGTTCACATTATAATGGAGAGGAAGCAAATCCAACAAAAGATGCTATCCTAGAAAATTCTGGTTTCTTGAATGGCATGGTGATGCGCGATGCCATAGATGTAGCCATCAACGAACTAGAAAAACGTGACATTGGCAAAAAGCAGGTCAATTACAAAATGCGAGATGCAGGTTGGAGCCGTCAACGGTATTGGGGCGAACCATTTCCTGTTGTGTATAAGGACGATGTGCCGTATGCGATGAAGGAAAGCGAATTGCCACTAGAACTTCCTCCATCTAATAATTTCAAACCATCTGGCAATGGCGAAGGGCCATTGGCCAACCTAACTGACTGGATCAATTTTACACCTGATCAAAAGCACGACAGCAACACCATGCCCACGCACGCGGGTGCAGCTTGGTATTTCTTGCGCTACATGGATCCACACAACACAAAAGAGTTTGCAGGCAAAGAGGCTCTTGATTATTGGAACCAAGTTGACGTATATATTGGTGGATCAGAACATGCAGTAGCCCATTTACTTTATGCAAGATTGTGGACGAAGGTGCTGCATGATCTTGGGTATCTGAAATTTGATGAGCCCTTTAAGAAATTAATTAATCAAGGGAAGATTACAGGGGATTCGAGGTTTGTATATAGAATTAACTTTCCTTTGATTCAGCAATTTACAGAGGCTACTCCTAACAGGCCTCTGCTTTATGTAAGCAAAAATATTGCTGATAAAATTTTGAAAAAAGAATTTGGAGAGAAAGAGTATTCCGAAATACAGAATAAATTTCAAAACGAGTTTTCAAAACTAAACCCCGGCATTAACTGGCTAACTAGCTTTTACGGTCTTGATGAAGAAACTTTTTTAATAAGCAGACTTCATGTACCTATTGATTTTGTGGATGGGGATTACCTTAATATAGAGAAATTTCGTGCAAAAAATATTGATTATAAAGAAGCCGTAATAATTTGCGATGCTGACGGTAGATACCTTTGCGATTCAGCTATTGAAAAAATGAGTAAGTCCTACTACAATGTTGTTAATCCAGATGCCATCATTGAAAACTACGGAGCAGACACTCTTCGCATGTACGAAATGTTCCTCGGCCCATTGGAAGCATCAAAGCCTTGGAGTACGCAGGGGATTGATGGTGTGTTCAAATTTTTAAGAAGGTTCTGGAATCTCTTCCATGATAGCGCGGGTAATTTTAAAATTAGTGAAGCCGAACCTACCCGTGAAGAATTAAAAGTACTTCACAAGACACTCAAAAAAATAGAACAAGACATTGAAAATTTCTCTTTCAATACTTCCGTGAGCGAATTCATGATTTGTGCTAACGAATTGAGTTCATTGAAATGTAACAAGCGCTCCATCTTAGAACCATTGGTGGTTGCACTTGCACCTTTTGCTCCATATATTGCAGAAGAGTTGTGGGAGAAACTCGGTCACACAGAAACTATTTTGAAAGCTTCTTTCCCGAAATTTGATGAACAATACTTAACGGAGAGCTCATTCGATTATCCAATCTCCATCAATGGCAAAGTGCGTTTGCAAATGAACTTCGCTTTGGATATGCCCAAAGAAGACATTGAAAAAGCCGTGCTTGCTTCTGAGGCGGTGATCAAGTGGACGGAAGGTAAGCAACCTAAAAAGATGATTGTGGTGCAAGGTAGGATTGTGAATGTTGTTTTGTAACACTAACGCATTCCACATACTACAATTGGCTGCGAGTCGCTACTGAAATGAAACTCTTAAGAAATATTGACAGGTAACAATTTAATAATACTTCGTTTTCTTCGCCATTTCGCCTATTTCTGAAAATCAAGCGAATAAAATGCAGTCCAACTTTGACTTTTCATACAATTCGCTTTAGTTTCGGTTCCCTTTAAATTTTGTCATTATGAATCTTGCTGAAATATTAGGTATCTGCCGGCAAGGGAAATCCACCGCCAAGAGCCACATGAAAAATTTGATAGAAATGGCTGCCGTAGATGGAAATTTTGAGACTGTAGAGTTTGATTTGCTCAAAGCTATAGCGAAGCGAAACAATATCTCTGAAAGTCAATTAAGTGACATACGCAAAAATCCTGGCAATATTCAATTTGAAGTACCAACAGATCCTAAAAAAAAATTCGGCCAGCTCTACGATCTAGTTCATATGATGGCCGTTGACAAATCCATTCACCCAGAAGAATTGAAACTCTCTGAAATTTTTGCCATCAAGTTCGGATACGACCGCAATCGAGTGAAAGAATTAGTTTCTACTATTCAAGGCAATATTAAACACGGACAGGATCATGAAGAAACCATGAAACGCGCTGCTCGTTTGATCGTCTGACCCATATATCAACTTATTTTAGGTATACAAAAGGTTGATTTTAGTCATCTACGCTACTTTTATGTAGAAACCCTTCACTTGCGCGCAACCCCTCCACTTTGTTTGCGTTTCAACTGCTTTGTTTGATGAAAGTGGTAGAAATTGGATTTTAATTTACACAAAGAATGACGATGTTGGACGAGACGGAGGTGGAAGTATGGCATAATCTCTATGCATCGATTATTGAAGATGCAGATTCGAATATTTTAATTTTAGATGATGAGCTTCAGGTAATCACATTGAATGCGGGCTTCTATTGGGTTTTTTTAGAGACTTATGGAATTGAATTGAAGAAAGGAACTTCCATTCTTCAATCCATGGAGAAGTCAAATCCTGGATTGACACAATTATGGAGAAAGCGCTGCCTCACTGCGTTGGCGGGCACACCAATTAAAGTGGAGGATGAGTTTGAAATGGATGGCCGAAGTTATTTTTGGGAGATCAATTTCAAATCAGGAACCTTAGCGGATGAAAAGCAGATTTTGTCCGTCTTCAGCAGGGATATTACCATTCAAAAAGCCTATCAGAAAAAAATCATTGGCAACGAGGCCAATCTTCGGTCGATATTAAATACTATCGAGAATAGTGTTTGGTTGATCAATGCCAATCATGAACTGATCGATTTCAACAAAGACTTTTTCAAAAAATACAAACAGGCTTTCGGCATCAAACTCACGAAGGGAAAAAATATTCTTGACCTAGTGCCGCATGACAGCCCTCAACTGCGCGAGATATGGAAGAGCAGGTATGAAGCAGGGCTAAAGGGTAGACCAGGAAAATATATTGACAGCTATCCACTAGGGGGAACTGTGAAGACATACGAAATAAAAACATATCCGATTGTAGAAGACAGCATTGTTACAGGGCTTACTATTTATTCTCGAGATATTACGCAGTATTACGAAGCAGAACATTTGTTGAAAATAAAAAACGAGGAGTTGTTAAAGATCAACGAAGAGTTGGATCGATTTGTTTACAGCGCCTCACATGATATGCGTGCGCCACTGATGTCCATCAAAGGATTGGCCAACATCATGAAGAAAGAGCCAGGTGGCGAAAGCCTGAGTCAATATTTAAAGCTGATTGATAAGAGCATCAATAAACTCGATCTTTTCATTACAGATATTACCAACTATTCGCGCAATTCAAGATTAGAGATAGAAACTTCGCGCATCGATTTGGAAGCGCTAGCAACAGAATCTATTGAGTCATTGAAATACATGGAAGAAGCAGACAAGGTGGTTACTTCTATTCACGTGAAAGGTGAAGCTGATTTTTATTCTGATGCAAGGCGGGTGTTGGTGGTTTTCAACAACATTGTTTCAAACGCCATCCGCTATTATGATTCTTGGAAGGAATCGTATCTACGAATTGAAGTAGTGGTTGATGAGCGGCAGGCCGTCATTTCATTTGAAGATAATGGCATTGGCATTGCCGAAGAGTTTCAAGATCGGATTTTTAAAATGTTTTTCAGGGCGAGTTTTGAAAGCAAAGGATCTGGCCTAGGGCTTTACATTGTAAAAAATACGGTAGATAAATTGGGTGGTAAAATTTCTGTGCAATCAAAGCTGGGTGAAGGGGCCACTTTCGCTATTGTGCTTCCCAACTTGGACAAGCCACGACCAAAAAGGATTTGAGATTTGTGATCTTTGAATTGTGATTTTTGATTGTTTGGCCTACTCCATCCAACTACGCACAAGCGATAAGTCTAAAATCACAATTCACAATTCAAAAATCACAATTCACAATTCACAATTCAAAAATTTAAAATATTGCCATTTTTGGCTAAGCTTTGAGTTGTTAGATACTAATCGAAAGATGAACGATTGAGATTGCAATAAACTTTTTAGGATGCACACACTTCGGCCAGGGATAGGAGCGAAAAGCCCACAGCGAGGAACGAGCGAGGACTTGTAGCGGATAGCCCGGTGGCGCCTCGACAGGCCGCCAAAATATAATTGAATATTTCCTCGTTAACCCTTTGGCCTTTTACCTCTTGGTTTTGGGGTTGAACCACCACCACCGCGATTGACAATACCAGTTTTTCTTGTTTTGAATTTTGTTTTGGATGTAATGATGCGCGAAAGGCCAAAATTCACTGCGATGTAAATATCCCTGCGTTGCCCATACAGATCAGGTGCTCCAGGTTTTCCATTAACATCTGTGGGGCCTGAAGGATCTTTTAACTGATTGAGGTAGTCGGAATTGCGCGAATCAAATATGCCAAAGTTAGCTCGTCCATCAAAATTGATACTCCAATTATCATTTAGGTCAAAATCAGATCGGAGACCAAAAGCAGCAAAAATTTGAAATGCATTGAATTTATCATTCGAGACATATTCAAGATTATTTATTTCTGGTATAAAGACTCCATCGTAGGCAATGACATAGCCCGGATCAGTAGGAATGGAAATGCCTGGCACATACTTAACTTTAGCGGCAGAATTGGTGATCGTTTCGCGCCCGTTTAGAAGGTAGTTGAAGTTGACCGCAGCCACTGCACTTAACCTAAAAAATGCTAAGTCATTGATGTGAAGTTTTAAAGCAATGGGCAAGCTTGCGAAATCCATTTGCACATCGCGTGTCCCGATTTCTCCACCAATGGAATTTTTGATGGTAAACCTTTGGCCAATTTGGATGTAACTGGGTGTAAACAAATAGCCAAAACCTACGTGATCATATCCATACGAAAAACCAATGGGGCTGCCGCGTATGGTAAATCGCCCAAAGTATCTTGGGTCTTTTCGCAGCCCCTCATCAATAGTGATGGGGAAATTGAAGCCTCCGAAAAAACCGAAAGCTTCTATGTTTTGGCCAACTGCGTTTGCAAGCGTGAAAGACAAAAAAATGACTAGCAACGATCGCATCAAATGGTTACTTGGTTAGGTTGAGGGTTTAAAAACGTTGATTTTAGCCAATTAATTGTTTTTATAGACTAACAAAACTAAGACAAATACTGAAATCAACGAGGCCTTTTTTGGCTGTTTGGCTTATTTTGCACCTTTTAATTACCAAATTGTTAGTATAATGTTAAAAGACTTGCTGAAAGGACTAAGGCTAAAAAGCAATATATACGTAGCGTTGGTGCTTAGCCTTTTGCTGGTAATGGCTTTGTACACCTTTAGTAGGGTAGGTTTTTATCTTTTCAATAGGGCTTTTTTCCCAGACATGAGCGTAACCCGCTTTTTAAGGATCATGGGCGGGGGCCTGCGATTTGATTTAGCAGCTACACTTTACTCTAACTCACTTTTTATTTTATTGATGATTGTGCCTATCACCTTCCGCTACACTGGTTGGTACAAGGCAATATTGAAATGGATTTTTATTGTATGCAATACCGTTGCTTTCGCTGCCAATTCGGCCGACATTATTTATTATCGTTTTACACTTAGAAGAACGACACTGAGCGTTTTCAATCAGTTTGAGAACGAGGCTAATCTGGGGAAATTGTTTTTTCGATTTCTGTTCGATTATTGGTATGCTCTTTTGTTTTTTGTTTCCCTAGTGGTGCTTTTAATAATCGGCTACCGAAAGATTTCATTCAGTGGACCGCAAATAAAAAGACCATTGCCATTTTACAGTTCGGGTTTGGTGGCCATGTTGTTGTCGATAGTTCTTTTTGTGGGTGGTGCGCGTGGCGGTTTTCGTGAAAGCACGAGGCCCATTACACTTAGCAACGCGGCAGCTTATGCCAAAGAACCACAAGATGTTAACCTTGTGCTCAACACACCATTTGCGCTAATGCGAACAGCTAAAGCCAATGTGATTGAGAAAGTAAATTATTTTTCTTCGGAAGAAGAAATGAATAGATATTTTAACCCGCTTAAAACACCTACTGATTCGACCGTATTTCAAAACAAGAATATAGTGGTGATCATTCTAGAAAGTTTTTCTAAGGAATTTATTGGGACATACAACAAAAATCTCGATCAAGGCAATTACAAGGGCTACACACCTTTTTTAGATTCCCTTATCTCAGTCAGCAATTCGTTTATGTATTCGATGGCTAACGGTCGCAAATCGATTGACGCAATGCCCTCCGTGATCTGTAGCATACCTTCCATTGAAGTGCCTTATGTACTATCTCATTTCTCAGGGAATAAAATAAACAGCTTGCCAAGCTTGTTACGTGACAAGGGTTACTACAGTGCTTTCTTTCACGGTGCACCTAATGGGTCCATGGGTTTTGATGCGTTTGCCAACCAAAGTGGATTTGATGATTACTTTGGTAAAGACGAGTATAACAATGATGATGACTTTGATGGGATATGGGGAATTTGGGACGAAAAATTTCTGCAGTACTATGCGCAAAAGATAAATTCTTTCAAACCTCCATTTTATGCTACTCTCTTTACTGTATCTTCTCATCACCCGTATCAACTACCCAAAGAATACAAAAATAAATTTGCGGGCGGTTCTCTACCCATCTATAAAACCATTGAGTACACAGATCTTGCGCTCAACCGATTTTTTGCAACAGCCTCCACAATGCCTTGGTTTAAGAATACTTTGTTTGTATTCACGGCAGATCACGCTTCCGCGGAAATCAAGTATGACGAATACAACACAGCAGCAGGCTATTTTGCCATCCCTATTTTTTTTTATGAGCCAGGCAAAGAGGTAAGGAAAATGAAAGATGAGATTGTGCAGCAAGTAGATATTCTGCCATCTATTTTAGGTTCAATTGGGTATGATCAACCTTATGTAGCGTTTGGAAGAGACGTTTTTCACAAAGTTGACGAGCCATTCGCCTTTAATTATTTAAATAATATCTATCAATCATTTAGAGGGAACTATCTACTACAATTTGATGGAACAAAGTCGATTGGACTCTATGATTTTAAGTTAGATAAGCTATTGAAAAATAATCTCATAGGAATACTTCCTGATACTTTGAAAAAGATGGAGCCGCCACTGAAGGCATTTATTCAGCAATACAATAACCGAATGGTTGACAATAACCTGACTAGAGAGGGGAATCAATTAAAAATATTGGGCAAGCGAAAGAAAGATTAAAAGCTAAACCTATCTTAATCCTCTTGAAGCTTTTGTAAACCTTATGAAAAGGATAATGCTTTGACCTGCTTAAGCAGCAACTAATAATCTGCTGCCCTCAATCCTGCAACACGTTGCTCAAAAACGAAGACTTCAATAACAACCACAGCAAGAACAACACGATCGTCCACTTTAAATAGATAAAGTAAAAGTCTGACGTATCTTTAAATCTGTTTTCCTTGATCTCAGCTTTTTCATATTGATCAATGCGTTTAAAAACATTTTTCAAAGCCTCGTTATCCGTTACCCTAAAAAACTCTCCATTGCCAAGCTCTGCAATTTTCCGCATAGTGCTTTCATCAACCGTGTTCTCCACCATTTGCGGGCGACCGAAAAAATCTTTCCCATAAGGCACCATGCCTTCTTTGCCTACTACAATCGTGTAGAGTTTAATGTTGAATGCACCTGCCAACTCCGCAGCAGTAATTGGGTCGATATTGCCCGCAGTGTTATCTCCATCGCTGATGAGTATGCACACTTTTGACTTTGATTCCGACTCACGCATCCGGTTAGTGACCACCGCCAGCGCACTGCCGATGGCCGTGCCGCGCGATTCGATCATCTCAAAATTAATATCGTTGAGATAATTTTTTAGCAAATCATAATCAGTAGTGAGCGGAGCGAGTGAAAAAGCATCACCTGAAAAAACAACGAGACCAATCCGATCTTGCTTGCGGCCTTTTATAAAATCACGCGCCACATCTTTGGCAGCCTCCAATCGGTTGGGTTTAAAATCTTCAATCTGCATGGACTGTGAAATATCCAATGCCAGCATAATGTCAATCCCCTCCGTCCACTGCTCTACTTTTTCATTTGTGCGCTGTGGTCGGGCAAGGGCAATCAATATTAAGATTAACACCAACGACAAAATTATTTCTGGCAAAAATCGGAATAGATTAAGAGGAGAACTCTTCAAATCGCTCTTCACCAATGCCACGGGCAGCTTTTGATTGAAGTAGTAGCGCGATAACCATCGAACGATGAACAACAAAGGCACTCCCAATATCCCGTAAAGGAAAAGCGGATTCTCCCATGTGAAGCCGCGCAGCACAGTAGGGGTGAACCACTCCATCGAATACCACGGGTCGAGCAGGCTATCCATTTTTTACCTCTTCTAGTTTTTTGTTGAACTGGTCTTCGCTATAATTTTTGAGATTTATAAAATGCGCTTTGTCCCCTTGCACATTGGCATAAATCATTTTATCCACCGCACTCAACGATTCTCCTAGCCATGCATCACTTTCTCTCTCCCTGATTTCTTTGGTTGTGTATTTGGTGTAAGGCTTGTCCAACAAATTTTCTAAATACTTTTTCCAAACCAGCAAAGCCGCCTCAGTAGATTGTGAAGTAAACGTAGCCTGCGCTTTTTCTATTGACCCATCGAATTGCGAAACAAAACTCAAATAGTTTTTATTCATCTTTTTGATCTTGAAATATTTCCTGATCCGCTTCCCAAAAATAACCCAACCCAAAATCAGCAAAACAATCAATGCCCCAATAATAATCGAAAGCAATGGGTAATTCAGCAACCAAGAGACTTTGAAATAGTTCGTGTTGGTTTTCAGTGGTATCTTTTCCAACTGCACCGAATCAGGTAAGTTTTTGACCGTCTTATCAAAGAAAACCTTATCCATCTCTGAAAATACTGCTGTGCAATCTTTCGGGTGCACAACAAATACAGGAAGCTTCAGTATTTGTATGCTGTCTATTTCAAAAGTCGACAGTGTGTAGGCCACACTATCATAACTGAAACCATCCTTCGTTTGTGTGGCTACAAAATTCTTCTTTTGAAACTCAAACGGAGCAAATGAAAAACTGGAATCAGGAAACAATACGTTGGATGCCTGCGGGTACTTGGCCGACAAGTAAAATGTAATTGGCTTGCCCAACTTTACACTGTCAGCAGAGAAGTAGCCTTTTACCTTCACCTCTTGCGCGGAAGAGATAAAAGTAATTAGCAAACTCGCAAAAATTGAAATCAATAATCGATGATACGATTCATCTTTGCGTGCATTCCTTCGTGTCTTCGTGCCTTTATGGCCACTCACTACTGCTCTCTCAAACACTTTTAAACGATTTATTCCTCACCTTAAATAGTTTCAACAACTTAGGCACAAAGTCTTCGTTCGTGTCCACCGAAACAAAATTGATCTGATGCTTGCGACTGAACTCCGCCAACTCCTGCTGTCGCGAGCCGTGGTGCGAGGCAATCGCCTCCCTGAATCCTCCAAACGAAGTATTCACCCAAATCGTCTTCTTCGATTCCTTGTCCAACACCGGAATGATCCCCAACTTCGGCAGTTCCGTCTCGCGCTTGTCGCTGATCTTTATCATCACCAAGTCGTGCCTCCGCGCCAGCGATTTCAAGTTGTGGTAAAAGCCCTCGTCAATAAAATCCGAGATCATCACGATCACGCTCCTTCTTTTAATGGAATTCAATGCAAATGAAATTGCCTTAGAAAGATTTGTCTTCAACGATTTCGGTTGCAACTTTATAATATTGTAAATAATATCGTAAGCTTGTTGAATCCCCTTCTTGGGTTTGATGAATTTCTCGCGCTCGTCCGAAAAACAAATCAACCCGATCTGGCTCGATTCCTTCGCGCCAGATAACGCCAACACACCACAAATCTCCTTGCCAATATCCACCTTCGTTTTGCCAGGGCTGCCAATCTCCTGTGAGGCACTCACATCCAAAATAAAAAATATCGTCTGCTCTTTTTCCTCCTTAAATGTTTTCACAAACGTGCCGTGCCCCTTAGCCGACACGTTCCAGTCGATGGAACGGATGTCATCACCATACTGGTACGGCCGCACATCGTCAAACTCTAGCCCCGAGCCTTTAAAGATCGAGTGAAAATCACCCTGCATCTGGCTGTTCACAGCCTTGCGGATTTGAATCTCGTACTTCCTCAGCTTTTTAAGCAGTTCTTTCAAAAGATGGATTTTAAGGCCTCAAAAATAACAAAACCGTTCATTTTATCAGCCACCCAAATCAACAGGTTATGCGCGTTCATGTAATTTTTTCTTTCTAGTATCGTCTCCCGTTTTGGGGACGATACGATTAACATATACTTTTTGTCTAATAATTAACAGGCGGCCTGGCCACTCGAGACGATGTGGCCACCGGGCTATCCACTACAAGTCCTCGCTTGTTCCTCGCTGTGGGCTTTCCGCTCCTATCCCTGGCCGAGTGCGTGCCTCGAACAAAGTTTTGTGTGCTCTTCTAAATTATACTTTTCATAATGTTTTTTACAAATCACATGAGTATTACCAATTGCAAGTTAAGCCCATGTGAGCAGCTACTGAACCACATATGACATAGATCCCATAGATTTACATAGGGGCGATTGGTTTCTATGTGTGTATTTCTATGTTTCTATCTGCCTATGTGGTTCAAATTACTGCCCAGTGAGGTAATCAATTGGTTACCTCTCCTTTCGTCTTTTTACCTCTGTGTGAAATTGCTTTTGTGTTTACACTTACCTTAGGATATTTTCGGTAATTTCGTGGCTCGTGTTTTGTTTACAGAAGAAAGAAAGTTCTACGATGCGCCTATCAATTTATACTGCATTACTGCTCACACTTGCTATCTCCTGCCAAGAGAAAGAAAAGGAAACCAAAGGAATCTTGACCAAAGCGGAGCTATCTGCATTCCTAATCGAAATGTATTTGGCCGAGGCTCGCATAGATAACCTTTCTATTGTTAAAGATTCTGCCATCAAACTTTTTCTCCCCTACGAAGAGAAATTGATGAAAAAATTCAATCTGGCTGACTCTACTTTGAAGAAAACGTATCAATACTATATCGACCACCCCAAAGAAATGGAAATGGTGTACGATGCGGTCATTGATACATTGAACTTGCGCGAGCAAAGAAGTAAATGATTCCAGATTCTAAGATTAACCAATCAATTTCCCCCTAGACTTTAATCCTAAATCTTTAATCCTAAATCCTAAATCCTAAATCCTAAATCTTAAATCTTAAATCTTAAATCTTAAATCCTAAATCTTAAATCTTAAATCTTAAATCCTAAATCTTAAATCTTCAGTGATCTATCCGACCGAATTCGAACAAAAAATAGGCTTTGACCAAATCAGGCAAAGATTGAAAGGCTATTGCCTCAGCACGTTGGGCATCACCCAAGTCGATCAAATCAAATTCTCTTCGCAATTCGATCAAATCAAATTATTGCTTCTTCAGGCCAGCGAGTTCAAGCAAATCATCGAAAAGGCCGAAGCATTTCCCGCGTCTAATTTCTATGACCCAACCGATGTTCTTCAAACCATTGGTATTGAGGACAGCTTTATAGAAGAAGATAGTTTTCGGCTTCTATTGTTGTCACTTAATACTATTTTAGAAGCCGCTTTTTTTTTAGATAAGAATAGAGAAAGCTATCCAGTCCTCCATCAACTCTCGGCAGATGTTACACTCACCAAACTATTTGTTGCACCTATTCAATCAAAATTTGATGAACAATGGAAAGTTAGAGACAACGCCAGCCCCGAATTATCCAAATTACGCAAGCAGCTCAGAGATGAAGAAGGCAAAGTCCGTAGATTGACCGATCAATTATTCAGACAGGCGGCATCACAAGGCTGGATACCAGAAGGCGCATCACCCACCATCCGCGAAGGAAGGTTGGTGATTCCGCTACTGGCAGAGCATAAGAGAAAGTTTCGAGGGTTTATCATAGATGAATCGGCCACAGGCCAAACCATTTACATGGAACCAGCCGAAGTGCTGGAAGCAAATAATGAGATCAGAGACTTGTTCCATGCAGAGCGGAGGGAAGTGATAAAAATATTGAAGGCACTCACTTCACAGCTTCGTCAAAATAACAGTGAGATTCAAAAAGCATACTTCTTTCTTGCTAAAATTGATTTGATCAGAGCCAAGGCAAAATTCGCTTTGGAGATTGAAGCCGACTTGCCCCAATTAACCGACAAGCCCGATTTGAATTGGATGCAGGCTCGTCACCCGCTTCTCTATCTCGCATTGAAAGGCAAAAAGAAAATCGTTCCGTTGGATATTGAGCTGACTGATAAAAATCCTTTCCTCTTAGTTTCTGGCCCTAACGCTGGCGGCAAATCTGTTTGCTTGAAAACGGTTGGATTGATTCAGTACATGACGCAATGCGGGCTGCTCGTTCCGCTTTACGAAAAATCAACCATTGGCATTTTTGAAAACATCTTCATTGACATTGGCGACCAGCAATCGATGGAAAATGATTTGAGTACGTACAGTTCTCATCTAAAAAACATGGGTTTCTTTCTCTCTCATTCAAACCACCGCACGTTAGTGTTGATGGATGAGTTGGGTTCTGGCACCGACCCCAATTTTGGTGGCGGAATTGCCGAAGCAATTCTTTCTGGTTTGGTTGAAAAGAAAGTTTGGGGCGTGGCTACTACTCACTATTACAACCTAAAATTATTCACTGAAAAAAAAGAAGGCATCCGCAATGGATCCATGCGGTTTGATACCCAAAACTTAGAGCCGTTGTTTAGCCTAGAGATTGGTAAGCCAGGAAGTTCGTTCGCCCTGGAGATTGCCCGTAAAACAAAGCTGCCCGATAGCTTATTGCGAAAAGCAGAAGAGATTATTGGTAAAGAATTGATTGGCTTAGAAATGTTGATGAAATCTGTAGCCGAAGAAAAACAACTGCTTGAAAAAAGGCAGCGCGAGTTTCAATTCAATGAAAAGAAGTTAGCGCAGGAATTAGAACGCTACCAATCTTTGTCTTCTGAATTGGAAACGAAAAAGAAAGAGATACTCAACAAGGCAAAGACAGAAGCTTCTTACTTGTTGAAAGAAACCAATCGCGAAATCGAAAAGACCATTCGCCACATTCAAGAAAATAAAGCTCAAAAGACTGAGACCCGGAAAGTACGGGCTGGGCTTATTGATTTGGCCAACAAAGTTCAGCCCGATGATAAATCAGTGAAGCTTACAGCTGACGTTACATTAAAAGTGGGCGACAAAGTGCGGATGATAGGGCAAGAGGTGACTGGTACTTTAAGTTCTATCAAAGGCACTTCGGCCATCGTGCAGTTTGGCAATCTACAATCGCACCTAAAACTCTTTCAACTAGTTCGCAGCGATTTGGTTGATGCTTCGGATTCTATTAAAAGAGCTCGATCGTATGGGATAGATGTAATGCAAAAGCAATCCACATTTGTCTCCAGCCTCGACATCCGCGGCAAGCGGGTAGAAGAAGTAGCAGCTATTCTTGATCAATTCTTAGATGACGCCACCTTACTTGGTCAAGGCGAATTGAAAATTCTCCATGGCAAAGGAGAGGGCGTGTTGAGAAAAGTAGTTCGGGAGCAATTGAAAAAGGTAAAAGAAGTGGCTTCATTCAAAGATGAGCATGTAGATAGGGGAGGAGACGGGATTACTGTGGTGATACTGAAATAAAAAAGCTCCATTGAAGGAGCTTTCTCTTTTCTTAAATATAATTATTTTTTACAAACCGAAAGTAAATACCCAAGCACCTTTCACTACGTCTGTTCTAGTGTAACCAGCACCTTGGTAGTTAAAAGAAATTGTTAAAGTACTTTCGCTTACAGTATAAGTCATATCCAATTTATCCGTAGTGCTATCAGGGTCACGCACTAGCATCGTTAGAGGATCAGTTCCAAAGGCCCAAGTCCCACTTGATTTCCAAGCACTCAATAAAGGTCTTCCAGATGTCGTATAACCAAATGAAGTAGCTCCTTTAGTCCCTGTAACAATAAGCTGAAACCCAGGGTATGAAGTAGTTTTATCTGCACCATCAAGCTTAACATTTGTTATCTTCCAAGTTTTGGAAAGTTTGGCCAATTGCTGATCCGCTACAGGTTCAGGCGTTGGACTCGGGCTTCCACAATTTGATAAAGTAAACAACACACCAATCGATACGATCAATAAAAGAGATTTCAATGCTTTCATTCTTTAATCATTTAAGTTTTAAACTTACTAAAAGAGAACTATAAAAAAAATTAGTGATGCTAGTTTACTTCAAAATTCATGTAAAATTAACCTTTAATGGGGAGTTATAAAGCATTGTAACCATGCTTGTATTTCAAAATATCGACTTTTTCTGCCGTTCGAGGGTATTCGGCTTCTTGGTTGGAGGCTATAATGGTCGTGACCTTACCTAGTAAAGGGGTGAGGCTTTCCCAATACCAGTCTTTTGACTTCTCGTCCAAGTTTGTGGTGGGCTCATCTAAAAACATGATTTCAGACTCAGTACTGAAGGCCAACCCTAATTTTAACCTTTGGCGCATACCGGAGGAGAAATTGGAAATCGTTTTCTTTTTGGCATGTGATAGCTCCATTTTATCAATGACCTCTTCGCTTGATTTGATTTCGCGCATCGGCTTAAAACTAAAATGAAATTTCACCATTTCTTCCAAGGTAAATTCCTCGATCAGATCCATATAAGGTGTGGCAATGGATATTGAATTATAAATTTCGGAAGCAGGAACAACCCCGTGTTCATTTGAATAACTTATAGATCCTTCGCTAGGAAGCATTTGCCCCCAAAGAATTTGCAACAAGGTTGATTTGCCTGAGCCATTGGGTCCAAGAATGGCGTATGTTTTTGCGGAGTGAAATTCGTAGGATAGGTTCTTAAAAATCCACTCGCGATTGAAGCGCTTGCTTAGATTGTTGATGGCAATCTTCATTCAAACGAGCCAATGCCGTTGGATAAACCTTTCATGATGCCACGCTCAGAGCCGCGTATAAAATTGATAATGTAATCGCGCTCGGTGCTCGATGGCAATTCTTTCTCTACCAAATCAAGAGCCTTGGCATTGTTCAGCCCTTTCAAGAAGATGTATCGATATACTTCTTGGATTTCGGAAATTTTATCAGCGTCATAGCCGCGCCTTCTCAATCCAATTGAATTAATACCGCAATAGGTGAGTGGCTCTCTAGCGGCTTTAGTAAACGGAGGAACATCCTTGCGCACTAGTGAGCCTCCTGAAACCATTACGTGCGCTCCCACTTTTACAAATTGATGTACCGCACTCGATCCACCAATGATTGCCCAATCTTCAATTTGAACATGGCCTGCTACTTGAACGGAGTTTACCAAAATGCAATGATTGCCAATGATGCAATCATGTGCTACGTGTACGTATGCCATCAATAAGCAATCACTGCCAATTACTGTTTTGAATTTATCAGTAGTGCCACGGCTGATAGTCACATATTCGCGGATCACTGTGTTGTCGCCTATATGTGTCTCTGTTTTTTCTCCTGCAAATTTTAAATCTTGTGGAATGGAAGAAATAGAGGCACCTGGATAAACTTTTACATTTTTACCTAGGCGACTACCTTCCCAAATGATTGCGTTTGGGCCAATCCAAGAATTATCACCAATTTCTACATCACCTTTGACGGTTGCGAAAGGCTCGATAGTAACATTGTTTCCAATCTTTGCATCGGGGTGTACGTTGGCCAGTGGGTTATAGCTCATATATCTTTTCTAACGATGCTGGCCGTCATGGTGCCTTCACAAACCAAGGTGTTTCCTACGTATGCCCTGCCTGACATTTTTGCTATGCCTCTGCGGATTGGAGCGAGCAAATCGCATTGAATAACTATTGTATCACCCGGCAAAACCATTTTCCTGAAACGGAACTCATCGATGCCTAAGAAATAAGTCCAATAATTTTCTG
The DNA here is from genome assembly GCA_046155095.1 of Cyclobacteriaceae bacterium. Lineage (GTDB taxonomy): Bacteria > Bacteroidota > Bacteroidia > Cytophagales > Cyclobacteriaceae > ELB16-189. The sequence goes on from JBJXEB010000070.1 coordinate 45,882, forward strand.
GATCTGGCACGGTATTCAAAACTAAAATACCTCCTATTTGTGCCATGGATTCTACTTGCAATACACCCGGGTAAACTGGATTAAGAGGGAAATGACCTTGAAAATAATTTTCGTTCATGGTCACGTTCTTCACACCCACCACTCGCTCTTTGTCGAGGTAAATAATTTTGTCGATAAGCAGAAATGGATAGCGATGAGGGAGTGTTGCAATGATTTTATTGATGTCCATCACCGGAGGAAGTGTGGGGTTATATTTGGGTACGCCTTTTTTCCCCTCCGCTTGCATTTGCTTTTTCAGCTTTTTGGCAAAAGCTACATTGGCCGCATGACCAGGACGCGCGGCTAGTATTTGCGCTTTCAACGGCCTTCCTGCAAGGGCAAGGTCGCCCACTATATCCAATAATTTATGTCTTGCAGGTTCGTTGTTATAGCGAAGCTCAACGTTATTCAATATTCCTTCCTTCTTTACTTCTACTTTGGGTTTGCCTAGCATCTTGGCAATGTTGTCCAATTCATCGGGTTCAACCACACGGTCTACAATCACAATCGCATTATTCAAGTCGCCACCCTTGATCAAGTTGTTTTTATAGAGCATCTCTAATTCATGCAAAAAACAAAACGTTCGGCACGATGCGATCTCTTTTTCAAATTGTTGAATGCTGGTGATGGATGCATGCTGACTTCCTAAAACAGGAGAATTGTAATCTACCATTACCGTTACGCGGTAGTCGTCTAATGGCAAAGCCGCAATCTCTACATTGCGAGAAGCTTCTCTGTAAAAGATGGAATCCTGCACTTCAAAAAAATCGCGGAGGGCATTTTGATCTTCTGCCTCTGCTTCTTTCAATACATTCACAAATTGAATCGAGCTGCCATCCATAATAGGTGGCTCGGGCCCGTCCAACTGAATCAATACATTATCGATTTCTAAGCCTACTAGCGCAGCCAAAGTGTGTTCGATCGTACTGATTCTTGCCCCACTCTGTTCAATAGTAGTACCACGAGATACATCCACTACTCTATCACAATCGGCATCTATGATGGGCGATCCGGGTAGATCAACTCGTTGAAATTTGATACCGTGATTGGGCTTGGCTGGCAAGAAGGTCATATTGGTTTGAACCCCAGTATGAAGGCCCACACCAGAGATGGTGACCGATTTCTTGATGGTCTGCTGCTTATGGTTTAGCATTATTTAAAAAGTGGGCAAATTTAACCCAGAAATGGTGGATAATCCAAACGCTACTTAGGCATTTGGGCATTAGGAATTGGGACTTAAGTATTAGGAGTGAGTGTAAAAAATTTCGTATCACCTCCAATCTAGCGCCTAAGCCCTGGATCCTACTTTCTTTTCTAGCTCCCTCAGTCTTTCGTTTAGTTCAGGCAATTGCTTGAAAACCGCATAGGCCTTGTAATATTTTTTTACATCAAAAGCGGGGGAGCCCATTATCTTTTCGCCCTCTTCTTTGATGGATTTGCCAATGCCTGCTTGTGCGCCAATGCCAGTTTTGTTGGCAATTACCAAATGGCCTGCAATGCCTACTTGGCCAGCAATCAAACAGTTTTCGCCCAATTTAGTAGAGCCAGAGATGCCCGTCTGCGCAGCAATGACTGTATTTTTTCCGACTTCAACATTGTGTGCTATTTGAATTAGGTTGTCCAACTTTACGCCTTGATGTATAATTGTCGAGTCTCCGTATAGCGTAGCACAATCTATTACTGTGTTTGCACCAATGCTTACATGATCTTCAATGATCACATTGCCCAACTGAGGAATTGTTTTATAACTTCCGTCTGCCTGAGGAGCGAAACCGAAGCCATCACTCCCGATTACTGTGCCAGCATGAATGATGCAATTGTTACCCACTTTGGTGCCAGCATACAATTTTACATTGGTGTGCAGGATGGTGTTGTCACCGATCACCACATTATCGCCCACGTAAACATGAGGATAAATTTTAACGTTGTCTCCAATCTTCACGTCATTGCCTATGTAGGAAAAAGCACCTCGGTAGACATTGTTCCCTGCTACTGAACTTGTTCCTATAAAACAAGGTTGTTCAACTCCGGTCTTTTGAAAACTAACTAGCTTATGATATTCTTCTAGCAGTGCGGTGAAACTAGTGTAGGGATCATCCACTAAGATTAGTGAAGTAGTGATTTCTTTTTTTGGTAGGAAGTCTTTTTTTACAATGACCGCGCTTGCTAGCGTGGTATAGATGTACTGTTCGTATTTCGGATTTGACAAGAAGGCGATTTGCCCAGGCTTGGCATCTTGGATTTTTGCCAACATGTTGATCTTTTGATTCCCATCGCCACTCACTTGCCCACCCAACATGCCTGCTATTTGCGTAATGGTAAATTCCATAGAGGTTGATTTAGGCATTGGGCATTAGGCATTAGGAAAAGCCTTCTAGTATGCTAAGCGTCCAATGCCTTTTTATGTTTCTTAGGTCAACAAAATCAATTTAAGATATTGGGAAGGCTACCCCAATGCCTAAGTCCTGATGCCTAATATTACAAAGATATATTTTTAGGCCAGCATAAATAATTTTTCTCCACGATTTTGCTGATGGCCTTAATCGAAGGCAGGTCTGATGCGTGAGTGATATCAACTACTTGACCTGTTTTCATTAAAATATTGATGGGTTGGCCGCCTGTTACGTAGGCTTCGTTGCTCACTGTGCCATGCGAAAAGAGATAATTGGCATCTTTTCTCAGTACCCCAAAAAATTGATGCACTTCTAGCCGCATTCTTTCAATCTCGCTTTTCTTGATTGGCTCTGGCGTGAGATTGATTTGGAAAAGCTCGCGCATCAAAAGCCGATTGCATAAGCCAGAAAGTATTTCGTCCGCATGATCTTTCCATAATTTGATGGCTCCCCAAATATCGTTGTCATCTAACTGGCCAAAGGTTTCCAGCAGACTACTACTATCCGTAAATTCACTGATGGTGTAATTCTGTTTGAGGAAAACTTTTAGTGCTTCGCTCGCAATCAGTTTTTCACCAGCATGATATAAATACTGTGCTCTTCTAATAATGTTCACCATCATGCGCTCAGCACTCACGGCTGTTTTGTGCAAGTACACTTGCCAGTACATGAGCCTGCGGGCATGTAAAAAACTTTCGATACTAAAGATACCCTTCTCTTCTACTACCAATTGACCATTCTGTACATTCAGCATGGCAATGATGCGATCGATGCCAATAGCGCCTTCCATCACACCAGTGAAAAAACTATCGCGCTTTAAGTAATCGAGCCTGTCAATGTCTAGTTGACTACTAATGAGTTGGTGAAAGAAAGGGCGAGGGTAACTATTGCGAAAAAACTGAAGAACCATTTCCAGCGAACCGCCCAACTGTTGGTTCAGTGCTTTCATGAAAAGGTAGGAGAGACTTTCGTGGTTCACACCTGATAACAATGTCTCCTCTAATGTATGCGAGAGCGGGCCATGGCCAATATCATGCAGAAGGATAGCAATCTGTGCCGATTCAAACTCTTGGTTGCTGATTTCAACCCCTTTATTCCGTAAAGTTTCCATCACACGCCCCATCAGGTGCATTGCTCCGATAGCGTGATGAAAGCGGGTGTGTTGAGCCCCAGGGTAAACCAAATCACTAAGACCAAGTTGCTTGATATATCTAAGTCGTTGAAAATACGGGTGCTGAATCAAATCATAGATCAACTCACTGCGAATGGAGATGAACCCGTAAACGGGATCGTTGATGATTTTCTTTTTGTTCATGAAAGATTCAAAGTTTGAAATTCAAAATTTAATATTGAAACCTGCAGAGCTTGAAGCTTGTGGCCTGTGGCTTGAAGCCATATTTTTTCCTTTATAGTATACTGGTATTTGCCTAACTTGTAAAAAAATACTCAATGCAAAGATATAATATCTTGTGGGCCGATGATGAGATTGACTTATTAAAGCCGCACATTCTTTTTCTCGAGCAACGTGGCTATGACATTACACCCGTCAACAATGGATCGGACGCGGTAGAACAAGCTGATGCCAAGCATTTTGATATTGTTTTTTTGGATGAGAACATGCCAGGTATCTCTGGGTTGCAGGCGTTGGTGCAGATCAAAGCGAACAAGCCCAATTTGCCTATAATCATGATCACTAAGAATGAGGAGGAGCGAATCATGGAAGATGCCATTGGTAGTAAGATTGATGACTACTTGATAAAGCCCATTAATCCCAGCCAAATTTTACTGGCCATCAAAAAGATTTTAGATAATAAGCGATTGGTGATTGAGAAGACAAACTCTACGTACCAGCAAGAGTTCAGGAAGATAAGCATGGCCTTTGAAGATAACATGAACCACGAGCAGTGGGCGGAACTTTATAAGAAGTTGGTCTATTGGGAACTGGAGCTTCAACAGGATGGAGCAGACAATAAGGACATGGCGGATATATTGGATTCTCAAAAAATTGAAGCCAATTCTAATTTTTGTAAGTTCATTAGAAAAAATTATGAGAGCTGGCTCAATAACCCCAACATCGATAAGCCATTGCTCTCGCATCAATTGATGAAGAAAAAGGTATTGCCTGAATTGATGCCAGAGATACCAACGTTTTTATTTCTTATTGATAATCTTCGGTTTGATCAGTGGAAAGTGATCGAGCCAATCATTGCTGAATTCTTTAATGTAGATAAGGAGGAGACCTATTATTCTATTTTGCCAACCACTACTGCTTATGCACGCAACGCAATTTTTAGTGGCATGTTGCCATCTGATATGGCCAAGACCAACCCTGAATTGTGGGTGAGCGAAGATGAGGACGAATCAAAAAACAATTTTGAAGACGAGTTTTTGGCCAAGCAATTGAAGCGTAATAATATCAATGTTAAGTTTTCTTATAATAAAATTAAAAAATTAGAAGAAGGTCGTGATCTGGCAGATTCAGTCAATAATTTGTTCAACAATAATTTGAATGTGATCGTCTACAATTTTGTGGATATGCTTTCGCACGCGCGCACAGACATGGCCATGATTCGAGAGTTGGTACCTGATGAGGCTGCCTATCGATCCATTACCAAGTCATGGTTTATGCACTCGCCCTTGTTTGATATTTTGAAAAAGATTTCTGAGAAAAAAGTAAAGCTGATCATTACCACCGATCACGGCACAATCCGCGTAAAGCGCCCTTTTAAAATCATTGGCGACAAAGCGGTCAACTCTAATCTCCGTTACAAACAAGGCAAGAACCTGAACTATGAAGGTGATAAGGTGATGGAAGCACCCAAGCCAGAGAAGTTTTTCTTACCCAAATCAAATATGTCTACCACCTATGTTTTTGCTATTGAAGACCAGTTTTTTGCTTATCCGAATAACTATAATTATTAAGTTAATTTTTATAAAGACACCTTTCAACATGGCGGGGTAAGCTTGGAAGAAATGATTATTCCTGTAATTTCATTATCTTCGAAGAATGGGTGAAGTGGCTTTTCATGTGATGAATAAAACTTTTAGCCTCAGTGAGAGAGAAGGTATTTCTACAGAAATAGTGCAGGCCGCCCAAGGACTGAATGTTTGGTT
>JBJXEB010000071.1:0-2944 GCA_046155095.1 Cyclobacteriaceae bacterium
TTATTTTTGTAGCGGTAGGCTTTGTCAAATCGGACAATTCTATCAAATAATTTGGGACTAATTCCAGTGCGTTCTTCAAATTTTCGCATAAACTGTCGAGAACTCAGATAAGATTGTTTTGCAAGAATATCTAAATTATGAGATTCATTTTGATATAGTAATTGTTGACAAACTAAATCAATTGGGTGAAGGTTTTTGGTTTTGTTTGAAATTACTTTATGCAAAAAAGATTCGATTTGGGTAATCATTTCTTGTAAATTATCCGAACTATTCAGCCTTTCATAAACAAGATTCACTTCTTTGCCAAAAATCACTTCCGCATCTGCAAAATCACTAACAAGTTCGTGCATGGGTAAACCGGTTAGCCTGTATAATGCACAAGGCTGAAAAATTATTTTTAAAGCCCAAAAATCATATCCGCAATCTCTGATTAAAGTTTTTGTATGTATTCCGCTGACAATACTTTTCGGATAAGTTTCTTTTTTTGTCGAACCGATAAAACTATAAGCCTGTAAATCTCTGATATAAAAAGCTAAGCTATGTTCGGGTCGTGGGGCAAGGAATTTATTTGGTGGAGTAGCATTGACGTCATATTTCCACCGAATAATTTGATACTTTCTAACAAATTCGGCAAGTGAAATATGTGGCTGAATGTCTTTTATTAACATGGAATGGTATGTCAAAATTTTGTTCAAGTGTCGGCTGAGTTTGTCATTGCGGTTGCCGCTAACGCGCTTAGGCTTTGCGAAGTTCCGAAAAAGAATGGAACGAAGCGAGGATTTTTTCGGAATTTTGCAAAACCGCAGTTGTGCGCAGGGCGACCGGAGGGAGAACTTTGTACAACGTTTCGGGGCTTTGCGATGTGGCGGTATTTGCAAATCGTCAGCCCGTAACCGCTGCTAAATTTATAAATAAACGCACTAGTGTCCGGTTCTAATCAAAAGATATTCAATTGGTTAGAGTCCGGGGTTTCAAGATTTTCAATTTCATATACTCCAAGTAGCTGATAAACAGGCATTTTGTCCAAAATCGACACACTTAAAATTTGGAGAATTTCATTCATGGTTTTGGGAATTTGCAATTTTTCCTTCAAAATTTTGACCATCAGGTAGCAACATACAGCAATCCAAATTTGAGTTTTGACCGCATTTTGATTCTCACCCCAGAAGACTTTGATGTCCAGATGCTGTTTGATCCACTTGAAAAAGAGTTCAATTTTCCAGCGATTTTTGTATAGCAAGGCCACTTCAAGGGCAGAGATTTCAAAATTATTGGTCAAAAAAACAAAATACTTTCTGCGTTCTTCATCAAAGAACTTAACTCTACGAATCAATTGAGGATAGGCTTGTCGACTTAGAGCCGTAGCCAAATAAATGTTCTGATCGCACCTCAACCCTTTGGTTTTATCAACCTTTCTGGAGGCAACATGATCAAAGGCCAGATTCTTTTTAGCACGAGTCACAAAGTAGGCATGGCTGGAATGAATTCGATAAAGGCGAGCCCAATCCAAATACCCTCGATCCATAACATAAAATGCCTCAACCTCGTAATTCAAAATATCCATCACATTGACGTCATGCACCTTGCCATTGGTAATGTGAACAAAAACAGGAACTTGCATTCGAACATCCAAAAGTGTATGCAGCTTGATTGCCGCCTTGGTCTTGCGGAATTTAGCCCACCAAAACACTTCCAAGCACAAATCAACGGTGGAAGAATCCAGGGCATAAATAGGATTATCGAAATCTAAACCTTCCAAGGTCAAGTCTAAATCCAACTGTTTCGCACGTTTGAGTAGCAGTTGAGCCAGGTCTTGATAGATGCGCCAATCACGCTTTTCATTGGCTTCCGCCAAAGTCGAACGGCTAACTTTAGAAGGCAAGCCCAAGTGATAAAGCTTGGATGAGTGAGCCTCAAGGCACAATATGATGTCCCGTAAACTATCCCGATGGGTCAGTTGTCCGAAGCTCAGACATAAAAATTGATGCCAGCAACTGAAACTCCTTACACCCTTGTGGCCTTCATAGCGTTCAACACATCTTGAGAACTCCGTGTTGTGTATCAAGTCCATTAATTGGGCAAAGACATACTTCCCTTGGCGCATACCTTCCGCTTTTGGAAGGCAAGATCTCGTTCAAATCGCACACAACCTAAAATCGGCTATAACCCTTGTTTTTATTAGCGAAGTTCGCTTATGATTTTTAATTTTACCGGACAGCAGTGGATTTCTTTAAGAACTATTGTTTATCCAACGGAATTGAATTAGCGAGTGATTATCCAGATGACAAATTAATATCAACAAGAACAATTGGATCGATTAAAGTAATAAACGAATCAGGCAAAGAAATTAAGGGGATTGGAAATCAAATAAGCGGAATGGATGGTGAAGATTTCGAAATTTCAATCGAAGGAATTCCCTATCCATTTTATGAAGAAGAATTTCCTCACCACAGAAAAGCTTATGATGAATTGTTTAAAGAATAAAAAAACGAAAGCACAACAATGTGTATGATGTTCATAGCTGCTAAACGCAGCTACACCACATACACTTCACGTTAGTGGGCAACAAAACGAACAGAAATTGAGGAAAATTCACCTAACCGTAGACATAAACGTAAACGATGACTTTTTCAAGGAGATGACTGGGCTTGAAAAACTGAATTTTGGAGACATTCTTACGGATGCAGATTACAAGGATATTTGGTACGATAGAGGAAAAATAGTTGTCGATACTATTCTTAAAACCCAAGCTGATATTTTGATTGGGTATGCGGTTCAAACGCCCGAAGATATTGAAAGCCTACTCAAAAAAATTAGCTTAAATGGGCTATTTATTTCTTCTGTCTATCTCGGCAATGGAGAGAGATGGGATGCAATACTAGCAGAATATCAAAAAAAATACAAAGATCATGCCAACTGGTTGCATTATACACCCGAAGATATC
>JBJXEB010000072.1:0-3333 GCA_046155095.1 Cyclobacteriaceae bacterium
TGTAAGCTCCCCCTAAAATTGAGCCATTCAAAAGTATAAAACAGCGGAGCTTACGCTATTTTTTTGATTGAGTTTTTTTAGGCATCCGACTCTTGGAATGATCTGTTGAAAGAGAGGTTGGTGTTCACCAAGCCCCTCTTTGACCATTCCAGTCGAACAGGATATTCCTGGCAAGTTGCTCTCCAGCAGAGCTTGCTTCCGCTTACCTGTTAGCTGTAAAATTACTTCTCTCATCGTATTTAAAAAATCTTTAATGAAGAGCTTCGAGTAATTCTACTGGAGCTCGATAGTCAAGGGCTTCGTGTGGCCGGTGATAATTGTAATCCATCATCCAGTCCTCAATCTTTTCACGGACCTCTTTGAGCGAGTAAAATACATTGGCGTTTAACAACTCTCTTCGGATGCTCCCATTGCAGCGCTCTATATATCCATTTTGCATGGGTTTACCGGGCTGGATATACGTTAAGCTTATCTCATGCTGACGGCACCACTCATCCAAGGTATGCGATATAAACTCCGGGCCGTTATCGACACGGATCATCTTGGGCAATCCCCTGAACTCCTTGAGATACTCAAGTACACGAACTACGCGTAATGCCGGTAAAGAAAGATCGGCTTCCATGGCAAGGACTTGTCTGTTGTAATCATCCACAATATTTAATAATCTGAATTTGCGCCCATCCCATAAACTATCACTCATAAAATCAATCGACCATACTTCATTGATCGATACTGGTTGAAATAAGGCCTGCTTCACGCGTGTAGGCAATCGCTTCTTAAATCTTCTGCGGATGTTAAGCTGGAGTCCTGTATACACCCTGTAAACCCGTTTGTGGTTCCATAACAATCCCTTGCGCCTGATCCGAAAATACGACTGCCAAAAACCAATGGCAGGATGTTTACCAACCAACAGTTGAAGTTCGTTGATAACGGGCACATCATTCTTTGGTTGGGGACTGTAATGATAACTGCTCCGCGGCACACTTAATGCTTTGCACGCCTGACGCTCGCTCACTCCATGTTCTTCGACCATGAACTGAACCAGTATGCCCCTCTCATCAGGCGTTATAGCTTTTTTGCTACCGCATCCTTTAAGGCTTCATGAACAAGACTTAAATTGGCGAACATCTTCTTGAGACGAGCGTTCTCTTCCTCCAACTCCTTCATCTTCTTGACATCGCTCACCTCCATGCCGCCATAGCGCTGGCGCCACTTATAAAACGAGGCGGTGGTGATACTTAATTCCCGGCAGATGTCTTCCGCCTTGCGGCCAGCTTCGTGGTCCCGGATCGCTTTTACGATCTGTGTTTCTGTGAATTTTGACTTTTTCATATTTAACCATTTTAAAGTTGAACTTTATTTGTCAACTTTCAAATGGCCGAACTTCGGGGGAGCTTACAATTCGAGCAATTCAACTTCAAAAAAATTAAGCCGACAATGATTGACCTCGGATATAGATACTTAGGATCTGAACCCTATACTTGGAAATGGTTTGACTCAAGAGTTTATTATTTCGAGTAGAAAAAACTACCGCCAACAAATGCTTATTGCAAGCGGGCGGGACTGTGCGTCATTGAAGTATGTAGTTCTTTATTTATCTTTATCTCGTTGGACAGGGCGAAGTTATTTAATTGCCCGCCAGCAATAAGCTGAACGTTGTAGGCAATTTTTGACGACCCCACCGTAACTAAAAACCACTTGACTTTTGCAGACAAGTGGTTAATTTCTCGGGTGACAATTCTAAAATTTAACAGGCATTGACCAAGTATGACATTGAATTTTCCAAACAAATTTTTCAAATATCCAAGTGACAGAATATTTGCCTTCTGCTAACACTTTTTGGCTTGACAATTCAACATCTTTAAAAACGCCAAACTCAAAAGCTAAATTTTCGGAGACGATTAAATTTTGTGCTTCAAAAATGACATCTACTTTTCCTAAACCGCCTTTCATAAAATCCAGTATGTTATTATTTCCTTGGACAGTTGGTTTATTAGGTGGAAAAATCAAAGCATTATCTGAATACACATTTTTTAATAATACTGTATCTGCCTTACGCCAAGCATCAGTCCATACTTTCATTGTTGGTTGTTGTGCCATTGCAAAATTTGAAATAAGTAAACCAATAAATAAATTTCTATTCATTTTATTTTCGTTGACAATAAACAAATCCTGCATCAGTTCCGCCACCACCCAAAGCAATAGCAATGTTTAAATGTGCCATCGCTTCCAAATGACGAGAGTTTTTTATTCCACCGACTACAAAACCATTGAAACCAGCATCATCTGCCAAACTCTTTATGATAGCAGACGCATCTGAATCATCAGAGGCTATGAAAGCAGTTAATTTATTCCCCTCAAATTGTTGTTTGTCTGTATTCATCACATCTGCGAAAATAGTATTGAACGCTTTTACAACTTTTGATTGCGACAACAGACGAGCAGTTTGCTCACCTCCACTATCTTCGCCAAGAAACAAAGGAGACCAATCTGCAATGTTGATAACGTTTGTTATATCAACTACAATTTTGCCTTTTAATGCTTCTTTGTTAGCAATTAAAACTTCGTTCATAGCAGAAAACGGAATTGCAAAACAAATAATGTCGCTTTTTTCTACTGCATCCGCAACAGACACCTGATTTTCTTTTGGAGTTTTAGTTCCGTAAAATACAGTATGACCTGCATTACTAAATAACTTTCCTAAACCTGTTGCTACATTTCCAGCACCAATAAAACTAATTTTCATATTCTTTTATTTTTGTGAATTGCAAATGTCGGCAGGTATAGTTACTTTTGCAAGTAGTTACTAAATTGTATGGTAGTTACCAAAAAGTAAGTATATGACAAAACGAAAAGAGAATTCTGTGAGTTTAGAGAACGAACAAGCATTGGAAGCGGAATGTCCATTTATTTTCGCTTTGTCACTAATGGGCAAGAGATGGAAGCCTGCTATACTTTGGAAAATGACAGAAGGAGTTTACCGATTTGGCGAAATGAAAAGAGTAATTCCTCAAATAAGTGAAAAAATGCTAACACAACATTTGAGAGAATTAGAAACTGATGGCTTAATTACAAGAACAATCTATCCTGAAATGCCACCAAGAGTTGAATATGCTTTGACAAAACTTGGTTTATCTTTACAACCAATTTTAGAACAACTAAACAGGTGGGGAGAAAAAGTAAAGAAGACCAAAGCGAAGAAATAAAACTGCCTACAACACGGGGTTTTGCAATATTGGGGCAGACGGAATAACAATGAGCGTTTGTAATCCTATTTGGCTTTAGTTCGGGCAGACGAGTTTCAATTTGGCTTTTTGTTGTTATCTTCACCAT
>JBJXEB010000073.1:0-4266 GCA_046155095.1 Cyclobacteriaceae bacterium
AGGGTTTGCCATCTAGCTCAACATAAGGGTCAGCAAATATATTAAGTGCCTCTCCTTTCTGTTTAGGTTCCAGTATTACATCCCGTCCATGCGACACAACTAAATAATCATTACTTAGTGTACCAAAAAGGTACTCTTTTAATTCAGGGTGCTTATCTGCTTCGGAGGCATCAATGGTAATCCAGCCAGCGTCTTTTACCCAAAACTGAGCCCAACAATGCCAATACTTAATGGTATGATTCGGTTGAGTGTTTCTTAAAGGAATTCCAAATACGTGATCGGCCGGAATACCAGCCGCACGGCAAACGCCAATGAAAACAGAGTGGTAGTCTGAGCAATCACCTGTCTTGCTATTGCACGCTAGAGCAGCATCACCAACACCGGCACCAGGCGCATTGTGATTATAAGTCATCGTACTTATTAATCGATCATAAACTTGCCTCGCAGCCAAAATAGGTTTATCAGACAATAACATACTTCTCTCCAGGTTAGAAACATTACCCACTAATGGGATTAATCTATTATCAGAAAGATACACTTGAAGGTTTTCATCTGCCTTCACTTTCGGAAGAGGCGCTAGCTCCTTTGCCTCTCTTACTTCTTTCTCAAGTAATACAAGCTTGTAGGTAAAAATTAGTGTGATCGTGTCCGATATTTTCTCTTCCAGTCGATTATACTTACGGTAAAACATTCTATTCCCATACTTTGGATCGGTAGTAAATCGGCCAACAGGATCGGATACAGAAACTAACTGTACCGTTTGTCTATCGCTGTTAATGGGTATGGGTATCCAAACTTCTATGATCTGAGTATCCGTTGGGGGAGTCATCGTCCAGGTATACGTAAAATTCACATACCTTGGTTTAGCAGCTTTAGCCATACATTTGTCCGCTATTGTGAAAATAATCAAAACAACTATCAATCGTACCAAATGCATAATCTATCAATACAAGAATTTAGATCTCAACTGAGCTTTCTTACTAGGAGTAAGGTCAAGTTCGTTCTCTAAAAATTTATCTACTGAGCCGAACTTTGTTGCAATACTTTCAAAAGTGGTTTTAAGATACATAGGGTTGGCCGCCATCATGCTTCTTGCAGCACCCTCTGGCAAGCCTTGTGTAGTAAGCATCTTCACATACTGCTCGTTGCCTTCCTTGCGATATTCATTCGTGAGTTCATAGTCTTTCAAAATAGTATTCTCATCTACACCCAATGCAAATAAAATAAGAGCAGCACCTACGCCTGTGCGATCCTTGCCCGCTGTGCAATGGAACATCAAGGCTTTGTCAGTCTCCAAGACAAGCAATTGATCAAACATGGGCTTGTACTTTGCTTTCAAATGATCCGTGCGTGTATAGAAGCTGCGCATCATGGAGTCTGCACGCTGTTGAGTAGTCATGTACTTCATGTAGCTGTTAGCACTTCCTACATTTTCGCTACCGGCAGGAAGCAATATTCGTTCTGACCCAGGGATAATTTTATCGGGAGCTAGCTCGGCTTCCTTCTCTCCGCGCAAATCACAAACCATTTTAATATTTAGTTGTGATAATAATTCAAGGTCTGCATCTGTCAGTTTACTAACATCTGCAGAGCGATAGATTTTTCCCCACTTCACTTGCTTGCCGTCAGTGGTCTTGTAGCCACCCATGTCGCGAAAGTTGATAGCTCCCTGAAGTTTGATGCCACGAGGAGCTTCAAACACAACTTTCTTATTGCTTTCGGATTTAATGATCGGATGGACTGAGGCTAAAACGACTGTTTCATCAGCAGATTTTAAAGTAAGAGGTTTGGCCACTTTCCAATTATCAGGAAAGGCATTCCAGCTTAATTTGCTCTTAGGGTCATCAACTTGAATATGAAATTCATTGCTCTTGGTTTGCTCTACTTTCAGGCTTTGTGCCTGAAGACTAAAGGCCACTACTTGAAGCAGAAGTAAAAATCGAAAGGTGTTGGTTTTCATGGGAAGTGTTGGTTATGTTTTAGAAGTGTAAATAACTAGTCATTATCCTAGTAGCGAATTCCTTTCATAGTCAATTCAAATTCAGTTCGTTTTAAAAGATGGAGTTAGCAAACTATTGAAACGTTAATTGTACGCATCAATACAGGAATTTCTTCTTCAATTCTTCTCTCTTTTTTGCCGTCAACTCCATTTCAGTTTCAAGAAATTTATCCATCGAACCATATTTTTTACTAATCGTGTCAAAGGTGGATTTTAAATAATCAGGGTCAGCTGCCATCATGCTCCGAGCCGAATTTTCTGGTACACCTTGTTTAGCAAACATCTTTATAAATTCCTCTCTACTATCCTTTAGATATTCATTGGTAAGTTCATAATCCTTTAAAATAGTTTTTTCATCAACGCCTAGCGCATATAAAATAAATGCGGCTCCAACGCCTGTGCGATCCTTTCCGCCTGCGCAATGAAACAACAATGCCTTGTCGCTCTCTACTGCCAAAAGCTGATCAAACATAGGTTTGTATTTGGCCTTTAAGTGATCGGTGCGTGTATAAAAACTACGGATCATGGAATCGGCTCGTTGTGGGGTAGTCATATATTTCATGTAATTGTTCGTGCCGCCAACATTCTCACTTCCTGCAGGTAATAGAATACGCTCAGCCCCAGCTATCATCTTATCGGGAGCAGCCTCAGACTCCTTTTCTCCGCGCAAGTCACATATCATTTTTATATTGAGTTGCGAAAGGGCTTGCAAGTCTGCATCTGTCAATTTACTGATATCCGCAGAGCGATACATTTTCCCCCACTTTACTTGCTTTCCGTCTGTCGTTTTATAGCCACCTATATCACGGAAGTTTGCTGCGCCTTGCAGTTTGATTGCGCGTGGAGCAGCATAAAACTTTTCATTTTTATCCTCCAGTTTTAAAATAGGATGAGCTGAAGCTAACGCGATGGTTTCTGGTGAAGACTTCAGTGAAAGTACTTGCGCCTTGTCCCAAGAATCGGGCTTAGCGCTCCAAAACAATTTATACTTTGGCGGTGATGAGGTTACAGCAATTTCAAAATTGTTATCCTTGTTTTGCTGAATGGTCACTGGCTGCGCAACGGATACCAACGTACACATTAGCGACAATGTTAAACCAATACTAATTTTTCTAAACTGAATCATGTTTTAATAAAATTTTAAAGTTTGTGAATTATTTTTTTGAGTTCTCCATAGTTGATCTCTCGTAAGCTATCTTGCCTCCAATAACAGTTTGGTGTACCTCCACATCCTTTAATTTGAAAACATTCGCTTTGGTTGGGTCTTCCGATAAGACAACGAAGTCTGCCAGTTTCCCTTCTTCAATGGTTCCTTTTATTTTCTCTTCGAAAGAAGCATACGCCCCTCCAATTGTCCATAATCGAATTGCCTCCTCAGCAGTTAGGCGTTGGTTCTCCCCTATTACAATACCCTCGGCACTGGTGCGTGTAGCCAAACTTTGAATCCGTAACATCGGATCTGCTGCACTAACAGGCGAATCGGAATGTTGGGCGACAAAAATCCCCTTATCCATGGCGGTTTTATTTGGGTGCATGAGTGGCCAACGTTTAGCTCCATACACCAGCATCTTATCTCCATGTTCATGGATGTATGAATGAAACACCGCTATCACACTGTCATTTTTCAATCGCTGAAGTATTAACTCGTTAGTAACACTGCAATGCTCAATTCGATGGCGTTTGTTTTTTGGTTGATCTGGCTGTTGGATTTTTTCGTAGGCATTAAGCACCATTTCAATCTCTCGATCACCATTGGAGTGGCAAGCTATCTGCAAATCATTGTCTTGTATTTTACGAAACAAACTATCCAACTGCGCTTGATTTCTTTTGGGAGGAATGCCGTAGTAGTCTTTCTTTCCCGTTTCAGGGTTGACTATATCATAAGGTTCATTTAGCCAACAGGTGCGGCCGCTCAGTGAATTACCATGAAATGTTTTAATGCCGCTAATACGCAGTTCATCATTTCCGTAGCCTTGCTTAATTCCTTTCTTTATCACTTGATCTAATGATGCTTCTGAAATAAGTAAGTTGATACGGAGGGTTAATCCCTTTTCTTGAAGCCTCTCATATATCTTCATTTTATTGAATGACGAGCCCGCCTCAGTGATACTCGTGATTCCTTTTGAAATATAATTTTTAAAACATTTCCGATAGGCTGCTTGCTCTTCTTCTTCGCTGGCTGCAGGAGGCTTTTGCATCTTGTCTATTTGGATAAGCCTCGCAGCAGATTCACGACAAACACCATTTGGTAATCCGTTTACATCTCG
>JBJXEB010000074.1:0-4294 GCA_046155095.1 Cyclobacteriaceae bacterium
ATTTCAGCAGGGGTAAGCAGCGGATTGCTCTGCAAGAGTTGTGCTACAATGGAACTGACAATAGGAGCAGCGAACGAAGTGCCATCCACGTGCATGTAATCGGCAGAGAAGAATTTGGTTTGTTGTATGCGACTAACAATTTGTTGACGAAAGGAATTCGCCTCTTCAATCTTTGAACCAATTGAAAGACCCGTTTCTTTACTAATCTTCTTTGCATTTTGATTGACATATTTGGCCAAGTCATAGTCAGTTAACCCTAGCAAAGCGTGAAGGTGTTCTGCTTCTTTTTTCTCTGGCGTGCTTGGTAAGATGGGCGCAGCAATCCAGATAGCATTTGCAATCAATTCTGGTTTCACATATCCCTCTGAAGTAAACCCATAGGCAGAATGGTACAATCCCAATCCGCTGGCATGCAATTGATTCCCATCATCCAACCCACCAATGGCAATCACGCTGAGGGCACTGGCTGGTGGCTTAATCTGTCCATTCACATCGTTGCCAACCGCGGCCACCACCACAATGCCATTTTTAATTAGCTCTTCAGCGAGTTCATTGATTTCATTTTCACTATGCGACTCAGTTAAATCTGCCCCAACAGAAATACTGACGATTCTAATATTATATTCTTTATGTTGATCCAATACCCACCGCAAGGCATCTGCAATAGATTGATTGGTGATCCTTCCGTTATTAGGATCTTTCTCATTCGTAGTTTGTGTTTTAATCAAAACCAATTCTGCCTCACTGGCAATGCTTTTGTAAAGGCCATTGCTAGCAAACCCATCACCTGCGCAGACTACACTCGTCATGGTGCCGTGCCAACTTTCTGGGTGAGGCGACAAAAAGTAGTCGGTAGTTCGACTTGGTTCAGTAATATCGATAACTGCCTTTACTCTATTTTTTGTTTTGGTTAAATCATCGTGCAAATAAAAACCACTATCGATCAAGCATATGGTTATGCCTTTTCCGGTAAAACGCGGTTCTGCATCCAAGCGTAAGGAGGTGGGCAATATGATAAAATCGTCTACACTCTTAACAGAGAAGTATGGACCCACTTCTGGCAATATCTTTTTTGCTCGTATCCCTTCTATTTGATAATAATCTAAGCAACGTGCGCAAACGCCATCTTCCTCCACCCACTCAAGATGATCTGCTTTAATTCGGTCTATTACTTCTTGTTCATTCTCAACATGAAATCGATAGACCAATTTTTCTACTTGGTCTTGACACAACGGACATTGCAAAGATTGATTCTTAGCCATTATCGACTAGCTAATTTTCCTTCTGTTAGTAAATGTATTTTATAAAGACCACTCGAAGCCGTGATGAACATGGTGTGCCCATCTTCTCCCCACGCCATATTGGCTGCATGCTCGGGTGTTTTAATTCGGCCTAAATATTTCCCGTCAGCAGAGATAATCCAGATGCCATCAGGACCAGAACAAAATACGTTTCCTTGTGTATCTACCTTCAATCCATCCAATGCATCTTCGCCATCTGTTTTATTCATGTCAAAGAAAATTTTGCCGTTAGTGAGTGAACCATCTTTTGCCGCTTCATATCGCATGATCACTTTTGTGTTGTGGATGTCAGTGATGTCCCAATTGCTGACGTACAAATATTTTTCATCGGGTGAGAAGGCAATGCCGTTGGGGCCTTTCAAATCCGTGGTCAGTAATTTCACTTGTCCGTTCACCACTGCATACACACCTGAGTGAGGGGTTTCTTTTCTTGCATCATTGAACGCCATTGGCAATCCGTAAGGAGGATCAGTAAAAAATAAAGTACCGTCAGACCGAAGAACAAGATCGTTGGGGCTGTTTAATTTCTTTCCTTGATAATTATCAGCAAGAATAGTTACTGGCCCTTTCTTTTCAATTCGAACTACTCTTCTTTCACCATGTTGGCAAACAATCAATCTTCCTTCTTTGTCAAACGTCAACCCATTAGATCCCGCTTGATGGTATTCACCAATATTGATTCCTGCATAGCCACTTTTGGTGCGATAGATTTCTACGTTTCCATTTTCTGGTTTGTAGGCATAAATCACATTTGTATTGGGGTCAGAGTAAACCAAGTATCCATCTGGATGCCACGCTGGGCCTTCTGTAAATTGAAATCCTGTGGCCAATTTTTCCAGCTTCGTTCCGGGCGCAATGATTTTATCTAGTGAATTATCAATCTTCACCACCTCGCCTAAGTTTTGCCATTCAGGATTTTTAGGGAATGATTTATAAAAATCCAATGTGGCCGAACGAACCCAAATATAGTTCTCTGGCAGATCCGCAATAGGGCCATTTATTCCTAATACTGCAATCTGAATTTTCTGTCCAGGCTTTGCATTGTTAGTAAGTGTAACTCTATTTCTCGCATTCCAACCTTTGGCCACACTGCCACCAGCTTGCCCCGGAGATTTATTTAATTTTCCATCAACAAATATCTCTGCATAATCATCCATCACAATTTCAAATACAATGGTTGAACCCTCTACCGAAAAATTTCCAAGCTTCTCAGGTATAGTTACATTCATTCGATACCAATTGAAAGAAAGAAGACCTGTTCCTCGTCTTAACTCCAGCGAAGTGGCATCCAGTTTTTCCCATTTGCTGTCATTAAAATCTATTGCTCCAGCCTTGGGAAAGATATCATGCGTCTTGATTGGTTTACCTGTTGGATATAAAGCAAGCTTATCATCTGCCGAAGGACCGGGTGCTTTAAAATCTTTATCAACGATTTGTGCATCGGTATAGCGCCATTCGCCTTTCACCAGTGTTACACCGTCTTTGGTTTTTAAATCAATAATGGCACTTGGCTTACCAAACGAAAGTTCGACTGACTCTTGTGCAAATAAACCTGCATTAATAAGTAGGAAGCCCACGATAACGCGGGACTTCCGAACTAAACTATGACACCACCCCATATTCATAGCTAGTCTATTTTTGTTTTTGCTCCTGCCAATGCAATCTCCACGTCTTGTGCTGAACTGGCTGCACCACTCACACCAATCGCGCCCACTATCTCTCCATTGACAATGATTGGTACGCCACCTTCCAACATTACATAGCCAACAGTAATTAGTGGGGTACGCCCTTCCTTGATTTTGTTTTCCATGTTTTGTGTAGGCTGCTCAAACATAACAGCAGTATGTGCTTTTTCATAAGCCACCATGGCAGAACCCGCGAATGTGGTCTCAGGTCTTTCTACAAATAATAAATTTCCACCGCGGTCAACAATAGCAATGGAGGGCCCACCATGTGGAGCATTTACACTTGCGCCATACTTGCGCGCCTCTGCAACAATTTTTTTCGCAGCCTCTAAGGACAACGATTTGAAACTGGACGTTTGCGCATTTGTTGCTACACTAGAGATAATGAGGATAATTAAGATTAGGTTTTTCATATTTTTTTTTGGTTGAATAAGATGTTGGACTTGAGATATGAGGCTTGAGATACAAGACATGGAGGGTTCTTTGCTTTTGTACCTCCAGTCTCATGTCTAGTGTCTTGATACTCTATACTATTTTGCTGGTTTATCAAATTTTACTTTATGCCCTGCCTTCTTGGTTTCAACCGCAGGCCACTTTGCATCGGCTTTCACAATGTTGCCTTTCACATCTTTGTTGAAAAGATCAAAGGCTTCCTTCGTGTGTTGCAACATAAGCCTTCCGTTTTCTATCGAAAATATTTCCGGATTAACAGGGCGAACTTTACCAAGGCTCATGGCATAGGCACAGAAGCCACCGTATTGAGGTAAATATTTTTTAGGTGATTCTCGGAAGAGCTCTTGATGCTCGCGTGAAGTAAAAACGTATTTGGCTCCATGCACCCATTCCGTAAATTTTGCATCGCCTTTCAATGCTTTGTTGTCCGCTTGGTAAGCAACGACATCATACCCTTGCACAGCTAGCCCACTATCATCAATATTGATATAAGAAAGTTCTACACCTTTAATAGGGATTTGTTTACCCCCATTTTTTACCACAGCAGGCCAATACTTGTAAGCATTTACTAAAAGACCATTGGCATCTTTATTCCACAAGTCATTTGCTTTTTGGTTATGCTGACAAATAAGGCGTTCAACTCCTTGAGCATCTTTTTGTACATAACAAAATTTTGGATCGATGGGTGATACGTGACCTTGCGAAACAGCATACGCACAAAAGCCTCCAAATTGTACTTCGTATTTTTTCGGGTCTGCATCAAATAGTTTTTTGTTCTCTTCTGAGGAGAAATAGTAAACCGAGTTGTTGTAACTGCTTTTAATCGTCTCGTTTCCTTTGGTTGGTTTGCCAACG
>JBJXEB010000075.1:0-331610 GCA_046155095.1 Cyclobacteriaceae bacterium
GGTGTGTTTCTATTGTTAAAGGGCTTACAAAAAGCTCCTCTGCAATTTCGATGCTGGTCTTACCGTCTACAATCATTCGTAAAATTTCTTTTTCGCGCTTGGTCAAAGGAGGTATTGTTTTTAATTCATTTAGAGAGGGATGGGCAATGATTTTTTTCACTTCCTTGCTGAATGTGATTTGACCATCCAATGCTTCGCTGATGCACGCTATTAATTCCGCAGAGGAGGAATTTTTGAGCAAGTACCCGCTTGCCCCGTTGTGAAGCATCTGCATGATGATGCTTCGCTCATTATGATTGCTAAATGCCAGTACGCGCGTACTAGGCGATAGCGTTTTTACTTCTTTGCATATTTCTATTCCACTTTTGTCGGATAGCGTAATATCCAATAGGACGATGTCAATAGTGGTCTTCATTTCTTTCAGGTAAGAGATAAAGTCATTTCCAGAAGTAAATTCTTTTACTTCTTTGACATTAAAATCAGTAGCCAATATTTTCTGCAGACCTTCAATAACGATCGGATGATCGTCTACTATAGCGATGGTAATTTCTTTTTTAGGAAACAACATTCAATTCAATGTTTATAGTTGTCCCATCGCCAGGGGTCGATGAGATATCCAATTTCCCACCTAAATAATCTACCCTACTTTTCACATTGCCTAGCCCAATCCCATTTTTCAAGAGTATTTTTTTTGCATCGAAGCCTATGCCATTGTCTTCTACTGTAATGAAAAAAGTGCTTCCGTTTTGGCTGCATTGCACCACTATCTGCGAAGCTTTCGCGTGCCGAATGGCATTGGTCAACAACTCCTGCACAATGCGATAAATAGTTGATTGTGTGTCTTTAGCTATAGACGGGCTGATATCAAAAGCTTGAAAATTGACATGGGTTGTATCGCTCGTCAATGAAATGCACATATCCATAAGTGCGGCCTCTAAGCCAAGGCTTACGAGCGATTCAGGCATCATATTGCGGGCTATCCTGCGCAATTCGTTTACCGAATTGTCGAGTTGGTCTATTACCTTGTTGAGATCAGGAGTCATAGTAGGTTCGTGATTATGAGTTACCAGTTTTGATAAATTGATCTTTACTCTTGCCAGCATACCGCCTAATCCATCATGCAAGTCTCCCGCCAATCGCTTCCGTTCTTTTTCTTCACCTTGAATCAATGCTTTTGTAAATTGTATTTGCTGTTGTTGCTCAGCCTCTTTTAATTTTTGTTGGTAGTTTATTTCTTTTTGTTCAGATAGTTTTTTGCTATCGCGAAAATGCATCAAGCCAAAGGCGACTGTTATCAACAAGAAAAAACTGATAGTGCCTAGCAGCGTAGCCAGCGAGCGATTGCTTTTTGAAGTCAATTCTGCCTTCTCCTTTTCAGCATGAAGCGTAGTTATTTTCAGTTGGCTTTCGGCATTATTGAACTTCACCTCCATTTCAGCAATGTCGTTTTGGTACTTGGCTTCATATAAGCTGTCGCTTAACGCAATGTATTTTTTAGACCAATAGTAAGCCTTGCTTATGTTCCCAAGTTTAGCATAGGTATTATGCAAGTCTTGATAATAGAGCTTTAGGTCTCTAGCCAATAGCGATGGGGCTTTCAATAAATCTTCCATCACTTTTATGGCACTTTCATAGTCTTTTTCTTTTGACAATGTTTTATATTTAGCGTACTTCAGTCTATTTAGAAAAATCGGTGATTGTTCAGCACCCGGAAATTTTATGCCTTTGTTAAAGCTTTTTAATGCTAACGAATACTGGCTTGTTCTATCGAAGTAGAGCCCTTCTACATAATAATAGTCCAAGTGTATGCTAGTAGCATTTGGCTTTGCTAGTAGAATTAGCTTGGCTTTATTGAGTGGTTTAGTAGCTGAGTCATACATACCAAGTTCAACATAGTTTTCAGCAGCAGCATTGTAAGTTGCCGCCAATTCAACAAAACGGTTTACATTTTCTAGGGGTGTTTTCTCAATAGAAGATTCTGCTTGAACCAAATAAAAAGTTGCCTTTTCTCGCTGGTTGATGTTCATTAAATTCGTGGCTATGTCCCTATTGATTCTTCCTAATAAAGAAAAATCTTTGGATTCTTTGGCATTGGGCAAAGCTCTATTTAAGAGAAGCCTCATGGCAATACTGTCGTTGCCTGTATTTTGTTGAAGGCTAGCATAATTTTGCCACATATGACCTCGAATTCTATATGCTTCAGCATAACTAAACTGCTTTAATAGAGAATCTGCTTTATTCAAATTATATTCTATTGACGGCAAATCTCCCTTGTAATATAGGGAGCGAGCTATGTAATAATAAGACACCGCCTTTATAAAAGGGTTTCGTTCAACTAATGCAAGCCCCTTTTTTAAATAATAATCGGTTTTAACTGAATCATTATACAATGATGTGTACCAAGACGATAATTTGAAATAATCGTAAGCTCTTAGGCTATCTGAATTAGTTTGTTCAATTTCCTTTTCCAGTTCAGCAATTCGGGCTTTTTTATCATCGCCCAGCGAATAGTTGGCTTGAGCCGAGCAAATACCCACGCTTGAGCTAAAGAAAAAAAGCAATACAAAAGCCTTCATTTTATGACTCTATTTTTCGAGTTAAAGGTAATTTAAACAAGGTGATAGAAAATCTATTAAACCAATAAATACCAGAAAACCAGTAGAAAAAATTACTGGTTTATTGGCATTGGCCAGCCAAAGCCCCGCGTATAGTTTTGTGAACCTAACTGTAGCCTGGCTTTTAGTCGAATCCATTAAAAAATACTTGCACCCCAAACTATACTGGGTATGCTAGTCAATGGCTTAAAAAATTTTAAACCTTATTAACTAAAAATGAAAAAGAATCTTCTTCTCTCCGTTCTATTGTTGCTTTCGTTAACTATTATTTTGTCTTCTTGTGGTGGTGGTAGTGATAGCCCACAGCCTACTTCTTCTGATCTAGGTACATTTTTGGGCTCTGTACAAGTATCGAATGATCCCCAAACCGGTTTAGGGTATCTGCTTAATGCCAAGGTTGTTGTGAGTAGAAAGGGTTCAGACGTAACTATTAAAGTGACAGGTGATCCGGGGTTTGATCGTGAGTATACGGGAAGTGTTATTGCTGAGGTGCCACAAAACAAAGCGTACTCGATCTCATTGAAACAGCAAACGAAGCCTACTACAAAAACTGTTGCTGGTAATTTGGTCATCAGTGGAAATTCTTTAGCTTTTGACGCCAATACTAATAGCGATAATGTTAATGCTATCGATAATGGAAAAACCATAACCATATCGGGCAAAGTAACTATGATTGGCACAAATATGATAAGGCAGTAAAATACAAATGTCTTGTCCTTCTTTCTAACTACTGCTTAGGAGTAAACTACCAAAACATCAATCAACTATAAAAAAAAATCGGTATGAAAAGAATTTTGTTCTCTGCATTCGCTATTACTTTAGCCACTACTGTATTTGCTCAAAGGAACGGCTATTCTCAAGGTGATAAACTTATAAACGTAGGCATTGGCTTAAACTCTTACTACAGTGGAGGCATCCCTTTTGGCGCTTCGATGGAGTTTGGTGTGACGGAGACTATTTCAGTCGGTGCTAACGTTGATTATCTATCTTACACTTATAATTACGGGGCTTTGGGTAATTATAAATTTACAGCCTTGTATTTTGGTGGCAGAGGATCGTACCACTTCAATGAACTGTTCAATCTTAATAATGAAAAGGTAGATTTATATGGTGGGGCCGCATTAGGCTATCGCTCCTTTTCTTGGAAGGACAATTTTTCAAATGCATCTCTTGGAGATTCGTATGGGAGTGGTGTTTACTTTGGAATTTTTGTAGGTGGCCGATATTACTTTACCAATAACGTTGGGGGCTTTGCAGAGCTTGGCGCAATTGGCTCAACTAATGTGAGAATTGGATTAGCGTTCAAATTCTAGTTCAAATTTTTAGATTGTAATCGCAAAATCCTACTGTTTGAACTATATTTCGCTAAAGCTAGAACGAGATTTAGAAACCAATTAAAATTCAAACAATATGGGAAACACTAAAATCATTTCAGGAATTATATTCGTAACAACGCTGCTGGTTGGCAATGCTGTGAGTGCGCAAAAATTAGATTCTGAATTTCTATATAAAATTGACCTCATTCTGGAGCCAGGAATTGAACTTGGCAAGACTCCCTTGGGTAAAAGAGTTATTTATACGGTGAAGGGCGGAACTTTCAACGGCCCTAAACTTAAAGGAAAGGTGCGGCCAGCGGGAGGTGATTGGGTTTTACGTTTAGATTCTGTTACCACTAAGCTAGACGTTAAACTACTTCTTGAAACAGACGATGGTCAATTGATTTCAAATACCTATACTGGAATTGTCCGCAATAACCCAGATGGCACAACGTACTGGAGAACAACTCCAATCTTTGAAACAAGTTCAAAAAAATACGAGTGGCTAAATTATATTGTTGCAGTAGGCGTTGGAAAATTTGGTGCAGGTGGAGTTAGTTATGAGGTGTACGCAATAAAGTAAAATGCATAATTGCTTGTAGCAAAAAAATTACTAACCAAAATAAAAATGAACATTATATCTAACAGTACTTTCTTACTTCGCTTGGCAGTATCTATTATCCTTGTCGTTCATGGTGCAGGCGGAATGTTTAATGGTGGAGTAAATGGTTTTGGTCAAGCGTTAAATGAATGGGGAATTGGTCTTGCCCCTTTGGGAGTCCCTATTGCATGGGCAATCAAGTTATCGCACTTGGCATGTGTCATCAGTTTGCTATCTGATAAATATGTAAAGCTTACTTCGCTTATCACCATTTTCATATTGGTAATGGGCATTATTCTGATTCATGGCAGAGAAGGATGGTTTGTAGTGGGTGGTGGCCGCAATGGTATGGAATTTAATTTCCTCCTAATCTTTGCATTACTGACAATTATGTTTCCGAATGGAATAAAAAAGCAAACCATTAACTAAGCATTTTAGGCGTACGCGATAAACTAAACTAGATGAAGAGGAAAGTAATAATCTTAATGGGCATGTGTTTAGCAATACTTTTTACTACGCTAGTAATGAGTTTTACTCCTAAAAACAAACTCTCCATTGATGGTGTATGGAAATTTGTGGAGGTTCAAACCGTAAAGTCAAAGGGCACATACACATCTGTTTTCCCAAAAGAGAGTGAGGCTATTTTTACAGAAAATTATTATAGCTTCTGTTGGACAAGCCATACTTCTAGTGCTCGTAATTGGCAAATGCCCGATAGTGTAAAGCTATCTCGCGTTAATCAATCAATTGTAAATACTGGTACGTATCAACTTAAGGATTCAACTCTAACAACAAAAGCAGCATTTGCTATGAACCCCATGTTTGTTAATGGGCTAGCAAAGTTTAAGTGTTCATTCAAAGGAGATACTCTGATATTGAAAGGCTTAAGCGTTTCTTCTTCTGATAATATTTCTCATCCTATTTATGCAAGCGGTTCGCACATAGTCAGCAAGCTTGTAAAAATTAGAGATAGGTAACAATTCACTAAAAACTGCCTGCAACATTTGCTTTCTAATTTTGAAAACGATTCAGGGACATTCGTATTGATGGGCCAATGAATCATGGCCATTTCCATGCGTAACGGATAATGAGAACAAGAATAACAACTTCTACAGCTGCAGCAAAATACATGTGCACCCAAGCCTCTCCTACCAAATTAAACAACATATAAGGAATAAATATGGTAGCCACGATTATGTTTGGCCAACGATTTACTTTAGCGGGCAGGACAACAGAAAGGAAAATCATAAGAGTTGGAATGGCTACAAAAATCATTGCTATCAGTAGAAAGACATATGAAATGTCAAATACAAATACCTTTCCTGCCAAAATATCTTTTATTGAGCCTGGCATATATAAATGGAAATAATCTACATAGATGTAGAGAAACATAAAACTAGCCCATAGCGTAGCAAGCTTCAGTTTCAAACTGACTTTGATTTCTTCCGATTCATTTTGTTCTGTTTTTTGTGTATTCATAAATTATCAACTTTTCTTTTTATGCTAAACGATACAGTAAAAGTAGATTGGCGAGATACAATAAAGACACAGCCCATTTCTTTGAACTTACCTCGTAAATTCAACTACTTGGGCGCTCACAGTTATAGTTCTTCTGACAAAGAAAGGGGCAAAACCACTATAGTGTTCCTCTGTCATCACGTTGATGACGGCTTTGGAACCATTCAGCAAGTTGGCTTTCTTCATCATCGTTGAATACGCATTTTCGTACAGTTGCCTTTTGTTCACACCTCCAATTGCTAATACATATGACGCCTCCGAACTTCCGCTTACCTGATCAATTACTTTGAAGTTGTTTCCACTTAAGTGTACCTCAGTGGCGTTTTGATTGTGGTTGGTAACAAGGGCGGTACTGATACCACATGAACTAAGAAATGCCGGTAGCAAGAAGAACGTGGAATAAATGCTGATCTTTTTCATTGTTGTAATTATTCATTTATTGTTATACATGTATTAAAACTTAAATCCGAAATGCAGGCCTGGCTCACCGATAAAGTATTTTCCAATTGTTGTCTTTTACTTTAAAACTTTCCGACATATTGATGCTCACGGGACAGAAAGTGGCCGTGATGGAAGGTTCTATAAAAAAAACTATTCTTGAACAGGGGAAACTGCTGTTGGAGGTTTTATGACCTTGAAAGGTATCCTGTTAATTTCTCGATAATGGTGCTAAAAGTTAAACCCAAAATTAAGTCCAGGTTGAACAAAGTAGTTGTTCCATTTTTCTTCTGCTAATTTAAAAGATTCTGGAACATTAGTTCTTATAGGCCAATAACTCAAACCAATAGCGGGTTCAAAAAAGAACCGGTTTTTAAAAAACTTAAACTGGTAACCCAAATGGAAGTTCAGATATAACGTGTATCCATTTCCAATTGCCGTTTTATTGCTATCAAAATATTTTTCAAAAGCATTCAATGCATGAACGGATGCAAAGGCTCCTTTCCACAAAAAACGCTGGTATCCTATTGTAGGTGCAAGTATGCGTGCATGGCCAGGATAGTTTAGGCCTGGTGCATCAAAATCAGGTCCAAAAGGGATACCTATTGGCCAAGAATAAATGGATCTTTTAAAATCAAAGGAAAGGACATCCTTAGGTGTTATTCTATAACCAACATTTAATTGTACATACTCAGGGCTTATTTTGGAAAAATTTCCTAACATCAAGAGTGAACTCCCAACGAACCACCTTTTGTAAGTATTTTCTTTTTTGGCATTTTGTGCATTCACTTGTAAACCGCTTGCCAACACTAAGACAACTCCAATCCATAAAATTTTCTTTTGCATATCTTTTCTTATTTTTAAATGATACTGCAAAAGTAGATTGGCGAGATTCCATAACTCGTTCACTTAAGTTAAGAAATACGTACTAGCTCTTTTTCTCAAGAATTCTTGCTCTTAGTCGGCTTAACGATTGTGGCTTAATTCCTAAATAACTCGCTAACTGGTGTTGCGGGACACGTTGAATAAGGTCTGGTCTTTTTTGTATTAAGTTCAGGTATCGTTGTTCAGGTGAAGAAGTCTTAAACTCGTCAAAATTGATTTGTTCTTTGGCTAACAATTCTTCCGACAACATTCCGCACATGATTTCAAACTTTGGAAATTTGCTGTTTATTTCTGCTCCCATATCAGAATTTGAAACTAGAAGAATACTGTCTTCAACACAACTAATGAAATAATCAGAAGGAGCTTTATTTATAACACAATGAGGTGTTAAGGCATCCATTTCTGTGTAGAAAGCTGTTGTTTTTTCTTCTCCGTCTCTGATGTAATAGATTCGAATACAGCCTTTTAAAACAAAATAGCAATCTTGTGATTTCTGTCCTTCTTTGAGTAAAACCGTTCCTTTCTTTATCGAGTGAAACAGGTCTAACGAAAGTAGTGCGTTCTTCTCATCTTCTGTCAGAGAAATGTATTTTGATATAAATTCAAATAGTACGTCTTGCATTGTTTTTATATGTTGTTACGTTATTTTCTTCTGTTACACTTGCCACCAACTCTGTTGTTTGTGACCGGCTCAATGATTCGGGCGTCATGCCGAGGTACTTGCAATTTGGTGTGGAGGAACCCTCTGAAGAAGCTCTGGTCTTTTAACCAACAAGTTTAATCATCGGCTATCGCTTTGGCCTCCTCTTCTGTGTATAGAGGGAAACTGCATTACCAACTTTACTAACTCTTCTTTCATATCGTTGGGTGATCGGTTCTGTGGATTTTTAACTAAAGCAAATTCACTTATTAACTAAAGTTAACGAGGTTAGGGATTGGGAACAATACTTTTGCATGAAATTGGAACGATTATGAAAACCTCTAACCATTTCAAGTAAAAAATATGTAACTCTCTTAAAAACTCGCTCACACGCACGTATTCAAGTGCCACCTTATGAGTTGGAGCGATATGCCTCCTGATTCTGCCCACTATTGCCACAAATTTAAACAAATCAACTGTATTTATCTATGCAAACCCTTTTAACAATGAACAAGAAATTCCTGATTACAGTCATTATCACCATCATTCTTACTATTCTTTATGGGCTACCCGTTTATGCCCAAGATAAAATAACCATTAGCGGTACTATTTCCGATAGCAAATCAAACGAAACACTTATTGGCGCAAACGTTTACATTGAAGAACTAAAAACAGGTGTCAGCACCAATGAATATGGATTCTACTCTATCACTATACCATCAGGAGATTACACGATTTGGCTGAGCTACATTGGATATCTATCTGCGAAAGAAAACATTTCGCTAACAGGAACTACTAAAAAAGATTTTTTACTTGCCGAAGATAGCAAGACATTGACGGAAGTAGTGATTACCGCGAATAAAGAGATCGTAGACATTCGCGTGCCAGAGATGAGCACCAACAAACTCTCAATTCAGACCATCAAACAAATGCCGGTGGTGATGGGCGAGGTGGATATTATCAAGTCAATTTTACAATTACCTGGCGTTACCAATGCAGGTGAAGGACAATCGGGGTTTAATGTGAGGGGCGGTTCGGCAGATCAGAATTTAGTGCTGCTTGATGAAGCTACCATTTATAACACGTCTCATGTTTTTGGTCTTTTCTCCATTTTCAATGCCGATGCTGTCAAAGATTTAAAATTGTACAAAGGAGGGATTCCGGCTCGCTATGGCGGAAGGCTCTCATCAGTTCTCGACATCTATCAAAAAGAAGGGAACAAAAATAATCTGAATGTATCAGGAGGAATTGGCCTGATATCAAGTCGGTTATTGATAGAAGGGCCGATAGCCAACGGAAGAGGTTCATTTATTGTAGCGGGTAGGGGGTCTTACGCGCATCTTTTTCTGAAACTTGCTGATAATAAAAATTCTGCTTCGTTCTATGATTTGAATACAAAGATTAGCTATAAGCTGAACGAGAAAAATCATCTCTACCTTTCTGGCTATTTCGGCAAAGATGTTCTTGATTTGACTGGCCAGTTCATCAACAAATACGGAAACTCTTTTGCCAACCTGAGATGGAACCATCTCTTCTCTGATAAATTGTTTTCAAACCTATCGCTGATCTATAGCGATTACTTCTACGGTTTAAATTTAGATTTCCTTGGTCTCGATTGGGATTTCGGTATCCAAAACTTTAACCTGAAATATGATTTCAAACATTATATCGGTAATGTTACCAAATTAACATACGGAGTAAATGCGCAGTACTTTAACTTTAATCCTGGAACGCTAAAACCCCTTGATGCAAAATCAGGAATCAATGCGGAACAATTGGATAAGAAATTTGCACTTGAGTCTGCATTGTATCTTGACATAGAACAATCGCTATCCAAGCGCATTTCTGTTAATTATGGCTTGCGCTACAGTTTATTTCACAGACTTGGAGAACAAAACGTAAATGTCTATTCAAACAACCAAGCAGTAGTCTTCAACAATGTTCTTGGCATCTATGAAAAGGCCACACCGATTGGTGTAAAATCATATTCAAATAATGAGGTCATTGCCAGTTTCAATAATCTGGAACCGAGGGCGGCCATTTCATACGCATTGAACGATGACCAATCTGTGAAAGTCAGTTACAACAGAATGACCCAGTACCTCCAACTGCTTTCAAATACACAATCGCCCACACCACTCGACTTGTGGACACCGAGTGATAATTTTCTCAGACCTCAAATTTTAGATCAAGTGGCCATCGGCTATTTCAGGAATTTTAATAACGACAAGTACTCGTTAGAAGTAGAATCTTTTTACAAGGACATTAAAAACCGTGTTGATTATATTGACGGTGCCCAACTAATTGCTAATCGAGCTCTTGAGCAAGTTGTTTTAAATGGAAAGGCTAGATCGTATGGACTTGAAATGATGGTCAAAAAAAATACGGGGAATCTTACCGGTTGGGTTGCTTACACCTTGTCGAGATCAGAGCAACAAACACTTGGAAGAACAGCCAATGAAACAGGTATTAACAATGGGCAATGGTATAAAGCTGGATTTGACAAACTTCATAATCTATCTGTTACAGCCACTTACAAACGAAATGAAAAGTGGAGTTTCAGCAGTATCTTTAATTTGCAATCGGGTCAGCCAACTAATTTTCCCGATGGGAAGTATGAATACCAAGGAATCAGTGTACCTAGCTATGGACTAAGAAACGAGAGCAGGCTGCCAATGTATCATCGATTGGATTTTTCGGCCACCTACATCCCCAAACCAAAAAAAGAAAAAGGATGGAGAAGCGAGTGGGTGTTTAGCATCTACAATATCTACAACCAGCAAAATGCTGCTTCTATTTCTTTCAGGCAAAATAGGGACACGGCAGCAAACGAAGCAGTGCGATTCTCCGTATTCGGCATCGTACCAGGCGTTACTTACAATTTTAAATTCTAATTTCAAATTTTCGACTTATGAAAAACCTATTATTTAGTCTCGCTATTTTGGTTTGTATTAGTTGTGAAGAAGTTGTTACTGTTGATTTAGACACGGCAGCGCCACGGCTTGTAATTGACGCTTCTATCAATTGGGAGAAGGGAACATCTGGGAATGTTCAAACCATCAAGTTAACCACTACCGCGGGATATTATGGTAATGCAATCCCAAAAGTGTCTGGAGCTATAGTTTCCGTAAGGAATAGTTCAAGTACTGTTTTTGATTTTATAGAAGAAGCAGGATCGGGTAAGTACACCTGCAATAATTTCAAACCAATCATTGGAGAAAATTATACCCTCACAGTTATTCACAATGGGCAGACCTACACGGCTCAGGAAAAGTTAATGGCCACACCAGCAATTAAAGATGTTGAACAACAAAATGATTTAGGCTTAAATAGTGATGAAATTGGGATAAAAGTAAATTTCATAGACAGCGCTCCGTTTGAAAATAATTTTTATCTTTTCCGATTTGAAACCACCGTCAATGCGTTTCCCGAATACGAAACCTATGACGACCAATTTACCCAAGGGAATGTTAACTCTTGGCTTTATTCTAACAAAAAATTAAAAAAAGGTAGTGAGATGAACTTCACACTATACGGCATCTCAGAAACATATTACAACTATGTGAGTATACTACTATCAAATTCAAGAGGAGGGGGAGCTTTCCAACCACCACCCATCAAAGTAAAAGGAAATATTATCAATCAAAATAATAAAGAAAATTATGCGTTGGGGTATTTCCGATTGAGTGAAGTTGATACGTATGATTATATTGTTCGTTAAATTTTTCCCTTTCGAGTTTTTTTAAAGTACAATTATGCTAATTAGAGTAGCTAGGGTTGATGACATTAAACAGATTCAGTTGGTAAGAATGGCAGTGATTGAAAATGCTCTTTCTGATTCAAGTAAAGTTAATGTCAATGACTATTTTGAATTTCTGACGACTAGAGGAAGAGGTTGGGCCTGTGAGATCAACAAAGAGATTGTAGGCTTTTCTATTGTCGACTTTGAGCGAAATAGCATTTGGGCTTTGTTTGTAAAACCTGAGTTTGAACAAAAGGGAATCGGGCGAAGATTGCATAATACTATGCTTACTTGGTATTTTGCCCAAACCCAAGAGAATGTTTGGCTTACAACTTCTGCTAATACGAAAGCAGAGCTCTTTTATACAAAATCCGGATGGGCTAAAGTTGGTGTGGATATAGAAGGTGAGATCAAGTTTGAGATGACTTATGATAGCTGGAGAAGGCTAAGTAATAGAGTAGGAATTTTATAGTAGGCTATGTTTAGGTTTCAGGATGTTTTACTCCTCCATAGCTTCGTAGAAAAGCGCATAAAAAGATTCAACATCGTCTACTGTTTATTACTTTTATTGGTAAGTTGTAAGAATAAAATGTGGCAAATCGAAACTTCTACTGATAATGATTTTCCTGCCAATGAAATTCTGAAAGCAGGTTACATTTTAGATTTTAACGAAGGCTTCAATCAAAATATTATTGACACTTCTAAATGGATTCCTTATTATTTGCCTCAATGGAGTTCAAGAGAAAAATCTCGCCCTAACTACAAATTAGCAAATGGTCAATTGATTCTAAAAATTACGGAAGATCAAGAACCTTGGTGCTCAGAGTTTAATGGTGAAATAAAATGTTCATCTCTTCAAACAGGATTGTTTTCAGGGGAAGTCGGTACGACTATTGGGCAGCATCGATTTAATCCATTGTGTATAGTACGGGAGTCACAGAAAACGGCTCGGCTCTATACGCCATTATATGGATACATCGAAATAAGAGCAAGGGTGGAAATGGGTAGCAACAATGTGGCCGCCTTCTGGATGATTGGTTTTGAAGAAACACCAGAAAAGTCTGGAGAAATCTGTATTATGGAAGTGAAAGGAGAAAATATAAAGAATAATCAATTTGTTAACGGGTATGGAATCCATCCATTTGGTGACATGAATTTAAAAGAAGAATTTTTTGAAGATAAAGTTGACTTCGATCCTTCAGTATTCAATATCTATGCAGCAAAATGGCAACCTAACCAAGTTGATTTTTATATCAATAATAAATTGATCAGAACGATAAATCAATCTCCCAATTATGTAATGCAGCTCATGTTGAATATTTACGAGATACCTACTGAGCAAAAGGAAACTGGCCCTTATCCGAAAAGATTTATTGTCGAGTACATTCGCGGATACACGTTTAAAGAATAAAAAACATCTTTGAACATCTAACCTTCAAGCAAGCTTGCCAGCCCCAAATAGACTTTCCTACTCACCCCAACCTTTCTCCACTCGCCCCACAGCTCGTTCATTCACATCAAAACTTTCTCGCTTTGCCCCATTGCTGCAAAATCATCAGCTAAAGAGTAACAGAAATACGTCTTTCATAAAAAACTAACCAACTATTTTATGAAAACATTCCTTACCGCTTCCCTTCTCTTTGCTGCTTCATTTGTAATGGCGCAAACAAAAGCAGCTTTGCCGCGCACTGACTTTACGATTGATCTTTCTGAAAGCATCCTTACTGTAAAACCTGGTGAGAACAAGCAGGTTACAATTTCTATTGCACGGTCAAAGTATTTCGCAAAGGAAAAAGCGATCCTCGGATTACAGAGCTCATTGCCACAAGGCGTTACGATTTCATACGAGCCCAAAGAAGGCAATTTTGAAACAAGCGTAGCCACCATTTCTGTTGCCCCTGAAACAGCCATTGGTGTTCATCAAATAGTATTAAACGCTATGTTGAGCACCAAAAAGAAAGGAGCTATTCTGAAATTAGCGGTAAGCAACGATCAAGTGGCTGTGAACTAATCAAAAACATCTGGTCTAAAATATCGTTATCCAAGAGGTTTTGGGCTAATCCTCTATGAATTATCTTATAGAAAATCCAGAACTTTGGCGGGTAACGATTATCTATGGCTTCTCAATTGGATTCAGAAAAAGATTTTGTTCAGATCCGCGAATATATCAGTCGGTTTATTTCACTTTCGGATAACGACCAACAGATCTTTTTTGACTCCCTTGTCAAGCGGAGTATACCAAAGGGAGGGTACTTGATGGAAGCTGGGCAAGTTTGCGATTATGTTGCGTTTATCAATAAAGGGCTTTTCAGAACATTTTGCTTAGTAAAAAACGAAGAAGTAACATACAATTTTTCGTTCGATGGCAATTTTTTCACGGACTATCCCAGCTTTGTTACACGTCAGCCAACTATGGAATATCACCAAGCATTAGAAGATGCTGAAGTGTTGACTCTCTCGTATGACAAAATGCAATTGATCTATGCAAAAGTGCCTGCTTGGGAAAGATTTGGGCGACTGATAGCAGAGTTTATACTTGTTCGCATTGCTGAGCGCAATCGCTCTATGCTATTTTTAAGTGCTGAAGAGCAGTACTTAAATCTGATGAAGACTAGACCGAAAGTAATCGCCAATGTTCCCCAACATTATATTGCCTCTTATCTCGGTATCCAGCCAGAGTCCCTTAGCCGCATACGCAAACGTTTGAGCGAGTCAAAAAAGCTTTAGTAGATGTCAAACCTCTTCAATCTTTAACGTTTTCCTGCGAAGTTGGTCATCTATTGATCTTGGTTAAGAAATGAGTTCTGTTAGCTTGTTCTTAACCCTGATCAATTGTAAACGTACTATTCTAACACACTTTTGTGCGGCTAAAAAATCTATTAGAAATAAAACAAATGATTGTCGCGATTTATCCAGAAAGATCGACAATTCAGTAAAAGAAAATTTCTACTTACGGTTAAAAAAGAGTCTTTTAATAAAATATTAAATCAAAATTTTACAAAATGAAAATGCTTAATAAGAAAGGATTTATTGACAGCTTACTAATAGTCTTGTTTGTGATGTTTAATGGTTTTCAAAGTTTCGCGCAAACCACACAAACTATTCGCGGTAAGGTAATTGAGGAAGTAAGTAAGACCCCTCTCATTGGTGTAAACATAGTTGTAGTAGGGATCGGAGAAACCTCACTAGGTGCATCTACAGATGAAAATGGTGATTTTAAAATAGCTGCGGTTCCACTTGGGAGGCAAACGATCAAAGCAAGCTATATCGGTTACGAAGAGCAGACCATTCCAAATATTATTGTAACGGCTGGCAAAGAAGTGATCTTGAATTTAGCATTAACAGAAAATGCAAACCAACTAAGTGAAGTAGTTATTACAGCTAACGGCAAAGAAGACAAGACCGCTACTAATAATGATCTGGCCGTTGTGAGTTCACGATCTTTTAATGTGGATGATACTAAAAGGTATGCAGGTGCACTGGGCGATCCTTCGCGCATGGCCGCTAATTTTGCGGGAGTGGTAGGCGGCAATGACTCGCGCAATGATATTGTAGTGCGTGGCAATTCTCCAACAGGAATGCTCTGGCAGTTGGAAGGATTGAACATTCCAAATCCAAATCATTTTGGTGCATTGGTAAGTACGGGCGGTCCTGTGAGTATGCTCAATAATAACAATCTTGATAAATCAGATTTTTTAACAAGTGCTTTTCCTGCTCAATATGGAAACGCCACCGCTGGTGTGTTTGATATTAAATTAAAAGATGGCAACAATCAAAAACTTGAGAAAGTAGCGCAAATTGGATTCAATGGCTTTGAGTTTGGTTTAGAAGGGCCCTTTTCAAAAAACAAAAAAAGCTCTTTTATCATCAACTATCGATATTCAACGTTGGGTGTGTTTCAATCTCTGGGTATTGAGTTTGGCACTGGTGGCAATACACCCAACTACCAAGACTTGAACTATAAATTTACTTTCCCCACAAAGAACAATGGCAAGTTTACACTTTTTGGCATTGCCGGAACAAGTTCCATTGATTTATTAGGCAGCAAGACCGATTTGAAAAAAGAAAATAAAGATTTGTATGGCGATGAAAACCAAGATTCGTATCCACGCTATGGTACGAACATCATTGGGGCAAGCTTCGAAAAAAATCTTTCCAAGAAGAGTTTTGTAAAATTCACATTAGGCAACAGTTCTACCAATGAAAAGTTCACCAGTGATTCCATTTCGCGTAATGCTGCTTTAGATGTGGTAGCTAAATCTAAACGTGCGGAAGCGGAATTTACTACCAGCAAAACTTCCTTTGTCTTTTACACCCGTACCAAGTTCAATTCTAAAAACTCACTCACCTCTGGTATTTATTTGGATTACTTGAATTTCAATTTATTCAACCGCGACATCTATGCAAACGTGAATAAAGATACCGTTCGATTAAGTGCGAAAGACAACAATCTGTTAACGCAAGCCTATACCCAATGGAGGCATCGATTCAGCAATCAGTTTTCATTTATCGCGGGGGCACATTTGCAAAACTATAGTCTCAACAGCCAAACAGTGGTAGAACCAAGAGCGAGTATCTCTTATCAAATCAACGGGCGCCAATCGTTGAGCTTTGGATATGGATTGCATCATCAGGCTCCACTTATCACTACTTCGTACACTCAACTTAAAACAGGTGCGAATATATCGTACCCCAACAAAACGTTGGATTTTATTGCCAGCCAGCATTACGCGCTTACATATGACTGGAACTTGAGTGAGACTCTTCGATTAAAAGCAGAAGCCTACTATCAGGAATTGAGTGGGTTACCCGTAGAAAAAAATCCATCTGCATTCTCTTCCGTTAACACAGGAATTAGCTTTGGCCCCGATAACGAAGTGAATTTGGTTAGCAAGGGTACGGGTAGAAATTATGGGGTAGAACTTACTCTAGAACGGTTCTTCAGCAAAGGGTATTACTTTTTGATCACTGCTTCTTTATTCGATTCTAAATACAAGGGTAGCGACAACATTGAGCGCAACACTGCCTACAATACACAATATGTTGCCAATGCTTTAATGGGAAAAGAATTTCGAGTCGGTAAGAACCGTAATTTTCTTAGCTTCAATTTAAAAGTAACGAGCATTGGAGGTCGCTATCTTACTCCCTTGGATATAGCCGCTTCTGCCGTGCGTGGACGAGCCGTGTACAAAGAGAGTTTGGCATACAGTGAAAAACAAACTCCTTACTTCCGCACAGACTTCCGAATAGCCTATAGAAAAGAGTATAAAAAGAGCACGCTGGAAGTATCGCTTGACTTACAAAACTTAACCGGCAATCAAAATATTTTTACACAGGCATATAATCCAAGGACTAATTCAATTGCGAATCAATATCAACAAGGATTTTTCCCTGTACCCTATGTGAGATATACGTTTTAGTAACTAATCTACATTTCATTCTCTCTTCTGCTTTTAGTGTATAATCTAAAGTAGGAGAGAGAATTTTTTTGGCGGCCTGGCGAAACGCCATCAGGCTGTCCACTACAAGTCCTCGCTCGTTCCTCGCTGTGGGCTTTTCGTTACCATCCCTGGCCGAGGTGCGCTACTTGATACAGCTTTGCTATTTAAAATTTGGATTTGATAAAATTGATTCGTCTTTTTACCTTTCAACTATGAAAAATACATTTCTACTTTTAATCTGTCTGTGCAGCTCTCAACTGTTTGCGCAAGGCAATTTTGCCCCTGCCGATTGGAAGCCGCTCATTGGCAAAACCTTTAACAACGAAAATGAAGTAGCAGTACTAAAAGGCTTTACCTCAAGGGGTGGCTCATTGCTTACGAATGTAGATGACGAAGAAAAAATAAGTTCGTCCTTGTTTTCAAAAGGAGCCACCGTAGTTTTGCTATTTGAAAAATTACTCCCCAATAATCAGTTTACTATTCTTGACCTAATGGAAGTAAAAAATGTATTGAAAACACAAGAAATAAAAGTGGGTGATTGTAGTGATGGAGAAAATAATGATTCTGGAATAATTGCTTTAGTAAATCAAACTGACCAAGAAAGATGGAAAGCCATCAAGGCTTGGCACTTCAATAAAGACAAAATCAGAATAGAGCCATGGTCTCCCCAGAGGGTAACTTGCTGGGGTATGGTGGGAGATAATTAAGAAAAATTCTCCACCAACGTAAATCCTAACAAAATAAACACCAAACAGCCATGAATGAGTAACCAAGCCTTTTGGTACAAAGGCCGATTGCTCCAAGTTACTTTTTGATCAAACGGATCAAAAATCAAGGCGATACCCAAATTAGACATGGCTGTTCCAATATCTCTACTAAAGTAAAGAATAGAAAATAAAGACTCATTATAACAAAGCCTCCGTATAGAAATCTATTGAAGGAAAAAGATTTCCTGTTTTCGTCAACCTTTTCATTGCTGAAAGTCATGATTTTGAAATTGAAGTTTTGCAAGTCTTTTTATTTTGTACATTCATTGAAGTTAAGAACAAGGCCATCGAACTATCACACAGTGAGGCTAAGCCTAGCACTTCTACTATTTCAAGACCGCCACCCCAAATCATGAATAGCGCAGTCAATGCAGCAAAGCCTGCTTAAATACCTCCAGCTAATGCAAAAGTACTTTTGAGTGATTTCTTAATATCCTTTTTCATAACTTTTAATGAAGTGCCTGATATAGCCATTGCCCCGTTTCGTAGCCAGCTTGGAAAATCTTGATGATACACGCCATTATAAAAATTGGAACGAAGAATTGAAACATCTTCGATTTTAAAAGCTGCTCTGATTCAATGTCTTTCATATTTAGATTGTTTCTTGAGTTAGTCGAGGAGCCATCCCAAAAATTACAGGATAAGATAAATTTATTTGAGATTTTTCACCAAAACATTATTTTTTTTCAACACTGTAATTATAAAGCCCTTCGTTAGACTAATTGGATTAAACACTTTACCATTAATGAGGTTAGCTTGCAGGAGAAATTCGATGTATGGCATCTGAACGAGAATTTACTAACCTCATCGAGGAGAACCGCGGCATCATCTTTAAGGTGATTCGACTTTATGTAAACCATGAGGAAGATGAGCGAGACTTGTTTCAGGAAATCCTTTTTCAAGCGTGGCGTTCATACCCGAACTTCAAAGGTCAGTCAAAGTTTTCAACGTGGCTCTATCGAGTAGGTCTGAATACTGTATTGACATTCAAACGTAGACCGCAACTGGTGATCCCACATGAAGATTTGTCTTCGCTAAAAGTTAGTACAGGAGAAAAGAATCATACAGAAGAAACAGAAGCATTATACATTGCCATTCGTGAGTTGAATGAGATTGACAGAATGATTGTCACGCTACATTTAGATGGGTATGAGAACGAGGAGATTGCAGAAATAGCGGGACTCACAAAAAATAATGTAGCAGTGAAGCTCCATCGTATCAAAGAGGCCTTAACTAAGAAATTGAAATTGTATTAGCATGGACTTAGGCGAAGTTTGGAAAAAATTGGAATCGGATAAACTCAGCAAGCCTGTGTTAGGCGCTGTGCATATCCAAAAAAAATCAAAGCATCCAGTTCAAAAACTGAAGAATCTATATTTGATCACTACTGGCTTCACTGTGTTTTTTCTAATTGCCTTTATCGTTCTCTTTTTTCTTTTTCATGAACCAATCGTGAAATATGGATTAATCGCAGTTTCCATTTGCTACGCATTTTTCTTGATTGTCAATTGGTCGATGTACAAAAAGATAAAAGTGGATTTGCCCGTTGATCAAAACCTAAAAACGGTTTTGCTGCATACCTATACTTTCATTAGCGACAATATTCGTTTTCAAGAAAGAGCCGCTATTTTTATTTATACAATTGCTGGAACATCGGGGTTTTTGATGGGAGGGTCGGTGGGCAGCGGCAACATAGAAAAAATGATGTCAACTAATTTTGCAATCATTTCATTGGTCGTTACGCTAGCCATCCTCACTCCCGCAGGTTATTTTCTTGCCAAGTGGCTGAACAGAGTTTCGTATGGCAACGGCTTAGCTAAACTCAAACAATTGATAGATGAATTGGAAAACCCTGACTAAACTATACTGACTAGCCTTACCAATTAGTTAAACAAAAAGCCTAATTTTTTTATATCTGCTATTAAAAGTGCCTCGTATGGTTAAATTTGAAATTATTCTATGCGTTGGCTTCTACTTTTGGCGGTTTGCTCAATTGTCTGGACTTCTTATGGTCAGGCAGATACATCTTTTACTAGGGCCACCTCCAGCGTAAAAGAGTTACTTAATCTTGCGGCATTAAAAGACAAGGATGAATCTACCTCCGTAGCTACCCAAGTAGAGCTCCCCATACGCGAAACACCAAGTATTGTTTCTGTCCTTACCGAGGAAGACATTGTGCGAAGTGGGGCGCGTGATTTGCGAGAACTATTGAGCATGGTGCCTGGCATTGATTTCGCAACGGATGTTCAAAACATTACAGGCTTGGGATTGCGTGGTTTGTGGGGTCATGAAGGCAAAGTACTAGTGCTATTGGATGGCAACACACTGAATGAAACATCGTATGGGTCCTTCTCATTTAGCCAGCATATATTTCTTAGTAATATCAAGCGAGTAGAGATTATTCGTGGGCCAGGCTCAGCTATTTATGGAGGATTGGCCGGTCTATGCGTGATTAACATTACTAGCAAAACCTATTCAGATACTAATATTGGAGGACAAATTAATCAATCATTTGGGCTCTCTCAGGGTCAACTCGCTCGTCAGACAATGCAGTTTGGTTTGGGCAAACGATGGGATAGTGGTTTTACATTTAATACTACAGGAACGATATCGTTAGCTAACTTATCTAACCGCTTAGTTGCAGACACTGTAAATTTTGCTGATAGCTCCAAGGTAAATACCAATCAATTTGCTGTCCAAGCAGCTTACAAAAATTTAAGTGTCTCGATGCTTTATGATGGCCATAAAGTGGATTATGTAGATGGTCCGGGTCGGTCAGTTTTTAGTGGTTGGTATGCTCAAATCAATTATCAATGGAGAATCACCGAGAAGCTAAGTCTTTTACCATCGCTTAAATTTAAGGTACAACAGCCCTGGAATTTTGAAAACATTGGAGGCGCAGACGGCTCTATTACCAATACTGATAATGTGCGTAATACTGCAAATGTGCGGTTGCTGTATGAACCAAACGAACAATTTAGCCTTGTAAGTGGTGTTGAGTATTATATTGATGACGCCCTTTATAAAGAACCCAAACAAATTTTTTCCAACGGGAAAAATGAAGTTATATTCAATAACTTAGCTTTTTTTGCTCAATCCATTTATAAAACAAAGTGGGCAAACTTTACTGCTGGGGTAAGAGTTGATAATCACAATTTTTTTGGAGCTGCCTTTGTACCTCGCCTAGGTATTACTCGTGCTGGTAAGCATTGGCATGCTAAATTGCTATATAGCGATGCTTTTAAAGCACCTACTATTTTCAATCTTGATGCAAATAGTAAAATACGCCCCGAGCGACTTGCCAGCAGTGAGTTAGAGGTTGGCTATCAGCCGAAGGATGGAATTACCTTAATTGGGAATCTATTCTTTACTCAAGTGACTAATCCGATTTTGTACTATAGCCCCAATGGACTAACCAATAATTATCGCAATGGCGAACAAATAGGTACTGCCGGGTTTGAGTTTTCTGCTACCGTAAAAAAAGAGTGGGGCAGAGTCCATGCTAATTATTCTTTCTATCGCACGATAGATAATCAAGTGGTTGATTTTGAAGTGCCGGGAAAGCTTTCGTTATTGGGTTTCCCTCAGCATAAAGTGGCGTTGCAAGCATTTGTGGTAGTGTCCAAGAATATTTCTACCACCTTGACCACACTGTTTCAAGGCAATAAATTCTACACTGAAAAAGATGCAAGCATTACAAACATTCAAGCCTTAGCTCAGCTGAACTTGCTATTTACTCACACTCATTTTCTCTATCCGGGCCTTACCTTAACAGCAGGAGTTTATAATCTGTTCGATCAAACCCAATGGACGGTGCAACCCTACGTTGATAATAAAAGCCCTGTACCTTGCATGGGACGAGAGTTTAGTCTTTCCATTAATTACCAAATCAAACCTTAAAAGTTGAGGCAGCTACTACGATATTGTTTTGTCGCAAGTATGCTGATAGCAGGGCTACACACCGTGTATGGTCAAGATTTAGAAACAATGCTTCGCATGGAGCAATCTTCGCGGCAAGTAGAAAGACGAGAAGCTCTTATTTCACTTAGCAATTATTACGCAAAGCTTGGGGCTTTTTCAAAATCCTCAGAGTATTGGAATAGATGCCTCACATTGGAGAAGGAAACTACGGGAGCTACTAAGATAAGCACCGAGTTTGGTGCAGCCGAATCCATTTATCGTGCAACTCAATACCGCCAGGCCATTGCCAACTACACCGAATTGCTAAAGCGATTTAAAAAGAATGAAGACAGCACCCTTCAATACACCGCTTGGATACATTGCATTGATGCGCATGAAAAGACTGGGCAATTTGCAGAGGCCGTTGAAAAGTATTCTATTTTAATTACACATTTTGCTCTTAGCAAAAACCCCGTAGCGTTTACTTCACTGCTCAATCACATGGGCGTGTTGGAAAAGAAGCAAAATAATCTTAGCAATGCGTTTGACTATTTTACCAATGCGCGTGTAGTTATTGAAAGAGAGGGAAAGAAAATACCCGTAACCCTTCAGCAAGATGTTTACAGCAATTTGGCTGTGACACACGCTGCCCAGCGAGAGTACATTACATCGCTCACCTATTTTCAAAAAGCAGAAGATTTACAACCGATAGAGCCTATTGCGAAAGCGCATCTCTTAAATTTAAAGGGTGCTACTTATCTGTTGATGGGTCGTTATGAAGATACGCAACGAGTGGCCGCAGAGGCAATCAATTTATCGCAAAAGAATCTTACTGACTTACGTGCACAACAAACTTTGGCCGATAGCTATCAGTTACTCTCTAATTTATACAAAGACCGCGATTGGCCTACTTATCAATTGTATAACGGATATTATTTGAGCCAACGCGAAAAAGTAAACATCATGCTGCAGGTGGATGAAGAAGAGAAACTTCGCCAGTCCATCGAAATAGAAAAGAAGGAAAGTGAGCTACGCACTAAAATTGCCAATGAAGATCGCGCTGAAAATGAAAATCGGCAGCGTCTGTTAGAAGGCGAGTCAACAAAACGAAACCTTGAGTTAAAAGTGCGAGAGTTAGAAGTTCAAAAACAGAATGAAGACTTACAACGCTTTCAATTGGAAAAACAATTGCTGATTCGCAAACAAGCAGAGCAACAATTACTACTTGAAAAAGAGCGCCTCGAAATCAGCAACCAACAAAAAGAACTAGATCGGCAAGAATTGATTCGCCAGCGCGAGCAACAAGAGCTGAGCTTGGTGCGCAGCCAAAAGCAATTAAGTGACCAACGGCTGGCCGATGAAAAAGACCGCACCAGTTTTGTAGGATACATTGCCGTGCTGGTGGGGGCAGTCTTTCTTTTGTCGATGGGAGGCGTGGTTTCTCTTTTACGAAATCGGAAAAGGCTTTTGCAAAACAACATGCTCATTAGTCGCCAAAAAGAAGAAATCGAAAACCAGGTGACAGGATTAGAAAATGCACAGTCCATCATTGAAAGTCAAAATCAAAAACTGAAAACCTATAACGAAACACTCGAGCTTCAGGTAGAAGAGCGAACACAACAATTAGTAGAAACCAATAACGAAATCACGCAAAACAATCAGCAGCTTGAGCAATACAGTTATATGACTGCGCATAATCTTCGCGGGCCAGTGGCTCGTTTGCTAGGGCTCACCGCCATCTTTGGCAGGTTGGGCGATGATGGCGACAAGGAGATTATAGATAAAGTTCAAAAAGAAGCAAGCTCGTTAGATACATTGATCAAAGACTTGAATAAAATTTTGCAAGTGCGCAAAGCGAGTGAAGAACTGCGCACGTCTATTGAACTTGAACCAGGTGTAAAACAAGCCATTCACATTCTTGAAA
The DNA here is from genome assembly GCA_046155095.1 of Cyclobacteriaceae bacterium. Lineage (GTDB taxonomy): Bacteria > Bacteroidota > Bacteroidia > Cytophagales > Cyclobacteriaceae > ELB16-189. The sequence continues at coordinate 23,788 of JBJXEB010000075.1, forward strand.
CTGAAATCAAAGAAGCAAACGCTACATTGATTACTGATTTTACACAAGTTTCGGCATTGATGTTTGTGCCTACGTATTTTGAAAACATCATTTACAATCTGGTAAGCAATGCCATCAAATATCGTCATCCAGATAAACCGTTGGTCATTCGCATTACCTCATTTGAAGAATCAAATTACGTTGGCTTGCGCGTGGCCGATAACGGATTAGGCATTGACATGGAGAAAAACAAGGACAAGATTTTTGGTTTGTATAAACGCTTTCACTTTCACAAAGATGGCAAAGGCATTGGCTTATATTTGATCAAAGCGCAAATAGAAACATTGGGCGGAAAAATAAAACTGCAAAGCGAAGTAGATGTGGGTACGGAATTCACATTACTGTTTCCAAAAGAAGGATTGAAGAAAACGGCCTAAACCTTGTTTTGATAATTGTATCTTTGCATCCATGCAAAAATTAAAATTAGAAGAGTTAGGCCGCATTTCTGTTGATCAATTCAAGGAATCAGAAAAAATACCTGTTTGTATTTTGTTGGATAACGTACGCAGCCTGCATAATGTAGGCTCTGCCTTTCGCACTGCCGATGCCTTTCGGGTAGAGAAAATTTTCCTTACGGGGATTACAGGCACACCACCACATCGCGAGATTCATAAAACAGCTTTGGGCGCTACCGAATCCGTAGCCTGGGAATATGCTGAACATCCCGCGGAAGCGTTGAAAAAATTAAAAACGGAAGGTTACAAGATTGTAATTGTAGAGCAAACAACAGACAGCATTCCATTGCAAACCTTCTTTGGAGAGAAGGATCAAAAATATTGTTTGGTATTTGGCAACGAAGTGAATGGCGTAAGTGATGAAGTGATCGCATTAGGCGACCTAGCATTGGAAATCCCTCAGCTTGGCACAAAGCATTCGCTCAACATTTCTGTTTGCTTAGGGATTGTGGTGTGGGAATTGTTTAAGGGGTTCAAAAATTTGAAAGCAGGAGACTAGTACCTCCCACTGTTATCACGTATCTTCAAATTTTCAATTGCTAATTTTCAAATTAGATTATGAATTACGACTATATCATTATCGGGGCAGGTTCGGCAGGCTGCGTGTTAGCGAATCGATTATCAGAGGATCAATCAAAAACAGTATTGTTAATAGAGGCTGGCGGTAAAGATTCTAAGCTAGAGATTCATATTCCGCAAGCCTATCTAAAACTCCACCATAGCAATGTAGATTGGAATTGCTATTGGAGCACTCCACAAAAACATTTAGACAATAGAAAAATTTACCAACCTCGCGGAAAAGTATTGGGTGGTTGCAGTTCTACCAATGCGATGGCCTACATTCGCGGCCAGCGCGAAGATTATAATCATTGGAGAGATCTGGGCAATGATGGTTGGGGTTTTGACCATGTGTTGCCCTATTTCAAAAAATCAGAGCATAACGAACAATTTGAAAATGAATATCATTCTAAAGATGGACTGCTCAATGTAACTCAAGCGTATTGGTATCACACACCCATGGCAGAAGCTTTTATCAAAGCCTGTGCAGAAAAAGGAATCCCCGAAAACAATGATGTGAACGGAGCAAAGCAAGAAGGCGCGGGCTGGTTTCAATACACCATGAAGAATAGTAAACGCTTCAGCGCTGCCAAGGCTTTTCTTGTTCCAGCGATGAAGCGATCTAATCTTACGATTGTAACTGGTGCAATTTGCAAACGCATTGTCATAGAAGGTGAAGTAGCCAAAGGTGTTGAGTTTATGACCAGCAAAAGCAATACACTGGTTGCGCGCGCCAAGAAGGAAGTAATTGTAAGTGCGGGTACTTTTGAATCGCCAAAGCTATTGATGCTCTCTGGTATTGGAGATAAAGATGAATTGAAAGCACAAGGCATTGATGCGAAAGTGAATTTGCCTGGAGTTGGAAAAAATCTACAAGACCATCTGTTCTATCCTGTTAGCAGTTTGGCCAACATAAAATCAAATAATTACTACTTGCCTTGGTACAGGCAAGCGGAAGCGTTGATTGAATATCTGTTTACCAAAAGCGGCTCGTTTTCCATTGGCCCGTTAGAGGCAGTTGCTTTCTTTAAATCCTCTCCTGATAAATCACGACCTGATCTTCAATTTCAATTTACACCTACCAACGCAGGTGATGATGCAGTATCAAATATGTATGACATCAATTCACTCTCTCGAAAAGATGGATACTCTATTTTTCCTTCGCAAGTTAGGCCAGAGAGCAGAGGATTTACCGCTTTAAAATCAACAGATCCAACTGTTCCACCAGTGATCGATCCTAATTATTTTTCAAGAGAAGAAGACAAAAAAATAATGTTAGTGGGTGGAAAAAAAGCATTGGAGGTTTTAGAGGCCGATGCGTTTGCATCCATTCGCATTAAAAATCATTTGCCTGCTCAGCGCGATTCAGATGAAGCGTGGTTGAATCACATAAGGCAATCGGCAGAATGTGTATATCATCCAGTAGGCACATGCAAGATGGGTGTTGATGAAATGGCCGTAGTCGATCCGCAACTGCGCGTGAAAGGTCTTTATAATCTTCGCGTTATTGATGCTTCGATCATGCCAACGATTAGTAGCGGAAATACGAATGCACCAACAATGATGATTGCGGAGAAGGGCGCAGATATGATAAAGACCGATTATAAAAATAGATAGGTAATTAAATCTTTTAGTTAATTGATAATCTAACCTCCATTTTTGTTACCCTAATTTGATTCTATGAAATGCCTATCACTCGGTTCTATAATTTTGCTGGGTCTATTATTTTCATGTAGCAAAAAAAGCGACCCCGCGCCTACACAAACTTTTATAACTGGCTGGAATGAAAATCTAAAACTAACCGTAAGTGGACAAGAGCGATACTTTAGAGTGTATCAACCAGCAGGCATAGCAGCTAATGCACCAGTGGTAATTATGCTGCATGGTGGCTCGCAAAGTATGACAGAAATTTTTGATACCAGTGCAGGAGGCACACGTGTATGGACAAATGTAGCGGATGATGAAAAGTTTTTATTGATAGCCCCCAACGGTGTAGACGGCACTACCAACAATGCCAATGGTGCTAATCAAAGTTGGAATGACTGTCGTCCGCTAACATCAGGTAACCCTGGATACTCGGGTGCAGATGATGTCACGTTTATCAGTGAATTAATAGAGTGGACAAAGAAATCATTTAGCGTTGATGAAACACGAATTTACGCAACGGGAGTTTCCAATGGTGGGATGCTATGTTACCGATTAGCTGCCGAACTTAATTCCAAGATTGCGGCCATCGCCCCTTTCATAGCAAACCTACCAGACCCATCTGAATGCACCGCTCCTTCATCAGCAATGCCCATGATGATTTGCGTGGCAACCTTAGATCCATTAATGCCATTTTTAGGAGGCAATGTATCTATTAGTGAGAGAGGTACTGTTAAGTCGGCAGCAGAAACACTTACTTTTTGGTTGAGCACAAATGGAGTGGCCTCAACTGATTTTATTAAAACCGATTTGCCAGACATAAACACAACCGATAATAGTACGATAGTCAAGCGTGTGTTTGGATCCTCCAATCCCGCTAAGGAGATTGAATTTTATACTGTCATTGGTGGCGGTCATTGTATGCCCTCCATTAGCAATCCGCTTTCAGCCGCTATTCAAACTACCATAGGCCCACAAAACAAAGACATGGAAGGTGCGCAGGTAGCATGGGTTTTTTTGAAGAGGCACAAAAAATAACCGTGGCAAACATTCTACCTATTGAATTTCCCGATAATTATTACCTTTCCGAATGCTCCTCGTATTTGATATTGGCAACAGCGACATCACCATTGGGTTGTGGGATGATAAAACATGGAAGGCCGTTTGGCGGATTCCATCGAAAGTTGATCAACCCGAATTATTTTATGGTGTAAAAATCCGTGATTTCTTTTTAGAATCCAATCTCAGCACTGATTCTGTAAGATCAGTCGTTGTCAGTAGCGTGGTACCAGCGCTCACGGAAAAAATAAAAAGTGTTATCCGTAATTTATTTCAGAAAGAGCCCATTGTAGTGGGGCCAAAAATATACGGTACTCTTCCAATACAAATTTTGAACCCGTATGAAATTGGTTCCGACTTAGTGGCCAATGCAATGGGTGCGTTTATAAAATTCAAACAAACGTGCATTGTGGTTGATTTTGGTACGGCACTTACGTTTACAACTGTATCGGGCGAAGGAAAAATTTTAGGTGTTTCCATTGTGCCCGGTTTACGCACGGCACTAAAAGCACTCACACAAAATGCCGCCAAACTTTTTGACGTGCCGCTGGAAATGCCCACTTCAGCGTTGGGTACAAGCACGGTTACAGCTATCCAATCAGGAATTGTAATTGGCTATGAAGGTTTGGTAAGAAAAATGGTGAGTGCCATTCGCGAAGAAATCAAAGTCGAATGCCCGGCCATTGCCACGGGCGGACTTTCTTTTGTAATCTCGCCATTAAAAAATTTCTTTCATGCCATTGATCCAAACTTAACATTGGATGGATTGAGATACATTGCCGAAGCAGTAGAGAATAAAAATTAATGCCATGTTGGATGTAGAGAAATTCAATCAATTAATAAAAAATCGCAGATCGGTTTTCCAGAAAGATTACTCTGGCGAAAAAGTCAATGATGCCATTGTTCAACAAATGTTGGAGAATGCCAACTGGGCACCGAACCATAAGCTTACCGAGCCGTGGCGGTTTGTGGTGTTCGCAGGTGAAGGATTAAAAAAATTAGCAGACTTTCAAAGTGAATGTTATAAACAAGTGACCACTGCCGATGGTTCGTTTCAAGAAGATCGCTATCAAGGATTAAAAACAAAACCGATGGAGTCTTCGCACATCATTGCAGTGGGCATGAAGCGCGATGAGAAAAAGAGTGTGCCTGAATGGGAAGAACTGGGTGCCGTATTTTGCGCCATCGAAAATATGTATTTAACGGCAACCGCTTATGGAATCGGTTGCTACCTTAGCACGGGCGGCATCACCAATTTTGAAGAAGCTAAATCTTTTTTTGGATTGGAAAAAGAAGATAAACTGTGCGGGTTTATTCATGTGGGTGTGCCAAAGGGTGAATTAAAAGAGAGTAAAAGAAAACCAATTGGCGAGAAAGTGAAATGGATTATTAAATGAGCAAAGAACTACGTAAGCATATCGAAAAAATTACGCCACTTACTGATAAAGAGTTTGAATACATCTATTCCCACTTCACTACCAAAAAATTAAAGAAGCACCAATTTCTTGTGCAAGAAGGCGAAAGTGTTGCGAATGATTACTTCGTTGTGAAAGGATTGTTGAAAGCGTACCTCGTGGGCAAGGGAGACAAAGAACATATTTTACAATTTGCCTTTGAAGATTGGTGGATCACCGACTATCAAGCTTACTTTGATCAAACAGGAGCAACAATCACTATCGACTGTATCGAAGACAGTGAAGTGCTTTGTCTAACCCTCCACAACAGAGAAAAAATTTGTGCCGAGCTGCATAAGATGGAACATTTCTTTCGCAAGAAATCGAATGGTGGGTACGTAGCCCTTCAACGAAGAATACTTTCTTTGTTAAATAGCAGTGCCAAAGAGCGGTACAACGCTTTGCTAAGTCAATCCCCCAAATTATTTCAACGCGTGCCTAAAGCACTGATCGCTTCTTATCTTGGTGTTTCGAGGGAGACGTTGAGCCGCCTCTCTTCTTAGTGTGATCTAGGTCACATCAAATTCGTGACTTACTTCCTGTGGCATCCATCTAATGCTGTGGACTTTTGCATTGTCAAACTAAAACAAAAAGACAATGAAGAAACTACTTCTAACAGCAACAAATTGGATGGTCATTGCGGGTTGCGCCATTCTGTTTACTAATCATCAAGCAACAGCACAAACTAAAAAATCAAGCAACATGAACAAGAAAATTTTATTTGTGGTAACGAGCCACGACAAAAAAGGAAGCACAGGTCAATCTACTGGGTACTATTTGAGTGAAGTATCACACACTTGGGAAGTACTGAAAGATGCAGGTTATGAGATTGATTTTGTAAGCCCTCAAGGAGGCAAAGCTCCAGTAGATGGTTTTAATTTAAATGACGTAGCCAACAAAAAGTTTTGGGAAGACTCTGATCGTAACAAAATCGAAAACACATTGAAACCATCTGCCATCAAGGCCAATGATTATGCGGCTATTTTCTATGCAGGAGGACACGGCACCATGTGGGATTTTGCAGACAATACGGAGCTTGCCTCCATCGCAAGTAAGATTTATGAACAAGGTGGAATTGTGAGTGCGGTTTGCCATGGCCCAGCAGGTTTGGTCAACATCAAATTAAGCAACGGAAAATATTTAGTAGACGGCAAAAAGATAAACGCATTCTCCAACGAAGAGGAGATAACCGTGAAGCTTGAAAACGTTGTCCCTTTTATGCTCGAAGCTAAGCTCATTGAGCGCGGAGCGAAATTTGAAAAATCTGGGTTATGGCAAACACATGTTACGGTTGATCAACGAGTGATCACAGGGCAGAACCCAGCATCTGCAAAAGGAGTGGGTGAAGCTTTGTTAAAGGAGCTTTCAAAATAACTGGAGTTAATGGCGTCAAGACACTTTTAAAGTGTCAGACATCTAATGAATATCAAAGGCAAAGTTGTATATCAACTTTGCCTTTTTTTATTCATCTTTCGGAGTTATTGTACATTTCGATTTTGGGTCAGGTTTTACTTTTACTTCGTTAGCATGGATATCCTCTTCCTCCTCGCCATTGCCCTCGCCCCAGGCGCAGCCATTGGCCTCTTTATTTATTTGAAAGACAAGCATGAGCGCGAACCCATTGGCCTGCTAGTAAAAAGTTTTTTCTTTGGTGTGCTCAGTACGATCATCACACTGCTCATCAGTTGGCCTATCAATGAGCTCATACCAATTGATGAAAACAGCATTGGGCAACAAGCCATTCATGCTTTTTTATTGGTAGCCTTGATCGAAGAGTTTAGCAAATTTATTTTTGTGCGATGGGTGTTGTACCCCAATAAAAATTTCAACGAGCCATTTGATGGCATTGTGTATGCCGTAACGGTGAGCCTTGGCTTTGCTGGGCTTGAAAACATTTTATATGTGCAGAGTGGTGGTGTGGAGACAGCCATCTTGCGCATGTTCACAGCCGTGCCTGCACACGCCACCTTTGGTGTATTGATGGGCTACTTTTTGGGCAAGGCGAAGTTTGAGCATCAAAAAGCGCACTATGCTATTTATGCATTAGGTGTGGCCACTCTTTTTCATGGGGCGTATGACTATTTTTGGTTCATTGCGTATGTGCCAGGCATTTGGGTAGGTGCTGTTGCGTCATTGGTTATCGGTATTTTTCTAGCGCGCAAGGCCATTCGCATCCATCAAGAGGCTTCTCCCTTTATAGCCAAGCCACCAGAAGATTTTGAAAAGAACGAATTAAACGCGTAGCTTCGTTGTATGTATCATTTGGTTTATATTAGTTATGCCACCGCTCCTTTCTCGGAAACTGAGTTGGTTGATATGTTGCAAAAGTTCCGTATCAAGAATAAGCCAAAAGAAATAACAGGTATGATGCTTTACCTGCAAGAAAGATTTATTCAGGTATTGGAAGGGGATCAATCAACTATCAAACGACTTTACAACAGGATTGAAAAAGACCCACGACATAAAAAAGTTTCGATTGTGTTAGAAGGCGAATCGCCAGAACGGATTTTCAAAGACTGGTCGATGGGTTTTAAAAATCTTTCACTTGCTGATTACAACGAACTCAGTGGCTTTCAGGATATGGATACTTTTTTCGCAAAACAAGGTGTAACGAACGAAAGCAGTGCGGCTCTTATTTTTCTAAAACTTTTCTATAAGAAGAATCTAAACGATTATCCAGAGACGATAGAATATTAATTATGCTCCGAGAAATTGAATAAGAACCGCATCGGTATGAATAAGGGATTCCGCTACCGTAGCGGATAATTAAAACCCATCATCTTCCTTCTTCTCCTCCTTTTTCTTGTCTTTCTTTTTGGCGGCTGCAGTGCCACTGGTCAAATCATAAGGAGCTTCGATACCGTAGTATTGAAGACGGAATCGATTCACAAACGAAAGTGTTTCGTCATCGCTGCCCGGTATGAAAACCAATTCGCCCACTTTCGCTTTGCTAGCGTTGGTCTTTTTAGAGATCAGATCGTTGAACGGTTGATTGGATGAATGAATCATTAAGCGATTATCTTCAAAACCAAAATAGTACCATGCCTCAGGCGATGCTTTGAAGAACACATGGAATACGGGCGCACCATCTTCATTTCTTCGGATCTCCATAAACCCTTCAAACGCTCCGTTGATATCCAACTTATTCATGTTGCTAATGCCCAACGTGCCTTCGCTGAAAAATGCTTTGCGGTCTTGCGACCATTTTAAATTTACATTTGAAAATACAATAGGCTTGATCAAGCCGGGCACTGTGCCAAGCGACACATAACCTTGTTGCGCACGTTGCTCATAATCTTTCGTTACTTTTTCACCCGCCAAGTTGGCCATTTTGTAGAGTAACTCCGTTTGGTCGCCAAGGCCTTCGGTAGCACCTTCATTCTTGATCACCTCTTGCAAGTTGAGAGCCATGAGTTGGTAGGCCATCGCTGGAATGTTCATATCGGCCATGATGAACGAATTCATTTTAATCTCGTTCGTGGTTAAGCTGCCAGAGCCAATGGCAGAGGCCGTGAGGCTCAGGCTTTTTAAAGGCTTGAAAAAATTTACTGGCCCTTCAAAATTTACTTCTTGTTTATCTTCATTATAGGCAAATACTTTTCCTGATAATTTTTCACCCGCAGCTTTCTGGCGATCTTCTATTTTAAACTGGCCGCTTTCTTTATCGAAAAAGAGTGAACCACTCGGCACAAAAAAGTCATCATCGCCCTCGTCTTTCTTATCAAAGATGTACGTGATGTAAAGACTATTGTCTTGGGCAAAGTGCAGGCCGGCTGTAGCCCTTTTGCCTTCTTCGGTAGTCGCCTTATCAAAATCTAAATAAATTTCTTTTTCATCTCCGCTTTGATCGTACGCTAGCCACGTGTTGTAGTTTTTCAACTTCTTCAAATCCATTTTTACAAAACCTTTGAGCTGCAGGGCAGGGCGAGTAGCATACATCACCATATCACCTTTGTAGAAAATGCGAGGCGCAACTAAAATTTTGTCCGTGTCCACTACGGCACCATTGGCTACTGTTTGCTGAGTTGCCCGCACGCTGTCTCTCTTTTTGCGCTTCCCTTCACTGGCAATGGCTTCCAAATGGAAATCGGTCATCTTAATATTGAACGTATCATTTACAGCATTTATATATTGATAGGTGGCATAGCCAGAAAATTCTTTTCGCGAGATAATGTCAACCACCCCGTCTGTAAGGCGGTGATAGCCGTTCAAAGTATCCATCACAATAGTTGTGTTTTTCAATTGGCCGATCTTGGCATTCTCTAAAATCAACACTTCGTTATTTTCAGGAGTGATCTTCGCATCGGCCACTATGATGAATGGGATACCGCTTACTTTCAATTCTTGTTTTTGAATATCGTATTCTGCTTTTTCGGCATTGAAGTTCAACGAGTCTAACTCTTTTCTGGTGGTATAGAAATAAGAATTCTCGATCGGCACATCGGCCGCTTTGGTCATTACAATTTTTTGTTTGGTCAAATCCCACTTCGCCTCAGGGATAGATGTTTTGAATTGCGCGTAGGGAAATTCAATAGCGGCTACGCCCTCAATCTCAGGACTTACTGTAGCAGTGTTTTTATCCAAATCAAATTTCAAGCGTACATCATTTCCCGCCAAAGCGGGCTTTTCGGGATTTCCCGTCTTTACTTCAAAGCGTGCATGGCGTGCGCCAAAATCTTTGGTAGAGAAATTCATTTCGCGCGAAGACACTTCCGATCCACGCGTACTAAGTTTACCACTTCCGCCTACGCCAGCTTTAGAGATGGTAACAATACCGTTGAGTGTGGCTGTGTTTTTATAAAGTGTAAATGGCTCTTTTGAATTTTTTAGTTTGAATTTGTCTTGCTTCGGAAACCACTTAAGTTGATAATCGGTAAAGCTGACTTGTGGAAAGGTGACATTGCCAATTTGCTTTTCTTTAATCTCACCAATAGTGCCTTTGGCAAGCACCGAGTCAGGATAGAAGACAAAATCATTTGATTCTACTTTGGCTGCGAGGTATTCAATTTTTCCGTTGGCACGAATGCCAGAGTTGTCCAAACTTAACCCTCCATAAATTTTTCCTTCGCCTTGATATAAGTTATATCCTGATTTAGGAACAATGTGCGTAAACCCGAGCGACTTATCAGGCATAGTGTGCAATTTTTCTTTGAAGGCCGGGAACATGCCGCTAGAAATAAACGTGCCGTCAAAGTTAATGGAGCCAGGGTCGGCATCGTTCAAACTATCAAGCTTGAAAGGGGGTACCACAAAGAAAACAGATTTATCATACACACCATCCAACACTTCTTCACGATCAAAATAAATAACACCGCCCGAGGTAGCATCCAAGCGTGGATAGTTAGGTACTTTAAGTCTACCCGATTTATTATCTGGGCGATTGATGAAGAGCGTGCCTGATGTTTTGTTGGAAGATGCTTGCAAGCCACCTGCAGCTGCGGCTGTTGAATCTGCACCCACCATAGAGTTGTTTACTCTTCTTCTCGTTCCATCTTTTTCTGTAACATAAAACCGAATGGAGTCGATATGGTTGAGGCTGATGAAAAAGCTATCGTACTTGAGTGTGAAATTTTTCCCTGTGATTTCAAAGTTACCCGCGTTGATTGTGCCGTTGAATTTCACATCGCGGTTGCGCAAAATAGTGATCACACTGCTATCTGGTTTGATGATTACGTTGAGCGAATCGCTCACATTAAATTCTTCTACCCCGTGTATAATCATTTTGTTATCCTTCAAACTAATGGTGGCATTAGCAACGGTATCGGCCAATGATTGCACTTTCATGTTGTCATAATCTACGTCTCCTTTCACGGCATCCACCACGTGCATGGCTTTGTCTTTCACATGGATTTTTCCTGAGCGGGCATCGTATAAAATCATTCCTTTTTGTGAGAGGAAATCAACCGCCATTTTTACTTTATCTAAACTCTTGCGGGCATCGGCTAAATCGAAAACATAAAAATCTTGCGTGTTCATTTTTTTGGCGTAGTTCACCACTAGCGCCAACGCATGAAAGCCCAAACCTTGACCTTGCAGTTGATCATAATCATACGGATCATAAAAATCATTGGACTCAATGATCATTGGCGATACATTTCCGCTTCCATCTACAGAAAGAACAAGGCTATCGGATTTCAAATCCCACCTCACTACATCAGCATTAAAATCGACACCAAAAAAAGAAGAAGAGAAAGGTGCTTTGCGCAACGCGGTCTTATCTTTGGTAAGGGTCATTTTTTGATGACCGTAATCATAGCGCATTTGCATAGAGGGATGCGTGAGCGAATCATTGCCTTGATAGATCACAATTTTTGCGCTAGACGCAATCGCCAATGAATCTTTAAAAGCAAACGAGAGCGATTGAGCTTTGAATCTTTTATCGGATTCTCCGCGCACTTCCAATGTGGCCACATCTCCATTTACCGAATTGCTGTTCATAGAAGCGCCCATCATGCCAACCCCTCCAGAGTATTTTAGAAACTCAGAACCCAATCCTAAAATTGTTACATTGTTTTCATACGATTTGAAGCGTGGGTAGATGGCCGACTTTTCTGTTTTGTGAGCAATACTCCTGAACTCAAACTGCCCTGGCACGCGCCCTGGCAATTTGCCTACATATAAAAGTTTGCCTTGCTCCGCTCTCAAAAAAGCTTGGGTTGTTTTGAAATGGTATTTATTGAATTCATAATTGACCGAATCGCCTGATAAGCCTGCTTCGCTCCAATCAAAACTGCCGCCTTCGCCCACGAATAATTTATCGCGCAAAGAAAAAATGCCGCGCGTATTTTTTAACAATGCTGAATCGTAAGGGGTAATAAAATTTAACGAAACGTGATTGAATTGGATGACCGCACCAAAAACTTCTGGTTGGATGATCGGTTGTTTCCAATTGGGCAACAAGACCGAGGTAGTGTCTGGTTCTGCTGGTGGAGGATAAGCTTGTGTAGTGTCAGGTATAATTACTTTTGGTTCTAGGTAAGCAAACGAGTATTCATCTTCCGTTGCGCGCAAGCGGAAAAACTTTTGAAAGTTGAGCGCATGATGCTCAAAAAAATCTTTGCTCTGTTGTAAAATTAAGTTTGCTTGATTGCTGTTTTCTTTCTTGATCACTTTATCAACCACATCCAAAAAACTTGAGAAGCGAGAGGGGTCTGTTTTTTCTGTGCCGAGTGCACCCACAATCGCTCCATAATAATTGATGAAATGCGGACGCAGTTTGTAGCCCTTCTTCTTCATGAGCTTCGCTTGCCTTTTTATCGTTACTTGTTGATCGGGCCCAAGGCTTGTCCACAGGGTGCTAAAACCATCGCCAATGGCCATCACGTCCATTGCTTTGGTATTGTTGAGCAGCACCCGAATACTGTCTTGAAAACTGAGTTGATATACCTCTTCTTGCTTGCCTTGTTGGGCAGAGAGCCGTAAGCAAATAGTAGCCGATAGGGCAATTGCAAAGAATATGGAGGGTATAACTCTTTTCACAAGGCGTAAAAGCTTGAAAATTCGGAAATAAATGGCGAAAGTTCTAATTATGAGACTGTGGCCAGAGTGCAAATTGCTACGAAGGCACAAAGCCACAAAGAAATGCGGCTACCCAAACACGTAGCGTCTTTGCGACTTCGTAGCAAAATCTTATGTAAAACGGATTTAGATGCATGTTATTTTCTAAGGAGCAGAGATGCCCAATTTTCACGTTCATCGCGCTTTAGCTCGGTAAGGCCATGCCTACTTGCTTCTTTTAATAAATCAACGATGTCATTCGTATAAAAACCACTGAGCAGCAGTTGGCCGTTTGCCTCTAGGTAAGAAGAATAAATTTTCATTTCGGCCAGCAACACATTTTTATTGATGTTGGCTAAAATGATTCCAAACTTGCCATTGAACTTCATGTCATCAATCTTCCCTTGCTGGAGTTGGATATTGGGGCAATGATTGTTCTCGATGTTTTCTTTTCCGTTAATCACACTCCACTCATCAATATCAAAAGCCTCCACTTCTTTTGCTTTTAGCTTGGAAGCCATGATGGACAAGATAGCCGTGCCACAACCAGCATCCATCACGCGTTTGTTGGTATAATCCATATCCATTTGACTTTTGATCATCAGGTAAGTGGTTTGATGATGCCCCGTGCCGAATGACATTTTTGGCGTGATGATGATTTCGTAAGGGTATTTTTTCTCGATTTTGTGGAACTCCGCGCGGATCAAACAGCGATCGTCCACGATAATCGGTTCCAAACTTTTCTCCCACTGCTCGTTCCAATTTTGTTTTTGGATTTTATCCCAAAAGAATAGCAACGGGTTTACGGCTTTGTATTTTTCTTTTACTTCATCCAGTTGCAGCGCATTGAATTTTGCTTCTTCCACATACGCCTCAAAACCTTTTTCTGTTTCCATGAATGTATCAAACCCCACTTCGGCAATCTCTGCCATGAGTATTTCTGAAAACTCAGGATCGCATACAACTTGAAGCCGGGTGTAGTACATTTTTTCTAATTTGAAGATTTGAGAATGAAGCTATTTGAAAATTGCCTCTGCAAAGTTGGGGATTTTAATTTACTTGACTTTGTATTAAATTTGACAATGGAAAAAAAGATATTGACTTATAGAGTCTTAATGAACGAAGAGCCAGAAGGGGGATTTACTGTGACAGTACCTTCGCTGCCTGGGTGTGTTACATATGGCGAAAACTTAGAACATGCCCTGACTATGGCAAAAGAAGCTATTGAGGGGTATGTGTCTGTATTGCGAGAAAGCAATGAAACCGTACCAGATGATAGCTCTACATTTGAATATTCTGTCGCTATCTCGGCCTAGATAAACAGTTTGAAGTTAGTGACTTAGTCTTAAAAATAAAGCACCAATCCCCCTGATTGCCACTTGATCGATTGTCAAGTAATTTTCAGTTTTCAAAATCAATACACTAAATCAGATAGCTGTGACTCCAAAAGAAATAATCAAAATTTTAGAGGAACGAGGATTTATTCTAAAAAGAAAGTGATCAATTAGCCTATCGCCTTAACAATCTCCACAAACTCCCTCGACTTCAACGAAGCTCCTCCCACTAATCCCCCATCTACATCGGGGCAAGAGAAAAGCTCTTTGGCGTTGTCAGCTTTCACACTTCCTCCATAGAGGATAGAAATTTTATCTGCAACAGCTTGGCCATATTTACTTGCCAAATGTTTGCGAATGACTGCGTGCATATCTTGTGCTTGTTGTGAAGTAGCAGTCTTGCCTGTGCCAATTGCCCATACTGGTTCGTAAGCAATCACTACCTTTTCCAACGCATCTGCGCTCAGATGAAAAAGGCTTTCTTCTACTTGTTGTTTTACCAAAGCCTCGTGCGTTCCTTTCTCGCGTATTTCCAATGGTTCACCACAACAGAAGATGGGAGTAAGATTATTGGCTAACACCTTGTCTACTTTTTTGGCCAGTAGTTTTGCGTCTTCACCAAAATATTGCCTGCGCTCGCTATGCCCAATGATCACATAAGGCACCCCCATTGACTTCAACATTATTGCTGAAGTTTCACCTGTGTATGCACCTGAGTCGTGCTCGCTGCAATTTTGCGCACCCACTTTTATAGTTGATGTTCCTAATTGATTTTTAATTGGAACGAGATACGGAAATGGTGTACACAGAATGGTAGTCACATTTCCTTTCACTTCATCGGCCACCATGCCCATCAGTTCTGCTGTTAGAATATGTGCTTCTTCCAATGTCTTGTTCATTTTCCAGTTGCCGGCTACTATTTTTTGACGCATAAAAAGGGTTGAGTTTAAAGGGTTATTTTTTATCGAATATAAATTTTTCTGATGGCTTATTGTAAACCAATCGTGCGCTTTTCACAGGGCTTTTAAACGTCACATGCACTAAATTGGATTGATCTTCATGCGTGCCCATGATGGCATCATTAAATACTTCCAAGGTCTTTATTTTTTTTACGTTGGTGATTTCTATGTAGCAAATCAGCGAAAGATCTTCCTTTTCTACGCCCAAGAAATTCAGTTTACAAACCTTGCCATCCAGCGTTACTCTAAAATGCGCAGTCAGATATTCAATCACTAATTGTTTTGTTGTCAGTGGAGCTTTCGGTTCCATGATATCCAACTCAGGTTCTTTTCGCTTGGCGCGAATGGAGAGTTCTAGGTCATCAATAAACAGGCGTGACACAATTTGCAGTGCCTTGTCCTTTTCGCTGTAATTGATTTCGGTTACGGAGATGTGGACGGGATGATAGTTAATAGTTAATGGTTGTTCGTTATTCGCAAATGAGTTGGCTCCAATAACTAATAACAAATAACTGATAACGGCTTTCTTCATGCCCCAAAACTACTTCTTATTGTCCTAATTCAAAATTAGCTTTATACTTGCAGGCTTCTGTTTAAAAAGATGAGTGAATTCTCCCTTTATTTCGGTCTGGGCAGAGACCACATCCTTGATTACAAAAATGGCTACGACCATATTTTGTTCGTGCTGGCTTTGTGCGCCATTTATCTAGTGCGGGATTGGAAAAAGATTTTGATTTTGGTAACAGCCTTTACTATCGGTCATTCTATTACACTTGCACTGGCCACACTGCAACTTATTTCTGTAAAAACAGAATTGGTGGAGTTCCTTATCCCTCTTACTATTTTTATCACGGCTGTTTCCAATCTATTTCGCAAAGAAGAGTTGGGGCAAAGTAAAGGGGTGCAGGTCAATTACGTGCTGGCTTTATTCTTTGGGCTGATCCACGGCATGGGCTTTTCTAATTATTTGAGGGCTATTTTGGGCAAAGATCGCAGTATCCTATCACAGCTATTGGCCTTTAATCTTGGTTTGGAGTTCGGCCAAATAATAGTAGTAGCTATTTTCTTGGGTATTAGTTTTCTTTTGGTTGATTTGCTAAAAGTAACCCGAAGGGATTGGAAGATGGTGCTTTCTTCGGCCATTGCGGGCGTTGCTTTAATTCTAATGAAAGACCGATTTTAAATATTAACCAATCCAAATCTTAAATCAAAAATCTCACATCTTAAATTTTTCTTATGAAACAACTTCTACTCATTCTCTTACTGATTATTTCGCTTGGCGCTTTGGCTCAAGAGCAACCCAAAACCGAAGCCCCAAAATGGCAAGGCAAGTTTGAACAACTAGATCAAACGCTGCCTACGCCCAACGAATATCGCTCTGGCTCAGGTTCACCCGGCCCCAAGTATTGGCAACAGCAAGCCGACTATGACATGGCCGTTGAATTGAACGACCTCAACCAAAGCATCAGCGGAAGCGAAACAATTACTTACACCAACAACTCACCCGATGTATTGAAATATCTTTGGGTACAACTCGATCAAAATATTTTGGACAAAGAGAGTAACACAGCTAAAACCCAAACCAATTCCGTCAAAGATTCTGTGGCTGCTAAGTCGATGGCCAGTCAATTTAATTTGTATGATTACGAAGGTGGCTACAAAGTGAAAGCTGTGACAGATGCTACAGGAAATAAACTTGCCTATACCATCAACAAAACAATGATGCGCGTTGATCTGCCTGCTCCATTGAAATCAGGCGCAAAATATTCTTTCAAAATGGAGTGGTCGTTCAATGTCAATGATCGCAATCTATACGGAGGCCGCAGCGGTATGGAATTTTTTCCCGAAGACGGTAACTATGTTTATACCATCGCCCAATTTTTTCCACGCATGTGTGTGTATGACGATGTAGTGGGTTGGCAGAACAAACAGTTTCTTGGTCGTGGAGAGTTCACGCTTCCTTTCGGTAATTACAAAGTGAGCATCACCGTTCCTGCTGATCACATGGTTGGAGCTACGGGTTCGCTGAAAAATCCTTTACAGGTTCTTACTAAAACAGAGATGGAGCGGTTTGAAAAAGCAAAGACAACGTATGACAAGCCCGTAATTATTGTAACACAAGCAGAAGCAACAGCGAAAGAAAAAACAAAATCTACCGAAAAGAGAACGTGGCAATTTGAAGCTACCAACGTGCGTGATTTTGCGTTTGCCTCCTCTCGCAAATTTATTTGGGATGCCATGGCTGTGAAGATCGGTGACAAATCTCCCTTGGCCATGTCTTACTATCCTAAAGAAGGAAATCCGCTATGGGAAAAAGAATCTACCATCGCAGTTAAAAATACAATTGAAGTTTATTCAAAATACACCATCGATTATCCGTATCCGCATGCTACGTCCGTTCATGCAGCCTCCATTGGTATGGAGTACCCGATGATTTGTTTCAACTTTGGTCGACCAAAGAAAGATGGTACGTATGACAATGCTGTGTTGCAACGCATGTTGGGTGTGGTGATCCACGAAGTAGGTCATAACTTCTTCCCGATGATCATTAACAACGATGAGCGCCAAACTACTTGGATGGATGAGGGCATTGATAGTTTTGTGCAACTAATGACTGAGTTAGAGCGCTATCCACAATTAGATTGGAGCCGAGGCAAGCCAGCAGGATTAGTACCTTATATGAAAGGGGATAAAACTATCATGCGCCCATTGATGACCAACTCTGAGCAAGTAATTGCTTTTGGTTCGGAACAATATGCAAAGGCAGCCACTGCGCTATTTATCCTTCGCGAAAGTGTGATGGGCAAAGAACTTTTCGATAAATCATTTAAAGAATATGCACAGCGTTGGGCATTCAAGCACCCGAAGCCAGCCGATTTTTTCCGGACGATGGAAGACGCTTCTGCTGTTGATTTAGATTGGTTTTGGAAAGGATGGTTTTATACGACAGATAATGTTGACATGTCGTTGGACAATGTGAAGTGGTTTAAGATGCGCACAGAGAAAACAAGTTTAGAAGGCAAAGAAAAAATAGTTGCCAAAGGTGATCTGCCAAAAGAAGGAGATAAAGACAAAAAGCAAGCCGATGATTTTAGCAAAGGTCCGGAATACTTTAGCGTGATCGCTACAGACAATCGTTTTTATGGAGAGTTTGCCAATCGCATTGATGATAAAGCTGTGATGGCCAAAATGGAAAATAAAAATTTCTATGAGATCACCCTCACCAATAAAGGAGGATTAGTAATGCCAGTCATCATTGAGTGGACATTTAAAGATGGCAGCAAAGAAATAGAAAGACTGCCAGCGGAAATCTGGCGCATCAACGAAACCAAAGTGACCAAGGTTTTCTCAAAAGAAAAAGAAGTGGTGAGTGTAGTGCTCGATCCTCAAAAAGAAACTTCTGATATTGCTATTGAAGATAATGTGTTCCCGAAAGTAGCACAGCCAAGTAAGTTTGATGAGTTGAAAAAGGGGAAGAAGTAAACCGTAGGCAATAAAAAGAAATAGGCAAGGAGTTTTCCTTGTCTATTTTTTTGTGCTACTCCTACCACCTGTCTATCTGGCAGACAAGTCTTCATCTCTTTACCGTCTCAACGATAACCTTGATGGCTTGGTAAAAGAATTTCTAAAAACTCCCCAAGAAGAGTTGGCACCAGGCCGCCCATATATTCTAAAACTATTCCTCAATTTTTATAACTTGTTGCGGATTATTTAAAATTGATATGAGCGCAAAGCCGAAAAAGAAAAAAGAAGTAGCGCCTTTGGCGTTGGAAGAGGAGCATCGCATACGCAAAGCTTTTAAAGACAAAGATTGGGCGGAGATCAAAAGCTCTGACGCGTGGGTGATCTTTAAAGTGATGAGTGAGTTTGTGGAGGGGTTTGAAAAAATGGCGAAGATCGGGCCGTGTGTTACCATCTTTGGTTCTGCACGCGTGAAGCCGAACAATCCGTATTATAAAATGGCGGAGAAAATTGCCGAGCAGTTGGTGCACCAAGGGTATGGGGTGATCACAGGCGGTGGCCCTGGCATTATGGAAGCGGGCAACAAGGGCGCGAACAAGGCGGGTGGAAAATCGGTGGGGCTGAATATTTATTTACCGCATGAGCAGAAGGGGAATATTTACATCGACCCTGATAAGTTGATCACGTTCGATTATTTTTTTGTGCGCAAGGTGATTTTTGTAAAATATTCTCAGGGTTTTATTGTGATGCCAGGTGGCTTCGGCACGATTGACGAACTGAGCGAGGCGCTTACGCTGATTCAAACAAAAAAGATCGGGCGTTTCCCCATTGTGTTAGTAGGAAAAAAATTCTGGGCTGGCATGATTGAGTGGATACAGAAAGTATTGGTGACAGAAGGAATGATCTCTGCTGAGGATTTAGATCTTTTCAGTTTGGTAGATACGCCCGATGATGCGGTGAAAGCTATCGATGATTTCTATAACAAATATTTGTTGTCGCCAAATTTCTGATTTTACTTTTAATGGTTACTGTTCTTGGAATTCCGTTCGAGCCAACTCGTCTTTTCTGCGAGATGGCGCACAAGCTCAGAATGCGTTTGATGGAAACAGAATGCTCGGCTAATTTATTTTCTGAGTGCGGAAGTGAAATTAAAAACAGAATTGCTTACCAAAACAATGGTGATCTTATTTTGGTTGAGACCAAATGCGACCAAAGGATTTTCAATAATCAAATGTGGCATTGCGAAAGAATTAAAGACCTCGATTAAAATTTTATCATTTGGTAGGGATCATTCTAGTAGGTAGTGACATTTTCAAATTGACTAATTTGCGCATCTTCAAATTACAATGTCCTTCTTCGATACCTCATTGGAATTCCTCAAAGGCGTAGGCCCACAGCGTGCCGCATTGCTGCAAAAGGAGTTGAAACTCTTCACGTTTGGTGATCTAATTCAGCATTATCCTTTTCGCTATGAAGATCGGACTAAGTTTTATTCGATCAGTGAGGTGAACGAGTTGATGCCCTACGTGCAGATCAAAGGCAAGATCACCGATATGGAATTGATCGGAGCAAAGCAAAAGAAAAGAATGGTTGGGCATTTTACCGATGGCCAAGGTGAAATAGAATTGGTGTGGTTTCAGGGCATCAATTGGGTAGTCAATAAAATAAAACCGAATGTGGATTATGTGGTGTTCGGCAAACCCAATCGCTTTGGCAGTAGACTATCCATCGCACATCCAGAAATAGAACCATTGACAGAGAAGAGCGAAAAGGGCGGATACCTTCAACCTGTCTATCCACTCAGCGAAAAGCTGCGCACACGCTACATTGATAGTAAATTTATTTCAAAGCTTCAGCAAGAAGCCCTGAGAGGTGCGCAAGTTCACATTCGTGAAACATTGCCATCCAGTATTTTGCAAAAACAGAAATTGATTGCAAAGAAAAGCGCAATCAACAATATTCATTTTCCACAAAGCCATGAACTGCTTCTTCAAGCGCAAACGCGACTGAAATTTGAAGAGCTATTTTTCATTCAGCTTCGGCTGATTAAAATGAAATTGGTACGGCAGGGTAAGTTTAAAGGAATTGCCTTTCATGACACCACCATTCTCACCAAATTTTACAAAGAGTATTTGCCTTTCGATTTAACAGAAGCGCAAAAAAGAGTAGTGCGTGAAATCTATGCTGATATGAAATCGGGCAAGCAAATGAACCGATTGCTACAAGGCGATGTGGGAAGTGGAAAAACCATTGTAGGCTTCATTTGCATTTTGTTGGTGATTGGTGGCGATGCCCAAGCAACGTTAATGGCACCAACAGAAATTTTAGCACAGCAACATTACGCCAACTTAAAAAAATATGCTGACCTGATGGGCATCTCCATCGCGCTGCTCACTGGCTCTGTGAAGAAAAGCGCCCGCAAGCCCATTCATGAGCAATTAGTAAATGGCTCATTGAAAATTTTGATTGGCACCCATGCTTTGTTGGAAGAAGAGGTGAAGTTCAATAAACTGGGTTTAGCAATCATAGATGAACAGCATCGCTTTGGTGTGGCGCAGCGATCTAAGCTTTGGCAAAAGAATACAGATTTCTATCCGCATGTACTAGTGATGACGGCCACGCCCATCCCGCGCACATTGGCCATGACACTGTATGGTGACTTAGAAATTTCTGTCATTGATGAATTGCCGAAGGGCCGCAAGCCAATTAAAACCACCCATCGCTATGATTCACATCGCCTGCAAGTAAATGGATTTATAAAAACACAAATCGATTCAGGCAGGCAAGTATATATTGTTTATCCATTGATAGAAGAATCCGAGAAATTGGATTTGAAACATTTGATGGATGGCTACGAAAGTATTTCGCGAGCGTTCCCCGAATTGCCCATCAGCATCCTTCATGGCCAAATGAAACCCGAAGCAAAAGATTTTGAAATGGCTCGCTTCGTAAAAGGTGAAACAAAGATTATGGTGGCTACTACGGTGATTGAAGTAGGCGTAGACGTGCCCAACGCTTCGGTGATGATCATTGAGAGCGCACAACGTTTTGGCTTATCGCAATTGCATCAACTGCGCGGCCGTGTAGGCAGAGGCGCAGAGCAATCGTATTGCATTTTGATGACCGATCACAAGCTCAGCGCAGAATCGAAGACCCGGATCGAAACAATGGTGCGCACTAACAATGGGTTTGAAATTGCCGAAACAGACTTGAAGCTCCGCGGTCCTGGCGACTTGATAGGCACACAACAAAGCGGTGCGTTGGATTTACTCATTGCTGATTTAGGTAAAGATGGTGAGTTATTGAGGCAAGCGAGGGAGGAGGCACAATTGATTTTGGGAAAAGATCCTGAATTAGAATATCCTGAGAGTTTACCTATTAAGCAACATATTGATTCACTGAGAAAGACAGTGGTGAATTGGGCGAGAATCAGCTAAAATATGACTATTCTTCATTTTTCCATTCTTGGAATGGTTTTTATAATCCCCTTTTTAGGGGATTATAAAAACTATTGTTCCTTATTTCAAAAAAAGAGCTTAAATTTAATTGCCTAAAATCCGATTATGAAAGCTTTCCTCTTGCTCTTAGCCACTCTGTTAATTGCGCGTGAACTAATTGCGCAAACTGTCTCCATAAAAAAAATTGAACTTGCAGGCGAAAAAGTGATTGTTCATTATGATTTGGATGATAGTAATCCAAACAATGAGTACCAGCTTAATCTTTACGCGTCTAAGGATAAATTTTCCGCACCCCTTGTCAAAGTAAAAGGCGACATTGGGCCTGATGTAAAACCAGGCGTGGGCAGAAAAGTTGAATGGAATTTACTTCAGGAATACGGCAGCTTCAAAGGAAAACTTTCACTTGAGATTAGAGGAAATGTTTTTGTGCCTTTTGTTAAGCTAAAGAACTTCGATACAAAAAAGAATTATAAAAGAGGTAAAAGCTATGATGTGGCCTGGCGTCCGGGTAATACTAACCCTATTCACATTGAGTTGTACAAAGGCTCACAAAAGGTAAGTGGTGAATTGAATCATCCTAACAGTGGTGCGTATTCTTTATCTATTGGCCACAAAGTAAAACCAGGCAAAGACTATAGGTTAAAGATTACTGACTCACGTAAGACAGATGAAATTATTTACTCTGATTATTTTCAAGTCTCCCCTAAAGTACCCTTGTTAGTCAAGCTGATTCCAATGGTTGCTGTGGCAGGTGGGTTGGCTGTATTGTTAGGCGGAAGCAAGGGAGGAGGGGGAGGAGCTGCAGACAATAGCCCTAAAGAAATTCCATTGCCCGCACTACCTGGTAACTAAAATTTATTTTGAATAAGAGCTTTATGAAATTGAAGACTATACTACTCTCTTTTTTATTGATCATTTCTATTTCATCTTTTTCGCAAAATTGGACAGGATTAAATGGGCCGTTTGGCGGAGCTGTATCTGATTTTGTGACTCATTCTTCAGGTGCGATTATTGTTGCTACTTCAACAAATGGAGTTTGGCGAAGTACAGACAATGGAGCAAATTGGAGCAAGATGAGCCTTGGAACTGATTTTTCTTTTGCCGATTTGGACAATGATCCTTCTGGCAATCTATATGCGGCCACTGGCATTAAGCTTTACAAATCAGCTGATGGAGGTATAACTTGGATTAATTTAAACAGCACTGGAATTTCCGCGAACGTCAGAAAGATAGAGGTAGTCAGCTCTACTGTTATCTACTTGGCAACCAGCCTTAACCAGATTTTGAAATCCAGCAACGGAGGAACAAGCTTTAGCCTTACTTCTTCCGATATTACAACTCAAATCAATGACTTGAAAGTAAAAACTGGGGGGGCAAACGATATTGTTTATGCTGCCACCTCAGGGCAAGGCATGCGGGTATCAACTGATGGGGGCTTTGTATTTAACGGACCTTCATCTGGGATATCGGCTACAGAAGTTGTTTACTCAGTTGTATTGAACAGCGCAGGTACTTTGTTTGCATTGGCTGCTAGCTCACCCTATTCGTCTACCAATGGAACTACTTGGACTTCTATCAAAGGAACTATTCCAGATGTCTCTTTTTTGGGTACACTCTCATTGGACGCATCTCAAAATCTTTATCTCACAAATACCATTAGCAGAAAAATTTATACAGGTGGAACCGCTGGCGCGCCTTGGAATTCTGGAGTCGCATATCCTACCCACATTTCCCCAACGAACGTGGAGATTCAATCTGCTTCTTCTTGGCTAATGGGTTCATCTTCCACTGGTATGTTCAAATCTACAGACCTTGGAGTCAATTGGAACGGTATTAACAATGGAATGAAGGCTGCAGGTTTAAGTTCTATTTTTATTACTGCTCAAAATAGATTGTTTCAAACGATTCCCTCTGGAAGTGGCTACTATCAATCGATTGATGATGGAGCTAATTGGACATTACAATCAGTGTCCCCAGCCGATCGTAACATTCAAGGGTTTATTAAATTAGCTGACAACTCAGTCCTTGCTTACGGTTTTGGAGGGGTTATCAAATCAACGGGTACAATCGGAAACACTTGGACATCTATCAATACAACAAATTTTCTTCCTCAAGTCGTTACCTATGATGGGCTAAATATTTTTTCGTTTTCAAGCTCAAATTTATTAATCAGCAATGGCACCGTAAGTCCAGGCGGCATCGGGCAAACCTGGTCCACCACTGCTATTTCGGGGCTAAGTGGTTCTATCGCAAAAATTCAAGTCGATGCGAGTAATACGATTTATATCAGGACTACAAATTCATTCTTATACAAACTGCCTTTTGGATCTTCTACTGCAACGCAGATTTTAACTGGCGTTGGTCAGGATTTTTCTATTGCAGCTGAAGCATCTTCTGCAACCCTTTATGCACTCTTGAGTTCTACATCAGTTAGTGTATCTGCTGATGGAGGAACCACCTGGTTAACTAAAACTTTTAACAGTTCTTTTTCGGGAAGTAAGATATGGGCTTTTCGAAATGGTGTGATAATTACAGCAGCACTTACTGGTGTTGCTAATATATCTAAAGATGCAGGCAGTACATGGGCAAGTGCCCCCTTGGCTGATAACGCAGCAAGAGTTGCTGATGTAATTCTGAATACTTCTGAGATTGCCTATCTGGCTACATCTAACTCAGTGGTTCATAAAAGCGATGTAACAATCATCCCCCCACTTGCACCAACTGGTCTTTCCCTAAATATCACTGGGCAATTACCACCAAATGGCTTCAGGGCAGAATTACTCTGGAATGACAATTCTAATAATGAAACGAATTATGTTTTGGAGCAATCTGTTGGTACAAATCTATCTTATCAGACTGTTCAAACGCTCGTGGCAGTAAATTCTTTTCAAAAGAAAGGCAGAGCAATTTTAAGCTTACCCATTGCTGCAGCAACTTATTTCTTTCGTGTCTCAGCAATCAATGTAGCTGGTCAATCAATCACATCCAACGAAATATCTTTTTCAACACCAAATACTCCTTGCACCAACACTATTCCTGGCAATAGAAGTTGGACTGCCACCACTGTTGTAGAGTCAGGTTTTACAGCCAACGGGTCAGGGCCATTTAACAGCCTAGCTGTTCTTATTGACGATTTTGGTGGCAATATTTTTTTTGCAAATGAGCATTCTTTCAATATAACACCCCCAGCCCCAGCCCCCGCTCGACCAAATTTTGAGGGGCTTCAATTTTTAGAGGATTGCGGAAAAACGGCTATAATTTCTGGAACATCAGTTAATTCGGATTTTGGCAATGGAAACGGAACGTGGAACTCAACCACTAATACGTTAATTTTAAAATGGCAAGGAGGAACTGCCTATCAGCCTTTTAAAGCTACCACTACCTACACGCTTAATAACAGTGATCCCATTCCAACTACACCCCAATTGAGCCTTTACATCTATTCGTCCAACGAAGTGTTCGTGAACTGGGCCACTGTTGGATTTGAAACTCAGTACAAGATTTACAGAAGCCCCACTTCTGGTGGCACTTTTACACCTATTGCCACAGTCAATTTTCCGTTAATTTCCTATATCGATAAAGGCCTCACTGCAGGAGCAACCTATTTTTATAAAATCTCAGCACTTAATGCCGCAGGTGAATCACCTTTGTCGGCTGAAACAGCAATCACATTAGGGTCGTCTTTATTTCGACCTGTAGAAAACGATATCCAATTAAATGTTGAAAGCCAGCAAGGAGTATCCTGGGGCGATTTGGATGGTGATGGTGATGAAGACCTTGCAGTACCGTCTTTTCAAAATAGTAATTTACAAAATTTACCGCCCGTATTTTATGAGAATATTGGTGGTGGGCAATTCACCAGAAAAACGCTAGGTGCTTTGGCAGATGAGAACACAGCTATTAGTAGAGGCATAGCATTGTTTGATTTTGACAACGATAATGACCTTGACATGTTTATTGCAAGAAGTGGACCCCTTGCCTGTTTACTCCTGATTAACAATGGCAATTGGGCATTCACCAAGACAGCGGTTGTCGAATCAATATTTGCCACGGGTACAGGTAGCACTTTCCGCGCATTGGCAGTGTTAGATTATGATAAAGATGGGAAGGCTGATATTTTTGTTGGAAATGATTTCGGCTCTTCACCCTTCACATACAGCAACTACATTCTTAAAAATGTCAATGGAACTAGTGTTAGTAAAATAACATCAGACCCCTTTGTTACAGATCTAAACGGCACCTTAACTAT
Organism: Cyclobacteriaceae bacterium; assembly: GCA_046155095.1. Lineage (GTDB taxonomy): Bacteria > Bacteroidota > Bacteroidia > Cytophagales > Cyclobacteriaceae > ELB16-189. Next base: position 49,956 of record JBJXEB010000075.1, read on the forward strand.
TGCACCGGGGGATTATGACAATGATGGTGATCAAGATCTTTTTCTGGCCAACAGAGGAACTAATGTTGCTAACAAGTTATATAAGAACAACGGAGACGGCACTTTTGCACTAGCAACAGGTCTAGTTTTTGATACAGATCTCATGACAAACGGACGAACAGCTAGCTGGGGAGATATTGACAATGACGGAGACCTTGATTTGTATGTAGGGCAAAGCACCCAAGCTGATAAACTTTATCAAAATAATGGAGATGGAACTTTCACTAGCCTCACGTCTAGCCCAGTGGCTGAAACTAACTCGTCTACAACTGGAAGTGCCTTCGGGGATATAGATAATGATGGAGATATTGACTTGATTGTAGTAAATGGTGGAGCAAATTCGATTTTCATTAATAACGGAACAGGAACATATACGAAGTCCTCTACATTAGAACTTCTTGTGAATCCAAACATTGCTGAAATAGGAGGAAGTTTTTGTGATTTTGATAAAGATGGATTTCTTGATTTTTATCCCAGTTTATCAACAGGTAGTGGAGTAAATCTACCAAACCTGCTATATAAAAACACATTAACGACATCCTCAACTCGAAACTGGGTGGAGATAAAGCTGATAGGCAAACAGTCTAATGCCTCTGCCCTTGGTGCACGCATAAAGGTAGTTACAACTACACCTGCAAGAACGCAAATAAGAGAAGTGGCATCTTTAACAGGCTTCGGAAGCCAGAATAGTTTGATTCAACATTTTGGGTTAGGCTCGGCCGCCAGTATCAGTCAAATTGAAATCAAGTGGCCTTCTGGGGCAGTGCAAACGTTGAATAATTTTGGTACGATCAATACGATAATTACCATTACGGAAGATGTAACCGCACCTTTAATTACGGTAGTTGCCCCAGCAAATGGATCTACTATAATACCATTAGGTAATAAAATAAGTTTTACAGTCACTGATATCTCCACCTTCAATGCAGTTGCTGGCAAAAAAATAACCCTCATTAAAACAGCCACACCTGCTACACCTGTGCAAGTGTTGGATGTGACAGCAGGTACTCTTTCTGGTACCACTTATACGTTTACATTAGCGGCATCATTGGAGTACCTAACGCAATACTCAATCAGTATTGATGCAGGGGCTTTTGTTGACTTGTATCAAAATGCATCCATTGCATTACCTACTACTGCTTGGACGTTCACTACTATAGAACAACCAGATGCCACAGCTCCGGTTATATCAACCTTTACCCCACCTTCAACTTTACCCAAAGGATTTACTTCCCAGACTTTTACAGTTACAGCCACTGATAACAAAGCTGTAACTTCTGTGATAATGAGTTATAGAAAAGTGTCTGCCTCCACTATCAATACCTTGGCGGGTGTAGCAGGGGCTAGCAATACATACACATTCGCGTTGCAAAATTCTTTTGTAGACGACATGGGCATTGAATACTATTTTGAAGCAACGGATGCAGCGGGTAATAAAACAAGATCACCAGCAGCACCCACTCCACCAGCAACACAAACTTTTTACCTGACGCGTACTGCTTTTAATAATACCAATATGGGTATTGCTGTTACCGCTGGGGCTACGGTAAATGATTATCAGATCGTCTCTATTCCTTTTGATTTACCCGCCAAACAGGTTCAGTTCGTATTTCAAGGCTTAGGCGATCCTGACAAGACAAAGTGGCGGTTATTACGCTATCAAAATTCTCCTGCTGCGTGGGTTGATTATCCGGGATCAAATTTTACCGATGTAGTGCAGGGCGAAGGTTATTTTGTTGCCTCTCGAGAAGGGGCAAATCTTAAGTTTGGAGATAAAACGACAGATATTAACAACGTGATTATTGCTCCCAACAATACACAAAGCAATCTCTTCAAATTGAATTTGAAAAAAGGTTGGAACCTCATCGGCAACCCATATAGCTTAACGATAATATGGAATGATTCTCGCTTAACAGGTGTAGGGGCTCTTAAATTTTATCAAGGAGGTGCTTACGTGGATGCCCCTAACAACGGCCAACTGGAAAGACTAAAGGGTGGATTTGTATTAGCAGATAACGATGTGCAAGTACCAGTGAAAATAAACGTAACGGCACAAGGTGGTAGACAGGGCTCACTGCCCTCTGGCGATTTGAGTGCACAGAGTTGGATAGTTCCATTGCACATTCAACAAAGTGACTTAACCTATACGTTAGGTGGCATTGGTATGGATCCACAAGCGAGAGCGGGCAAAGATGATTGGGATGATGTGAATCCACCAAAGCTAAATGATGAATATGTGGAGATGCACTTTGCCCATCCGGAATATTTTTTGAAAAGCTTTAGTCGAGATGTAGTGCCAACAGCAAATGAGCAACAATGGAATTTTACTGTGGCCAGCGGTTCAGCTTCACCTACCACAATGCACTGGGACAATAGCTTGTTTGGATCCAATGGCAAAGAGTTATTCCTATTGGATTTAAAAAGGCAAATTTTAATTGACATGAGCCGAGCGGATAAATACACTTTTAATCCGCTGGAGTCAAATTCATTCAGGGTATACTTTGGTAGCAATTTAAAAGACTCCATCAAGCCAACTGAAATTTCAATTGCCAGCCCTTACCCCAACCCATCTACTAAAGATGTACAGGTAGGGTTTACTCTGCCAGATGGGGCTGTGGAGTATCAGGTCAATTTTGAAGTGTATGATTTACAAGGAAGATTAATCAGTACCATAGCAAAGGGTCCTCATGCCCCCGGTTTCTATGAAGCAATATGGAGTGCGCCAGAAGAGAGTGCGGCTACACAAATCTATCTATTTAAACTGAGCGTAGTTTCTACCACACGAAGTGAGGTAGCGACAAAAAAAATTATCATTAACAGATAAATAAAATGAAAATCAAAACAAAAGCATTGCTGGCTCTTTTGCTAATTGGCAATGGGCTACTGGCGCAAAACGTAACCACACGATCCAGCGAATTTGAAGTGGACTTTAGCAACCCCAGTAAATTGGTGAATACCACCGTGCCATTGATCAATTGGAGTCTCCCCATCCCAGAGACTACGTACATCCAAGATGCTAGATTTAAAATTAAATTAGAGGTAATAAGCTCATCGGCATTGAAGGGCGTAACGGTCAATATCAAGCAAACAGCAGAAACGGCCAGTCGCGGATCATTGATGATCAAGCCTACTGAAAAAGATACACTTCACACAATTATTGAGAAGAACCTAACCCTGATGGAAGGCGATAACCTCATTGAAGTAATAGCTGAAAACAAAGAGGGGATAAAAACATCCAGCTACCGAAAAGTAGTGGTGGGCGCTACCTCGTTGGCCGATGCGAGTAAACTAGAACGCACAGATTATGCTCTGGTATTTGCTACTGACCAGTATGACAATTGGAGTGACTTGGTGAACCCTATTTTCGATTCACGCTCCATTGCCGAAGAATTGAAGAAGACCTATAAATTTAAAATTGAGGTAGTAGAAAATGCTACACAATCTGAAATTTTGAAAAAACTGCGTGAGTATGGAGAGAAACAATACAGACCGCTTGATCAGTTGTTTGTCTTCTTCGCGGGTCACGGTACGTATGACCAGACTTTTGGAGAAGGCTTTGTGGTTACGAAAGAATCCATGTTGAACGATGAAGGCAAGACAACATACCTTTCGCATAACCGCTTGCGTTCCATCATCAACAACGTTCCATGCGAGCATATCTTTTTGGCGATGGATGTTTGCTTTGGTGGCACGTTCGATGCAGCTCTTGCCTCTGCCCGTGGACAAGAAGATGAAGTATATCGGGAGCAATCGCAAGCGGAATTTCTTACGCGTAAGCTCACCTACAAGACTAGGAGATACCTCACCTCGGGAGGTAAGACATACGTATCAGATGGCATCAAAGGAAAACACTCACCCTTTGCCAAAAGTTTTTTAGAAGCACTCACTTCGCAGGGAGGTAAAGATGGGATATTGACTGTTCAAGAGATTTACTCGTTTGTGGAAAAACTGAAAAACCCACCACGCATGGGTGAGTTTGGTGACAATGCACCGGGTAGTGATTTTTTGTTTCTAGTGAGGTAACACCTTCTATTGCTATATAGGGTTATAGGAAAAGGTGAAGGCAACTTCACCTTTTTGCTTTTTAGAGGCAAGTGCGTGTTTACATTTTATAGTCTAACTTTGTATTCTGACTTTGTTGCTATGAGGACAAAAATACTGGTAGTACTTTTTTTAATCACCAGCGGTTCGTTTGCCCAAACAGGAAACTCTTTCTTATCGCATTACGCCCCCACCGATGAGCGCATCGACTACCGAAGCATGGGCATGGTGCAAGATGATCGCGGGCTTATTTATTTCACCAACAAAAAAGGAGTACTAGAGTTTGATGGCAAAAACTGGCAACTCATCCCCACCCCTGGCGCGGTATACACACTCACGTTGCATCGCAATGAAGTATTTGTTGGCGGTGTATTTGGTTTCGGGAAGTTGACTCAAAATGGAAACCACCGTGCCTATCAATCCATTTCTACTAGCCCAAATATCTTTTCAAGTGCGGTGGCAAGTGATAAGGTTTTGTTTTGCAACGAAAACAAACTTTTTGTTTTGGCGGCAGATAAAATTGAAAAAGAAGTGGCAGCCGATGCCAGTGATAATTTTGCGGGGCTATTGCAAATCCATGAAAAAGTATTTTTGAAAAGTTTCGATCAAGACTTGTTGCAATGGACAGGAGAGAAACTTCAAAAATCGGTAGCGGTGCTCCCCACCGAATCAGAAATCATTTTTTCTTCTGCCTATGAAAAAACAGGAGATGCCATCTTGGGAACGGAGGCGGGCAAAGTTTATATTTTGAAAGGGACTGCGCAACCTATTGAATTAAAATTAAGCGATGAAGGATACCTCAGACAAAACAAGCTAGTGAATGGAGTTTGGGTGAGCGAAAAATTGATTGCACTCGGCACGTTGCGTGGTGGCGTTTTATTGATCAATCCTATCATGGGTGCAACTGAGGAGATTATAGATTACAGCAGTGGCCTTCGCGACAATGAAATTTTTGCGCTATTGGGCGATCACAATGAAGGAGTGTGGGTGGCACACGAATATGGCTTCACTCGCATTGCTCCTTCTGTGCCCTTTCGGTCGTTCAACCACTATACTGGCTTAGCAGGCAATTTGCTTTGCACACATGCCATCAATGGCCAAGTGTATGTAGGCACTACGCTTGGCCTTTATTTGCTCAATAGAGAAACATCGGTTCAAAAAATAGTGGTGCAGGTGCAGCAGTCACAGCGTAATCAACAAGAAAATAAGCGAACGCTTTTTGGCTTTTTAAGGAAGAAGAAAAAAGAACCTGCCACTTCAATCCAACCAAAAACGACCGTTGAAAACAAAATTATTAAGCCGTTGGGTTATGCATACCGAAGGGTAGAAGGCATTGATGGTAAAGTGGTACAATTAATTGAGGTGAACGGAAAGCTGATCGCGGCTGGCCTTGGGGGTGTATATGAAGTAGAGGGATTGAAAGCAAAGTCTATTCTGGCAGGACCCGTGCGTTCCGTATTTTTTTCAACAGCCCTACAGCAACTATTGGTGGGCACTTATCAAGAAGAGGTAAAATCTTTTTTTAAAAATGCACAAGCATGGAAGGAAACACATTTGCTAGACACATTGAATGATTATGTCAATTATAGTTTTGAAGACAATCTACAAAATATTTGGCTGTGTGGGCGCGCGCAAGTTCATAAAATAGAAACAGTAGACGGCCAGATTTCAAATGTTGAATCTTTGCCTGTGGACAATGCTTCGTTGGATGAGATGGTGGGCGTGGCCTATGGCAACGAAGTGTATTTAGCTGCCTCAGATGAATTTAGAAAATTTGATCGCAAAAGTTCTTTTGTAAAGTATGACTCGCTGCCTGGCCCTCACCGTTACTTCGCTTCGGCAGGATATTTTTGGTTCAATGACGGTAATCAATGGCGTACGGTTGACAGCCGATTGAAAAATTTAAAACTACAATGGCTGGGATTGTTCCCTAATCTACGCTTTCTAGCACCAGATGCTGATGCACAAGGCATGTGGGTGATCACGGCTGACAACGAACTCTACAAATTCTCTAATAGTGCCATGCTTTCAGAGGATCAACGTTACCCACTGCTCTTGCGTGAAGTGCGTGGACAAGAAATCAGTCTCGATCAAGGCAAGGGTGTGACAATGGATCAACCAGAGAATACGCTCTCATTTGAATTTATCCAGCCCGATTATGTTAGCCGTCAAGCCATGCAATATCGGTACCAAGTAAAAGGCCTTACCAATGGATGGACGGTGTGGTCGAGTGCCAACTATGTAGCTAATTTCCCCTATCTGCCACCGGGCACTTACCAATTGGCCATGCAGTCTCGAGATTTGCTGGGCAATGAATCGAAAGTAGAGATGATTCCCTTTGAAGTGTTACCGCCTTACTGGAAACGCTGGTGGTTTTACGCATTAGAGTTTGCCTTCTTTGGCGTACTCATGTTTTTATCTGTGAAATTGAGCGATACCAACTCAAAATATAGATATGTAAGTCAGATACTTTCTTTGCTTACAGTCATTATTTTTATACAGTTTGTAAGCACGGCCATCACTTCATTAATTGAAGTGAAAAGTTCACCTGTCATACAATTTATCATTCAAGTGTTCATCGCCCTCTTGGTGTTTCCGCTTGAGTTGTATTTTAGAAAATTCATGCAAGGAGCTGTTGAGGGGAAATTTCAAATTAAAGGGAAAGGAAAATCCACAACCACTGAAACCAATCAATAACATGGATCAACGCATCATCAATCTTTTTGACGAATACACGCACAAGCCGCTTACGCGGGAAGTGTTTCTAAAAAAATTAATCACACTCACAGGAAGCACCGCAGCCGCTATGACTATGCTTCCGCTGCTTGAAGTAAATTATGCCCAAGCGGAAACCATTTCGGGTGATGATGACCAACTATTCACCGAACGAGTTTCTTACCAAGGTGTAGAAGGAGAAATGAAGGCCTATTTAGCAAGGCCTAAGAAAAAGAAAAAATATCCTGTCGTGATGGTCATCCATGAAAACCGAGGACTCAATCCACATATTGAAGATGTTACCCGAAGACTTGCATTGGAAGGATTTCTTGCAATAGCGCCAGATGCACTTTCACCATTGGGCGGCACACCTACAGATGCTGACAAAGCTCGAGATCTTTTCAGCAAGATCGATGCTGCAAAAAACCTTTCAACCTTTATTAAAGGATTTGAGTACGCAAAAACACGCAAAGACTCGAACGATAAATTTGGCTGTATTGGTTTTTGCTGGGGCGGTGCATTGGCTAATCAATTGGCTTTGAACATGCTTGATTTAAAAGTAGCCGTCCCATTCTATGGCCGCCAGCCAGAAGCAGCTGATGTGCCGAAGATCAAAGCGTTTGTGCAACTGCACTATGGTGGATTGGATGAGCGCATCAATGCGGGCATACCCGCGTATGAAGAAGCCTTGAAGAAAGCCAACACTCGCTATGAGGTTTTTATTTATGAAGGAGCGCAACATGCTTTTCACAACGATACTGCTCCAACACGCTATAACGAAGCAGCAGCAAAATTGGCATGGAGGCGAGCCATTAAATTATTTCATCAAGAACTTGACTAATTTTTGATTTATGAAAAAATCCATCTTCAAAATCTTGGCCTCCATGAATAAATTGATCTTGCCACGGTACAGCCAGAAAGACATTACTAAGTTATCGAAACTGGAGCAAGGTATTGTTGCTTATCGGTATTGGGTTACTATTCATGCTATAGAATAGAAGGGGAGAAATCTAGCCTCTGGATTATGTCCTCAACCACTTTTTAAATTTTCCCCACACCGTTGTAGGGGCTTTTTCTTCTGGAGTGATCGTTTCCTCCACTGGCTCTTCAACCATTTTTATTCGCTTGGGTGCCGCTTGCGATTTCACTTTGCTTTGGTAGTGATATGCCTTTCTCTCTTTAGCGCGAAGTATTTCTTCCTTTCTCTTCATCTCCATTTCGCGCTCTTCTTTTTCGCGCTGCAAAGTCACAGGGTTTTTTCTTGGCCGATTGTCAAATTCCCTTCTAATGGGCAGAGGCCTGCGGTCTAGGCTAGGTTTATTTTCTGTTTCGGCAGATTGATTTTCTATCCCTTCAACAATTTCTTTTTTCTTTTTTTCAGGGATCTCAATTTTGCCCAACACCTTCAAGCCCGACAATTCTATTTTAGGAGCTTTGATTAACTCCGGCAATTGCTCCGCTTCGATTGAAGGAGATTCATTGTTTGTTACAGCTACAATCGGTTCAGCAACCTCAATAATAGATGGCTCAATGACTACAATCGGTTGTACTTTCTCTTCTGAAATTGTTACGGCTACCGACTCCACTAATTCAGGCGCATATTTTTGCGTTACCCACTTGGCATGTTCATCTTCAATTTTGGTATTGGAGTCTTCGCCAATGGTAATATCCCTAGCAGCCAAGAAGCTGATTATTTGTGAAGTGCTGATGCCCAGTTTGCGCGACAATTGTCCGAGTCTCATAGTTATGTAATGCTATTTTGTTGCAAATATAATGGAAAGTGGGTGGTGGTGGATAGAAGTTGGAAGATGGAGGCTGGAAGTTAGAGGCTGGAAACTTGCAACTAGAAACCTGTAACCGACTAGCCTACTCCGCTCCCCTTCTCCATTTTTTCTTCTCGCCTCTCAACTTCTTTTGTTGGATGCGTTTTTGTTTAGCGGCCTTCGATGGTTTGGTTGGCTTCCGTGCTTTCTTTTTTGTAAACGCTTTTATTAGTAGGTGTTCTAATTTTTGAACAACGCCTTCTTTATTTTGAAGTTGTGATCGTGCCTCTTGCGAAGTAACCTGAAAAACACCTTCCTTGGTGATATGTGATGCCAACTTGTGCTGGATGACTTCTTTTTCTTCAACTGTTATCGCACTAGACTGGGACACATTCCACTGTAGCGTTACTTTGGAATTTACTTTGTTTACATTTTGCCCACCTGGGCCACTGCTGCGTGAGGTGGTGAAAGTTAGTTCAAACAAAATTTTATTTAGTACTGTAGAGCCAAGGAAAATCATTTTAACTTTTTTTATTTGATGAAAGTACAATTATCAAATGAATGATCAAAAAATAAATATATTTGAAGAGGTCACCAAAAATTTTCAATTTTTTCCATGAATGCGGATTTCCACTCTGCGATTTTTTCTTCGCCCTTCTGGTGTATCGTTAGTCACAATAGGCTGCGCACTACCAAAGCCTCCGAAGGTCACTTGCTCGGGCGCGATGCCTTTATCCAAAAAATATTCGGCCACGGCCTCTGCGCGTTGAGAAGATAGATTGAGATTGTAACTCTCCTTGCCTACGTTATCGGTATGGCCAGAGACAATTAGTTCTGCTTGTGGTTGTTTTCGCAAATAAGCAGAAATGGAATCCAGCTTGGCAAGCAACTCTTTGTTGAGCTTGTAACTATTGGTCTCAAACAAAACATCACTAAGTATGATAATGCTATCTGTTTTTACAGTAGGCAGTGGCACTGGCTTAACTACCTCCTTTGCTGGCATCTTTTTGATCGGCTTGTCTTGCAGCACGGTGATGGAGTCGGTGCTTGCTGGTGCCTTGCTCTTTCTAAATCTACTTGCCTTTTTATAGTCGTAGCGCATGCTTCGCTGCTGAGTGCGCCAGCCTATGAACGCGCGGCATTTTTTTCTAAAACAGATTACGCGGGTGAGAAAGAAATGTTTGGGAGCTTCTTTTCTTCTGGTAACGGCTGCGTTCTGCGCACTTAGGTGCGAAACAAATAATGGCATTTTGGCCTGGGGCTTTTCTTGGCCAACTACCTGTATTGCACTTGCGAAGTTAAGTAAGAAAAGAAGCCAAAAGGTTTTCATGGTCTATTCAATGCAATTTTACCCGACTAGATTTTAAAACAAGGTAAGTGTTTTTTATAATAGATATTTGGATTGATGCCCCGCAAATAATAATCTTTCTGTTCCTTGTGCTGGAAAAATTAGGAAATAAAAAAGACCCAATCTCTTGGGTCCTTTCAATATTAAAATTTAAGTTATTATTTTTTTCCTTTCTCGCAATGAGTATGGCGTGCCAGCAGTTTGAAAATTTTCTCTGCTAGATTTTTATTTCCGTCCGTATTAAGTGGGTCGATGGTAATTGTGCCATCTTTGTTTCCATCTTGCAATTTTGAAAAGTCGATGCCATTTGCAACAGTCAAGACTTTATCCAACTCCAATTTAATGGACACATTAACGGCAGTTCCGTTGGAAACCATTGTGCTATCCGAAAATTTTGCCCCAAATTTTGCCTTTGCATTCGTCCAGAACACAAATGGCGTTTTGCCAATGTTGCCCGTGATCAGAATGGTTTTTCCGTTCATGTTGCCCGCTTCAGTGGAAGGTGATAATTTGAAGCTTACTTTCTCATATTTCGCGTTGGGGATGTTTACAGAGGTGATTACTTGATCTACAAACGCTCCCGCATTTAAAAGGTCTACAATGAAAGGGCCTTTTAGCTTGGCCTCTTTGTCTTCGTTGAAGGCAGAGTCTTTTTTGAAATGTTCGTCTTCATGGTCAAAGTCAAATTCGATTTCTCTAATATTCACTATTACATCCGTTAGAGTTACCGCAACGCCAGCGGAATCTGTACGAGATCCTTCAGTTGCTATGCGTCCTCCAATGGTTGTTTTGCCATTGGATGTGGCTGCTGACATTGTCAAAGAGACATTGCTGTTGACTGCCGGGTCGCTACTTTTCGAACAACTCATCAACAAGCTACTAGCCGATAGAGCCAAGACTAGAAATTTGATTTTTTTCATAATTTTAAAGTTATAAGCTTTATCCATTCTAAGGAAAAAATTGTAACTAAATAACGCTCCCGTTCACCGATTATTAGTACAGTTGTTTTGCTTGATTATGCAACAATTAGTGGATCTTGCAAGGTCAAAGTCAAGCATCTAATCTAAACGCAGAATGAAACACAAAATCTTTTATCCCCTGCCATTTCTTTTGCTCATCTTTCCGTTCATTTCCTTTTCGCAAAAAGCCAGCAGCAAGGATTCCATAATTTACAATATCATCTACCATGATACCGTGATTTACAGGTATGACACGGTACGGATCAAACGGTATGTTTATTTGGATACACTGGGGGCTAAGCCCATTGCGGCCATCGCTGTTGAGCCTCATAAGAGAGGGGTAATCAATAGAAATAATTGGGGAATTGGTCCATCCGTAGGTGCGTATTATTCACCATTCAATGGCTTTGATGTAAACATTGGGTTTGGAATTCAGTACTATTTGTTCGCTGTTCCTAGTTTTCGCAACCCACATTTGGGACATAAGCGGAAACCATAATCGAGATTAATCCTGCACAAATCTAAGAGAGTTGTATCTCTCTAAAGATCGATTCAAGTTCGGGCTGGCTTTTACCTAACTTCTGCTCTAGCTTTTTCAGCATGCTTTCCTTTTTACCTTCTTCAAATAAGAAATCCTCATCAGAAAGGATAGGAAACCTTCTTTTCAGCAATATCTTCTGTTCTCTCCAGCTTCTAATAATGTTCATAATCGTCTAAAGGTAGGTAGATAAAGTTCACGAAGCAATTACGTCTATTTGTTGTGTGGTTCTCAAAAGTAAAAGTAACTTTAGCGCAAATAACTATGAGACTACTCGTCATTTTATTTCTTGCCACCCTCGCTTGGAGTGCCCCAGCCCAAGTGACTGAACTGAAGCTAGGTGAAATACTGAAACTGCTACCCGACAAGATAGATGGGTTTCATCCTTCTGAAGAACCTAAGAGCGAACAGATGAAGATAGGAAGCATTACCTATTCGCTCTGCGAAAAGAAGTTCAAAGCGCATGAAAAATCAATCCAACTATTGCTATTCGATTTCCTGCATGCGGACATTATGTATAAGCAATCTGTGAGCAAATGGGATGAGATGAAACCGGTTGACACTGAATCAATGGTGATGCGTGCCATCGAGATGGATAATTGCAAGGGTTGGGCTTCGTATCAGAAGCATACAGAAGAAGCCCAAATTTCTTTAGGTATTGGCGGTAGGTATCTACTAAACATCACTGGCCATCGTGTTGACTTGGCTATACTTCAATCTGTTTTGAGCTTAGTGGAGTTGGAGAAGTTCCCGAAGTAGGGGAACGCTCTTAAATTCCAAATATATTCTTCCTAAACTTGCGCCACATTGAACTTCGTGGATATACGACAAAATGTAAAAACATCTTCCAGACTCGCAATTAATGGCATGGGTAGGATTGGCCGAACATTGTTTCGGTTGCTCCGCCAAAAAAACGCTTTACACAATCTAGTGGCAGTAAACGATGTAATGCCAAAAGAGAATTTGATCTACCTTCTCAAGTATGATTCGATGAGAGGCTCACTATCAAGCGAAGTTACTTCTACATCCAAAGGGATTAGTGTTGATGGGCATGAGATTTACTACTATCAACAATCGGATATCAACCAACTTCCTTGGCGTGAGCTTACAATTGATACGGTAGTCGAAGCAACGGGATTGTTCACTCACTCTAGTGAAGCGGCTTTACATATTTCTAACGGGGCAAAGAGAGTACTGTTATCAACGTACAGCAAAGATATCCCTTCCACTATTTGGGGAGTGAACCACCAGGACGTAAACAAGGAGACAAAAATTATTTCTCCAGGCGATTGCACTATCAATTGTGTTGCCCCTTTGATTAATATGGTTCAAAAAAACTGGGGAGTTCACTCGCTACATATCAATGTCATTCAAGGCTATACCACTCGACAAGAATTGTTGGATGCACCCTATAAAGGGTTTCGCAGAGGCAGAGCTGCTGGTCATTCTATCATTCCATTTGAAGTAAATATTAAACCTGTGCTAGAAACTATTTTTCCTGCCCTCCAGGGTAAAATTGAATCGATATCTACACGAGTGCCAATACCTTGTGGGGCATTAGCAGATGTTTCTTTTTTTCTACACAAGCCAACGGATACAAAAACAGTCAATTCTATTTTTGAAAAAGAAGCGGCTGCTGAATTAAAGAATATTATGAATATTACATTTGATCCCATCGTCTCTGCCGACATACTTGGCAATCCTCACTCCAGCGTGATTGATGGATCGCTTACTAAAGTCACCAATGGAAATCACCTAAAGCTAATGGCTTGGTTTGACAATGAGTGGGGATATGCGAATAGGTTGATGGATTGGGTGAATAGCTTATAATTAATGCGCATACCCGATCACCGCCACCACATGGCAAGCCGTGCCGGCCATTACAAATAAATGCCAAATGAAATGATGATAGCGAATTCGCTCGGCTACAAAAAAGAAAACGCCTGCCGAATACATCGCGCCTCCTGCCACCAACCAAATCAATCCCGCTGCAGGCATGTTCAACCAAAATGGTTTTATTGCAAATACAGCAAGCCAGCCCATAGTCAGATACAGTCCAGTAGAAAGTTTTCCACTACGCGCACCCGCTACGGATTTTAATACCACACCTAAAACGGCAAGCACCCAAACCACCACTAGCAGCGACCAGCCCCACGCCCCGCGAAGCACACCTAATGTAAAGGGTGTGTATGTGCCAGCGATGAGAAGAAAGATGGCGCCATGATCAAAAATATTAAATACTCTTTTTGTTTTGCTGTGTGGAAAGGCATGATATAAAGTAGAGGCCAAGTAAAGCAAAATCATGGTCGCACCAAAAATACTGACACCTACAATGGCAGCAGTGCCTTGGGGAATGGCCTTGATGATCATGATGGGAGTAATGGCCATAGCTGTCAATGCACCCACTCCATGACTCACACTGTTGGCAATTTCTTCACCCAGCGATTGATCTCGTTTTACTTTGGCCTCTTTGCTCATGATTAATAATATCTCATCTTCATGATCACTTGCTTGTTGCCTGTGAGTAAAAATTTAAAATCGGAGAAGACAGGTTTGCGAAGAGCCGTGTGATAATAATCAGAGAAGGCATGTCCTTCCTTGGGCAACAACCAACCTATGTCCAACTTCCAATCATCGTTCTCGTCATCTTGCAGTGCAATGCCCATCACTTTGGAAGTGAAGCCATCGTAGGTAGCCGTGAAGGTGCCGTTTGTTACTTCTGATTTAGGCACAATGATTCGCAAGAAACCTTTGTCGTGCGGGAAGGCCGTGGCTTCATCATAAAATTTAAAACGGATCACGCCTTTTTTATTTCGAATGCCGGTGACGGTGATCGTGATAGAGTAGGTGAGCGCTTCTTTGCCAGGCTTTGGAAGATCCTCGTTTTCCATGAACACTGAATACTTATCATTGGGATTGGCAGAACGAAATCCTCTGGCCATCACAGAGTCAGTTTGTGCTTGAGCGAAAGCAGGAAAAATTAATAGCGTGAGTAAAATGGCCCTATGGAACATAGTTGTAAGATACGGAGAATATTTTTGAGTGTTGGATTTCAGAAAAGCGAGAAGCGATCTCAAAAATAAAACTTGTGTCAGGTTGAGCTTGTCGAAACCTTGATTTCAACATAAATAGGCTTCGAAAGGCTCAGGCAGACAAGACTACAAGTATTTTTGAGATGGCTTCTAAAAATCCATTTAGGCTAATTACCTTGAGCCAATGAGAAAAGCACTAGCTGCGGAAAATGGAGTTCGAAAAAAATTTAGGGCAGTGTTTAGTCGTGTGGGCAAGAAGGTAAACTACAAGGGCTATTCGGAAGAAACCATTTTACTTAAAAACATTGTGGACTTAGAAACGAACAAGCTAGTGGCCGATCACCTTTGGTTCAGCTTCACGAAAGGATTTGAAAAAATAGCGCTTGTGGAAGGAATGGTATTAGAATTTGAAGCGCGCGTGAAAGAATACAAGAAAGGCTATGTGAACAAGGATCTTAAAATCAATAACAGCACCCAGGACTATAAGTTGAGCCACCCTACTAAAATAAAGAAGATTAGTTGAACAGATTGAGATTGATAACCAAATCATTTACATTTCGCATTCATTCATCGATTTTAAAAATGAAGACAGCATTAATCACAGGCGGAAGCAAAGGAATCGGATACGGCATCGCAGAGGTTTTAATCAAAGAAGGCTGGAAAGTAGCCATCACGGGTCGTAATTCTGAACTAGTAGCAGCGGCAGCCACAAAGTTGAATGGACTAAAAAAAGATCATGCTTTAGGAATAGTAGCAGACGTTCGTAATTACGAACAGCAACAAGCAGCAGTTGAAAAAGTACTTCAAGCTTGGGGTCAGCTCGATGTGCTGGTAGCCAACGCTGGCATCGGCCTTTTTGGTTCCATCGAAACAATCTCCCCAGAACAATGGCACGAAACGATGGATACCAACTTGACAGGAGTATTTTATAGTGTGAAAGCTAGTTTAGGGGCACTCAAAAAATCAAAAGGATATATCATCACTATTGCTAGCCTTGCAGGCACTAATTTTTTTGCAGGAGGTAGCGCTTATAATGCAAGCAAGTTTGGATTGGTTGGTTTCACGCAGGCTATCATGCTTGATCTGCAGGCGCATGGAATAAAAGTGAGCACCATTATGCCAGGTTCAGTGGCCACTAATTTTAATGATCACGTGCCCAATGAAAAAGACGGGTGGAAAATTCAACCGGAAGATGTCGGTCAAATTGTGTTGGATTTGTTGAAGATGAACCCGCGCACGTTGCCAAGCAAAATTGAAGTGAGGCCCTCTTTGCCGGCAGGGAAATAATTTTTTCGTTCGAGGATTTTCTTTTGAAAAACGGCTAATGATTTACCCATTTCACAATGCCATATCCTGCAGCGCTCACCAAAGCGGTTAGCATTGCTCCCCAGGCCAAGTCAATAAACACGATCGTCAATGGCCAGTTTTTGAGAGTGGCCAAGTTAGTCAGATCATAAGTTGCGTAGGTGATCAATCCAAAGAAAGCACCCAACCCAATGGCGCTGGCCAATGAATTCTTTTCGACAGCAGGCAGGATAACAAAAACGAAAATGCCGATGATGAATAGTAGGTAAAAAACAATAGCAGCCGTCCAGTTTACCTGATCAGATAAGAAAGAGCCTAGGTACTTGCGGTAAAGATCTTTCGCTAAAAAACCGAGCCACACCATATCAATGGCAAAGAAAACGATGCAAGTAAGAAAGTAGCTGATGGCAAGTTTGGATAACGGCATTGTGCAGCGGTTTAACTATGTTTTATAAAGATACACATCTAAATAAAATTAACCTTGTCAAACCACCAACTTTCCACTATACTTGATTGATCAATCCATTCGCCCATGAAGAAGCTAATTTTTACCATCAGTGTTTTGTTAATCATTAGTCATGCTTATTCACAGGAATCTTTCCGCAGATGGCGTAAGATGAACCAGATAAGGCTAGACAAATTTGACCTCATCTTGCCCGAAGTTATGCGCGAAAATAAAATCGATATGTGGATCATCATGTGTCGCGAAGGAAACTTTGATCCACTCTACCAAGAAATGGGCGAAGGTTATGTGCTTCACAATGGCTACTATATTTTTACAGACACGGGCAAACCCAGAATCGAAAGAGCTGTGCTAGGTATTGATGGGTATCTATTAGAAGAAACAAAAGCGTATGATTATTTTGGATCAGAGGCCGAGCTAAAAGAATTTGTAACCAAGCGTGACCCCAAGCGCATTGGCCTCAACATGTCCAAAGACATTGGCAGTGCCGATGGTTTATCTTATACAGGCCGACAAGAACTTGCGCAACTACTCGGTAGTAAATACGAAGCACGATTTGTTTCAGCAGAAAAATTGTTTTCTGATTTTCGTTCGCGCCACGTGGCCACAGAGATTGCCGCCTTCGCGGAAGCAGGAGATTACTCGTATCAATTTGCCGAGCGCGCATTGTCCAATGAAGTGATCACGCCTGGAGTGACTACATTGGAAGATGTAGCATGGTGGATGAAAGAACAACTCTTCAAAAATAATTTGCAATCTTCTTTCGGCATGCCTTCTATTTATGTGACAGGCCCCAATGGCATCGAAGCCACTTCCACCAATCGCATCATTCAGCGCGGAGATATTCTTATGCTTGACTGGGGCGTGGGTTTGATGAACATGTACACCGATATGAAACGCATGGCGTATGTTTTAAAGGAAGGAGAAAAAGAAGTACCCAAAAGTATTCAACATGCATTTGATCAGGCCGTGAAGGTGCGGCAGATTGTTATCAGCAATATCAAGCCGGGCATCACGGCCAAACAAAATGAGGACAATATTTACAAATCATTGAAAGAAGGTGGCTACTCACAAATTGAATTCAACAAACCAAATGCAGATGACAAAACAGATGTGATCATCGGCTGCCACTCCGTTGGCGATTGGGGCCATGGCACAGGCCCATCCATTGCGTTCTTCAATCCCGTGCAGCTCAACTATATTGTCAAACCCACCAATTTATTTTCGATTGAGTTCTTTGCCTTCACGCCCATACCCGAGTGGGGCGGAAAAAAATTGCGCATCCCGCTAGAAGATGATGCCATTGTTACCGAGCGAGGCGTGGAGTGGCTGTACCCCATCAATCAAAAAGTGCAGTTGATAAAGTAAGGATTTGTAAAAATTATTTGGGCGGCAGCCGGGCTATCCGTTGCAAGTCCGCGCCCAAGCACATCCAACCCTTAGCGGGCTTTCCACTTCTATCCCTGCCGCTCGTGCTATCGAAGTGTCAATAGTAAAGTTGAGCCGGCACCCTGCAACTTTACATGGACAGAAAGCAACGATGGATACAAAACAAAGCGGGATTTTGAATATTGGTTAAATTTGTGTTTGACCTTCAGCGACAAAGCAAAGGGAAAGAAAAAATAAAGCGCTACCACGTACAGTGCTTTTGTTTTATTGCGAACTCAATTTCTTGAGTATTTCCATTTGCTTTTTGCTTTCTCTAACAGCTGTAATCTTGCTGAATATTGTGCTACCAATTACAATTCGATACTCCCACGCAAGTGATCACACCCGTTCCTGATTTCTTGGGAGGCCCAGGCGCGCTAAATGGATTATAGTTTGGATATCCCGTAATAATATCAACCATTGTTTTATTTCGATCAATGGGAGGGTTGTCATGAAAGCTGCCACCGTTTATTGTAATCTTTGATTGAGCACTTCTGGTTATAAACTGAGAACCATAAACGTTACAATCTGTCATTGTAATTTTGCCATTGCTATTCGTTTCAATCGACTGATTCCAAACATCACATTTATTTATATTCAAGGAACTATTCTGCCCATAGCAAGCTAACACGGCCAATTGAAGTAAACTATTGTTAATAGTCACCGTACCATCTCCCACAATGCCAATCTCATTAATGGTTGAGTTATTGATTGTCAATGATGCCGATGTCAATGAATAAATTTGCCAGGCGATAGGCCCCAACCGAACATTGTTAAGAGTAAGTCGATTGGGGACGATGATTCCATTTTGCAATCCAACATGCAGATCATTCATGGTCTCATTGCTATTCGACACAAAATAACTGATGGCTAATTCTCCTGGTTCTACATTATTTCCAGTGATGCTGGCACTGGCATTTGGGAATAGCTGAACGCCTAAACCAGGATGTGAGTTAACGACCGACAATGACCAGTTAACGCCAGCACCCAGATTTTTGCCGGCATTCCACGACCACGAATTGGTACTCACATTGGGTAATTGCATAGTATGAGCGCCCGATGTTAACGCCATCCATAGCCCCGTTTTTGTATCTGCACCATTTATGGAAACAGAACAAGAATCGTTTAAGTAGATTTCAGTGGGTATATAAACAGCGTTGCTTATCTCCAACTTCGATTTGTTTCTAAAATTTCCGAGCAGCCAACTCGACTCGTTATCTAATTTCGCCCCGTCTATTATCATGGTAGAATTATCGAGCGCATCGTATGACATGTAGATGTTTCCCTTTTCTGCTACTGTGCCAGTCTGCGTGCGCATACCAATGTTTTCAAGCTTGATCACACTATTGTCAGTAGTTTTAAGTGTGTACTGCGAACTGAATTCATTCGCTATGATAAAACCATCATTCATCAAATTTTTATTTCCACGCATAATTAACTGTGCCTTATCTTGCAACAACACATTGCCCTTTACAACAAAACTATTTTCAGGTGTAGAAGTATAGTCAATGGTCAAGATGGCATTTTCTTTTACAGTCAGGTTGCCAACCGCCATAGAAGTTAAAATTGTTCTGTTCGCTGTTACAGTCAAATCGCCACCATCCTCATTGGGCATTACTTTGTCGGTACTGCACGAAGAAAAATTCAACAGAACTATAATAGAGAACAGAACGGCAGGTATTGGTCTCATAGAATAATGTTTCGATGTAAGACACAAGAATCAACTAATATGTTGCATTTTTCATTGTCTCATTAAAGAAAACTTAAAGCCTTGGCAATTTTCGCAACAATCAGTTAGTTCACCGCTTTCTCTACATTACCGTTCATCTTTATTCTCAAAGAAAATACAGATCCCTTTCCATATTCAGATTGAACGTTGACTTGACCCTTCATTTTATCTACAGATTCTTTCACAATATATAAACCTAGGCCAGAACCATTTGATCTGGTGGAAGCTCTGTAAAACATATCAAATACTTTTTGCCGGTGCTCTTCCTTGATGCCAATTCCATTGTCTGTTATTTTAATGTGATGATATGCATCTTCATGGGCAAGGCTAATTTTTACATAAGGCTTTTCCTTAGAGAGATCAGCGTACTTTATTGCGTTTGTTATGAGGTTATTTAAGATAACGCGCAGCCTGTAACCATCTGCGCTAATGATAGATCCACTGGGCACTTCATTTTCTATTGAAACGTTCAAGGCGTTGTCAAAATGTGATAAGGATTTTATAATATCGATTACTAAGTTATGAAGATCAAGAGGCTCTATGTTTAATTCAACACGCGAATTGCGAGAGTAATGCTCAATATCCCGAATGAATTTCTCCATTTGGTTAGCAGAGCTTTCGATTCTTTTTAGAAACTCTTCTTTGGGGGTAGCTAAATCTATCTTCATTAGATTAGCAAGACCTTTGATGTTACTTAAAGGTGCACGCAAATCATGTGAGGCACTGTAAACAAACCGATCTAGTTCTTCATTGGTTTTTTTAAGCTCTTCGTTTTGTTTTTCAATGGTTACTTGCTTATGCTGAAGATACCTTTCCGCATCATGGTTCATAGATAAAATCATATACATAGAGTAAGCACACACAAATGTGCCTGTGATGGTATGGATAATGAAAAATGAAGTAGTTTCAATCTTGGTGTGTACGCGAAAGGGGAGAATATCAAAAGACATAATGTTTACCAAAAGAAGCAGAAGGATTGAAATACTCATAAAGGAGAACCCCTTCCACCGGTGATCATAACTGAAAAGAGCAAGAGCGGCTGCACTTAACGAAACAAAATGCAAATACACTCCTGTGCTTGTGCTTTCGCTGGAGGAAACCAGGAAAAGACAAATGTTGCAACCAAAAAGCCCCACCGACTTAGCCAACTCCATTTTTTTTAAAGCCTCTAGCGCGTACAGCACTATGGGTATCGCAAAAAAGAGAGAAAGCATTTTAAAGGATATGCCACCAAAATCAAAAAAGAAAAAAAGTATCAAATAGATAACGTCCACAACCAATATGACCAATATCAATTTTTTGATAAAGTTTCCCCTTCTTACCTCGGGATCTAAGTACTCCATTTAAAAACAGGCTGAAAACATGAAGTCACTAAGTTAATCTTTTTTGTATTCATCACTCTTCGGGTTGCTCACCCTTCGACAGGTTCAGGGTGACAAGTTTCAGTGGAACTAGCGAGGTTGATCGAAGCATTGTCAGTCTGAGCTTGTCGAGGACTGACTCGCTAATTTTATAACCAATCATTTTAGTTTGCTGTTTTCTCCACATTGCGGGTCTCCCGACCCGCAACAACTAAATTAGACCAACATCAACTAGGGCTTTATCGAAGCACCTTCAGTTCGCTACCATCAACAAAAATCTCTGAGGCAGATGCTGCGGAGAAGATGAGTATTCAATTAATTACCTCCAACTCTACCCGGCCATTCTTTCGCGCATTGGGGCTGTTCGTATCGTACAATGGTTTAGTGCCGCCCCAACCAACGGCTTCAATATGATCTTCGGTAATTCCTTGTGCCACCAGCCAGTCTTTAATGGCTTGAGCCCGTGCCATTGACAATTCTTTTGATGTCCCTTTTCTCTCGATTCGGTCGGCCGTCAGGCCAAAGAAATTTTTGCTCGGGCCAACAAAAATTATTTTTCCACGATCATTGCCGTTGGTATGGCCGTTAATTCGAATTCGCGTGGAAGGATTTTCTTGTAACATTTCAAGCAACGCCAATAATTGATCTTTGCTGGACGGTATCATGATGGCCGCATCGTTGAAGAAAGAAACTTTCGACAAAATAACTTCCTGACCTGTCTTCATCTTTTGCATTGGAAACTTGAATTGAAAATAGCTTCCGAAATAGACCACATTCTCCTGCACGGTGTCTTTTTCTGTGTTGAGATATCCTACCTCAAGTTTTGAGTCGCTGTAGCCAAAAGCAGAGGCAACCAATATAATGCGGCCTGACTTTGTCTTTGGGTCAGACAGGTTCATGTAACGATTGCTTTTCAGGGTTGCCAGCAGTTTAGCATTGTCAGGATCATACACACTAATATCTGCCTCCACCAGCTTGCTATCACGGTCGCGATACGCGCTAAGAAATATGGGTGTGTTACCCAAATGCTGTATGCGGGGGATAGGGGTCATTGGAGGATTTGGAATATATTCAGTGACTATCTCGGCCACCGATTCCTTTTGCGGAACGGGGTCCATTTTATCAACCATCACTTCTCCTTCTTTGATCTCGCGGCCATCTTTTATTTTCACTACCCAAGCGGTAGCAAACTCATTGTTTTTCCGAGCCTCAGTCATTGCCTTTACGGCAGCACCGTACTGGGTAAAATCAAAGCTTTGTAGGAATACATAGATAAAATGTTTTCCCTTTTCCAACCCGTAGCCGGAAGAGAATCCTCTTTTGTTGAGCGACTCAGAAAAGAGCCCCGCTTCTTTTTCCTGGCGCTCACTGAAGGTAGCTACCACTATGTGATAACCGTTAGAAATGGGGACAACTTCAGTGGCTGTGGCTGTAAAACTTGTGGTAACTACCAGCAATAGGATGGAAACAAACTTTTTCATAGCTAAGCGATTATGGAATTATAAGTTGCGAATTTAAAAAAGTCATGTATACAAGACAAATGCATTACAAATAGCTGAAGATTTTGTTAATGAAACCCTTTATCAGACTAAGGATGAAAGCCTCATGAAACCGGTGCAACTGGATCGAAGCACTTATTCACATGAGCACACAGGCTAAGGAAGATTTACTCTTCACTGGTCTTTTTATTGTGCTCATCACCCTTCGAGATGCTCACCCTTTGACAGGCTCCGGGTGACAGTTTTATTAGACTTGTGCGGTTGATCGAAGCCTTGTCAGTCTGAGCTTGTCGTAGACTGAGCACCCGAAGACTGAACATTTGAAGACTTACTCTTCGCCAATTTTTTTATTTCTTCCCAATCTTCTTTGAATAATGCCTCTTTCTTTTTCCTGCTCCAGCCTTTTAGTTGTTTTTCCCAATCGATTGCTTGATTAATGTCCGTGAAGCGCAACCAGTATCTAAGAATAACTGGTCTTCGTTTAAAAGTAAAAGCTTTGGGATTGATTCCTTCATTATGTTCTTCTAGTCGTCTATCAAGATCATTCGTTACACCTGTGTAGTATAATTTATCCGAACACTCGACAATGTAAACAAAGTAATTATGGCTACGGGACATAACGAAAATTACTAAAACACGATTGATAAAAAAAGCAATGGACGGAAATCATTGTTCATCACCCTTCGACAAGCTCAGGGTGACAGTTTCAGTAAAACTTGCACGCCTTGACCGAATCACTTGTCAGTCTGAGCTTGTCGAAGACTGACTCCTAGCTGGTCTTTTTATTTTTTGTGGTCATCACCCTTCGACAGGCTCAGGGTGACAGTTTCAGTAAAACTTGCACGCCTTGACCGAATCACTTGTCAGTCTGAGCTTGTCGAAGACTTACTCCTAGCTGGTCTTTTTATTTTTTGTGGTCATCACCCTTCGACAGGCTCAGGGTGACAGGTTTCATTAAAACTCGCGCGGTTTGATCGAAGTCATGTCAGTCTGAGCTTGTCGAAGACTTACTCCTAGCTGGTCTTTTTATTTTTTGTGGTCATCACCCTTCGACAGGCTCAGGGTGACAAGTTTCATTAAAAGTCGCTCGGTGATCGAAGCCTTGTCAGTCTGAGCTTGTCGAAGATTGACTCACTAATTTTACAACCAATCGTTTTTAGTTTACTGTTTTCTCCAGTGAGCGAAAGTCACCCTTCGACAGGCTCAGGGTGACAGGTTTCATTAAAACTCGCGCGGTTTGATCGAAGTCATGTCAGTCTGAGCTTGTCGAAGACTGACTCCTCACTGATCTATTATTATTTAGTTTTTATTTGGGGTGCAAATCAACCTCTCACCAGTATTGAGGTTCTTAGTAACATGAAAAAATGGGAGAAGTTTGAGCAATAATTTCACGCGACAAATTTTATTTTTTTAGATGCGTTTATCACTTTTAGATTTATTTAAAGTCCAACTATTTTTTAATGTACGATATTCTTTGTCAAGTAATATTCTCATCCAAAAACTCAGCTTGCGTGAGGGATAGAAGTGGAAAGCCCGCAGTGAGGAACGAACGAGGACTTGCAACGGATAGCCCGACCCCTGCGCCTCGCGGGGACACGCCCAATTTCGCTGAAGCTACGTTGGGCAAGCCCTCAATTTTTTTATCTCTTTGGTTTTCTATCACCCTCTCAATCTTATACTCGACTCTTGCATCGCATTTGTTAACCCCGCACTAGCTAAAAGATTTTTTATGTTTTTCTTTTTCCACGCGGCCATGCGTGGGTGGCAGATCACTTGCATGCCGAGGCCTTTGAGGTCGAGGGGCAGTGAGTCAATGCCAGCTATATCTAAGTGATGATCTTTGGTGCGCACCACAAAGCGGAACTCGCTCTCGTGCGTGAAGCTGTGGTCTTTGCGCAGTGCCACCTTGCCCACTTTTTTGTCGGAGGTGTTTTTGTAAATAGTTGAGAAATCTTGGTACACGAGGCGGCCTGCATAGTAGGCGGAGATGTTTGCGTCTTTTTCTATTTTCAGTTGTCGGCTGAGGTTGGCAAAAGGGATTTTCACGGCCACGCCATCGGCATTGGAGTATAAATTCCACATGGCCACGGACTCGCGCTGCTCGGCAAACCAGCAGGTGAGGAAGGATGATTTTTGGATAGCGTAAATGGCGTTGAGCTTTTTCTGTAGTAGAGGAGGAATTTTTTTGAACTGCTTGGCATCTACGATGAGCTCGCCTATGGTTTTGCTTTCGATCAGATTCAAATTCAGTTTTTCGGCATGGGCCACAAACGCGCTGAGGGGTATGCCTTCTTGCGGGTCTTCGAACTGATCCATGCGGGTGAAGCGGATGGTTTTGTTTTGTAGAAGATTTAAAAATTTATGGATATCAAAGTAGCGCCACAGGTAGTCGGTGCGCAGGGGCAATGGGGCTGAGCGTGAGCGGATGAGGTCGGGGAAGAGGATCATGTGGGGGAAGGTAGTAATTAAAAGTAGGCAAAAGGCAGTATGCAGTAGGCAAAATTGGTATCAAAAAAAGTTTTGTTCATTAATGTTCTTTGTGGCACTAAGATTTTAAATGGCAGTGGGCAAGTTTGCCTATTGCCATTGCCTACTGCCTACTATTTCAAAGCGGTTGCATCAAAAACTCTTGGGGATTTTTGCGCGTGAGCAGATCGTGCCACGAGTTGAGTTTGTCTAATGCGAGCTTGTACAATTCGCTCTCGTGCTTCTCTTGCTCGGTCATAAAAAAATCGGTACCAAAGAGTGCACGATTGCCGAGCGGTTTTCCATTTTTATCAAATAAATGAAACATAGAAAGCACACGCGCCATCAGTTGGGGGTTGTCGAAGTCGGCTACCGTGTAAGAGATGTCGGTATACATATTGGGGTATTCTTTCATCATGTCGGTGATTTTATCAAACCAGTTGAAGCCATCAGCTGCCCACAGTATTTTTAATTCAGCTTGCCGCTTGGGGTCGTTGTTAAAAATTTCATCGCTGCCGCCCATGTGTGCGAGGCAGATTTTTAGTTCAGGAAATTTTTCAAGTAGTGGAATGTAATTTTCAGGATGACCGAAGAGGTCGCAGGCAAAATCGTTTTCGCCACGGTCGTTGTTTTTTATCCACGCTTTGTCATTGTAGTAGCGCTGGATGCGCAAGTAAATATTGTCACGCGCTAGGATAGAAGCTTGCTTGCCAGGAGCTAAGTTGATCAATGGCTTGCGCGGAATCAATGATTCGATTTGGCCGCCTACGTATTGGGAACCTGAACGCGTGCAGTGAGTGATTACGGGCAAGTGATTTTTTTCTGCGTAAGTGTAGAGCTCGTCCAAGCGGGGATCGAATGGGAAGAACCCAAGGGCTGGATATAATTTGATACCGCTAAAGTATGGATATACTTTGCCTGTTTTGTCCATCACTCCAGACTCAAAATATGGTTTCGCCCAGTTTACTAAATCCATTCCAGATTTATGGCGCGGGTCAATGCCGAGGAAGGGAAAAAAATTAGTTGGGTAGTAACGCTTCACAGCTTTCACCTGTTCGAGTTGTGTTTCGTACGAAATTTGGTGCTGCGAAGGCTGACTGTCCATGTAGTCCATGTTGAGGGTGAGGCCAATGAGACGCACGGAAGAATCATAAGCGGTGCCGGCCTTCAAGGCAGTTTCAAAAACTTGTTGCTGTGTGGCATTAGTGCCCACATCTAGGAAGGATAAATATTTTGCCAATTTTTTTCGTTTGGCGGTGCTTTGGCTTTCGGTGAAGCGGTACCAGTTATCAATAATAAAGCGACCTGTCTTTGTTTCAAGCAGCCACTTTACCTTGGCAGGAAACCTGCGCAAGAAGGGCATGGGGATGATCATGAGAAAACGATCGGGCGCACACGCGCTGTTGAACACGTGGAGGTGGATGTTGGTGAAGGGGGGGGTCATGGCCTATATTTTATTTTTTAAGATCGAATTATATTTCCCAACCTGTCAGCCTGAGCCTGTCGAAGGCGATTGGGTTAAAAAAACCAAGGTTTCGACAAGCTCAACCTGACACTAAATTTATTTTTGAGACCTACTACTTACTCACCACCTCGGGCTTCTTCCCTGCTCTTCGGATATTCACAAACTTCACCAGCAAGTCGAACCAAAAGGGTGCGCCAAAGCTGAGTGAGAAACCTGAGATGATGATGCCGATGAGGTACATGAAAATATTTCCAAATGTGTAGCAGTGATTACGGTGGTTGTTGTAGGCCAAGATGCCACGGTGCGAAGGTACTTTGCAGTGGTTGCTTTTGTTGAACCAACTGAGTGGTGCAGAATTTTTATTCCAACCGATAGGCACGTTAAGGCTGGCTGCAATGCCCAACACACTATCTGCTTTGGAAGAATAGAATCCTGCCGAGTCGAGTGGGGAGTTTTTTGGCAACTTTGCCAACTCTTGTTTCACATTTGCTTTCAATGAATCGGGTACGCTCTTTTCTAAGATTTTCCAGAGTGCCTCTGTGTCGTTCTTTTTATCAGAAGGCATGGCCTCGTATTGGTCAGCTACTTTTTCGGATACGGCCACCAATCGTTCGCGCAAGGCACTGTCCATGCTCAAGATTTTTACCATGTGCAGACTATCTACATTCAGCCCGATGGCCACTACAAATCCGAAGAAAATTAATTTGTTGCGCTGCTTGATTTTGTACCAACCACTTACGCGATCCATGTGGTCGTTGAACCACGCCTCGATTAGTTGCTTGAATTTATCGGTGTCACCTTCGGCCTTGAGCCAAAAAGATTCCATGCCATCTTTGAACGGGCTGCCGTTCATCTGCTTTAATGCTTGCGTGATCCGTTGTTTCAAATCAAGCGGAAGCGGATCGCCCACTAGCTCGTATTGCTTTCCTTTTTCCGCATCAATGCCTGTAAGCTTCACCCTTTGCTTGTGCAGCGATTGATTGGCGAGAATGTCAATCAACACTTCGGAAAAGAGGTTGCTAGAAATATACTGGGGCGGGCGCTTGCCATCGCTGCGCAGGCCGCTGATCATAAAGTGGTCGTAGAAGAGCGCACCATAATCGCGGTTCAGCGAATCTTTGAGCATGTTGTCAATAGCGTCTTTCAAAAAAGTGCCGCGTGCCTTGCTGCGAAAGTTCCACCATTCAATAAAGATGGACACCAAAATACTCAACAGTGCATACACGAGGACAAGCGAGATGATGATGTCGAGGAGGGAGTTGGAGGGGAGGGACATGGGGGATTTATGATTTTAGATTTTAGATTTGTGATTTAAGATTTGTCTTACATCTATAATTTTATTCCGATCATAACCACCAAGGCAACTGCGGAGGATGTTGCTGCGCAAGTTCCACAGTCCCTTAAAAATGAAACCCAAAATACCTAGCAATGCGCCTAAGAGTGCAAATGATACAATCGCATTGAGAAAGGGATTGGAGAGGAGGGACATGTAGTTGAGAGTTATGATTTGTGATTTTTAGATTTACAAAGAGCTTAAAGAACTACCTGGTCTTAAATAGGCAAGGCAACACCAATGGCAGTTTCAATTGCCTTTGCTATTAGGGTCATTACTCCGTTAATACAGATGTTGTTTTAGTTGCCTACTCTTTATTGGATTTTCGGCCGCTTCCGATAGGTATTAATAAATTAACGTCTCCTCATCGATCCTTTCAATCCGTTTCGCCCAACTGGTATTTTTTCTTGTTGAAGAGGATAGACATTTCATTGCAAAGTAATTTTTAAGGCAAGATGCCCTTCTGATGCACATTACCTAGAGCATCACTCCATACCCTTCGGTAAATGCTGCTTGCACATATTCATTGGAGGCATACGCATAGCCTTTGTCGCCCCAACTGGTTCCCCAACTATTGCGCACAATGAAATAATCTTTGGTGTAGCCTACCAATGCTACGGCATGGCCGCCATTGGCTGTGGAGGCAATGTACTTTTCTAATACGCCATCGCGCCCTACTCTATCCCATGTGCGATCACAATCCAGCCGAACCATGATAGGGCCGTTGTTAGCAATCCAATTTCGGAAATTGGTCAACTTGTTTCCGCGAATAAGATTATAGTAACTGGAAATTTTGAGTGCTGCTGCTTTGCCATAGAACACTTCTTCACTCAGTGGTGATAATCCTCCGTTAAAAGGCAACACAGATTCTTCCACGGCTCCATATTTTCTGGCTATGTCTAGCGCGGATTTTAGATTGGTGCCCGAGTCATCAATGAATGTGGTGGCCCAAGTGACAAGCGTATCGGTTTCCTTAGAAGCCATCCACTGAAACCGAACTGATAAGGATTGCTCTTTTTTCAATCGGCTTGCCTTTACAAAATGCCAGCGCAACATACTATCGGCAGAAGCCCAGCCCACACATGATCCGGTAGCACCTTGATCTCCAATTTTCCACCAGCTTGCTCTCAAATCTTTGGATGTGGGAATAGCACCGGCCTTGGGCGCGCGCGCGGCTACGGCATGTTCGTACTGCCAATCATTTTGTGTATTGCGAGAGGGGTCGCAATTGAAAATGCGTTTCTGTTTTCTTCTTTTCTTTGCCATGGGTTGTTTTTTTTAGTTGATTTTTTTATTTTTTAACGGATGTTACACAAATTTTTAAAGTAGGCAGTCAGTTTTCGAGAGCCTCAAACTGAATTGTCAGTTTGAGCTTGTCGAAAACTGACAATTCCATCTCCGAATTGACTTCGATAAACTCAGTCTAACATTTGTTTCGTTGTTTTGCGTAAGTCCAGATTCTAAAATACTTTTACACCGAGTGCCTTCCACGTTTCAGGGCCAGACACGCCATCGGTACTGAGTTTATTTTTCTTTTGAAATGCCTTGAGGGCGATGAAGGTGGTGTTGCCAAAGACACCATCGGGATCAAGCGCAGGCCGTGCGCCTTTTTTGTTGAGCGCATTTTGCAACACAACCACTGCTGCACCCACATCTCCTTTTCTAATGTAAGACCCTGTTACGGTTTTGCGATCAGCAATTTTTGGTTTGTTCACTTCGGCTTCTATTGCGCCCCTCACTATTTCATTCACCACACCTGTGATGTCAAGCCCGTGCTCTTTTTGAAATTGCTTGATAATTTTTTCGGTGGCGGCACCAAAGTCTCCATCTACTGTGATGGTATATTTTAAATCATAGAGCCACTTTTGAATGCGCGTTACTTCTGCACCTTGATCGCCTTTTTTCAGTACGGTAGATAACGATACAAAATCATCGCCATACACGCCTGGGTTCACAAATGCTTTCACAGTTTGCACTTGACGTGTGCGCAACATGACTTGGCCACCATTGCTTTGGTTATCAAAAGAAGTATTTCCTTCCCACGCTGTAAACGTACTACCCGCTTGCACCCACTCTACAAAAATGCCAGTGTGGTCGCTCAAGCCATCGCCATTCCAATCATATAATACAATGTCGCCCGGCTTCGGAGAGGAGGTCAGTTGGTTTTTGCTCTTCCAAAAATTAAAGGCAGAGGGACAATAGTGATACCCCTTGAGTGAATCGATTTTTCCTAGTGCGTGACTGGCTTTATCAAACACCCAACTGACAAAAATGGCGCACCAAGGCACACCGTTCATGCCATACCACTCGCCATACTTGGTTTTGTTAGAGGTGGGCGGGTTTTCTTTTGTGCCGTTTTCGGCCTTTGCTGTGTCAATTACATTTTGGCGCGACATATATTATAGTGTTTAAGTTTGTTTTTGGCAGCCACCTGCCGATTCAGTGATCAAACTTGCAGCTATCTACTGAGAAAGTCAATGGGTTTTTCCCCGTATTTTCACGGGGTTTTCCCCGTAAAAAATACGGGGTTTTCCCCGAGAAAATACGGGGTTTTCCCCGTTTCATTTTTAGAAAAGGATGCTCACATTTGCCTTGGCTTAGTAAAAACAATTTTTTAACCCTTAACAAACCTATAGTATGGCAAAAAAATCAGCATCAAATCCAGCCATGGAATTTGAATTCCTTGGAGCAGACCTTGAAAGACTACTTTCAAGCAAGCCAAAAAAAGTTTTATTCACCGTGTGGGTGGATGTAGTAACAACCGACAAGGGCAAGAAAGTAGGTGCCTTGCGGATTAAAGCAGATACGGAAGCCACAAAAACCAAATCTAAAAGCACGAAAGGTGGTGGAGGTGTGTATGGAGACCCGAAACCTCCTGGAATCGGTAATTAAAAACTAATTTAGCACAGCTAACTTGATAGGCTTAATTCTATAAATCGCTTAATTTTTTTTGATTCATGAATTGTAGATTAGCAATAGGAGTAGACAAATAATAGTTAATGAATCTAAATTATTTTCTTAGAGATCTATTGGAGCCATTTTCATTTGGGCTGTGCTTTTTATTTTTTCTTTATTATTCTTGGAAAAACAACAAAGGGAAATGGAGAGCACTTACGGTTTATTATTTTCTTGCTACACTTTTAATGGTGAAAGCGGCTTATTCTAATCCAAACATTGAAATCTATAGCCTTTTAATTTTATTAACCTCGATTTGCCTTAGCACCTATTTTTACTATACCCTCAACTTTGCTTGGAAGAAAAAACTGGTAATCCTATTTTGTTTAATTCAATCAGCTTATTACATAACAGGGAATTTCATTTTCTCTCCACCTAAAATCCTTGACAGTACAGGCTACGTAATTCTATCAATCAGCATTGTCGTGATGGCCTTTATGTATATGCATCAAATACTAACCAATGTGACGGAAGAGCCTCTTTCTTGGAATCTCGATTTTTGGTTTGTCTCATCTCAAGTGGTTTACTATCTAGGATCTTTTTTTATATTCTTAACCTACGGCTATCTCACTCAAAAGATAATGCCGTCTGGTCTTTATTCTGAAGAAAATCGGATATACATTAGCCAGCTCTGGAGAATCCATAATGTTCTCTTATTTTTAAGCTCTTTAATTATTTCAGCAGGTATTATATGGATATCCTTTCGCAGGAGATCACGATCATTGTAGCGGCAACTTTTTTTTCCCTCTTAGTGGGGGTGGGCATTATTGTGCTGTTTCTGATATACCAAAAAAGGCAATTGAGATACATCTTAGAAAAGAAAGAGTTGAGTAACCAATTTCAAAGAGAATTGCTAAAGACTCGGTTGGAGGCGCAAGAGGAAACGCTCAACCAATTGGGAGTTGATCTTCATGACAACATTGGGCAACTTTTGAGTAGTTCTAAGCTTTTGATAGGTGTGGCCGAAAGGTCTGACGCTCCTTCAGCTACTTTGAAACTGGCGGACGAAACGATCTCCAAAGCCATTTACGAATTGCGGGCCATGAGCAAAGCCCTCAACACAGAATGGTTGGAAAAATTTAATTTGATTGAGAACTTGCAAGCAGAGTCAGATCGTGTGACAGCCTCAAAAGCCTTATCAGTAACACTTCAACATCCTCCCGCTATTAATATGCCCGCAGATCGCCAACTGATGCTCTTTCGGATTGTGCAAGAAGCCATGCAAAATTCTATTAAACATGCAAAAGCATCTCTTATTTCTATTGTAGCTAAGCAAGAAGATAATAACTTAGAAGTTTCAATTACTGATAATGGAAAAGGGTTTGATGTAAACAATGTGGCCATTCAAGGCGTGGGCGTTACTAACATTCGCCATCGGGCTCAGCTAATGGGAGGTGTAGCCACATGGAACTCAAGCAGCGAAGGAACAACAGTCTCAATTCAATTACCTAATCAAAATGCAGCCTGAAGAAACTACTACCATCAACATTGGCTTGGTGGATGATCACCAACTTTTTAGCAAATCATTGGGGCTGCTGCTTTCTAGTTTTAAAAATGTAGAAGTGGTGATCGATGCCGTAAATGGGAAAGATCTACAAGAGAAGATAGCCAACTTCCCTGCTGTGCCTGACATCATGTTAATCGATGTATCTATGCCAATCATGGACGGCCCTCAAACGGCAGAGTGGCTTCATAAAGCATACCCAAAAATTCATTTGGTGGCATTGTCCATGGATGACAAAGAGCAAACAGTTATTCAAATGCTAAAGGCGGGTTGTTGCGCTTATCTCTTCAAAGATATTCACCCAACAGAGTTAGAAAAGGCATTGCGTGAAGTTTATCGGATTGGATACTATAACCCATCCATCAGCTCTCAAAAGTTGGTGGAAGGATCAGAAGAGATCAGCCATCCTAATTTTTCTGAAAGGGATATTGAGTTTCTAAAATTATCTTGTACCGATTGCACCTACAAAGATGTAGCCAAGCAGATGAATTTAAGTGAGCGGGCTATTGACGGATATCGCGAAACACTTTTCCGCAAGCTGAATGTACAGAGCAGAACAGGAATGGTGCTGGAAGCAATACGCAAAGGATTGATTAAACTCTGAGAACTTCAGAGCCGATTTATTTTACCGCTACTTGAATTGGCTTCTTAGCTGCCTTCACCAATCGCGCAGACAATTCCACATCTTCAAAATCAACATCGGTTCCCTTCAAGGAATAGAAAAGCAAACGCACTTCTTTTTCGTGAATAGCATCGTCTGCTTCTGAAAGCCGAAAGAGATGCACAATGGCGCATAGTTTCTCTTGATCGGTGCAGCGGCTCAGCAGATCAACCCCATCTTCATAAGTCTGTTTTTCTGTTTTATGAACCACATTGTCTTGAAAATCGCGGAAGATCATCTCAGGAATATTTTCCTCTTCCATGATTTGTTCCAAAGCCAACCTTTCGCGCTCATCAATCACGCCATCGCTTGTCATCAGTAGATGAGTGAAATGAAGTAAGCCCATTTGAAAGCTTACGTTTTGGGTAATGATATGTGTAGATGATTGGTTCATTCAAATTTTAAATTTTCCATTTCTTCTACCTCTTCCATCGTAAGTAAATTGGCATCGAGCAAACTGTAGATGCGCGTGTGCTCTTTGGTTTCTGTTCCATCTGCCAATAGAATAACTGGCGTGCGTTGATTCATGCTAAAGTTGCGCACAGAGCGCACGAGTTCAATACAAGTAATCATCGGCAGGTCGCGTCCGCAAAGAATCAAATCAAACGTTTCTGTACGGGCGGCCAAAAGCCCATCCAGTCCGTTGTTAAATGGCTTTACATACCATTTCGCCAATTGCTTGGTGATACTTTCTAAAATCGCTTCCTGCCGATGAACTACAAGTACCTTCATTTAATAATAACCTTAAACCGATGCAAAGGTGAGTTGTATATTGAGTCAGCGCAACGGGGAAAACCCCGTATTTACACGGGGAAAACCCCGTATTTTTCAAGAGTGTTTAAGGATTGGATGCGCAATTGGCTTTTTGTTTAACTTTTTTGGCGGAATACTGCATTTGCCAATGCCTCCATATCGAAGTATTTTTTGTTCTTAGTGATTCATCATTTTAGTTTAGTCATGGCACGACTGGCACTCCTTAAAATTATCTTAGTCGTTGCCCGACTCGCAGTCGTGCCACGACTGTAGTTTACCACATCCTCTTATCTTTGCCACCTTCAAAAGAAAAAATGAGAAAATCCAAACTAACCCAAAGCGTGCATGTAGGTTCTGTGGGCGATCCCCTACACGGTGGCATCGTCAATCCCATTTACACATCTTCTGCCTACGACTATGAAACCGAAGTGCTTTACCCACGCTACTTCAATACGCCCAATCAAAAAGCGGTTGTGCAAAAATTGGCAGCATTAGAAAACGGGCAAGATGGATTAGTGTTCAGTTCGGGCATGGCTGCTATTATGACATCTATGTTTGCAATGTTAAAACAGGGTGATCACATTTTATTTCAAAATGATTTGTACGGAGGCACTCACCATGCAGCCCTGAATGAATTGAACCGCTACGGGATTTCGTATTCGATGGTAAATACAGATGATCTTGGTCTTTTTGAAAAAGCGATCCGCAAAGAAACCAAAGTCATATATATAGAGACACCCTCAAATCCACTGTTAAAGATTACCGACATCAGTTCCGTAGCCAAGATTGCCAAGAGGCACGGTGTGATTACCATCATCGATAACACCTTTGCTTCGCCCGTCAATCAAAACCCGATTGATTTGGGAATAGACATAGTCACTCACAGTGGCACCAAGTACATTGGCGGCCATAGTGATTTATGTTGTGGCGCGGCCATTGCTTCTAAAAAATTAATTGAAAAGATAAGAGCAAGCGGCTTGCACTTTGGTGGAAGCCTAGACGCACAAACTTGTTACTTAGTCGAGCGCAGTTTAAAAACCATTGTGCTCCGCGTACGACAGCAAAACAAAAGCGCGATGGTGCTAGCAAATTTTTTAGAAGCAGAAGGAAAAATTGACCAAGTGAATTACCCAGGGTTGAAAGATCACCCGCTGCATAAAGTAGCCAAGAAGCAAATGCCAGGAGGCTTCGGTGGCATGTTGTCGTTTGAGCTGAAAGGCGACCCCGATAGATTTTTAAAGAAACTGAAGCTGATAAGAAAGGCAGTTAGTTTGGGTGGCGTAGAATCAACCATCACTTCGCCCGTAAAAACATCTCACGCTAAATTAACAGCAGCGGAACGCAAGCAAGTTGGTATTTCAGATAAACTATTGCGACTGTCTGTGGGCATTGAAGAAGTGGAGGATTTGATCAATGACATCAAGCAAGCTCTTTAAAAAAAAATTGATATTTACGATGTTTGATTTGAGATTTTCGCTCACTAGTGGCCAGTTAAAATGAAATTTGTAAAATTTAAGAACTGGAATTGCTTAGAATCGGCTGGAATCGAATTTTTTAATTTTCAAAACCAATTTCAAATCGTCACCATTAAAATTTGAAGATTCAATCATGGGTATCAACCGATTAGACTCAAATATTAATTTTTTAATTGGCCACTAGTGATTTTCGCTAAATCACAAATCACAAATCACAAATCACAAATCACCTACCGCCCAAGTCCCAATCCCCAAGTCCTAATTTATGATCCGCGAAGCCACCGAAAAAGACATCCCTTCCATCATTGATTTTCAATTGAAAATGGCATTGGAAACGGAGAATATCACGTTGGATATCGCTACGCTTTCGCATGGTGTTCACAAACTTTTCAAAGATTCAACGAAAGGGAGATATTATGTGGCCGAAGAAAACGCAGAAGTGATCGGCTGCTTGATGACCACCTATGAATGGAGCGACTGGCGATGTGGTAATGTGATTTGGGTTCAATCTGTTTACATTGCTGCCACGCATAGAGGCATGGGTGTTTACAAAAAAATGTACGAGTATATTCAGCAAATGGTAATGACCGATCCTGATTTGCGTGGCATCCGTTTGTATGTGGATAAGACAAACCATGCAGCACAGCAGGTTTATGAAAAACTAAGGATGAATGGAGAGCATTACCAAGTGTATGAGTGGATGAAGGATGAAAAATAAATGATAAGATCAGCAAAGAAAATAGTTTGCAACCAATCTTATATCAACTTCTCGTTCGTAGCTTTTGCCAAGGCTTCTGATTTACTCTTCACCTGTAGTTTAGAGTAGATGTTTCGTATGTGAGTCTTAGAAGTCTCTTTGGAGATAAAAAGATCTTCGGAGATTTGCGTATAAGTTTTCCCTTCGGATATCAATTGGAGTATTTCTGTTTCCCTTCGGGTAAGTGGCGAGTTTGGGTTGATATGAAAGTTATCAATGACCATACGAGCAATCTTGCTGCTCATGGGCGCACCACCCTTGCTGATTTCTTCCAGTGCAGAAAGTAACTCAATATAATTAGAACTCTTAGTGATATAGCCTGACGCTCCTGAACGCAGGGCTTCAAAAACCATTTCGCTATCATCGTAAACAGAAACGATCACAATATCAGCGTGTGGTATTTTGTCTTTGATGATCTTGGTGCCTTTGATGCCGTTCATGCCAGGCAACTCAATATCCATTAAAACGATATCAGCTTTATCATTATGAATTTGTTTGATAGCTTCTTCGCAATTGCCGTACGTACTTACAACAAAAAATTTAGGCGAGCTATTTACAATAAGCTCAAAGCTATTTCTTATTTCTTGGTCATCTTCAATGATGATGACTCTTTTCTTAAATGGCGAAATCATGGTATCTTTCTTTATGGTGGTTGATGATCAAGCAAACAGAAGTTCCTTGGCCGCTACTGCTCCTTATACGTAGAATGCCCTTCATGCGTTCTGCACGATTACGCATATTTTTCAATCCATTGGGTTGATTTACTTCGGCTGACTCGAAACCGATACCATCATCATCCAGTTGAATGCTGAATTTTTTGTCTACCCTTTTTAATCTTAATTCTACATTTTTTGCATTGGAATGCCCAAATATGTTGGTAATTGCTTCTTTAAAAATAAGAACTATTTCACGGCTCGCTCCATAGGGCAAATGCACTTTTCCACTTATGGTATTGTCTGCGATGAAACGGATGTTTTTTTCTTTTAGTAATTGTTCACCGAAATCTTTTATGTGAATAAAAACTTTTACAAGTTCATCATTGGTAGGATCAATAGACCAAATAAAATCACGAGTGCCTGAATAAAGGATTTTTGCTGAGGCCTCTACTTTGTCATAAAGTTCCGCTTTGCCATTCGTATGATTGTTGTTTAATTTTAATAAGCTCACATAATTGATGATCCGTGTTAGTTGATTACCCATTTCATCATGGAAGTCTCTAGCAAGATCTTTTCTGAGTATCTCTTTTTCCTGAAAACGTATTTGCTCTATCTTGATGGCTTGCATTGCCTTTGACCGTATGCGCCAATAGATCAAAAGTATAATCACAGAAATAATGAAACTTATTGCTACGATTTTAAACCATACTGTTTGATAGAAAGGGGCATCAATAATAAAAGAATATTCCAATGGAATTTCATCCCATTTGCCTTGATTGTTGGTAGCTTTAATTTTAAAGATATAGTTACTTGGTGGAAGATTTCCATACGTTGCCTGATGCTCTGTGGAGGGCAACGACCAAGTTTTGTCAAACCCTTCGAGGTAGTACTTATATTTTATTGAATTGGTGAATAATTTATCCACTCTATTAAAGTTGAAGGTGATGTGGTTTTTGTCGCTTGGAAAAATTGGGTTCTTTGGGATTTGAAAAAAACCCTCGCGCTCCGTTGCATAAGAACGACTCGGATAGGTTCCATAGAAAATTTGAACATCTGTAAGGTGTAGTAGGTTATATGACTTACTTGTATTGGAGATTTCATTGAATTGATATAACCCATCGACTAACCCGAAATATTTTTCCTTTCCTAGAAAATAGGCGTTGTGATTGGTCTCCATTCCTGTTAACCCATTATCGCGACTATAATTGATGTTCTCGATAATTTCATTTCGTTCATTCAACAATAATTTGTTGATCCCTTTTTCCGTGCCAATCCAGATAGATTCATCATCATCTGCTACAATGAAATAGACTAAATCTGAGGGCAGTCCATTTCGAGTATTGATCAAAGTACGTACCCCGTTAGAAGGATTGTAAATACAGGCACCAGCTCCGTTTGTTCCAATAAGTAAGAGATCTTCTTTGTACGGGTTAATGGTTAGAATAACAGCATTGCTGAATTCTGGGATAAGTATACTTTCAACTTTTTTATTTTTGATGGCACTAACGCCAAATTCGCTTCCTGCGTATACTGTTTTGCTTTTGGGGTGGTAGTAGATGGAGTAAATGATCCTCCCAAGTAATTTCTCTTTTGTAGAATAGCTCTCAGTAGCAGTTCCGTTTTGAAAGTGAAAAACGCCATAGCGGCTACCCGCCCATATTCCTCCCTTTTCATCGAAGTCGAAACAGCCAATACCGCCATGAGGAAGTCCATGTTGACTAGAAAAAGTTTTGAAACGATTGGTGAGAGGATCGTAGATGTTTAATCCGTTGGTGGCGGCCACCCAAGTTTCACCAAGACTATTTTGCTTTATCGTTGAGATGCCGCCCGCATCAGAGGAACTTCCAAATGGATAATTATCAACCTTGCCTTTGTAAATTCGTTTGAGACCGTTGTTCATGGTGCCGATCCAAGTGGCACCTGTTTTGTCTTTAGTAATTGCCATTACTGCACGAAGTGTGGGCGAGCCACAGCGATCAAAATCTTGTTTAGAGTACCGATAAAGCCCCATCCCACCCGTAGCTATCCAGATATTATTTTGTTTGTCTTGATAGATCTGGTTGATGAATGTCTCTCTAAGTATTGTATCAGGAGGGGTTGTGGGTGTATTTACTGACTCTTTTAAAAGTAGTCTTTTTGTTTGGGTCCAATAGTTATTCTGAGTGGAATCGAAAAATAGGTACTCATTTTTAAAGGGCATTGTAATGGGCGCAAAAATTGTTTTGTCAGCTTCAGTGTTTATTTCATAAAATCCTTTCTCCGTTCTAACAATAGGCTTGTCTTTAATGTAGTAGAGATTTTGTACTTGACTAAAATCATTCTTGTAGGGTATTAATCGGTCTCCTTTCTTGCCTCTTACTAAAAAAGAACTATCAGAAAGGGTCATGATGACTTTAGACGGACTTGGCCTTATGAACCAGACATTTTTGGTTGTTACTTTTTTGAGATTCCCCAATTTATCATTGTAGATACTTCCCCATTTTCCTTCCATTGTTATATAACAAATTGAATCTCTCCAGAGAAAAATTCTTCGAAGCTTCCCTTCACTAGTTTGTGATCCTGGTGTTACAAATTTTTTGAATTGGCCAGCCTCGAATTTGCTGATCCCCTGTGGATGACACACCCACAGATGATCCTC
Organism: Cyclobacteriaceae bacterium; assembly: GCA_046155095.1. Taxonomy (GTDB): domain Bacteria; phylum Bacteroidota; class Bacteroidia; order Cytophagales; family Cyclobacteriaceae; genus ELB16-189. Next base: position 88,839 of record JBJXEB010000075.1, read on the forward strand.
CTTATCAAGTAAGAGCCCTGTGATTATATTACTGATCAATCCATCAAATGTATTGTAGACTTTAAATTCTTTCCCATCAAACCTTGCCAATCCACCTCCCAAGGTGCCTACCCACAGGTAACCTAGTTTATCTTCAATAATGCTAGTGACTTGAGATTGCGGCAGCCCGTCTACCGAAGCGTATTGGCGCAGTGAATATTGTTGTGCCGAGGATGGTATTGTCCATAGCAAGAGGGAAGTAAAACAGTATAGTTTGAAGAATTTCACGCTAACAAATATCAGTTACAATTAACCTTTAACGTATACCTTAAAATGGGGGATATTTTTTATAGCACTATTTGAGGTACTGGTATCAATTTATTATACCCCTTTCAAAGGTACTCTTTCCATCAATGTGTTGGCCTACTTTGTACTAACGCTTAGTAGTGTTTTGTACATAAGCGGAGTTTTCATTTCACTTTAAAAAATAAACTATGAAGAAAATTTTACTGTTATGTTTCTCACTCTCGTTTGTGCTCATCGGATGGGCTCAAGAGCGAGTGATTACGGGCAAAGTTACATCTACCGAAGATGGATCGGGATTGCCCGGTGTGAATGTTCTTATTAAAGGGACAACAAACGGCACTGTTACAGATGCAGATGGAAAATATTCTTTTGCTGTTCCGTCATCAGGGGCCATTCTTGCTTTTTCTTTTATTGGTTTTGCTTCACAAGAAGTCACCGTTGGGGAGAGAACCATTGTGGATCTACAGCTATCACCAGACATTCAGCAACTGAGTGAAGTAATTGTAACAGGCGCCAGCATTGAGCGCGAAAAGAAATCACTTGGTTACCGTGTTGAGAATGTATCGGGTGCTCGCTTGCAGCAAATTTCAGAAGCAGACCCACTTCGCGGCCTGCAAGGAAAAATTGCTGGTGTAAATATCATCGCTTCCAGCGGAGTGCCAGGCAGCTCTACAAGAATCACGCTCAGAGGAAACCGATCTCTATTAGGAAACAACCAACCCTTGATTGTTGTAGATGGCATTCCGTATGATAACACGCAAACCAACACTACCAATCAACTCGTAGGCGGTGGTGCTTATGGTAGTGGATTAGCAGGCATTGACCCTAATAATATAGAGTCTATAAATGTACTTCCACCTGGTGGTGCGGGTGCGGCACTGTATGGTGTGCGTGCGGCCAACGGGGTGATGGTGATCACCACCAAAACGGGTACTTCACACACTTCGCGAAAAGGACTTGAGATTGCCGTCAACTCCAGTTACTCAATGGAAGAAATTTCTGGGCTGCCCGAATATCAAAATAAGTATGGAACCGGAACAGGTTTTACTTATGGACAGGTCAATGGCTCGTGGGGTGCTCCATTTCCTGGAGCTGTGCCTTACCCAACCATAACAGAGCAACCACTATGGACTGATATTGCAGCCGCCTATCCGAATGCCCCGGCCACTGTTCCTTATCGCGCCTACCCTAACAATGTGAAAGATTTTTTTAACAGAGGAGCATTGGTGGACAATTCCATAACACTGAGTGGGGGCAATGAAAAATCAAATTTTACTGCTACGATTTCAAATACAAATCAAACGGGTATCATTCCTAGTTCAAGTTTTAAGAGAACGAACATCAGCATCGGGGCCAACACTGTATTGGCAAATAAAATAACCATCGGTGGCACCATGTCTTACAGCACTCGTGTGCAGAGTGGCCCTCCTGGTGGAGCTGGTAATGCCATCGGCAACGGCTCAGTGCTAACACGTACATTGTACTTAGGTCGCAATTGGGATTTGCAAGGGCAGCCTTTTGAAAACCCTCTCACGCGTGAAAGTATTTTCTTTGTGGCACGTGGTACGGCAACAAACCCATATTGGTCGGCTCTCTACGATGGTTTTGAAACACAAGAAGACAGGGTCATCGGAAACTTAAATTTTGGTTATGATTTTACAGACTGGTTGAGTGTTTCCTATCGCATCGGTCTTACTCACTTCAATCAATTCAACCAAGAGTGGTTTCGCCCTGGTGGTAGGGCAGCGGGCGGCATAGGCAGTATAACAGATGATCACTCCAGCTTCACAGAGATCGAGTCGTTCTTAATGCTCAATGTCAATAAGAAAATTTCCAATGACCTGACTTTGAAAGCTTTTGTGGCTCACAATTTCAATCAGCGAACCCGTTTCCAACAATCCTATCTCGGCACAGGATTGATTGATTTTAATATTATTGACATTGACAATACCACTAGTGTTTTAAATAATGGCGGTATTTACAGTAGGCGCAGATTGATAGGTGCATTGGCAGAAGCACAACTGAGTTATAAAGACTACTTGTTTGTTACGCTAAACGGAAGGAACGATTGGTCATCTACCTTACCAGTGGCTCAAAACAGTTTCTTTTACCCTGCAGTATCTGCTTCATTTGTGTTCACTGATGCATTGAAAATAAAATCAAAAGCATTGTCGTCTGGTAAGTTGCGTGTAGGATGGACACGTACAGGAAACGATGCACCCGTCTATTCTTTAAATACTACTTATGCCATTAACCCACAGTTTGTGGCGCAAAGTGTATCGTTCCCATTCAACGGGGTGGCAGGTGCTACTCAGGGTGGGATACCCGGCACCTCTGATATAGTTCCAAATCCTAACCTCACGCCTGAATTTACAAGGACTTTTGAGATCGGAACGCAATTACAATTTTTCAACAACAGGGCATCTTTGGATGTGGCTTATTATAATTCCCTTACTACAGATGGTATTGCCACACAATCGTATCCTTCTGTTTCGGGATTCACAGGCTTCCTTACCAACTTCGGTGATGTAAGCAACAAAGGGATTGAGATAGGATTGAATGTTACTCCTATTTCATTGAACAATGGATTCTCATGGGATATCAATGCAAATTTTACACACAACAAAAACGTGGTGGATAAGTTGGCTCCAGGAATAAATGAAATCGTGGTGCGAAACATATTTGGTGGTGGGGTAGTGCCTGTATTGCGGCCCGGTCAAGAATATGGAATCATGCGTGGTTCAGTAGATGATCGAGATGATGAAGGAAATTTATTGATTGATCCTTCTAATGGACAATTGATACGAGCTGTCAAGCCTGCTATTATCGGCAATCCAAATCCGGATTTTATTGCCGCCATGACTAATACTTTTAATTTCAAAGGTATTCGCTTGTCTGCTTTATTTGATTGGCGCCAAGGCGGAGATATTTTCTCTACTACTGTAAATCAGCAATTGGGTAGAGGCGTGACGCGCGACACAGAAAACAGGGAAACCAATTGGGTGATCCCCGGAGTGTTGGGCGACCCGAATACGCACCAACCATTGCTCAACTCGGAAGGAAAGAAATTACCTAACACTATTCAGGTGGAGACCAACGACCTTTATTTTGGAGAGAGCTTTGGTACGGGTTCAGCGGATGAGTGGAGTGTGTTTGATGGAACAGTGTTTCGTCTTCGCGAAGTATCAATAGGATATACATTGCCCAAAAACTTATTGGCCAAAACACCTTTTGGCTCGGTGTCCATCTCTGTTACAGGTCGCAATCTTTGGTACAGTGCTCCCAACTTCCCTAAATATTCCAAGTTCGATCCAGAGACTTCTTCTTTCGGCACATCCAATGCCACGGGTTTTGAATATGACAATGTGCCTTCTGTAAGACGCTATGGTGTAAACCTGCGAGTAACTTTTTAACAGTTAATAAAACGAAATATGAATAACTATTTGAAAAATATAATAAAGCCTCTGCTTCCATTCATAATGATACTGGCAAGTGCTACAGGCTGTGGCGATTTTTTGGACATCAATAAAGACCCAAACAATCCGCTAGATGCACAACTGAAATTGGTATTGCCAGTGGCTGAGACAGTGATCTTTGAAGCGATGGGCAATGGCCCAGGGGGTATGTCTGATCTCACTTCTCAGTTTATCCATCAAACAGTGCAAAGAGGAACGTCCAATTTTTATTTTGTAGCGGGCAATGAAAACAATATCTCCAATGCCTGGCCTAATATGTATTCGGGTGCGCTAAAAGATGTTGAGATTATTATCAAAAAAGCTACCGAACGTCAATCATGGACGTACCTCGGTATCGCTCAAGTTTTGAAAGCGTATTCGTACAGTGCCATGGTAGATCTTTGGGGCAAGGCCGCCTATTTTGATTTTGGAAAAGGAACGGAGAATCCCTTTCCAAAATTTGATGAAGGAGAGGCCATTTATCCAGAGCTGTTCAAATTGTTAAAGGAGGCAGCAATTAATTTGGGGAAAGTACAAGTAGAGCCCATTGGCAAGGATGATCTTATTTTTGGCGGAGATGCAGATAAATGGAAGCGGCTCGCGAATTCACTTCAACTTAAATTATATAATCAAGTTCGCCTCACTACGCTGTATGATGCTACTGCCGTGGCCGATATTGTTAATTCGGGCACATTGGTAAAAGAAGTAGCTGGCGGATTCAAATTGAAGTATGCCAATAACAATAACCCCGAAAACCGTCACCCCTTGTTCATTCAAGATTATGTGAATCAAAATGCAAATTATATCGATCCATACTTTTATTTGATCATGAATGGAGACCCACGTTTTAATCCCATTCTATCGGGCATCATCGATCCTAGGATCCCGTATTATTTTTATAATCAATTAAACTCTACGGAGAATGCCCAGAACCCTGTCACTACTGCCAAGTTTGGAAATTTTCTTTCGATATGGTTTGCTTCATTCAACATAGATCCTAATGAAGGCTTCGATCAAGGCAACTCGCAAACTGTGGTTGGTCTCTATCCTTGCGGAGGTGCGTTTGATGATACAAATGGTGTAAATGCAGGCGTGGCCGCAGGGCGCAATCCTGGCTTGGGTGGAGCAGGTTATCAACGGATCTATCCTTACTTTGCTGATCTCTACACACGAGCTGAGCTAGCCTTGACCATGGCAGCACCGGGCGATCCCCGCACTTTATTCAAATCAGCCATGGAGGCTTCCTTTGATGAAGTAAATGAATTAGCACCCAATGACATCACCGTTACTAGCAGAGATAGCTATGTCAATGCCGTTCTTGCTTTGTACGATGTAGCCTCTGCCAATGGCAAACTTGAATTGGTACTTACAGAAAAATGGATCGCCAGTTTTGGTTTTAGTGTTGATTCTTATACTGATTATAGAAGAACAGGATTCCCTTTGATGTTTGATCCGGCCACAGATAATAACCCGGTGACCATATTAAATCGTGCGTACCCAGTCTCGATTCCGTATGAGATCAGCGATCTTCAGATCAACCCCAATGCCCCAACCCAGCGCAACCCAGGAAGCGATAAAGTTTTTTGGGATAAGTAAAACATAAAGACAAATAAATATGACAAAAGTAATAAAATATTCACTGATCGTTTCATTGCTTGCCTTAGCCAGCATTGCTTGTCGCGATGAAAAATCGGTTCGCTTCCCTGACATGCAACAAGGTGTTAATGCGCGCGTGATCTTGTACCCCGAGCGATCCTTTCTGAATTTTGCAGACCTCAATGCGGCATCTATCGCATTTGATATTTACTCGGTCTCTGATATTGATGAGATCGTTTATAGCGGCACTTATACCGATGCGAGCCTTCCGCAAAAGATTTATCCTTCAGTAAATTTAATTACCGTGAAAGGAAGTGATTTTGCAAATGGTAAAGCAACGGAAATAAAAATCACGGCTGCCCAACTTGCTACTGCTTTTAATTTGCCTGGAGGAATTGCTTTCTTAGATGGGGGAGATAGTTTTCAATTTACCGCTGTGGCCAAATTAAAAGATGGAAGGACATTTGACGGCAACAACAGTGCCCCTAGTATTACAGTGGCTAATGCTGCCAGCTTCACGCAGAGTTTTGTGGTGTTTGTGGCTTGCCCTTTTGTAGAGGCTCAAGCAGTTGGAGATTATAAAATCACGCGAGATGATTTTGGGGCTTTTTTAGATCCAGATCATATTGTTAAAGTGGTTGCTGGCCCTGGTGCCAATCAAATTACTCTGAAAGATTTGTTTGGTCACCCAGAAAAATACGATGTGATCGTGGATGTAACAGCCGCCAAAGGAGACGCAACCATTAAGAAACAAGCAGCGTGGAATTGCGATAATTTAGGATGCACGTTTGGTGTGGGCTCCGTAGAAACAACGGCAGCGGGCACATTCTTTTCTTGCACGGGCTTTCTCACTTTGAATGTGAAACATACAGTAGCACTGGGTTCGTTTGGCACCTTCCGTTTAGAGCTTACTAAAAATTAATCCGCCTAATGTTCAAATAACTAAATGCAAAAGACATGACAAAAAATAGTTTTCTGTTAACAGGCATATGGTTGCTTGCAGCAGCTTGTGTGGATGATTTCTCAGACTCTAACCCAAAGCCTCAACTGGATGCCCCGGGTCTGATTGTTAGTGCGCCCATCAATGATAACTTATTGGTGCGTGCTGTTGCCACCAATCCATTTCAAAATAGATATGAGGCGTACGTAACGTATGGAAGCGAAGCTCAACTAACAATTTCAGTGTTGGAAGCACCCGGAAAAGTAGCAAGCGTATCGGTAGAGCCTTCCATCCCTGAATTTGGAACTGTAAAATTAGATGATGCCAGCGTGGCCGCCCTCACGGGAAAAGAAAAAGGCGAGTTCAAATTTACCTTTACCCCAAGCACCACCTTGCCCGACATGATAGATCGTTCGATGAATTTGGTAGTGACTGTAACCGATGCACAGCTTGATACTAAATCTGGCGAAAGTTCACCGTTGTCAACTACTCTTACCATTGCGACTACTTTGGCAAAAGGGGCAGGTTGTTTCGCACAAGGCATAGAAGCCATGACATATCGTGTAACGGCAGCGAGTGGCAATCTGGATGGAGCTGTTCCATATTCCTTGGTAGATTTGGAAGCAGATAATGGCGGCCCCGCATTGGTAACGATAACAAAAGTGAGGCCGGGCCGATATACCTTCAATGAAATAACGGGCGGCATTTGGCCTGTCTATTATTCTGGCCGAGCTAATCCCGCATTGGACATAGATCTGTGCGGCACCACTATTATTGGTCATGAAGGTGCAGTCACCGCAGGAGGCATTCGAAAGTTTACAATAAGTGGTACACTCAATGGCGATGGCACCATCACCATTAGTTGGTCTTATGTTCGCATTAGTGGCGCTACTCCAACAAATCCCGCAAAAGGAACTTATACATTATCCAAGCTTTGATTTTTTTAAATTACAGAGGGAGGTTGTTGGCGCAGCCTCCCTTTACTAACACATCTAAACCTTGTCATGAAAAAATTGGCCAAGTAGAGTAACATCTTTAGATAGCTATGTTCAAGCATTTGCTTGTGCTCTCCAAAAATTATTTTCTTCCCATGAAGTTCAGCATTATTTTTTACAAAAAAATTAACCTCCCGTAAAATGGGTGACTGAAAAGTATTTTAAAAAACATTTCACAAATCAAAAATGCCGTTCATCAACTTATTGAATTATTAATATACCTGATAACTGGTTGCACGTACATTGTTATTGGTCAGACACCAATACGAATTCAAAAAAAATTGAATGATACCCATTAAATGCAAATCTTATGAAAATGAAAACTACAATTAGCTATGTCTTAGTAGCAGGGTTGATTATGCTCATGCACACATCCACTATTGCACAAATGCTGCAATTGCCTGATGGAGGCGTTAACCTAAAACGAAAAACAGGAACACGCATTGGCGTAACGGACATCGAGATCAATTGGAATGCACCTGGAGTGAAAGGCCGTGAAGGAACTATCTGGGGAACAAACATTGCACCTTACGGATTTACCGTGTTGGGTTTTGGATCATCCGTTGCTTCGCCTTGGCGAGCAGGCGCCAACGAAAGTACCACTATTTCTTTTTCTACAGACGTTATAATCAATGGCAAGCAGTTGGCCGCTGGCAAGTATGGTTTCTTTATTGCCCTGTATGCGGATTCTTGCACACTCATCTTTAACAAGAACACTGCAGGCTGGGGAAGTTATTTTTACAACAGCGAAATGGATGTATTGCGTGTTAGTACGCGTCAGCAAAAAGAGATGAAAGAAAGTAAAGAACGCTTGGACTATACTTTCTCCAATCAAACTGATCGCGCAGTAGAAGTCGCTCTGGAGTGGGAGCGTTGGCGAATTCCTTTTAAGGTAGACACCGATTTAACAAACACTACACTGGTGTCTATTCGTTCGCAGTTAAGTGGCGTCATGGGCTTTGATCCTCCTAGCTTAGAGGCCGCAGCGGCTTGGTGTTTGAGCAATAATGTAAATTATGAACAGGCATTGGCGTGGATCAATGTAGTGGTAGATCCTAATTTTGGCCGCATCAATACGTTTAGTGCGCTATCAACCAAGGCGGGCTTACTCATTAAGTTGAATAAAAAAGAAGAAGGGGAACAGATCATGCAAACGGCTTTAGTGAATGCCACCACCATGGAGATGCACATGTACGGCCGCCAACTGCTCAATGAAAAACGAGTAAAAGAAGCCATGGCTATCTTCAAAAAAAATTACGAGAAAAATAAAGGAGCGTGGCCTACCAATGGCGGCCTGATGCGCGGCTACTCTGCCATGGGCGATCTGAAGAAAGCACTAGAATATGCCAAGGTTGCCCTCGCGCAAGCGCCTAATGAAGAAACAAAAAGAATGATTGAGCAGGCCGTTAAAACTTTGGAATCTGGCAAGGCTTTATAGATACATTTCAACTTGCGTACAATACAGATTAGTTCTATCAACCCATTTCTTAAAAAGATAAACAATTAAAACTTCTAAATTATGGACATCTCTACACTTAATTGGTTTGCAATCATAGTTGCAACTTTATCAAACTTCTTGATTGGAGGGCTGTGGTATTCGCCCATTTTATTTGGAAAAATATGGATGCGAGAAAACAACTTCTCGGATGAAGACATGAAGAAAGGAAACATGCCGAAAATATTTGGACTTACTTTTCTATTTTCATTTGTGATGGCTTTTAATCTCGCCATGTTTTTAAATGACAGCAAAACGACAACAAGCTGGGGGGCAATCGCTGGTTTTTTAGCTGGGTTTGGCTGGGTTGCCATGTCACAATTTGTAATCGGACAATTTGAAAGAAAGACAACAAAGTATATGTTAATTCATGCTGGCTATGTGACTGTCAGTTTTATATTAATGGGACTAATACTTGGGGCTTGGAGATAGCAGCAAGAAGGTATAACGCCTAACATCCGTTACTAAAATGAAGATAAAATCAAACATTCCCTTGGCTATAGTGTTTCTGGCTACAATAAATGTATCAGTTGCACAATCTGCTTTGCCCAACCAACTGCAAGCGGCCAACACCATGGAACGTATGGGCTCTGGCATTGACAAGGGCGATTTGATGTTTGGTATTCCTCTTCCACCAGGAAAAACAATAGCGGATTTTTATCTGACCAAGCATTGGAATATTTCTTCCATTTTATTGTATGGAGCAGAAAAACCCTTAGAAGGGTATCGAGTAAAATATGATGCGAAGAATGAGTGGATTGAAATCAGTACGCAATCAGGAGTGCGTGTGCTGGACTGCAACCAGATAAAAAAAATACTAGCTATTGATTCTGTCACTGGAAGCACTACACATTTTATTAATGCAAGAGAATTTGTCCAAACAGAAATCAAATTGACAGGGTTAGTTGAATTATTGGTGGAGGGTAAAGCCCAATTACTAAAGAAAACTATTCTATCAGTAAGAAAACCAGATTACAACCCCGCCCTTGCCATAGGCAATAGAGATGAGAAGATAGATAGGCACGAATCTTTTTACGCGGCCGTTGATGGCAAGCTGGTTAAGATCAAGAACAACAAAGACCTGATATCAGTTTGCGATAAAAACAAGGATGCCTTCAGCAAATTTACTAGAGCCAATAAGTTGAGCGCAAGGCGAGAGGCCGACTTGAAAAGGATGGTGGAGTTTATGAATGGGCAATAAGAATTTATATAGATAGAGCTAACCTATTCTGGATTACTTATTGAATTTTAAAATACGGCTCTATCAGGGTTCATTGTTCATTTGATTTGTGGCATTTTTGAACAAGTAAATTTTTCTTCCTTTTGGTTTAGGAAGCAATACATTAAGGAAAAAACCCTGGAAGACGTCCAGGGTTTTTTTGTGCCTGAACTCAGGTTTTCCAACCTTAGCAAGATTGGAAACCCTTTTCTCAAGGGTACTACTTCTCCTAAAAATTACGGCATAGTTCGGTATATCCCTACCGATTGGCGACCGTTTGCACGGATAAAACAAGCCAATGCTCTCGCTCGTGTTGTTGATTTTGAGTTTTGCAATCTTCACGCCTCTCAACGAGGAAGCGAGCGGTTATCATTTTGATCGAGGGCATGTTGCCACCACGATAAAATTCAATAGCTATAAAAATCTGATCATCATTCCAGCTCAATTGAATGACACGATAAAACTGAATCTCATCCTTGATACAGGAACACGTTCACTGATACTGTTTGGCAAAAAGGTTAAGAAGCTCAAGAACATTGTGAAGGGGAAGATAAAAATCAATGGACGAGGCAACTCAGAATCCTTGGATGCTAGTCTTTCATTTCCTAACAATATCAAAATAGGCGATGTGGCTGGGAAGGGTATCGGGGCGGTCATACTAAATGAAAGCGAGTTAATGGATGCGATCCCAGGCATTGATGGCATTATCGGCTATGAACTTTTCATCCGGTTTTGTATCAAGATCGATTATGCCAAACGTACCATTACTCTATATGACGAAATACCAGCCGATGCTTTTGAAAATTTTCATACTATTGAACTCAGCTTGGTTGACTCGCGCCCTGAAATAATTTCAACCATCCACACTTCCAAAAAGAAAAAAGTGTTTGCCAAGACTTTGATCGATACAGGTTCTTCCATGGGGCTTCTGGTCTTTGCCAACAAAAAGAATAATTTTAACGTGCTTGGTTTAGAGAAGGAGATCGGTACGGGTTTGGCTGGTAGCGTCACTGGTTTTTATTTAGGGATTTCTTCTTGGCAATTGGGCGACATCAAATTTTTCCCCAAGGATTGTAATTTAGTCCCGACCGACAGAGAAAGCGAATCTACTATCTCCGCCTCGATTGGCGGAGACTTCCTCAAAGATCATGTGGTGATGTTTCACTACCCCTCTTCGCAGTTTTTCATCAAAGCGAAAGAAAGATGATAGCAACAGAACGACAAGCAAAAAGAGGTGAGCGGGTAACCAAATAGCTCGCAACTCTTAACCTATACCTCGTGGCTAAACACTATCTTTGCCTTTTCACAGCAACCTATTCATGGCATCTTCTTCCGCAAAAAAAATCCAAGATATATCTGGCCACGATTTTATTGAGATCATCGGTGCGCGCGAACACAACCTAAAAAATATCAGCGTATCCTTTCCTCGAAATAAATTGGTAGTGCTAACGGGCATCAGCGGCAGCGGAAAATCTTCCCTCGCTTTTGATACCATTTATGCTGAAGGCCAACGCAGGTACATGGAAAGTTTCTCTGCCTACGCACGCAGCTTCATCGGTAACTTAGAGCGACCCGATGTCGATAAGATAAATGGTCTCAGCCCCGTAATCTCCATTGAGCAAAAGACTACTTCACGCAATCCACGATCAACCGTTGGTACCGTTACAGAGATTTATGATTTCATGCGACTGCTTTATGCTCGTGCAGGAGAGGCTTTCTCATATTTGAATGGAGATAAGATGGTGCGCCAAAGCGAAGAACAAATCTTGGATGCACTCATCAACAATTTTAGCGGAAAGAAATTAATTGTACTTGCACCCATCATCAAAGGAAGAAAGGGTCATTACCGAGAATTGTTTGTTCAGGTAAGGAAGCAAGGGTATACCAAAGTGCGCGTGGATGGCGAGGTGATGGACATCACTGCCAAGATGCAATTGGATCGCTTTAAAATCCACGACATAGAAATTGTAGTGGATCGCATTGTGCCAGATGCAAGTGATCGTTACAGAATTGCTCAATCGATCAACACTGCATTGAAAGAAGGCAAGGGTGTAATCATGGTGCAACCTACCTCCGATAAATCTTCGGCAGGCAGGGACGAAAATAAAGTACATCACTTCTCTAAATTTTTGATGGATCCCAAAACAGGTTTGTCGTACGATGAACCCGCACCAAATAATTTTTCGTTCAATTCTCCCTATGGTGCTTGCCCAACTTGCAATGGCCTGGGGCAAATCGAAGAGATCACGGAAGAGTCAGTGATACCAGATAAAAAATTGAGCATCAGTCGCGGGGGTATTTTGCCATTGGGCGAATACCGCGACATCTGGATTTTTAAAAAGGTGGAGGCAATCTTAAAAAGATACAAGCTGACACTCACCACGCCCATCCAAGATATTCCTAAAGATGCGCTCAAGGTTTTATTGTATGGCGATGAAATGCCAGTTGCCGTTCCTTCAGTAAAATATCCTGGCACGGAATGGAACACGAAGTTTGAAGGTATCGTTAACTTCCTTCAAAAACAAAAAGACGAAGGCTCAGACGCAATTAAAAAATGGGTAGATGATTTTACGATCACTAAGGTTTGCCCTGAGTGCCATGGGGCGCGATTGAAAAAGGAGTCACTGCATTTCAAAATCGATGGCAAGAACATTGCAGAGCTGGCCGAGTTGAACATCGATGCTTTAAAAAAATGGTTTGATGGATTGGAGACTCGCCTCAGCGATAAGCAAAATACAATTGCCGTGGAGGTGTTGAAAGAAATCCGCAAGCGCATTGGCTTTTTGTTGGATGTGGGGTTGGATTATTTGCACTTGAATAGACCACTAAGAACATTGAGTGGAGGCGAGGCGCAACGGATTCGCCTAGCTACACAAATAGGAACGCAGTTAGTTGGTGTGCTTTATATTTTAGATGAGCCAAGCATTGGGTTGCACGCACGCGACAATGCGCGATTAATAAAAGCTCTCAAGGACTTGCGCGATCTCGGCAACTCAGTAATAGTTGTTGAGCACGACAAAGAAATGATGCTCGAAGCCGATTACATTATTGACGTGGGCCCAGGTGCAGGTCGACATGGCGGACATATTGTGGCCGAAGGCGATCCAGAAACATTTTTAAAAATTGACAGCACTACGGCAAAATATCTCAGCGGAAAAATCGGGATCAATTATTCCAAACAACGAAGAAAAGGAAGTGGAGAAAGTCTTTCTCTGCTTGGTGCCACGGGCAACAATCTAAAAAATGTTGATCTGGAAATTGCACTTGGCACATTGGTATGCATCACAGGTGTTTCAGGCAGCGGCAAGTCTACGCTGATTCATGAAACACTTTTTCCTATTTTAAACCAACATTTTTTTAATTCTCGGCAAGAGCCATTGCCGTACAAAAAAATTGATGGACTAAAATTGATCGACAAAGTGATTGAAGTCGATCAATCTCCCATTGGTCGCACACCACGATCGAACCCTGCTACCTACACAGGAGTGTTCACCGATATCCGCGATTTGTTTTCGAATATGCCCGAAGCAAAAATCCGCGGCTACAAAACAGGTCGCTTTTCTTTCAACGTAAAAGGAGGAAGATGCGAGACCTGTGAAGGTGCTGGCTTGCGTTTGATCGAGATGGAATTTTTGCCCGATGTGTATGTACCGTGCGAAACCTGCAAAGGCAAACGCTACAACCGCGAAACGTTGGAAGTGCGCTTCAAAGGAAAATCCATCAGCGATGTGTTGGATATGACGGTGGAGGAAGCCATTACTTTTTTTGATAAGCTGCCACGCATTTTGCGAAAGATACAAACCTTGGGTGAGGTAGGCTTAGGTTATATTTCTTTAGGGCAACATGCTACAACACTTTCGGGAGGCGAAGCGCAACGCGTGAAGTTGGCCACTGAACTTTCTAAACGCGATACAGGGAAAACACTTTACATTTTAGATGAGCCCACCACTGGTCTGCATTTTCAAGATATCAGTCATTTGTTAGATGTGTTGCAAAAATTGGTTGACAAAGGAAACACAGTATTGGTGATCGAACACAACATGGACGTGATCAAATCCGCGGATCATATCATTGACTTAGGCCCAGAGGGCGGAGCAAAAGGCGGGCGCATCATTGCCAAAGGCACACCTGAAGAAGTTTCTAAAAACCCAGCGAGCTATACGGGGAAGTTTTTGAAGGTAGAATTGAAGTAAATTCTTAATTTTTATTTTTTACCTCATATTAAAACCCGCTAGCTCAAAAGGAGCGGTTATCTTCAAAAAAATGTTAGGTGATAAGAATGCCATCAAAGAACATCTCAAAAAGGGTGGTAAGATCTCTGATCTAAAAGATCAATACAAATTTGTTAAGCCCTTATCCACTTCAGGAAAATGATCGGTACTCATTTGAGTTTGTAACCGACTACAGAGTTCGCTACTCTATTTACTTTATTGAGTATGGTGCTATGTTTTCAGCATATCCTTAAATCGCTGAACAAATATGTGAAACAGCAAGTAATCAGAAAGCATTTAGAGCTACCAAATGATTGATACTAATTTATCGTACTGATCAAACTGCTTATCAATTGTTATGATGGATGCTTTTTCGATTGAGGCAGTGGCAATGATTAGTCTATCGAATGGGTCTCGGTGATTTTCAACTAATGGTATCGCATCGTATGCAAGAATATGAATTTCGTTTATTGGAGTGATACCAATCTTTTCTGCTCTAACTTTCTCAATGAATGGAGCCAAGCCATCCTTTAAATCCAGTTTCTTTATTTTTAGCTTAATCGCCATTTCATAAAATGAAACTAGGCTTGCGCTGATTTGATTGGTTGGATTAGTAATTATTTCTTTAGCCTTATCTGAAAGAGAATCGTCTCCTTTGATGAACCAAATAAGAGCGTGAGTATCAAGTAAAATATTCATTACATATACTCCTTTAAGTCATCAAGGGGATCATTAAAGTCATCTGCCATATAGATAACTAAGTCCTTCCCAGAGCCAAAAACTCTACTTTTTTTTTCTGGATTTTTAATTTTAGTGAAAGTCACCAACACTTCCGCATCTTCATCAAATGTGGGTTTTTCTTCCAGTACAATCTGACCGTTTTGATAGATGCCTTTAATAGTGGTAAGCATAAAGTCTTTTTTTGAATAAAGATAAAGAATTCTTCGCTATTTGACTTATAGCTTTGTCAAGTACGATTGATTGAAAAATTGTTTCTTGAACCAAAGCTCAAAGGCAGGGTCAACAAATTCATAGACTTTGTTCACTTCTTGGATCAAATCATTGTGAATCAACATTGTTTTATTCTTGCTTACGTTCCGTGGCGTGCCTAATTGATAGGTGTGCATCACAGACGTGCTGGTGAATTGGGTTTCGCCTTTTACCACAGCCTTCAACAAGTTGAGTTGCGTAGCGCTGATGGCTTCCACTTCTTTTTGGTAGAGAGGCGAGTTGGCATAGATCAGTTCTGTGATGGCTTTATCTATTTCCGCTCTACCTACTTTTTTCGAGGTTAGGTTCCACGTATAGTGAGCGAGCTGTTGCACATACCAAGAGTGATTTTTCATTAGCGTGGCTATGGCAGCAGCTTCTTTATCTTGGATTTGTTTTCCTGTATCGGCAAAACTTTTAGTAATAAAGCGCACCCACTTTTGCATTTCTATTTTTTGCAATAGCATGATATCGCCAAAGCGGTAAAACGGCTTGGATGGATTGTTAAATATATTTTCCATCATATGCCTCTTGCTGCCATACAGGCAGTAGGTAACTGATTTTTGTCGTTGCCAGCTTGCCCTCAGTTTCTTTTCCAGGTTTTCAAACCCGCTGTACGATGAAATATTTTGAAACTCATCTAAGCAGATGATCATCTTTATTCCTTTTTTTTGAGCAATGGTTTCGGGGAGTTGCAAGATCTCATCGCTATGATTTTTTAATTCTTTCCAATCGAAACCGAGATTAAAATCTGTGGTGGGGTCAACCCCTATATTGATTTTAGGGATCAGTTTTTTAAAAAAATCAGAACCGCTCATCATCCATTCCTGCCATTTCCCTGAAGATGCCTTTACCACCTCGCGCGCAAAGGTTTCTAAGAACTCCTCTTCACTACTCACTGAAAAAAGATCGATGATGACGGTTTTACGGTTTTTTTCCTTTTTGCGGATTTCGCCAATCACTTTTTCCACCAGCGATGACTTGCCCTATCTTCGTGGAGAGATGATCATTGTGTTGATACCACTGAGTAAGTTACCGCGCAATTTTTCTACTTCTGTTTCCCTGTTGGTAAACGAGCCGTTACTTACCGTATTTCCATATATGAAAGGAGAGTTTGCCATATTTCGTCTGGTTATGGAATTATACTAAACAGTATTATACCAAGTAGTATAATACCCAAAGGTATAAAAATTGACTAACCTGTAAAATCACACCACCACGGGGCAAATTTTCTGCGACAGGCGGGTTCGAGCAACTCTATTACCACTAATGTAACTCCTTGCCATCCTCTAACTTGAATTGTTATTTTTGCAATTCAAATGATCAACAACAAGAATCGACTTTATTGGAGTATGCAAATTGGTGGCTGGGCACTTTATGAGAGTGTGCAGATTGTAGCTATCATTTTGGCTTCTGGAAAGGAAGGCGTTCAAGCTGAACGAGTCATTTTCATCAGCTATGAATCCTTGTTTTGCTTATTGGCAACACATCTCTTTCGCCACACTATTATTAAATGGAAGTGGCTCAACCTAAGATTTTCTAAATTGATACCTAGGGTGCTGGCTTCCGTATTTGTGTTAGGTGCTATCATGTATTTGCTACGCATTCCGGTTTCGGTGCCGCTGGGTTTGTTCAAAAGGGAAACGGCCTTTGACCTATTTACTTTTTCAATCGGAACTTTTTACTATGCCTTCATTTTTTTTCTTTGGTCAACACTCTACTTTATTTACACCTACGTGGAACGATACAATACATCACTCAAGTACGAGGCTTCCGTAAAAGAGATTGAACTCAACAATTTAAAGTCTCAGCTAAACCCTCACTTCATCTTCAATGCACTTAATAGTATCCGAGCACTGGTGGATGAGAACCCACAAAAATCCAAACAGGCCATCAATCAGTTATCCAATATTTTGCGTAGCTCCCTCACCACCGAAAAACGTGGGCTTACCAAGTTTGATGATGAAATGAAAATGGTGAAAGATTACCTTGGCCTAGAGAGCATTCGTTTTGAAGAACGATTGAATACAGAATTTGATATTGCCCCTGGCTCCAACGATTTTCTTGTTCCTCCGTTGATGATACAAACATTAGTGGAGAATGGCGTGAAGCACGGTATTTCCAAGCTAACCCAAGGAGGTGTGATACAAGTTTCCACAAGAATTATTGACGATGAATTGAAAATACGCATCCGAAACAGCGGACATTACGTAAACGGCAATGAAACGTATGCTGGCCTTGGGCTTTCCAATACTATTCAGCGCTTGAAACTTTTATATGGCGATGCCGCCCATTTTAAGATTACCAATGAGAAAGATAATTTTGTTTTAACTGAAATAAGCATTCCACATTTACATAATACATAAATAAGTAAGATGAAAGCATTGATAATTGATGACGAACGCTTGGCGCGAAAAGAGTTGATGAGTTTATTGGAGGCACACCCTTCGATAGAGATAGTAGGCGAAGCCATGAATGCCGATGAAGCCGAAAAGATGATTGAAGAACTCAATCCAGATCTGCTGTTCCTGGATATTCAAATGCCGGGTCGCACAGGTTTTCAACTATTAGAGTCATTGGACTCCGCACCGATGGTAGTGTTCACCACAGCGTATGATCAACATGCACTGAAGGCTTTTGAAGTGAATGCGTTAGATTATTTACTCAAGCCCATTGTAGCGGAGCGCCTCAGCGAGGCAGTACACAAAGTGATGGAGAAAGAGCGAATCAAAACAGGAAGATTAGGCGACAAAAAACTAGG
Source organism: Cyclobacteriaceae bacterium (assembly GCA_046155095.1). GTDB lineage: Bacteria > Bacteroidota > Bacteroidia > Cytophagales > Cyclobacteriaceae > ELB16-189. Next base: position 106,786 of record JBJXEB010000075.1, read on the forward strand.
ATTGGAGGATCAAGTATTTGTGAAAGATGGCGAGCGTTGTTGGTTTGTCAGTCTAGCCAACGTGCGCATGTTCGAGTCAGATGGCAATTACATCAAAGTATATTTTGACACCAATCGCCCGATGATTCACAAATCATTAAATGCACTGGACGAAAAACTAGATGAGCGTGCTTTCTTCCGCGCTAGCCGCAAGCACATTGTCAACTTGAGTTGGGTAGAAGGGATCGAGCCTTGGTTCAACGGTGGCCTGATGGTAAAGTTAAAGGGTGGCGATAAAGTGGAAGTGAGTCGCAGGCAAGCAGCAAAGTTTAAGGATATGATGTCGCTTTGATTTCTGGTGTTATGCAAAATAACCCGCGTTGTCAGTTTGAGCTTGTCGAAAACTGGCTATCTGAACTATCATTCACTTAAGGGCATCTCTAAAAACTCTGTCAGGTTGAGCCTGTCGAAACCTCTTTATTGGTCTTCGTGCTATATAAACCGACTTCGACAAGCTCAGTCTGACAGTACTACTAGAGTTTTTAGAGATGCCCTTAACTATTTCAACACCAACTCAATCAATTCCTTCTCCACACTCCAGTCTTTGGCGAGTTTGAGCATGGCGGTGGCTTCCATTTCGGTTACGTAGCCCTTTAGGTTGTTGGCCTGCCACACCATATTAATAAGCTCGATGCGCTTTTCTTTGGTATAATCGCCAATAATCTCGTTGAGGTAGGCGCGCGCCCTATCAAAAGAAGTCAGGTAGTCTTTGGCAATAAAGTCAAGTGCCCATTTGAGTTCTACCGCAGCGTTTAGTCTTGCGGAAGTTTCTTCCAAATCAATTCTCTCTGGTTCGTCCAATCCATGGTAATGGAAGATCACCGCCTTCAGTAACATGTACACCCGTTTCTCTTCCTCAGTCATGGCAGAAAAGTAGCAATTCTATTTTGATTTTACTTGAGTTTTTTTAATTCATGTTACGCAAAATAACCGTGTTGTCAGTTTGGGCTTACGCGTTGTCAGTTTGAGCTTGTCGAAAACTTATTCGTTTAGGTATTTGCGTAACATCAGTTTTTAAGAAGAAACAAAAAGATCGGTAGCTATTTGGTCGGCCAAGAGCTTTCCTTTTCGTGTAAGCAGCGCAACCGAGCCCTGCAATGTCAATAACTGCTGATCTATTAGTTGTTGGAACAAGCGTTTGTTTTGACGATAGCCCAACTGTGTTTCCAAATAAGAAAAGTCACAGCCCCATTGAGTCCGCAGTGTGGTGAAAATATATTCGTTGATCTTATTTTCACTGGTAAGGACTTCCTTTTCGAAAGGCACAAGCTCATTGCCAATAGACTTTAGGTAGAGTTGGTTATTACTGATATTAAACTGTCGACTATCTCCATTGTAAGAGTGCGCGCTAGGGCCAACGCCCAAATACTTTTTCTGTTTCCAATAACTGGTGTTGTGCTTGGAATAAAACCCAGGCTTGCAAAAATTGGAAATCTCGTAATGCTCATATTCGTTTGTGATGAGCACGTCCATCAACAATTCAAAGTCTGCTGCTGATTCATTTTCACCCACAGCTTTCAGTTTTCCTTTTTTCTGCCATTGGCCAAAGGCCGTTTTCTCTTCGATCGTTAAGGAGTAAGCAGAAATATGTTCGGGCTTCAAAGCAATTGCTTGCTCAATATTTTTTCTCCATCGGTTTAAATCTTGATCTGGCACAGCGTAAATCAAATCCAAACTTAAGTTAGCAAACCCCGCATCGCGCGCCAGCGCAATACACTCCACAGACTCTTTTGCACTGTGGGCGCGATTAAAAAATTTCAGCACATCGTCTTGGAAAGATTGCACGCCAATGCTCAGGCGATTGATGCCAGCCAGTTTTAGCTCTCTCAGTTTTTTTTTGGTAAGATCATCGGGGTTGGCTTCCAAAGTTATCTCTGCATCATCAGCTACGGTATAATTTTTATAAATGGCTGCGAAAATAATTTCCAACTCATCAGGAGATAGGAGCGAAGGTGTGCCTCCACCAAAATAGATCGTCTCTAATTTTTCTCCTTCAAGATACTTAATCTGCAAGCTCAACTCCTTTGCAATCGCCTCGCACAATTGTTTGCGCCCTTCTTGATTGGTAGAAAAATGAAAGTCGCAGTAGCGGCAGGCTTGTTTGCAGAAAGGGATGTGGATGTAGAGGCCAGCCATGAGGTGAGGGCAAAGGTATCAACATTGTGCCATTTTATTGATTTGCCATTCTAATCAGGTACTTTTGCGGAATATTTTTTTTGTGAGGCGAATCTTTATTTTTCTTCTATGGTTGTTGTCATGGGCAAGCCATGCTCAAGAAGTCACCAGTAGTCAGCAGGTTGACTTGAAGGAGCATTGGCTCGTCTATCAATCAGGTCAATGGGCTCCCTTCAACAATCAATCATCTACATCTATCTTTTTTTGGGTTGATGGCCGAAAAGAGAAGAGCAATTTTTTATCCATTGATGGAAAACATTCCTTTTCTGTTTTTGTCAATTCAAAATTGATCTTGCAAAAGGATGGCAAAGCTAAGTTCTCCATTGATAGCCTATCAAAAATTTATTCACCTCAATTTTTTGTTGGTGTATTTGCACCGCGTGGAGTCCATCAAATCCATACAAGCATTGAAAAAACCCAATTTGGCAGCAAACTGGAGGCTCCATTTAGAAAAGGAAATTATTTTTTGGATTTCACCATTCTTGCTACTCTTATATTAATAGTATGCTTTGTTTTGTTTTTACGCACTAATCCTGCGTTAACGTTTGATTACTTAGATGTGATGAAATTGTTCTCCTTTCAAAACCGTGACGAAAGCACGCTTACATTGCGCATTGCGTCCAGCGTGAACTTGCTCATCTATCTTTATGGCAGTTTCTTCTTGGCGCTAATGCTATTGATCTCATTGCATTTTATGGGACAGCAAGTCTCTTTAATAAATTTTTTTCCTATCCACTCTACCGGGCAAGGGTTTTGGCAATGGATGATTTTGTCGGTACTGATTTTTGGATTGTTGTTGATAAAGTTGCTTTGGCTTGTTTTGCTAAGCGCTTTGTTCGACTTTCGCGATACGGTGAGCCTGCAGTTTTTTAATTTTGTGAGAATCATTTTAACCTCAGTGTGCTTGCTGGCGGCTATTTGCACCATTTATTTCGTTATGGGCGTTCGGCAAGAGAATTATTTTTTCCATTTGCTTACCATTCTTTCCCTCGTCTTCATATTGGGCACTGCCCTCATGTATTTCAAATTATTGGCCAAGATGCCCTTCCATTTTTTTCATTTATTTTCCTACCTTTGCGCATCCGAAATTATCCCGTTGATGATTTTGGTTAAGGTGTTTTTCTATTGAGCCCCAACCCGATACGTGTTGCTATGACTGAAACTGCTACTGACAGGATGCGAAAAGTAAAGAGCATCTTGGTCACACAGGATGCCCCCACCGATGTAAACTCACCTTACCTCAAGCTGGCAGAAAAGTTTAATTTGAAGATTGAATTCCGTCCATTTATTCAAGTAGAGCCAGTGCCAGCCAAGGAATTCCGCAAACAGAAAGTAGAGATACTCCAACATACCGCCATTATTTTCACGAGTCGCAATGCGGTGGATCATTTCTTTGCCATCTGCCAGGAGCTTAAATTAGAAATGCCTGCCGATATGAAGTACTTCTGCATCTCTGACCAGACCTCCAACTATCTCCAGAAGTACATTGTCATCCGCAAGCGAAAAATTTTCTCAGGTTTAAAAGACACTAAAGACTTGTTGGAGATCATCAAGAAGCACAAGAACGAAAAGTTTCTCTTCCCTTGTTCTGATATCCGCAAGAGCGACATCCCTGATTTTTTGAAAGAGAACGGCTACAATTTTACTGAGGCCATCATCAACCACACTGTGGCGGCCAACCTGAACGATCTAAAGAACGTGTATTATGATATCCTCGCTTTTTTCAGTCCTTCTGGCATCAATTCCCTTTTTGTCAACTTCCCTGACTTTAAACAAAACAGCACACGGTTGGCAGCTTTTGGGCCTACCACCGCTAAGGCAGTGAAGGATGCTGGATTATTTTTAGACATCGAGGCACCATTGCCCAATGCACCGTCTATGACTGGCGCACTGGAACTCTATATTAAAAAGGCGAACGGTATTAAATAAAGGCTTCACCCTTACGTTTTTAGTCAGGGTTAGATTTTATTACACTTTAATTACGTGGATTTGCCAGTTTGCATTTATTTGGTTTATCTTTAAGTCTGTTTTGAAAAGAAAGTTGTGAAGAAAGTTGTCTTTATCTGCATATTGTTAATGAGCTTGGGGGTAAAGTTGTATGCGCAACAAGATCCACAATTTACCCAATACATGTTCAACACACTCTATTATAACCCAGGCTTCGCTGGCGTAGAGGGTGTAACAAAGCTTACGGCCTTAGCACGCACCCAATGGCTTGGTTATAACGGAACTTATGACAGAGGTGGAGCCCCTACAACTCAACTAATATCTATTACGGCACCTATATTTAAGCTAAACAGTGGTTTTGGTGCTTATATAGCTAACGATAAATTAGGACCTCAAAACAATTTAGAAGCACAAGCCTCTTATGCTTACCACTTAGGTATTAAGAATAGCAAGCTTAGCGTGGGGGTAAGAGTTGGAATGTTTTCACAGACAGTTGATTTTGGACAGTACAGGGCAACCAATCCAAATGACCCCCTATTAGAAGGAAGAGGAGTTGAGTCGCAGATTAGGCCGGATGTAGCTATAGGAGCATTTTGGAGAAAGGAAAAATACTATGTGGGCATTAGTGCAAATCACTTATTAAAGTCTTCTTTTGATTTTGGAGTTCAAAATTTAAGGAATGCTTTGCAGCCACACTTATATTTAACGGGCGGTTATTTCCACGAAGTTAACTTTGATCTTAAGTTTCAGTTTATGACTTTGATCTCAACGGATCTAGCAGAGACCAACGTCAATCTAGGTGGGATAGCTTACTTCAAAGATACCATGTGGGGAGGTTTGTCTTTCCGCTCCTCTGAGGCCGCAATTTTACTTTTGGGTTATAGCTTGTTAAAAGATAAATCCCTCAAATTGGGCTATGCACTTGATTATGTAATAGTGAATCAAGCTGCAAAACAAGCTACTTCTCACGAATTAATGTTGACTTACGAACTCCCAGTCAATCCTGGTAGCGGTAAAAAAGTAGTCCGGACGCCCCGTTATAGGCACTAAAACAAAAATAATTTTGGTTTTTTTAAGAATTTGTTGAATTTGGGGGCTTAGTGTTTAATTAAAAGGCGAAAAAGAATAACTTTCGAATCCGTTCGTTAGGAGACTAACTAACTAAACGAAGGTAGACTAACAAAAAACCTATGAAGAAAATCGTTTCTCAGAAAGTTCTGTACTATGCATTAATCTTGGCAACGGCTTCTATTGTCGAAAGCTGTGGTCTGTTGGGTATCGGAGGAAAAAAAGGTAAGGGCGATGCCCAAGGCGAAGTAGTAGGTCAATCTACTATCGAGCGGAAGCAAGGTTGGTCAATGGTGATTCCGTATGGTATGGTACCCATCCCAGCCGGAACGTTCCACATGGGTCAGGCTGACGAAGATCCTGCCTCAACACAGATCAACTTTAACAAGCAGATAACCATCGGCCCTCTTTTCATGGATGAAACAGAGATTACCAATGATGAGTATTTGCAATTCACCTCATTCTTCTTGGGCGCAGAAGGTGGAGCACAGCTCACAAACTTCCCCGCTGTGAGTCAGCAAGAATTCATGGCTAAATATTATCCTGACACCACTGTTTGGATGAAAGATTTCACCCATCACATGGGTGACCCAATGGTTGATTACTACTGGCAACATCCAGGTTATCAAGATTATCCAGTAGTAGGCGTTAGTTGGGCAGCTGCCAATTTCTTTGGTAAGTGGAGATCAGCCTTCCTGAACGAATGGCGTCAAGTAAACGGAGGCCAGCCACCCATGCCGTCTTTTCGTCTTCCCTCTGAGGCAGAATGGGAATATGCGGCACGTGGAGGCCGTGATATGAACAAGTATCCTTGGGGTAATCCTTATATCCGTAACTCTAAAGGTTGTATGCTTGCGAACTTCAAGCCAGGTCGCGGAAACTATTTTGATGATGGTTTTGCATATACCTCGCCAGTTGGCATTTATTTCCCTAATGATTATGGCCTGGTGGATATGTCGGGTAATGTTTCTGAGTGGTGTTTGGATGACTTCAGCCCTGTATCTGTGCCAACAGTATGGGATTTAAATCCTCAGTTCATCGATAAGAATGCCTACGATAAAGAGGGCAATTCCAAAGAAAAGTTTAATGCTAGAAAGGTGATTCGGGGTGGTTCATGGAAAGATGTAGCATATTACTTAGAAACTGGCACAAGAACGTATGAGTACAAAGATTCAACGCGTGCATATATTGGTTTCCGTTGTGCGATGACAAATTTGGGCCGTTCATCAGGCACAGAATTTCAATAATTGAAAACTACTCTTATATTTATAAAAAAACCCAGACTTAACCTAATCTAAAATAACCATGGCAAAGAAAAAAGGCGGATTTACAGATTTGATTTTTGCAACCATTATGCCCAAAGTATACGGTATTGGTGCAGCGGTTGTAATTGTTGGCGCATTGTTTAAAATTCAGCACTGGCAAGGAGCAAACGAAATGCTAATTCTTGGTCTTGGTACCGAGGCAGTAATATTTTTTCTTAGTGCATTCGAGCCGAAACATGCCGAAGCAGATTGGTCTAAGGTTTACCCTGAATTGGCAGAAGACTATGAAGCTCCTGTAAACCAAGTGGCTACCCGCATCAGCAACCGCCCTGCTGGTGGTGAGTCGCCTCTATTGAAAATTGATGAGATGTTGAAAACCGCAAAGGTTGATCAAAACTTACTAGACAATTTAGGTAAAGGCTTAACCAACCTTGCTACTTCAGCTTCTCAAATGAGCAGCCTATCAAATGCGGCAGTAGCCACCAATGATTATGCTAAAAATGTGCAAGCTGCTTCCTCTTCATTAATGGAGATGAACAAGTCTTACGGCACAGCTATGAAAGCAGTAGGTGCAATGGCAGATGCTTCTAAAGATACAAGTGAGTACCACAGCCAAGTACAGAAGGTAACTAAGAATTTAACTGCTCTTAATACAGTGTATGAAATGGAATTGAAAGATGCTGATACGCATGTGAAGAGCCTGAACAAATACTATGAAAGCTTAACAGGTGCTATGCAAGGTTTGGCTAAGACAGGCGATAACACCGCTAAGTTCACAGCAGAATTGGGCAAGTTGACAGATAACCTTACTTCCTTGAACAAAGTTTACGGAAGCATGCTCACTGCCATGAAAGGCAGCGGAAACTAATTGAAACGGGTCTGATTTATACTACTAACTAAAACTGAATAACCATGGCAGGTGGTAAAGAAACACCCAGGCAAAAGATGATAGGCATGATGTACCTCGTGCTTACCGCCTTGTTGGCATTGAACGTAAGCAATGCCGTGCTTCAAAAATTCGCGATCATTGATGAAACCTTGCTTGGTTTAATTGGCGAGAACGATGCTAAAAACGAGAAAAAATTAGGGGCCATTTCAGGTTCGACCAGTAGCGATGCAAAAGTGAAAGAGGCGCAAGAAAAAGCGAAGCTTGTGAGAGAGCTAGCCAAGAAAACGATTGCCTCTTTGGACGCTACTAAGAAAAAAATGAGAACGGAACCAGATGGCAAAGCTATTGAAGGCGAAGAGTTGGTTACTAATACAGTTCGTTCTGAAGAGCTAATGCTCGACAGCCGCAAACCAGAGACTGGATTAGAATATGAAAAGAATTTGAACGTTTTTGTTGTTGAGTTGAATAAAATCATGGGATTGAAAGTTCCGTTTCAGAAGCTGACCAAAAAGGCGGTTGATTATGAAGCATTTAAAAATGATACCCATCAAACTGAAAAGGATTTCTTGAATTTTTCTTTTGAAGGAGTTCCTACGATGGCAGCTGTAGCTACTGTGAGCCAGATGCAAACTGAAGTTCTTGAGTATGAAGGTGCGGCATTGGATTCATTAAATGCCATTGCAGAAGGAGTACAAATCAAATTTGATAAAACAGTTCCAATGGTGCGTCCTGAGAGAAGCATCTTGGTGGCTGGCCAAGAATACAAAGCGGATTTGTTTATTGCCGCTGCTGCTTCTGGAGAGAATCCTGAGATGTTTATGAATAATGGAGCGTTACCAATTGAGACGGATCCATCTACAGGCATCAAAATGGGCAAGATTAAATTCCGTGCCTCTGCTGGTAACTATGATAAGAATGGTTTAGCAGACATGACATATAGAGTAAAGATCAATTTGAAGGGTAAACCTTTTGAAGATATAATTAAATATAAAGTGGCCAAGCCAGTTGCGAAGTTTGAATCTGAAAGTGCGAGCACTTTGTATTTAGATTGCGGTAATGAAATGTCGGTAAGTGTGCAAGGTTTGGAAGAAGCTTCTGGAATTTCCTTGAGTGTTTCACCAGATCAAGGCAAGGTTGTACAACAAGGTGCGGGTAAATTCGTTTTGATTCCAACACGTCCTCAAATGGACGTACGGGTTAATGTGAATGGATCTCAAATTGAAGTGAAATCGTTCAAAGCTAAAGATGTCCCTAAGCCATCAGGTAAGTTGATGGTAGGTAATGGTGAGTACGATATTAAAAAAGGAATACCTCCAGGAACTTCAATTGCGAAGTTTGTCCCAGACATAGCAGATGAAACGTTTAAGAGACAGAATCAGAAGGATGCAGGCTATAGAATTACAAGTATGGTTTTGCAGATAACAGGTAAGACACCAATCACATTGAGTTCTGGAACCATAGAATTAACTAAGTATGGATTACGTCCTGGTGATAGCTTTTCGATATTCAATGTTCAAGTAGTTCGTTCTACTTGGGATCCGGGAGATGCAGATAACAAGCCAGTCAATGCTAAATTGGAAGGCTCATATATAATGGGTAGATAAGAAAAATGAAAATGAGGATAACATCTTTAATCGTATTGTCTTTTGGCTTGGTACTTTCTGGCTTTGCTCAGCAGGATACTATTTTTAACCCAAACTCAACCGAGAAAATACCTTTTTACGAACAGCTCTATCGCTTCCGTATTTGGCGCACGGTTGATTTAAAAGAGAAACAAAATGCTGCTTTTAAGTCAGCTCAGTCTGATATCGCTGTCTTTCTGATTAAAAGTATTCAGAACGGAAGCCTTGCTGCTTATGATGATTCAGTTAAAAACGTAAAAGCCCCAGCAGAAATTTTGGTAAGCAATCAGGCTGTGCAAGAACCTCCTTATGATGGCAAGAAATCGTATTTCACTAATGAGACAGCCTTTTATGGCGGGAAGAATTATCAATCAATGCGTAATGACAACGTAGCTCACGCGCCAACAGATAACCAGTGGTGGGAATTGACGAGTAGTCAGACAGAGATTTATCAACCATCACAGATTGTTGCTATCACTCTTATTGAGGATATGATTTTTGATAAGAGGCGCTCAAGGTTGTATTATGATATACAGTACATCGGTATTTTAGCTCAGAAATCCGGGTCAACAGATATCAACCCAATTGCTTTTATTTACTATAAGGATTTCTACAAATTAGTTGAGAAGGCAGCCCATAGTAAAAATCTAGATGAGAGAGATAAAGTGCAGTGGAGAAATCGATACAATCCTTCTGAAAATAAAACTTTTACAGATGCCTTCAAGCTAAGATTGTTCCATGGCATAATAGATAAAGTTGAAAATCCAGATGACAGGAGTATTCAGCAAGTCTATGAGAGCAATGGTAGGGCATATGGTGAGTCGGTATTTGCTCGCTGGGAAGAAGAGATGCACTTGATGGAGAAAGAACATAACCTCTGGGAGTACTAACAAAGAATTTAATTATCAAAAGGCTCTGGTTTAACCAGAGCCTTTTTTGTTTAATACTATTTGATATGATAATCATTCGCGAAGGAAGAAAAAAAGACTTGCCTCAAGTTTTATCACTTGTAAAGGAATTAGCAGAATATGAAAAGGCACTTCACGAAGTTTCCAATACTGTTGAGCAAATGGAGGTTGATGGCTTTGGTGAAAGACCGATCTATGGATTTTTTGTTGCTGAGCGTGATAATATTATTACAGGAATCTCACTTTATTATTACCGTTATTCTACATGGAAAGGCAAAAGACTTTACTTAGAAGATATCGTAGTAACTCAGAGCGAACGAGGTAGTGGAATTGGCAAAAAACTATTCGAGCGCACCATGAAATTTGCTTTAGAGCAAAACTGCACGGGTATGATGTGGCAAGTGCTTGACTGGAATGAACCAGCTATTAATTTTTATAAAAAATACAACGCAAAGCTAGATAGTGAGTGGGTCAACTGTAATCTCGAGGCTTCCGATATAGAAAGGCTCCTCAAGCAACAGTAAATTTTTTGATCAATGTCCTGGTCAAGCCCCAATGCCCAAGCCTCAAATGCCAAAGTCTAAAACCCTACACTTCCTCTAAGAGCGTATTGAATACTACGTGCCTATCTTTGAACCGTAGTCGGTGCTCTTCAATAATTCCGTTAGTTTGCTCGTCAAGGTACTGGACTACATGTTCAATTTGTGTGGCAAAAAACTGGATGCTGTAAGAGACAGAGTGTTCATCATCATGTGTAGTTACCCGGTATATTTTTGATTCCTTGAACATTCCTGTTACCAAAACGGTAGGTATGTATTTTTCTTTTACCCACACGAGCCATTCCTGTTCAATCTCTTTGTCGATGCCTACGGTTACATTATATAAAAACATGATTAGGATTCAATTTGGTCAACGTAATCTTGTAAATAAGAAAATCGCTCGGTGAGTTTTCCGTCTTCCGCCATCGTGGCGCGAGCAATGATTCCTTCCGTATCTTCTACTAGCAAAGGTTTTAAAATCCGATCAATTAAGTCACGACCAAATTCCTCAGAAGCACTTCGGGGTAACTCACAAGGCAAGTTATCTACGGCCATTACAGTAATATTCTTTTGATTGCTCAAAGGTGGCAAGATAGCATCTGCTTGCGGATCGTAATCATAAAGAGGATCGACAATAGTGCTTGCTTTTTTAGTACTAGGTATCGAACCATTTATATCGCAAGTGATATCTGCAATGACTTGCATTTTAAAATCTTTTGCAATCATGTCTTCTTGAGTGAATAACTTGGGCGCACTTGGGTTCCAAAAAGCCCCAGCTAAAAGAATATCGGTCACCTTAGTAAATGCACTAAAGTTTGATTGGTACCCTTCTGGATGCTGATGAAATTCTTCTCGATTGAAATGGCCTCCCTTTATTCGTGTGTGATAATCAGCACTGCTTAATTGTGTATAGACAGGCTCGCTAAATGTTTGTGTCAAAAAATCCTGAACGTTTACTTTACGTATACCAGCCGTGTCAAGCGTTTCCATAGCACCTTTACCCACGCGACCGGCCCCAGTTAATGCTATTTTGATCGCAGGTAATTTTACTTTGCGCAACTCTAGCTTCAGGTCGTTCACATCAAAGCATTCAAAGGCTCTGCGCAATGTAAAAAGATGATGCCGTTGCCCATAAGCCCACAACCCATTGTACGCCCCCACAATTCCCGCGAAGCGACCAAAAGCCACCAGCCTATTACCTTGGTTGTCTTTCAGCGTTTCGTAGTCAATCAATCGAATCTTCTTCTTCAAGACCTCTTGCAATAATTTTCTATTGTAAGGTTGTTTCTTCAATGTATGAGAAAAGAAAAGGTACGTTTTTTCTGCAATCAGATTGGGGATGGGTACTTCCTTGATTCCCATGAGGATGTCGCAATCACTAACATCACTTACTATTTCAATATCCAGTTCTTTGTATTCAATATCTTTGAAACACCTCACCTCACTTTGCTGGCAAACTACTTTTACGTGAAGGAAGCGTTGCTCGATTTCCTCCGTCTGCAATGGAGTAAAGGCTACCCGCTTGTCGGGCGGTATTTTTCCTTCGCGGATCAATCCTATTTTTATTTTTTTCATGAACGCAAAAATTCGAGGGCAATTTAAACTATAACTCTATGATGTTTTTTGGGAAAAGATTTTAATTATTGATTCTCGTGTTGGCTTTAACCTTAGTAGAAAAAATGATTCTACGAACCCACCCCAACCTTATTACCTTATTATGACTCTCTAAAACAAGGTAAGGTTGGGTATTTTGTTGCTGATAATTGTTACTAAGGTTAAATACTCGCCTAAATGATATCAGATTAATTTAGCTTTTCCTAATGATCCACACCATTTGCCATAGAGGCTTAACTTTCCAATAGCCCCCCTAATAATGAAGAGCTTTCTTTCCGACTATTGCTTCCGTAAGGAGCTAATGCCTGTACTAATTTCCTGATTGGCATAGATTGTAGCCATACTCTGCCAGAGCCTTTAAGTGTGGCCAAGAATATCCCTTCACCACCAAATACCATCGACTTTAAACTACCAGTTGTTTCTACATCAAAATCAACTTGTGATTCAAACGCAACCACACAGCCAGTATCCACGCGCAATGTTTCGTTATTGAGAGTTCGTTCGATTACTGTGCCGCCTGCATGGACAAAAGCCAATCCGTCTCCTTGTAGTTTTTGCAAGATGAAACCTTCTCCGCCCACTAAGCCAGCTCCAATTTTTCTATTGAAAACAATAGAAAGTTTAGTTCCAAAAGCAGCACATAGAAATCCGTCTTTTTGTACCACCAATTCGCGTCCAGGGCTTTTTGATAAGTCAATAGGAATGACTGTGCCGGGATAGGGTGCCGAAAATCCAACCTTAGCTTTTTTGTTTCCTCTGTTTGTAAAATGAGTCATAAACAAAGACTCGCCTGTAAGCAATCGACTTCCTGCTGAAAGTAATTTATCGAACAGGCCTTGGCTCGTGTTTGAGCCATCGCCCATTTTGGTTTCAAACTGAATGCCCTCTTCCATGAAAAGCATAGCACCAGCTTCGGCAATTACGGTTTCTGTTGGGTCGAGCTCTACTTCTACAATTTGGATGCTCTCGCCTTTGATTTGATAATCGATAACATGTGAGGTTGGCATATAAATTATTTTTTTGTTTTAGATTTTTTTGCCCGTTCCTTTTCTTCCTTCTCCAATAGCTTCTTGTCATCCACATTTTTATCCAAAAACGAATTGATCTTCTCGATATTCATGTTGGATTTCAATTCTCCAAACTGATCGATCGAAACCTCAAAACCGCTAAGCTCTTTGTGCACGCGTGGCTTCCCTTGTTTTTTGCTCGACTTGCTGGTAGATAAATTTTCTTTCTTTGCCATGCTTAGTTTGGAAAATATTTTTTATTCGTGTATCGCCCTAGTGCCCAATACCTAATGCCCAAGGCCTAATGCCTAATTCCTAACTTATCTAATGCAAAACCAATCCGCTTGGCTACTTCATCCGCCCCAATAATTTCCATCGTCATCATCAAGTCAGGCCCAGAGGCTCCACCTGTCAACGACATGCGCAATACTTGAAGGATTTGCCCTGTCTTAATTCCTAATTTTGCGGTCACACTTTCTAAAGTAGTTTTAGCAGCATCAGCCGAAAGGTTTTTCAAAACTTTGATATCCTCTTTAAATGCACTCAGAACTTTCACTGCGTCATCGTTCCATTTCTTTGAAACGATTTGCTCATCGAACGTCTTCGGGGCGTGGAAGAAAATCTTTCCTTGCTCCCACAAATCTTGCGGATAGGTAATGCGTTCTCTCAATGCGGCACAAATTTTTTCAGCCTTTTCATGAGGGTATTCAATACTTTCTGTTTTCAAGTACGATAATAAGTAGCTTGCCAATTCTTCATTCGACTTACCACGTAGATAATGTTGGTTGAACCACTGCGCTTTTTGAATATCAAATTTTGCGCCCGCTTTGCCGATGCGCTCAATCGAAAAGGCGTCAACCAATTCTTGCAGCGAAAAAATTTCTTGCTTTGTGCCAGGGTTCCATCCCAAGAAAGCCAAAAAATTAATCAATGCTTCGGGCAAGAAACCACGCTCTTTAAATCCTGTCGATAGTTCATTTGTAGTAGGGTCATTCCAATTAAGCGGAAAAATCGGGAAGCCCATTTTGTCCGCATCACGCTTGCTCAGCTTTCCATTGCCGTCAGGCTTTAGCAACAGAGGCAAGTGCGCGAATTGTGGCATTTCATTTTTCCAACCTAAGAATTGGTAAAGTAATACATGAAGTGGTGCAGATGGCAACCACTCTTCTCCACGAATCACATGAGATATTTTCATCAGGTAATCATCCACCACATTGGCCAAATGATACGTGGGCATGCCATCCGATTTCATCAGCACCTTGTCATCTATCTGCGCAGCATTGACAACCACTTCTCCACGTATCAAATCCGTCAAACGGATTTCTTCATTGACAGGTACTTTCAATCGAATCACATATTGTTCTCCAGCCTCTAATTTTTTCTTTACGTCATCTTCCGATAGCGTTAACGAATTTTTCATTTGCATGCGCGAGCCGCTGCCATACTGTTGATTCGGGTCGCCTTGCGCTTTGAGTCGCTCACGCATCGCCTCAATTTCTTGCTCGGTATCAAAAGCATAATAAGCATTTCCATCGCTCACCAACTTTTGTGCATACTGTTTGTAAATCGCTTTTCGTTCCGACTGCCGATAAGGAGCATGAGGCCCACCTTTGCCCACACCTTCATCAATCTGAATACCCGCCCATTCCAATGATTTTAAAATATACTCTTCCGCACCCGGCACATAGCGTGTTTGATCGGTGTCTTCAATGCGCAAAATCATGGTGCCATTGTGCTTGCGCGCCAACAGATAATTGTAAAGGGCCGTACGCACCCCCCCAATGTGCAAAGCACCCGTAGGGCTCGGGGCAAATCGTACTCTTACGTCTCTCATCATTTTTTAATGGAGGCTAAAGTTACTACTTCGCTCAGTACTTAGAAAAAATAGTTTGATCTCAAAGCAAGACTTTTCCCGTTTTTATTGGCGGCTTGCCCACCGTAGCTGTTTCAACTATCGTAGCTTTAGCGAAGATGGTTAGCGAAGGTGCGGCCTGCCACGCGAGGCGCAGTGGCACCGGGCTATCCGTTCCAAGCCCCGCGGTATACAAAAGCCTACGCCTCATGCTGACGCGGGGCTTTCCACTTCTATCCCTGGCCGATGCCAGTACGAAGAGAGCTGGTGAATTTTTAACTTATCATTTCAATTCAAAGCTTGCTCAATCGCCTTCCGCGTATGCCGATATTGAATAGTAAAATTAGACCACACAATCCAGTAAATAAACCCTATCAATGCAAAACCACCCAATAGATACAACCAATTTTTAGATTGAAACCCAACTACCAAACCTCCCAAGAAGATAAACAGAAACCAAAACATCATAAACATCTTGGTGGTAGGGAAAAGCTGCGAGCGCAAAAATAAAATACTACCAGAAGAAGTTGATTCGATCTGACCAGATACACGAGGCAAATAATTATTAGGGCGAGTTACCTTCAGCGAAATCACGAACTGATTTTCTTTCACCCAGCCCGAAAAAAGATGTTCACGATTGGCGGGTAGGCGATTGTTTGTTGCGCGAGCAAATCGTTTCGCTATTTCCTCTGCCTTTAGTGGAGTGACAATAGTTTCATTGTGAGAAGGAAATATGAATGAGAGCATTAGCGGCTCTATGAGGTTTGGAGTGGGTCTGATTTTAATTTCTAATTTTATTTCAAAGGCTTAAACCTTAGTAGAGTAAATTCTTTATTAAACTACTCTAAACCTTATTACCTTATTTTCAAGTAGGCAGAATAAGGTAATAAGGTTTAAGTTTTCCGTAGCAATAGTTTCTACTAAGGTTAAGGCCTTACGTAAATTGCACCTACCCAGTGAGGCTTTCACTATTTACCCACTATATCCGTCATGAAGCCACATTAGACTTTGTAGCCTCAAGTTTTAAAAATCACCGAACGGCAATGCAAGATATTTCCACATTCACATCTTTGGGCAAACGGCTTACCTCAACCGTTTCGCGCGCAGGCGGTTGAGATGGAAAACTTTTGCCATACACTTCGTTCACATGCGGAAAGTTGTTCATGTCTTTTAAGAAGATGGTACACTTCACTACCTGATTGAAATCCATTCCTGCTGACTTTAAAATTTCATGCAGGTTCTTCATCACTTGTGCGGTCTCATCAAAAATAGTGCTTGTAATGATTTGCCCCGATACTTTGTCAATGGCAACTTGCCCTGATACAAAAAGCATATTGCCGGCTTGTATAGCTTGACTATAAGGCCCGATTGGTTCAGGTGCGTTAGGTGAGTAAATAACTTCTTTGGCCATAGCGTAAGGATTAGTAGTTTTGATTCAAATATCTGAAAAACTTTTGTTTAGCGTATGAATATTTTGGTAATCGGCCATGATTCGAATTTGAATGAATGCAGTGCTAAATTTGGCACGAATCATCAATACACCCTTGCCAAACATCAGCAAGACGCACAGAAATTTTTCGGGGCGGCTCAAGTGATCTTTGATTTTGTCATTCAAGAAAATCCGTCTCAAATAGATGTATACAAGAGTAATCAAAAGTCCGTAGTGTTTTTAAACACATCAACGATCACGTTGGCTCAGCTTACAAGCCAAGTCAATCACTCTATCAATTGTACCCTTCTCGGTTTTTGCGGCATGCCTACATTTCTAAATCGCGAATTGCTAGAGGTTAGCTTGAGATCAGAAGCGGATTTAATTCAGTTGCAACAAATTTGTAAAAACTTAAGCACCGATTACGTGATCGTTGATGACCGAGTAGGATTAGTTACCCCACGGGTCATCTGTATGATCATCAACGAAGCTTACTATACAGTACAAGAAGGCACAGCCTCTCGCGAAGATATTGATATAGCCATGAAGTTAGGCACCAATTATCCCTTCGGGCCATTTGACTGGTGTGAAAGAATAGGAATTAGAAATGTATACCAATTGCTCGACTCTGTGTATCTTGACACAAAGGATGAGCGGTATAAGATATGTCAATTGATGAGCCTAGAATGTTTTTTAAGGTAATGGCCTCTCAAATTTTTATGTTTAAACATGCACTTTTCATGCATTAAAAATTAAATACGGGGAAAACCCCGAGAAAATACGGGGTTTTCCCCGTTGCGCATAATAAGCCTTTCACCTAGTTTTACAAAAGAATTCGCTTTACAGGTTACAATAGAAGAACGTTTACGATAGAACAGTTCTATCCAAACTTAACAAAGATGAATAGTATACCTCGTGTAAACCTTTATTGCTAGGTATCTTCAAAGAACAGACCTAATTTTATGACCCTTTCCCCAAGTAAAAATTTTAACTAAATCCAACTATGAACCAACCCTTACCCCGTTTACTTCACCGCCTCTTAGCGATGACGCGCGCCAGATCCAATTCTGTTTGGCATGAGCCCAGTAGCATTATACCGTGCTTAAAAGAAATTCATTTTGTTAACACTTATTACACTAAATGATGTTATGTACCCAAAAGACAAACCGTATTTAAAACTTAAGAGGTCACTAATCCTGTCAGTCTTTCTGATTGGGGTTTTGATTACCTCTGCCAATGCACAGATTTCTATTGGGGCTCAGACTGGCGTAAACTTAAATCAGTTTACCATGCCTGGCTCTACCGTAGGACTGAACGTGGGTGCTTTCGGAACGTATAAGTTCTTGCCATTCCTTACTGCGAAGCTGGAAATAAATTACTCGCAAGAAGGTGGAGGAAGGCAGAACTATTCATTTCCATTGAACGATCCTAGCTTGGTTGACATTTCTGGAAATATCTCGCAATTGAATTACATCAACCCGTATGTATACTTGCATAATTTACAAGTGCCACTATTGGTTGAATTGACATTGCCAGAATTTGCGGAAGCTAGCGTAATGCCGAAACTTATATTAGGAGGCAGCTACAGTTATATGCTCAGCGCCAACGAGCTTCACACCAAACAATTCATTTTTAAGGATGGAACATTTGCTGACATTCCTTATTTGAAGGAAGATGTTACTTCTAACTATGTGGCGAGCGCATTCAGTTTGATTGCAGGGATGGGTATCCAATTCAAAGGCGAAAAAAGAGATTTCTCTTTTGACATTCGCTACCGTCAAGGGATCACCCAACTTAACAACGTTACGCAGTCTCTCTCCTACAAGGACGGACGATTGTTCTCCTCTACACTCAGTTTCAATTTTTCAATGACCATTTTCAAATTCTAAATTTTAAAACCAATGAAAAAAATAATTAAACTTTTAGCTTTTATGCTGATCGCAGGCCTAGTGATAGTGGCTTGTAAAGACAACTTCAGCGAACAAGACTTTATTAATAATCAAACAAAGCAGAAGACCATTCAAGACAGTTTGAAGGTAGCGGCCAATGTAGCTGCTATTAATAAGGCTGGCCAATTATTGTCTTACACGCTTCAAGTATTAGAAGATAAAGTACCAGTAGCAGGTGTTGCAGTTACCATGTCTAATCCACCAGATGGAGCTACGGCTGCGTTAACGGCCACTACAGATGCCAATGGGTTTGCCACATTTAAAAATGTACAAATTGGCGCGAATACTTTTATTGTTTCCAAGACAGGATATTATTCAGCTACTTTTATTGTTGACTTTGGCTCAACTCAAAATGGTATTAACTATACCATCCTCTATAATGGTAGTAATTACAATATCATTCCGATTAAAAGAACTGCCTCTAATCAGGTTCCTATTTTTTCTTCTGGTAGTGCAGGCGCCACGGCAACCATTAAAGGAAACGTAACTATTGAAACAGATTTGACTAACATTACTCCAGAAGTTCCTCAAGGCATTACGATTAAAGCAAATCTTGCTGGTACCGATGCGCTTGGAGGTTTTGGAGGCAGCAATGGCAATACTGTTGGACAACAGGGCAGCACGATCAATCAGTACTTCTTTAATTCAGCTTCAATAGGTACTGCAGCTGTAGATAACACAACTGGTGCCTATTCTATGACAGTGCCTGCCAGTGCCAATGGTAATGATATATCTATGATTTATCCAACGATTAGTACCAACCAAAAAGTTGGATTTACTAGATTAAATGGAATAATCACTAACCCTCAGATCAGTTCAACTGTTCCAGCTGTATACGGGCCATCGTTCGGTTACGATAACGTACCATCAGTGTCAGGAGTGACTGCGACTTATTCTCCAGCGGCACCACCAGCACCAGGTAGTGGTTTGAAGGCTACTTTTACTGTAGTGCCAAGAGCATTAACTACTGGAGCAATAGCCGCTGCTAATAATATTACAAACGTAGGTTCAATTTTTTATCAATTAACAAATAGAGGTTCTGGGTATAATTCATTTCCGGGCATAACATTTAGCGGTGGTGGGGCATCCGTGCAGGCTACTGCAACTGCTCAACTTTCTGGTATTGCTACTGGCATCACCTTTACCAATCCTGGTAGCAATTATACAGGCACGGTTACACTTACTCTTCAGGCTACTGATGGAACGTCTAACTTCAATGTTATCAGCTTTAATCAAGCTGTAGGTGCTGTTGCTACGGGGCTTTCTAGTGCTAATGTAACTTTGCCAACAACAGGGCTTGGATTTACTTCAAGCAATCCATTTTTTATAGGCCCTTTCTCTTCTAGTTTCTCATTCAAGTGGGTTGTGAGTGGTGGTGGCGCTGGAACAGGGGCAACGGCAACATCAACTGTTTCGTGCGCTGTAGAATCAGTAACTATTGCCACTGGTGGAACGGGATATACTTCCGCCCCTACAGTATCTATAGCGGCACCTGGCAGCGGAACAACTGCAACTCTTGCCGTATTAGATTTTGGAACACAATGGACAGTGGCATTGGATAATTCCACTAACACTTCACCTTACAAAGTGTTGCCTGCCAATGCTCAGTTAACATTCAATAATATTGTGAATGGTAATTTCACTAACAATACTATTACGGATCAATTTGCAAATAACTATGGAGCTATTTATGGCAATTTGGTATCAACAGGTGGAAATGTAACTTTTTTTGATCCTACAAGGACCTATCAAACAGCTGGTTTTTCACAAGCTCAGCCTACATTTATTGTAACTCCATCAACGGCTACTCCAGCAATTGCAACAGTCAATGTTAATTCTGCATTAGGCGGTCCGTTATTTGGGCAAGTAACAAGTCTTACTCTTAATCAAAATGGGTTAGGCTACGATGTTTCCCCTACGGTAGCCATTGCACCAGTAACTGGAGCAACAGGCTCAGGAGCTAAGGTTGATATCACGCAGTCGATCAATTACAATTCTGGTACAAAAGCGTATAGTGTAGTTAGTGGAGGGGTTATTACAAACCCAGGTAGCGGCTACCAACCTTTCTTAAACATGTATGGTGCTTATGGTGCTTATGGAGTAGGTTTGGGGAATACTACAGCAGTACAGTTTAGTGGACAAACCAGTGTAACAGTAAAGACTGGTGATTTGTTAGTGGTAGATGTTCGATATGGCACAGGCCTCAAGAAGCAAAATATCAACTAATAAGAATCAGAACTTTTTAAACTAAAAGAGGCTGCCAGAAATGGTAGCCTCTTTTTTTTTTAAGCTCTTTGAGAGGTTTTTACTCCACCGTAACACTCTTCGCCAAATTCCTTGACACCCGCGCATTACAGCAATGTGATAAGAGAGAAGTTGAAGAGGGATTACAGACACCAATGGCATCAACGGCTCTAAGGTAAGGTAGCTGGCACTTCAATCACAAACTCAGACTTGGTTACACGAAATCGGAGCGTTGCCATGGAATTTTAAAGCAACTGACACTTTAAAGTGAAAAATCTGCTTATATTATCAAATTTTACACTTTAAAGTATTATTATTGTGAGCGATTTAAATCTATAAATGGCATCGATCACTGAAATTGCTAGTTTTCTAAAGGATTTTAAGTTCAAACTTGGGTTTTGGGGTCTTTTCATTCGATCAGACCGTGATAAGAACTTTAAGACGATGATAGATTTAGAATTTTCGATCCTTGATGTAAAAAAAGAGCTGCAGCTACTGGAGGTTACTCATTATTCAGAAGGTCCTATCGAAGAAATGCTTTATCGAGGTGCGGTTATGTGGGTGTTCGGAAAAATAATTCAGGGCAAAGAAGTGTACATCAAAATCACTATAGGTCAGCCAAGTGATAAAGTGCTTTGCATCTCGTTCCATTTCTCAGAAAAACCATTGATCTATCCCTATAAAATAAATAGTAACACATGAAAAGTCCCATCACAGGAAAGGAAATGGTGATGAAACAGGAAATCGCCAAAACCGAATTTAGAAAAGAGAGATTCGAAATGGTTTACCATTATTATTGGTGTGAAGATAGTGGTGAGAAATTTGAAGATGAGAGGTTGACACAATTAAACCTTAGCCAAGTTTATAATCAATTTAGGAAAGAACACAATTTGCCATTTCCAGAAGAGATCATTGCCCTGCGCGAGCAATATGGATTGTCACCATCTAAAATGTCGGAGGTGCTGGGATTTGGAGTGAACGTTTATCGAAACTATGAGAACGGTGAGGTTCCAAATTCAAGCAACGCCAGATTAATTCAACTTGCGCAAGACCCCAAGGAATTTAAAAGACTGATTGAGTTAAGCAATGCCCTTACTGAGAAGGAAAGGGACCGCGTGATGAAGAAGATTGAGGGACTTCTTATTGAACATGATTTCCTGAATTTTGATTTGACAAGCTATCTGATGGGAGATCTTACGGTTGATGACCAAACAGGGTACAGAAAACCTAATCTCGAAAAGTTCACCGAGATGGTGGTATTCTTCACCATAGAAGCACAACCCTTATTATGGAAAACAAAAATCAACAAAATGCTTTTCTATGCTGACTTTTTGAATTTTAGAAAAGAGGTTAACTCAATTAGTGGATGTCGATATAGGGCAATTGACATGGGGCCTGTTCCAAATAACTTTAACAGTCTATTTGATTACGTAGCCACCAACAACCATATTGATATAATTACAACCTCTTTTTCTAATGGAAGTATGGGAGAGCAATTTATGCCTACTAAAGAACGAGTGTTTGATGAAACGAAATTAAATCCTCAAGAGATTGAAACGCTGCGTGCAGTAGTTGCGAAATTTAAAAAAGTAAAAACAAATGAGATCATAGAGCTTAGTCATAAAGAGGAGGCCTGGGAGAAGAATTTTAAAAACGGAAAGCGATTAATCAGCTATATCGATGCCTTTAAACTTGTTACTATTTAAGGGCATCTCTAAAAACTCCATGTAGTTTGTAAAGAACATTCAGGGTTACTCCACTGTAACACTCTTCGCCAAATTCCTCGGCTGATCTACATTGCACCCGCGCATTACAGCAATGTGATAAGAGAGAAGTTGAAGGGGGATTACAGAAACCAACGGCATCAAAGGTTCTAACGTAGCTGGCACTTCAATCACAAACTCTGACATTTTCGGAATCTGAGTATCGCCTTCTGTTACAATGGATATAACTCTTCCCTTACGCGCCTTTACTTCTTGAATGTTGGAAACCACTTTTTCGTAAGAGCTATCTTTGGTGGCGATGAACACTACGGGCATTTCTTCATCGATCAAAGCGATGGGGCCGTGCTTCATTTCTGCGGCAGGATAACCTTCGGCATGGATGTAGGAGATCTCTTTCAGTTTCAATGCGCCCTCTAATGCCACGGGAAAATTATACCCACGGCCCAAGTACAAAAAGTTAGGTACGTTTTTAAATTCTTCTGCGATAGTTTGAATCTGGCTATTCAGTTTCAATACTTTTTCAACTTTTGCTGGGATGTTCTCCATCTCCATCAACATCTCATGAAATTTTTGCTCGGTGATCGTACCTTTCTTCTGTGCTACAATCAGTGCGATCATATTCAACACAGTAAGTTGTGCTGTAAATGCTTTTGTACTGGCCACTCCAATCTCTGGCCCTGCGTGGGTGTAAGCGCCTGCGTGTGTGGCGCGAGGTATAGATGAACCGACCACATTACACACGCCAAAAATGACAGCACCTTTTGATTTCGCCAATTCGATAGCGGCCAACGTATCTGCCGTTTCCCCTGATTGTGAAATGGCGATCACCACATCGCCTTCGCGGATGACGGGGTTTCTGTAACGGAACTCCGAAGCGTATTCTACCTCAACAGGGATGCGACAAAACTCTTCAAAGAAATATTCTGCTACCAAGCCAGCGTGCCATGAAGTACCACAAGCTACAATCAAAATACGATCGGCATTGACTAATTTGTTTTGGTACTCACGCAAGCCACCCAAGATCAATCGACCAGAGTCAGAATCCAATCGGCCTCTCATGCAGTCTTTTATCGACCGCGACTGCTCGAAAATTTCCTTGATCATAAAATGATCGTACCCACCTTTCTCAATCGCTTCCAATTCTAAATCCACTGTTTGCACATAAGGCGTAAGCGGAAGGTTAGCGGTATTTTTGATTGTTAGCTTTCCATTGTTAACTATCGCAATCTCTTGATCGTTGAGATAGACCACTTCATTGGTATATTCAATAATAGGCGTAGCATCCGATGCCATAAAAAACTCCCCCTTACCAACGCCAACTACCAACGGGCTTCCTTTGCGCGCAGCAATTAAAAGAGTTGGATCTTCCAATGACATCACCACAATCGCGTAAGCCCCAACAACTTTAGTCAACGCAAGGCGAACAGCTTCATCTAATTCACAGCCCTCTTTTTCTTTGATGTCTTCTATGAAGTGTATGAATACTTCGGTGTCAGTCTCGCTAAAGAAGCGATGCCCTTTTCTTAACAAATCTTGTTTGAGCGAATGATAATTCTCGATGATGCCGTTGTGGATGATCGCTAATTTTTTTGTTGCTGAATAGTGAGGATGGGCATTCTCATCATTTGGCTCACCATGAGTGGCCCAGCGTGTATGCCCCATGCCAATGGTACTCGAAAGATTTTGTCCTTTGATGAAAGCCTCTAGCTCCGTTACTTTCCCTTTCTTTTTATAGACGTTCAGGCTTTTATTTAGCAGTGCAATGCCCGCGCTGTCATAGCCTCGATACTCCAATCTTTTTAAACCTTTGATAATAATATCACTCGCTTGTCTGTGACCTACGTAAGCAACTATTCCACACATAGAATGATGTCAGATTTTAGATTTAGGATTTTTAGATTTACAAGATGTTCAGGCAGACCTTTTACCTCTTACCAACCACCTCTTACCGATTACCAACTACCTCTTACCTAATTATCCAACCAACTCAGTATATAAATTAAAAAAGGACTCCGAATGATCGTCATCTTTCGCGTAGCTCTCAATTTTTTTCTTTTCCAATTTCTTTACGAGGCCTTCCAACTTTTTATTGTCGCCAGCTATGTTCACCACATCGGCAAACTCAGCTCCCAATTTAATAAACCCTTCATAGTCGGCAGTCTTCAAGTGGCCAAGCATATTGTCTTCAATATCTATCATACGCACTTTGCCCATCAAATCGCCTTTGAATTTGTGCGTGAAAGGATTGTTGTAAATAGTGAATACCGATTTGGTGTTCTTGAACAAAGGATCTTTTTTGTAAGTGGTTTTCAAATACAAAGGAATAAAGCTCGTGATCCAGTCATTGCAATGAACGATGTCAGGAGACCAGCCTAGTTTACGCACGGTTTCAATCACACCTTTACAGAAGAAGATGGCTCGCTCATCATTGTCTTCAAAGAATTTATTTTCTTTATCGTGGAAAACAGACTTGCGGTGGAAGTAATCTTCGTTGTCAATAAAATATACTTGCAGTTTTGCATTAGGGATAGATGCTACCTTAATGATCAAAGGTTTTTCCTCATCGCCCACAGAAATATTGATGCCCGAGAGCCTGACCACTTCGTGCAACCTGTTTTTCCTTTCATTGATCAACCCAAAACGTGGGACCAAGATGCGTATTTCCATCCCCCTCTCCTGCATGGCTTGGGGCAGTTTTCTCACAAATTCAGATACCTCTGTAGTTTGTAGAAAAGGATTGATTTCACTCGCTACATATAGAATGCGGATTTTTGACATACACTTGTATTTAAGAAAAGAAATAGAGAACCGAGGCGCAAAAGTACGCAAAATTCACCCCGTATTCAACTAAACTTAACTTATAAGGCCTATCTTTGCCACCCCTTTAAAAAGCCTAGAAATGGAGATTTTCGATGAAATTGAGCCTCTAAGGACTTTTTTGTATGAGAAAAGGACGCGACACCTTACTATCGGATTGGTGCCCACCATGGGGGCCTTGCACAGTGGGCATTTGGAACTGATCCATGAATCTAGGAAGGCAAATGACGTTACGGTTTGCAGCATTTATGTAAATCCAGCCCAGTTCAATAACCCTACTGATTTAGAAAAGTATCCGCGCACTTGGGAGCAAGACAAACAACTTTTGTTGGATGCGGAATGCGATGTGATTTTTGCGCCAAGCAATCGTGAAATGTATGCCAAGCCAAGCTCGCTTCACTTTGATTTAGGTCAGCTTGATAAAATCTTAGAAGGGAAATTTCGCCCGGGGCATTTTAGCGGTGTTGCCTTGGTGGTTTCAAAGTTGTTTAATATTGTTCAGCCTTATAGAGCATACTTTGGCCAAAAAGATTTTCAACAATACAAAGTCATTTCAAAAATGGTGGAGGAGCTGTTGTTTGATTTAGAACTTTGCTCTGTGCCTATTGTGCGCGAACCGAGTGGGTTGGCCATGTCCTCACGCAACCAACGACTAAGTGAATCAGACAGATCAGATGCCGCTGTTTTATATCAATCACTTTTAATGGCAAAAGAATTATTGTTGAATGGAGAGAGGCTTGAAAGTGTGAAGGATAAAGTGAAACAAAAATGCGAACAGTTTCCGCGCATTAAGTTAGAATATTTTGAATTGGCCGATACCGAAAACTTAAATGCGGTAGAAACCGTTTCAGACAAAACCGTATTATTGATGGCAGCTTATGTGGGCGAAGTCAGATTGATCGATAACTTATTAATAGAATGAGAATAGACGTTTTAAAATCAAAGATCCACCGTGTAAAAATCACGCAAGCCGAATTGCACTATGTGGGCAGCATTACTATTGACGAGGCATTGATGGACGCAGCTAACTTGATAGAAGGCGAAAAAGTGCAAGTGGTTAACGTGAACAATGGTGAGCGCCTAGAAACTTATGTGATCACGGGCGAGCGCAACAGCGGCACGGTTTGCCTTAATGGCCCCGCGGCACGCAAGGCACAGGTAGGCGATATTGTAATTGTTATATCTTACGCATCAATGGAGATGGAGGAAGCAAAGAAATTCAAACCTGCGCTGGTGTTCCCCGATCCTGAAAACAGATTGTGATTACCAGTCGAAGGATAGCCAAAAGCTTAATCCAAATTGTTACCTTTAAGTTTGAAAATACGATACACATGGATATACAAGCAGATAAAGCATATATAAAAAGAGAGTTGGATAAAACAAACGACATTCATTTAGTGGGTGCAATAAAAAGCATCGTGGCCTTTGGGAAGACAAAGTCGTATCAGCAGGGGATGCAACCCATGACCAAGGAAGACTTTTATGAAAGGAATGCGTTGTCGCGAAAAGCCATTGAAGAAAATGATTTAATCAGCCAGCAAGAAGCAAGAGACTATTTTGCTAAGAAACATGGCACTTAAGAAAGTAAACTTAAAGTGGACACCTTTTGCTTTGGGTTGCCTGGACGAAATTTATGAGCATATAGCATTTAAAGAAAAATCCGACCGTCTTGCAAGCAAATTTATCAATGCTATTTTTGAAAGGGTAGACCAGTTAATTGATTTTCCTGAATCTGGACAGCGGGAACCGTTGTTGATTGAAATAGGCAATTACGGATGTTTTCCATACAAGTCAGGATCCAATCAAAATAAAAAGGAGATCAAAATAAAACAATGTTCTACACTGATTTTTTGTGGACATTGAAAAAAGTAGAGGCATTAACCTTAGTAGTAAAAGAATTTTGAAACAAGATCTACCTTATTACCTTATTTTGGCTCTCTGTTCTATGATCTGTAATAAGGTAATAAGGTTAGAGTCCTCCGTTAACAATAATTTCTACTAAGGTTTGTCATACTGCGAATTAATAGATTCAAAAAAATCAAGGTAGAACCATAAACAAAACCAATCATTTTGGTTTTCGATAAGTTGAATATGATTGTAAGACCTTTACGATTTTAAAATATTAACCCAACCGACATTGTCTCCAAAAATAAAATCCATTCTGCAATATGTAGGCATGATAGTTCTCACAGCGGGTCTATTGTGGCTTTCCTTACGAGGGCTAACAGTAGGGGAAGGTGAGAACAAAGCCGACTTTTTGTGGAGCGCGTGGAAGAATTCGCACAAAGGATATTTAGTATTGATGGCGTTGGTAGCAATAGTAAGTCACGTTCTGCGTGCCGAGCGATGGAGGATGCTGCTAGAGCCAACGGGCAATAAAGTAAGCTGGGGCAATAGTTTTCTTTCGTTGATGATCGGCTACCTTGTAAACTTAGCCGTGCCGCGCGGTGGTGAGGTATCTCGCTGCTACAATTTGTATAAATTAGAGAAGACACCCGTGGAAGTTTCCTTCGGCACGGTGGTAGTAGAGCGCATGGTAGATGTGATCTGCCTATTGGCATTGATTGCATTTTCTT
This sequence comes from Cyclobacteriaceae bacterium, assembly GCA_046155095.1. Classification (GTDB taxonomy): domain Bacteria; phylum Bacteroidota; class Bacteroidia; order Cytophagales; family Cyclobacteriaceae; genus ELB16-189. The sequence goes on from JBJXEB010000075.1 coordinate 134,450, forward strand.
TTTTTGCCGAGTGGGAGAAGCTGAAGAAATTCATGGACACACTAAATTTTTCTTCGGGTAAAGGATTCTCTATACCGCCTTGGGTGTTCATTGTTTTGTTGGCAGGAATTGGTTTTTTGGTTGGGATTTACCTGTTGCGCAAGAATGAAAAATTCTTGAAAATCATTCAAGGTTTTAAAGAAGGCTTGCTCTCCATATTCAAGATGAAGAACAAAGGGCTTTTTATTTTTTATTCATTGGGGATATGGGTGTTGTATTTTGTCATGACCTACTTTGTGATCAAGGCATTTCCGGAAACAGAAAACCTGGGCTTTAGTGCCGTGCTTACTTTATTTGCAATTGGCTCTATTGCTATGGCCGCACCACTTCCGGGCGGGGCAGGCTCTTATCACACATTGGTGCCATTAGGCTTGGTGATGTTGTACAATTTGCCGAAGGCGAATGCCATTGCGTTTGTATTTATTTTTCACGGGTGGCAAACAGCCCTCATGATTTTGACAGGAGTTATATCTTTGATTGTTAGTTATTGGATCATACGATGGAGAAAACCGCAGGAAAAATAAAATTGTTGGAAGAAGCGAAGGTGTTTGTGAAATCTTGGCAAAACCAAGGTGAGAAAGTGGTGTTCACCAATGGCTGTTTTGATTTGCTCCACCTTGGCCACGTGGATTATTTGGAGAAGGCGCGAAACTTGGGGGATAGATTGGTTATTGGCTTAAATACAGATGATTCTGTAAGCCGATTTAAAGGACCAGAAAGGCCATTGCAAGATCAAAATTCTAGGGCAAGGGTATTGGCAGCACTCCAATTTGTTGACGCGGTTGTTTTTTTTAATGAAGACACTCCTTTACATTTGATTTCGGATCTTCTTCCCAACGTACTTGTTAAAGGAAGTGACTATTTGGCAGAAAACATCGTTGGCGCAGATGTTGTTAAAAAAGCAGGAGGGAAAGTGGAGACCATTGACTTTGTGCCGGGCTACTCCACTACCAGGATTGTGGAAAAAATTAAAAAAACGTAAACAAAAAAACTATGGGAGCATTGATCATTGGTGGGTTCTTCATGTTGATCGGATGGATGGTAAGTTCGAGATTGAAGAGCAAGTTCAAAGAATATTCGCAAGTTCATTTGACAAAAGATTTAACGGGCGCAGAAATTGCTAGATTAATGTTAGCGGATAACAAAATCAACGATGTGCAGGTCACATGCGTGGAAGGTCAGTTAACCGATCACTACGATCCTACAACAAAGACCGTTAATTTAAGTCAAGAGGTTTTTCACGGCCGCAATGCTGCTGCTACCGCTGTTGCATCCCACGAATGTGGTCATGCAGCACAGCATGCTACTGCATATGCCATGTTACAGCTCCGTTCTACATTGGTTCCTGTACAAAACATTAGCGCGAAGGTCTTGAACTTTATGATGATGGCCATGATTTTCGGATCCATCTTTGCTTCCAGCATTTTACCAATGAAAACAGCTTTGCTTGTGATCATTGTTTGCTATGCAGCGTTTGCATTGTTCGCATTGGTTACATTGCCAGTTGAATTCGATGCCAGCCGCAGAGCGTTGGCTTGGGTAAAAACACGAAACATTGTTACAACAGGCGAATATGACATGGCACAAGATGCGTTGAAATGGGCTGCTATGACTTATGTGGTTGCTGCTATTGGGGCGGTTACAACACTAGCCTATTATGTGATGATGTATTTGGGCATGGATCGCGATTAATGTTGACTTAGAAATTAGATGGGAGGCCGGGCAGACTGCTCGGCTTTTTTTATTTGCTCCTTCTTATGATGATTGAAGTACTACAGTTTAGCGAAATTATTTTAGGCGTCATGGCGAGGCGCCACCGGGCTATTCGTTACAAGTCCTCGCACTCCCGATAGCTATCGGGATCGCTGTGGGCTTTCCACTACTCCCTGGCCGAAATAGACCAACCACTACAAAAGTGTCGTACACCCATGATTAGTATGACTATTGACAATCCTAAAACATTTTTTAACAGCCTAACGATCATTCAAATCAATTTAACCCCTATCATTGTTATTGATATTAAATGAATAAGCCATGAACTTTGAATTGACCGAAGAACAACTTTCCGTACAGCAAGCCGCTCGCGATTTTGCGCAGAACGAATTATTGCCTGGCGTGATCGAGCGCGACAATGAGCAGAAATTTCCCGCAGAGCAAATCAAGAAAATGGGCGAGTTGGGCTTCATGGGCATGATGACAGATTCAAAATACAATGGAGGAGGTATGGATTCTATATCGTATGTGCTGGCCATGGAAGAGATTTCAAAGATTGATGCCTCAGCCTCCGTGTGCATGTCGGTGAACAATTCATTGGTATGTTGGGGACTTGAGAAATTTGGCACAGAAGAACAGAAGGAGAAATACTTGAAGAAACTGACCACAGGCGAAAGCATTGGCGCATTTTGTTTGTCGGAGCCAGAGGCGGGCTCGGATGCAACCAGCCAGCGCACCACTGCCGAAGACAAAGGCGATCATTATTTAGTGAACGGAACAAAAAACTGGATCACTAACGGCAAGAGTGCCAGCGTGTATATTGTGATCGCGCAAACGCATCCTGAGAAAAAGCATAAGGGTATTAATGCGTTGATAATAGAAAGAGGAATGCCCGGTTTTATTGTGGGCAAGAAGGAAGATAAGATGGGTATCCGCGGCAGTGATACGCACTCGCTAATGTTTACCGATGTGAAAGTGCCTAAAGCAAATAGAATTGGAGAAGAAGGTTTTGGTTTTAGTTTCGCCATGACTACGTTGAATGGTGGAAGAATTGGCATTGCCGCGCAAGCTCTCGGCATCGCAGCAGGCGCGTATGAATTGGCGTTGAAATATTCTAAGGAGCGCAAGGCATTTGGAAAACATTTGTCCGAGCATCAGTCCACACAATTTAAGTTAGCCGACATGGCCACAAAAATAGATGCGGCCCGTTTGTTGATTTGGAAAGCAGCACATCTCAAAGACCAGAAAAAAGATTTCGTAAAAGCTGCCGCCATGGCAAAACTCTTTGCTTCACAAATTGCACAAGAAGTAACAACTGAAGCAGTGCAAATACACGGTGGCTACGGCTATGTAAAAGAATTTCATGTAGAGCGGCTCATGCGCGATGCGAAGATCACTCAGATTTATGAAGGCACTACAGAGATACAGAAGATGGTTATCTCGAGGGAGTTGTTGAGATGATTTGAAAATTAGGTGATTTGAAGATTTGAAAATTATATCACCCTGATTTTTACTTATCAGTTTTTTGGGTATGCCATTTATAGATTAGCGCATAAGCTGATTTTTTTGCTTCCACTAGACTCAATTTTCTTTTTGAGGTTATTTTATTAGCTGCTTCATTTTTTGGTTTAGCCATTTTTAAATTACTTCATTTTCAAATCTTCAAATTCTCTAAACCTCCTCACCATCGCCATCCCAAATCCAATCATCAATACGAAAGTGCCGAGCCATAAAACGTTGATATAAGGTTTTTCTAAGGCTTTGATTACTACCCAATCTTTTTGACGCGCGTTGAGGCCTATAAGAAACTCATTTGTTTCAGGTAAGATGTTTAATAATGTGATTTTAATTCCAAGATCATTGATTTCAGAAGAGATGCGACCCACTTGACTTTTGTCTTTGATCAGAAAAATAGGATCGGCATAAAAGATTTCATGCTCGCCTTGTATTTTTATTTTCGCTTGCACTGCCACATCTTCTGCTGAAAGTTTTACACCTTCGATTTCATCAATGCGCTTCACTTCTTCTAATGAACTGATGTATTTGGCATTGATATAAAATTCTTCCCCCGCTTTTATTTTCACCTCTTCCAACTTGCCCCACTCAGGTTCTTCTTCGCGGTTCATGGGCAACGAGACGTGCGTGTATAAATCGCGGCTTAGCTTTCTTTTAATGTCGGGGGAGGCTATGAATCCGCCCATCGCAGGATTGATTTGCACACGCGGATAGAGAGATGCCGCTACTTTCCCATCCTTGCGTAACTCGATCTCATAAAAAGTATTTTCGGGATAAATTTCAAAAGTGTCTTTAGCTAAATATATTTTTTCGCCTTTGAATAGAATGTCTTTCTTCGCCACTACTTTGTAAGGATCAAAGGTCAGTTCGATATCATTCTTGCTGATGTAGCCAGTTTTGTTTCGTGCCTCCACGCGCTCGCCTCGATACTCCAATTCATAGCCAGCCATCGAGCGGGTTTCGTTTAGGAACAATAAAAGATTATCGCGATTGAAATCGGTAGGCAAATCTTTAGAGATCAACATGCCTGTATTGTTGAGCGAAACCACTTTTGAGTAGCCGGCAGAAAACATTGCCCCGATCAACATCATGCCAATACCGATGTGCGCCACCGCTCCGCCTGATAATTTGGGATTTAATTTTAGCAAAGAGAAAAGAACTTTGAGGTTGGAAACGATCAGGTACGTGCCCGCCAAGGTTAAAATCAAGTAAGGCACATTATAAACTTTGGCAATGGAAATAATGAGGGCAAACAAAAGCAATGTGATCAGAATGGGAGTGAGCAATTCGGCCTTCAATTTTTCTTTGTCGATTTTCTTCCACCAAAAAAATTGACCCGTGCCAGAGATCAGCGCAACGGCTACACCAAACCACAATTGAAACTTGGAATAGAATTCTACTTGGTTGGCAGGTGGGGCGAGATTGGAACTTCCGCCAAAAATTGAAATGACTTTATTGTAAACGGGGATTGAAGTAGGCAGCAACACTTGAAAGCCCATCAAACACAACGTGGTAGCTCCAAGAAAAATCCAGAACTCACGTGAGTAGGTAGAAACTTCTTTTTCTGAAGAAGGAATTTCTTTCCATCTGATAGCAGCGAGAGCAATCGCGCCAAGCATAAAAAATAAAAGATAGATCAACAACTGACCAGAGAGGCCGAGGTCTGTAAAAGAATGCACAGAGGCATCACCTAAAATTCCGCTGCGCGCTAAAAAAGTAGAGTAAACCAATAAGATGAAAACCGCGATCACTAAGATGATAGAACTTTTCAATGCAGTGCCGCTATTTTTATAAGTGATCATCGTGTGGATGGATGCAATCAAGATCAACCAAGGAACGTACACTGCGTTTTCTACAGGGTCCCAATTCCAGTAGCCGCCAAAGTTCAGTGTTTCATACGCCCAATACCCGCCCATTAAAATACCAAGTCCTAAAATACCACCACCTAATAATGCCCAAGGGAGCGCGGGCTTTATCCACTCGCTGTATTTTTTCTGCCAAAGCCCTGCCATGCAAAAAGCGAAAGGAGGAAGTGTAAGAGCAAAGCCAAGAAATAATGTGGGCGGATGTATCACCATCCAATAATTTTGCAGAAGAGCATTTAATCCGTTCCCATCTTTTGGAATAAAATCAGGTTGCAGTTTAAAAATGGGATCGGCCATAGCATCGCGCAGCAAAATAAAAGGCGAGCTGCCGAGTTTTAAATTAATTGCTGGAATGACAACCCCCAAAATCATAGAGGCAAGAAATGCTTGCACCAATGTAAACACCACCATCACGGGTGCTTCCCAAATTTTTTGTGTTCTTATCAATACCAATCCAAGGACTACATGCCAAAACATCCACAATAAAAAACTTCCCTCTTGGCCTTCCCAAAAACAAGACAGCATGTATTGGCCTGGCAAATGAAGCGATGAATGTGCATAGGCATAGTGATATTCAAAATAATGCTTGTAGATGACCATGAACAAAGCAGTGGTGATACCAAAGACGGCAAGGGCGTGAGTATAAAATGCGTAGCGGCCATTTTGAAGCCACCCATTTTTTTTTTCTAAGTCATCGAGACGAGTTGATTTCCAATAGGCAAACGCACTTACGAGTGAGGCAACAAAGGCAGTGATGACAGAGAGGTGGCCGAGATTGCCGATGAGATAATGCATACCTAATTTGAAAATCTTTTAATTTGAAGATTTGAAAGTGAGTCGATTTGAAAATGAAGGCGAATTGCGGATGAACGTAATTTTCAAATCTTCAAATTGACTCATCTTCAAATTATTAAACCCCTGCATTCAACTTTTGTTCTTGGTATTTGGAAGGACACTTCAACAAAATCTTTTTGGCAATAAAAACTTTTTTTTGGTAGCCACCGATGACCACTACTTTTTCTGATCGGGTGAAATCGGGAGGCATAGGTTCATTGTAATAGACTTTCTGTTCTTTCTGTTGATCATCGATAAGCATAAATGAAAAAGAGAGGTTATCGGCACTTTTTTCTAGCCCCATCACATGACCTGCTGCATCTTTGGGCAATGCACCTACCACGTGGATTTGATTGTCGTTGCCCGTTGACGCCATTTGATAAGCTTGATCAAAATTTACATACGTGCTAGCATCGCCAGCCGTGGAGATGATGATGCCAATGGCCACGGCAATGACCGCAATGGCAAGGATGTGAGATTTTTTCATAAACCCGTTGGATTTTAGAAAGGCAAAGGTAGTCTAAAACGAAAGGCAATGCCACGACCGTTTAGAGAAAAATTACTTCTTTTCTGGAAGCCGTTTCTCCAGATTGGAAACCTTACGGTCGATGGAAATAAGGTAAGCAACCAAGCCTATAAGAATAACTAAGACGATAGCCACCACGACATAGATTTTCCCATTTGAACGCATGGTATCAGCCATTTCAGCCTCCTGCGCTTGTGCTGCAACTGTCAGCAACAGGAAAGTCAATAAAAAATTAATGCATTTGTTCATCTTCAATATCTTCTATTTTTTCTTTTGCCAATTGAATGCGGATGCGCACCGTGGCGATCCAAGTGCCCATTAAAATCCAACCAATAACGGCCGGGTAAAACACCATCCTCATTTTGCTGTCCAAGTCATACGTATTAAACCCAGGATTGCCACCGTTGCCTGGATGCATAGAGCTAGTCATGCGGGGGATGATGAAGATCAATGGGATCATCGCAGCAAACGCAAAAATATTGTACACGGCACTGAGACGTGCTTTTTGATCATCATTGCTAACAGACCCGCGTAAAACAAAATAGGCACAGTAAACAAGCAGCGCAATGGCCGCACCAGTTTGTTTAGGATCGCCATGCCACGGTGAGCCCCATGTGTAGTTGGCCCAGATCATTCCGGTAACAATGCCGAGCAAGCCGAGCACTAATCCCACATTCGCAAATGAATTGGAATAAGTATCGAGTTCTTTGACAGGGTTTTTCAAATAGAGAACGGCATAAACGGTAGAGACCAAAAACATGATTACCATGGCAAACCACATAGGCACATGAAAGTAAAGGGCACGGATGGTTTCGTTTACAATGCTTAGTCGTGGCACATCAAACAAAAATCCACCAACTACTGAGTAAATCAGGAGAACGACACAACCTATTTTCCACCAATTGTTTCTCATACGATTTATACTGCCCAATGCCTAATCCTAACTCCTCCAAATATACGGGAACAATAAATACGACACGGCTGTAACCAAGCAATTAATTGCCAGCAGGGTTAACAATTCATCATAACTCACACTTCTATCAAGTCCGTCAATACAATTTTTAGTGATTTTAATGACCAAAAGCAGGATGGAGATCACCACTGGGAAGCTTAGCACGGCCATCAAAATGTTGCTATTATTTGCCTTGGCGGCAATACCTGATAACAGCGTGAGCGAGGCGGAAAATCCCCAGGTGGCTAGCAGGATGGTCAATGCAAAAACCAATGTATCGGCAATCGGGTTGTTGATAAAAAGAATGAACAAAGTGAACCCTGAGTAAGAAAGTAGCGCACACAATAGAAAATTATAAATAAGCTTGGAGATAATAATGGATTCCGGATTGGTCAGCGAATAAAAATAAATTTCTTGGCCTTTCTTTTCGCCAATAAAACTTTTGGCCACGGTATTGACCGAGGAAAATAAGATTGTCACCCAGAAGAGAGCGCTCCACACTAATGGGTTGATTAAATTTTGCCGTAGGCTAAACGTGAGGTAGTAAATGAAAACGGTACTGAATAAATAAAGTACAAGACCAGAGAGGACAGACTTACGCCTCAGTTCTAATACAAATTCTTTTTGGATTAGTTTAAGCACATCATTTATCTTGTTTCTCGTTTGCCAAGTTCACCATTTTCCGAAACCCTTTAATGCCAATGAGGGCTAATACAAAGAAAATTCCCAATGAAGCACCAGAGGCCAAGGAGATAGAAAGTTTGGGGCTTGTTGGTTTATCGAAAATAGTGAAGCCCTCCACTAGTTGAATGCTGTTTACAAGCTCCAGTGAATTTTTATAGCTAATCCGCTCTTTGCTAAGCTCTATTATTTTAGAATAGATATTAGTAGGATCAACAAGCATCATCTCTGAACTCTTTGAATAGATGGGCTGACCAGAGAACAATCGTCTTTTTAAGCTGTCCAATGAATTTATTTCCTGCCCCACCTTTTCAATCATGGCTTTATAAAAATCCTGCCTTTGGCGAACTCGGATTTTTACATATTCATTGTTTCGGAGATAATTGATGATCCCATCCTGTAGCTGAGGGAGTATTGAATTATTTTTAGTTCTAATAGTCACAATAAAAGTAGCACTCTCCGATTTATCGTCTTTTGCTTCCTTTTGTTTTACACTTTCAATTTCAATCTTCACTATTTGCTTAGCTTGCTCAAAGGTCAAACCAATCCTTTCGGAAAGAACTTTTGAGTTTTGTTCTTTTATCAGGTTATCCAAACTCTCGGTGATTCTTTCGCTGTAGGATGAGGTAAGGATGTCAGAGAGAAGGATCATTTTGCTCTCATACACTTTTGGCACAAACTGATAAAAAGCCAACCCTGCTGCTGTGCCGATCACAAATGCTATGATCAGGGATTTGAGGTTTTTAACAAAAATCCTATTGAGTTTAACTGCCAAGTCTAAAAGATCGATTTCGTCTGATTGTGCCATAGATTGAAATTTTGTGCAAAGAAAGCAGATTAACTCTTCTTAAACTCTGCAATTTGCTAATTTTGCCAACTTTATTCAACTAAATTAATGAGCAGAGTCTTAATTACGGGAGTAGCAGGGTTTATTGGATACCATCTCGCCAAAAGACTTTGCTCAGATGGTTTTTTAGTTGATGGTATTGATAACCTGAATACCTATTATGAAATTGGGTTAAAGGAGTCCAGACTCAGCAACCTAAAGTCTTTTAGCAATTTTACTTTTTCACAGATGGATATCGCAGACAAAAAATCTTTGGATGACAAATTTGAAAATAGTGGATACGATTTTGTAATCAACTTAGCAGCCCAAGCAGGTGTGCGGCATTCAATTGAAAACCCTTATGTCTATCTGGAAAGCAACATCCAAGGATTTTTAAATATCTTGGAGGCATGCAGACACCATCCTGTAGAGCATCTAATTTATGCTTCTTCCAGCTCTGTTTATGGCGCCAATAAGAAGATGCCGTTTTCAGTGCACGATAATGTAGATCATCCTTTGGCTTTGTACGCAGCTAGCAAAAAATCCAATGAATTGATGGCTCACGCCTATTCGAATTTATATAATATTCCTACTACGGGTTTGCGTTTCTTTTCAGCTTATGGTACTTACGGGAGACCAGACATGGCTTTGTTTATTTTTACTAAAGCTATTTTGGGGGGCGAGCCTATCAATGTCTATAATCATGGAAAGATGAAGAGGGACTTCACCTATATCGATGACCTGGTGGAGTGTGTTGTTCGGCTTATTCCAAAAATTGCCAAGTCTGATAAAAACTGGAATGCTTTGAACCCTGACCCCGCCAAGAGCTTTGCCCCTTATAGACTATTTAACGTAGGAAACAATAGCACTGTTGAATTGATCCGTTACATAGAAATCATTGAAGAAAAATTGGGACGCAAGGCCATCAAAAACTTTTTGCCTATGCAAGAAGGGGATGTGCCCGATGCACTTGCCGATGTAGATGATTTGGTGAAAGAGATAGGTTTTAAGCCCTCCACTCCAATAGAGGTAGGCGTGGGTAAATTTATAGATTGGTATTTGGATTATTACAAGGTAAAACTCTAGAAATGGAAAAAATAGGAATCATTGGACTGGGCTATGTGGGATTGCCATTAGCCGTAGAGTTTGGAAAAGTGATGGAGGTAGTTGGGTTTGATATCAACCAAACTAGGATAGCAGAACTAAAGAGCGGATTTGACAGAACCCTTGAAGTAGATAAGGCGGAATTACAAGGCTCAAAAGGATTGTCTTTTTCTTACCAACCTGCGGATTTAAAAGGCGCAAATTATTTTATCGTTACAGTGCCAACCCCAGTGGATGTTTACAAAAAACCTGACTTAACCCCATTGATCAAGGCCAGCGAAACAATTGGCAAAGTATTGAAGAAGGGCGATGTGGTGATTTATGAGTCAACCGTATATCCAGGTTGCACCGAAGAGGACTGCGTGCCAGTGCTGGAAAAATTCAGTGGACTAAAATTCAATGTTGATTTTTTCTGTGGCTACTCCCCTGAACGGATCAACCCAGGGGATAAGCAACATCGATTGCCCAACATAAAAAAAGTGACTAGCGGAAGCACACCAGAAATTGCCGAAAGAGTAGATCAACTATATAAAAAGATTATTGTAGCTGGCACACACAAAGCTTCCAGTATTAAAGTGGCGGAAGCAGCTAAGGTCATTGAAAATTCCCAGCGTGATATCAACATTGCTTTTGTGAACGAGCTTTCATTGATATTTGAAAGGATGGGGATTGACACCCACGAAGTACTGGAAGCAGCAGGCACTAAATGGAACTTCCTTCCTTATAAACCAGGTTTAGTGGGCGGGCATTGCATTGGGGTTGATCCTTATTACCTCACCTATAAAGCAGACAGCCTTGGCTATTACCCGCAAGTGATTTTGGCAGGCAGAAGAATCAACGATAACATGGGTATCCACATTGCCAATAGGGTGATCAAGTTGATGACCCAAAACGATTTGCCCATAAAGAAAGCAGCTATTCTAGTGCTAGGAATTACTTTTAAGGAAAACTGCCCAGACATACGGAACAGTCGTGCCATTGATGTAATTCATGAGCTTCAGAGCTTTGGTGCAGATGTAGATGTATACGACCCGCACGCAGATAATGAAGAGGTCAACCACGAGTACGGACTATCGTTGACAAGTAAGTTGGACAAAAAATATGCCGCCATCGTTTTGGCGGTAAGCCATCAAGAGTTTAGATCTTTGAATTGGAGTGTTATCAAAAATGAAAAGACCATCGTTTACGATGTGAAAGGATTTTTAAATAGATCAGAAGTTACGTCAAGATTATAATCATGAGTGCTAACAAAAAAATATTACTAACAGGTGGAGCAGGATACATTGGTTCTCATACAGCCGTAGAATTAATCCAGCAAGGTTTTGAAGTTGTAATTGTAGATGACCTTTCGAGAAGCGAAGTGCGCATGATTGAAGGCATTGAAAAGATAACAGGGAAAAAAGTAAATTTTTATCAAGGCGATTGTGGGGATGAAGGCTTTTTACAAGATGTATTTACTCGCGAACAAATAGAAAGCGTCATCCATTTTGCTGCATTTAAATCTGTAAATGAATCGGTAGAGAATCCGTTGCTGTACTATAAAAACAACATTGGCTCAATGGTGAACCTATTGAAGCTTATGCAGCAGTTTCAGATTAGCAAAATAATTTTTTCTTCGTCTTGCACAGTTTATGGCCAACCAGATTCTATTCCAGTAGATGAAAATGCGCCCTTTAAAAAAGCAGAGTCTCCCTACGGTGCCACCAAGCAAATGTGCGAGCGCATAATAGAGGATGCCACCAAGGCAAATAAAAATTTAAGATCGATTTCGCTTCGCTATTTCAACCCAGTGGGTGCGCACCCCAGTTCGCTCATTGGCGAATTGCCCATTGGCGTGCCTGGGAATTTAATACCTTTTGTGACGCAGACGGCTGCAGGCATTCGAAAAAAGCTAACTGTTTTTGGCAACGATTATGATACGCCTGATGGAAGTTGTGTGCGCGACTTTATTCATGTGGTTGATTTGGCGAAGGCACATGTGAAGGCGTTGGAAAAAATTGGTGAAATGCCAACCAACAATGAGGCCTTTAACCTCGGCACAGGAACTGGAGTCACCGTTTTAGAATTGGTTAAAAAATTCATTTCAGTAACAGGAATACAGCTCCCTTATGAGATAGGGCAGCGCAGGCCTGGCGATGTTGAAAAAATATATGGTGATCCCGCGAAAGCGGAAAAATTATTGGGCTGGGAGACCTTGAACTCCTTAGAGGATTCTCTGCGTGACGCGTGGAATTGGGAGAAGAGGATTAGGGGGAATGGTAATAAGTAAGAGGTAATTGGTAAAAGGTAAGAAGTATTCGGTAAGAGGAATAGTATGCATCAAATAAAAATGGTTGACTTACAAAGTCAATACCTGCGCATAAAATCAGAGATAGACTCGGCCATGCAAGAGGTGCTTACCTCCACCGCATTTATCCAAGGGCCGCAGGTAAAAGAATTTGCTCAAGCACTTTCATCTATCAATCAAAATACACATGTGATCCCTTGTGCCAACGGCACGGATGCATTGCAGATAGCCATGATGGCCTTGGGCTTTAAGCCAGGTGCTGAAATAATTTTACCCGTTCATACTTATGTGGCAACAGCGGAGGTGATTGCATTGCTTGGACTTTCACCCGTCTTTGTTGATGTGGATTCAAAAACATTTAACATCAATGTTTTGCAAATTGAAAGCAAAATTACCAACAAAACAGTTGCTATTGTACCAGTACATTTGTATGGCCAGTGTGCCGATATGGAACCGATTTTAGAAATCGCCAATAGAAAAAAACTTTTTGTGATTGAAGATGTAGCCCAAGCGCTTGGCGCGGATTATACATTTTCAAATGGGGAAGTGAAGAAGGCAGGGACGATGGGCGTTATAGGCACAACTTCTTTTTTTCCATCCAAAAATTTAGGATGCTTTGGGGATGGAGGAGCTATTTTTACCAATGACAAACAGCTAGCCGAAAAATTGCAGATGATTGCCAACCACGGACAGCGCATCAAATATCATCATGACGTTATTGGAATAAACAGCAGACTTGATACGTTGCAAGCTGCGGTCTTAAACGTGAAGATCAAGTACCTGCAAGATTACACACGCAGAAGAAACGAGGCTGCTACTTTTTACGACTGGCATCTTAGTGATTGCGATTTTATAACTGCTCCTTTCCGTGCCGCTAACTCTACTCATGTTTTTCATCAATACACCATAAAAGTAAAAGGTATTCACCGCGATCAATTGAAAAAATATTTGGAAGGCAAAGGCATCCCTACTATGATTTATTATCCCGTGCCGTTGCATTTTCAAAAGGCTTATCAGAAGCCAGAATTTGGAACTGGGTCATTCCCCGTAACAGAGCAACTTTCTAAAACGGTGCTATCATTGCCCATCCACACAGAGATGACCGAAGAGGAATTGATGTACATTTGCAACTTGATCAAAGAATACCCTCGCCATGCTTGACGAAAAAAAATATTTTGCGCACGAAACGGCTATCATAGATGATGGTTGCGAGATTGGTGCGGGCACAAAGATCTGGCATTTTTCTCACATCATGTCCAATTGCAAAATAGGAGAGAACTGTAACATTGGGCAGAATGTGGTGGTTTTACCGGAAGTAGTTTTAGGAAGAAATGTAAAAGTGCAAAACAACGTTTCCATTTATACGGGTGTGGTGTGTGAGGATGATGTATTCTTGGGGCCATCCATGGTTTTCACCAATGTGATCAACCCACGCAGTGCCATCAATCGCAAAAATCAATACAGTAAAACTACGGTGAAGAAAGGCGCGTCCATCGGTGCCAATGCCACGATTGTTTGCGGGCATGACATTGGAAGTTTTGCATTCATTGGCGCAGGTGCTGTGGTGACAAAGCACGTGCCTGATTATGCTTTAGTAGTTGGCAATCCCGCCAAGCAAACAGGATGGATGAGCGAGTATGGCCACAAACTTCAATTCGATAAAAATGGAATGGCTAGTTGTGTTGAGAGCGGAGAAAAGTATTTATTGAAAGAGGGCGTTGTTTCAAAAGTAGTTGACAATTGATAAAAAGCAGTTGACAAAAATGTTTTTTTAAAGCAAACAGTAGGCAATTGCAGCATGCAAAGTTTGAGTTGACAATCTATACCCCGATAGCAATCGCGGACAATTTAGAGTAATCATACCAATCATTAAATCATTAAAATCAGTGGTCGAAATCATTAAATCATAGTCAAGATCATGGTAAATTTTGCATTAATAGGCGCAGCAGGCTACATCGCCCCACGCCACTTACAAGCCATCAAGGACACAGGCAATAATTTAGTTGCAGCCCTGGATCGCTTCGACAGTGTAGGTATCATGGATTCTTATTTTCCCCATGCTGATTTTTTCACTGAGTTTGAACGCTTCGATAGGCACATTGATAAGTTGAAAAGGCTTGGAAAGAAGATTGACTACGTAAGCATCTGTTCACCCAATTATCTGCATGATTCGCACATTCGTTTTGCTTTGCGCAATCAAGCAGATGCTATTTGCGAAAAACCATTGGTGCTAAACCCGTGGAATGTAGATGCGCTTACTGAAATAGAAAAAGAGACAGGAAAGAAAGTTTATACCATTCTTCAGCTAAGGCTGCATCCAAACATAAAAAAATTGAAAGAGGAAGTGGAGCGCGCGCCATCTTCTAAAATATTTGAAGTTGATCTGACTTACATTACATCGCGTGGCAAATGGTATTTTCATAGTTGGAAAGGAGAAGAGATGAAATCGGGCGGTATTGCTACCAACATTGGCATTCATTTTTTTGATATGCTGTTATGGGTATTTGGCGATTTGAAAAAAAGCACGGTCACCGCTTACGAAGCCGATCATGCTAGTGGGTCTTTAGAATTAGAACGCGCTAAAATAAATTGGTCGCTCAGCATCAATGAAGATCATCTTCCTGCCGAAGTAAAAAAAGCAGGGAAACGAACTTACCGATCTTTAAAAATGGATGGCACAGAAATAGAATTCAGCGATGGCTTTACGGAACTGCATACCTTGAGCTATAAGGAAATTTTGGCTGGCCGTGGGTTTGGGCTTGAAGAGGCACGACCTTCTATTAAATTAGCCTATCAGTTAAGGGATCAGAAGGCGTAATTTTTCTTACCTTCGCACAAATTTTTTTATGAAGGGAATAGTATTAGCAGGGGGATCGGGAACACGGCTTTATCCCCTCACCAAATCGGTATCGAAACAGATGCTCCCGATTTATGACAAGCCGATGATTTATTACCCCTTATCGGTGTTGATGTTGGCGAATATCAAAGAGATTTTGATTATCTCTACGCCACAAGATTTGCCGCTCTTCCAAAATTTATTGGGCGATGGTTCTGCCCTCGGAATAAAATTAGAATACAGAGTGCAGCCTTCGCCAGATGGATTGGCACAAGCATTTTTGATTGGCGAAACTTTTCTGGGCAACGATTCTGCTTGCCTAGTATTGGGCGATAATATTTTTTATGGTTACAATTTTTCTGCTCAGTTAGAGGAAGCGAGCAAGATAAAAAAAGGCTCTGCTGTGTTTGGGTATTATGTGAATGACCCCAACAGATATGGCGTAGTGGAATTTGATGAGAAGGGAAAAGTTTTGTCTATAGAAGAAAAACCAAAAGAACCTAAGTCAAATTACGCTGTCACAGGTTTGTATTTTTATGACAATACCGTGGTTGCCAAAGCTAAAACGATCAAACCTTCTCCACGTGGAGAATTGGAGATCACCGACCTGAATAAAATATATTTAGAAGAAGGCACATTGAAAGTGAAATTGCTGGGCAGAGGAATGGCTTGGCTGGATACAGGCACACACGAATCATTATTGCGCGCCTCTACCTTTGTAGAATCCATTGAAGAAAGACAAGGGTTGAAGATTGCTTGTTTGGAAGAGATCGCTTTTCGCAAGGGATATATTTCTAAGGAGCAGCTAGCAGAATTGGCAAGACCATTGATGAAAAATCAATACGGCCAATATTTAATGAAAGTAATGAACGAGAAAGTCATCCCTATACTAGAATGAAATTAATCGAAACAGGCTTTGATGATTTGTTTATCATCGAACCAAAAGTAATGGGGGATGAGCGAGGCTATTTTATGGAATCGTACGTATACGAAGAACTTAAAAAGCAAGGCGTTGATATTCGTTTTGTACAAGACAACCAATCGAAATCAAGCAAAGGAGTATTGCGCGGACTTCATTTTCAAAATGCACCTTATGCTCAAACAAAATTGGTGAGAGTGTTGTCAGGAGAAATTTTTGATGTTGTTGTTGATTTAAGGAAAAACAAAAAAACCTTTGGTAAAATTTTTACCATTACGCTATCGGCACAAAATAAAAAGCAATTGCTGGTACCAAAGGGTTTTGCTCATGGGCTTTTGGTTAAAAGCGAATCAGCAGAGATTTTATATAAGTGCGATGAAGTCTATCATCCAGAGGCAGAAGGAGGAATCAGTTGGAACGACCCTGCATTAAATATTGATTGGGGAATGTCTGAATCAGAAATGTTGCTATCCAAAAGAGACCAGCAGCACCCTACATTTGCTGATGCTACTTTTGTTTTTGAGGTAAGAGGTGAGAGGTAATTGGTAAGAGGTGATTGGTAAGAGGTAATCGGTAAGCAACACAAGCATAATTAAGAGAAAGGGCAATTTAAAATATCAGTATGAGCAACGTGAAAGAGAATATCCAAAAAACTGAAATCATCACAGCACTCATGCAGCTTGAAGCTTGTAGCGTGAGGCATGCAGCCTAAAACAAACAAGAAACTATCACTATGAAGAAGATACTAGTAACAGGCGGAGCAGGGTTTATCGGCTCCAATTTCATCCCTCATTTTTTAAATGTACATTCGGATTGCCATGTTGTAAATTTAGATTTACTCACTTATGCTGGCAACCTTAGCAACATCAGCGAAGTGGAGGAAAACGGTCGTTACACTTTTGTGAAGGGAGATATTTGCGATAGAGCTTTAATCGAGAAACTATTTGCAGAACACCAATTTAACGGAGTCATTCATTTTGCAGCCGAGTCGCACGTGGATAATTCCATAGATGGCCCAGAGGCATTTATTAGAACAAATGTTTTCGGCACGTTCACATTACTTGATGTAGCGCGCAAAGTTTGGATGAATGCTCCTTTCGAATTCAAATCGGGAACAGAATCAAATCGATTCCTCCATGTCTCTACCGATGAGGTATATGGTTCATTGGGACCTAGAGGTTTATTTACAGAGGAAACACCGTATGCACCGAACAGTCCGTACTCCGCCTCTAAGGCAAGCAGTGATTTTATGGTACGAAGTTATTTCCACACGTTTGGCATGAACGTAGTCACTACCAACTGCTCTAACAATTATGGCCCCAAGCAGCACAAGGAAAAATTGATTCCAACTATCATTAGAAAAGCAATAGCCGAGGAGCCAATACCTATTTATGGTGATGGAAAAAATGTGAGAGACTGGTTGTATGTACTAGATCACTGTAAAGGAATTGATCAGGCATATCAAAAAGGAAGACCAGGAGAAACCTACAACATTGGCGGAAAAAACGAACGCAATAATAATCAGATCGCAGATAAAATTTGTTCCCTGTTAGACACCAAAAAGCCGCGGAAAAATGGCAAGTCATACAAAGAGCTACTCACATTTGTAAAAGATAGAGCTGGCCATGATAAACGTTACGCGATAGATGCCACCAAGATTGAAAATGAATTAGAATGGAGAGCGGAAGAAAATTTTGAAGGCGGGATAAATAAAACGTTGGATTGGTACTTGAGAGGCGCATGATAGACCTGCGAACCATTGGCTAAAGGGTTGGGGCATTCTTTAAAATTCGCCTAAGTTTTTTCTCCGTGCATTAGTAGCAATATTCAGTACTTTGCCGTGCATCCGCCACGAAAAAATACAATTTAGTTTTGTGAAAATCATTAGCTTTGCGGCTAGTTTGATTCTATTCAATGAAAAAAGCACTCATAACAGGTATCACAGGTCAAGATGGAGCTTACTTGTCAGAGCTATTGATTTCCAAAGGATATGAAGTGCATGGCATCAAAAGACGGAGCTCTCTATTCAATACCGATAGAATAGATCATCTTTATCAAGATCCGCATGAAAGAAACCTAAAGCTAAAACTCCACTACGGTGATTTATCAGATAGCGGAAACTTGATTCGCATTGTGCAGGAAGTCAAGCCCGATGAAATTTATAATTTGGGTGCTATGTCTCACGTGAAAGTGAGTTTTGATACGCCCGAATATACCGCTGATGTAGATGGCATAGGCACCTTGCGTTTATTGGAAGCCATACGAATCCTTGGCCTTGAGAAGAAGACAAGATTTTATCAAGCATCTACTTCAGAGCTTTATGGACTGGTGCAGCAAGTGCCACAGAGTGAAACAACACCTTTCTATCCGCGCTCGCCCTATGCTGTGGCCAAATTGTATAGTTATTGGATCACGGTAAATTATCGCGAGGCTTATAATCTTTACGCAGGCAATGGCATTCTGTTCAACCACGAATCACCCTTGCGAGGAGAAACATTCGTGACAAGAAAAATAACGCGTGCAGCCTGTAGGATTGCGCTGGGTTTGCAACAGACCATGTTCATGGGCAATATTGACGCTAAACGCGATTGGGGCCACGCGAAAGACTATGTAGAAGCCATGTGGCTCATGCTGCAGCAAGATAAACCAGATGATTTTGTTATTGCCACTGGTGTTACCACCACGGTACGCGAGTTCATAGTTAAAACATTTAAAGAGCTTGGGGTTACACTTAAGTTTTCGGGAGAGGGAATAAATGAAACAGCAGTGGTAATAAAATCAGACAACAAGGATTTTAAATTTAAAGAAGGCCAAGAGGTTGTAAAGATTGACCCAAAATATTTTAGGCCAACAGAAGTGGAGTTGTTGATTGGCGACCCCGCCAAAGCAATGACAAAATTGGGTTGGAAGCCAAAGTATGATTTGAATGCGTTGGTGAAGGAAATGGTGGCCGCTGATTTGGAGTTGTTCAAGCGCGATCATTATTTGAAAGAAGGTGGCCACAAGATTTTGCAATACCACGAATAATGGAGCAGTCGGCTAAAATATTTGTTGCTGGTCATAGAGGAATGGTGGGTTCAGCCATCGTTAGGAAATTACAGGCAGAAGGATACAACAATTTAGTTCTTCGCACCTCTGCTGAGCTTGACTTGCGCAACCAAGCCGCAGTAGAAAATTTCTTTGCTAATGAAAAACCCGAATATGTTTTTTTGGCAGCGGCCAAAGTGGGTGGCATTATGGCCAACAACACCTACCGCGCTGATTTTCTTTATGAGAACCTGATGATCGAAAGCAATATGATTCATCAAAGTTATGTTCACAAAGTAAAAAAGCTTTTGTTCTTGGGCTCTTCTTGCATCTACCCAAAGTTAGCTCCGCAGCCACTAAAAGAAGAATATCTGCTTTCAGGATATTTGGAGGAAACAAATGAGCCGTATGCCATTGCAAAAATTGCAGGAATCAAACTTTGTGAAAACTATAGAAAGCAATATGGGTGTGATTTCATCAGTGCCATGCCCACGAATCTTTATGGGCCTAATGATAATTATGATGAGAAAAACTCCCACGTTCTTCCGGCCTTGATTAGGAAATTTTCCACAGCAAAAAATGATAATTCACCATTTGTGGAGGTATGGGGTACGGGAACTCCATTGAGAGAATTTCTTCACGTGAATGATTTAGCTGAGGCATGTCTTTTCCTGATGTTAAACTATTCAGAAGAGAAGTTTGTAAATATTGGAGTCGGCAAAGATTTATCAATTAAAGACATTGCCCATTTGATTAGCGGAACGGTTGGCTATACAGGTGAAATTCGATGGGACATTTCAAAGCCAGACGGCACACCGCGGAAGCTGATGGATGTTAGTAGAATAATGAAATTAGGATGGGAACCAAAAATTGAACTCATTCAAGGCATCCGATCGGTTTATGAGTTATATATAAATTCTAAAGGAAGAATTAACTAAACTTGAAAATGAACTCATTAATTAAAAAGGCATTCAATAAATTCTTTCCCTCCAAGCAAGCAAAAAGAGTTAAACCATGGATGATCGCCAAGGGTGATAAAACACTTCGCTTAAACTATGAATTACATAAGGATTCTATTGTTTTCGATTTGGGAGGTTATGAAGGCCAATGGGCCAGTGATATTTTTTCAAAGTACCAATGCACTATTTATTTATTTGAACCCTTCAAGCCATATTGTGAGAATATCAGAAGTAGATTTTCTAAAAATGATAATCTAAAGATATTTGATTTTGGCTTGGGACTATCCGATAAAATACTAAAACTTTATTCTCAGGATGATGCTTCATCGGTTTTTAAACAGAGTGGTGTGGCACATGATATTGAAATTAAGAAAGCTTCAGATTTTATTGCAAAGTTGAATACCCCCTTCATTAATTTGATGAAAATAAATATAGAGGGTGGCGAATATGAATTGCTTGAGGAATTAATCGATTCTGGTTTAATAGCCAAGATAAAGAATGTACAAGTTCAATTTCATGATTTTGTTCCGAATGCTAATAAAAGAATGGAGCAGATTCAAAAATCGCTCAGAAAAACGCACACATTGAGTTATCAATTTGAATTTGTTTGGGAGAATTGGGTCTTACAAGAACGCGTGAATTGATTTTTCTAAATGTTAATTCCCTTGGTTTCATTAATAATGCCAGCTTTCAATGCTGCCAAGACTATTGAATCATCAATTAAAAGTGTCCTTGGGCAATCTTATCAAAACTGGGAGTTAATTGTTATTGACGATGGCTCGATGGATAACACTATCCAATTTTTAAATAACTTTTGCGAACAAGATCAAAGAATAAAATTATTACGACTTCCTCAGAATGGCGGTTTGCCTAATGCACGAAATCAAGGTTGTAAAATAGCAAAAGGTTCGTGGATTGCTTTTTTAGATTCAGATGATTTGTGGCATACCGGAAAGTTGGAGCAGCAGGTTGATTTTCATCTAAAAAACCCATCCATTGAAATAAGTCATACAGATTTTCAATTGTTTAATGACAATGGAACTATCAGAAGGTCATTTAAATCTATTTTGGAGCCAATAAAGGAAAAGCAAGGCTCTATTTATCCGGGTGTTTGTTACAGAAATCCTATTGGGGTTTTAACAGTAATGGCTTCTTCACGCCTTTTGAAAGAAGTGGGCTATTTTGATTCTTCCCTTTGGACGTTGGAAGACCAAGAATTATGGATAAGGATAGCAAGGAAAGGGTATCAATTTGGCTATATCGATAAGGAATTGGCTTATTACCGATCAAGCTCGGGAAGCATCACAAGTAAAACAGGCAAATACAAAAGGGCGTACAAATTTTTGTTAAATAAACTTAACAAAACATACGAATTGGATAACCGATTGCTTTTTCGACAATACTATAGGCATTTTGGCACCGTATACTTCAAAAAAGGTTTGTTTAAATTGTCTTTAATGTATTTTTGGAAATCACTAAGACTGTTTCCATATGATTGGATTGCGCTTTCGACAATTTTATATATCGTCTATTCAATCGTCCTCTGCAATAGGAATATTTGGTTAAGGTCTATAGCCAAGTTTTAGTAATTAAAGCTGAATTAATGGATAAACACTCAAAAATTTATGTTGCAGGTCACAAAGGAATGGTAGGATCAGCAGTCGTAAGGATTCTAATTAAGGAGGGGTACCAAAATATTATTTTTAAAGATAAGCAGGAAGTAAATCTTACGGATGATGAAGCAGTGAATGATTTTTTTCAAACGGAAAAACCTCAATATGTAATACTAGCAGCTGCCAGGGTAGGTGGTATACAGGCTAATGTGAATAAGCCTGGAGAATTCTTGTATGAAAATCTTGTGATCCAGAATAACGTAATTCATTCTGCTCATTTAAGCAATGTTGAGAAGTTAGTATTTCTGGGAAGTTCATGTATTTATCCTAAGGAATGTCCTCAGCCAATGAAAGAGGAATATCTTCTTACTGGTAAGTTGGAACCTACTAATGAAGGTTATGCATTAGCAAAAATTTGTGGTTTGAAGCTAATCGAGTATTACAATAAACAGTATAAGTTTAATGGAATCAGCTTAATGCCATGTAATCTGTATGGAACGAATGACAGTTTTCACCCCGAACATTCACATGTTCTTTCTTCTATGGTAAGAAAGTTTTGTGATGCTAAGGAAAAAGGCGTTGATTCGGTTGAACTATGGGGAACAGGTATTGCAAAGAGAGAATTTATGCATGTAGACGATGCTGCTAAAGCAATACTATTTTTAATGATAAATTATCATGAACCTGAGTTTATAAATATTGGATGGGGAAAGGATATTTCCATAAAGGAATTGGCAAAACTGATTGCTTCAGAGGTTGGATTTGAAGGGCAAATAAAGTGGGATCATTCTAAGCCGGATGGTATGCTTAGAAAATGCATGGATGTTTCAAGGATGTATTCAGCTGGATTTTTTCCTCAAATCACACTCTCAGAAGGAGTGAGGTCAACAATTAGAGAGTTTAATAATATTAAAAATAATTCGATATGATTCCATTAATGAAACATGCTTTTTTAAATGAATACGAAACCAAGAAAGCACTATCTGATTTTATTTTGAAAGCAGATAGGCTGAGCATGGATGTAAAATGTGCTGAGTTTGAGAAGGCGTTCGCTATATTCCAAAAGAGGAAATTTGCAATCTTATTTAATAGTGGGGGTAGTGCGAACCTAGCTCTTTTGCAAGCTCTTAAAAATCTTGGGCAACTAAAAGATGGAGATCAGGTTGGTTTTTCAGCCTTGACATGGTCGACTAACACAATGCCCATTATACAAATGGGCTTGATTCCAGTTCCACTGGATTGTGATTATACAACTCTTAATGTTATGTCCTGGAATTTAGAGGATAGGTTAAAAAAGCAATCAATTAAAGCTTTGTTTCTTACCAATGTATTGGGGTTTGTTGGTGATATTGCCAAGATCAGAGAAATCTGTTTAAAAAATAATATCCTTTTGCTGGAGGATAACTGCGAGTCGTTAGGTACCGAAACCTTTGAAGGGATGGCCGGTAATTTTGGTCTGGGTTCTACGTTTTCATTTTTTGTTGCCCATCACATGTCAACCATCGAAGGAGGAATGGCGTGCACTGATGATGAAGATCTGGCTGAGATGCTTAACATAGTAAGGGCAAATGGTTGGGACAGAAACCTGACAAGTACACAGCAGTATAAATGGCGAAAAAAATTTAATATCACGTCCGAGTTTGAGGCTAAGTATACTTTTTATGACCTTGGTTTTAACTTTCGCCCCACAGAGATAACGGGGTTTTTGGGTTTGTTTCAACTTCAGTTTTTAAAAGAAAATATTAGTAGTAGAGAGAAAAATTATCTTCGATTAGAGGAAATTTTTAAAGCTAATGATGACATTGTTCCGCTCAATCATACACACATAAAAGTCCTGTCAACTTTTGCATTCCCTATAGTATGCAAGACTCAAAATTTACGCGAAAAATACTTGTCCCGATTTTCTGGAGCAGGAGTGGAGATTCGTCCGATGATTGCAGGGAACATGCAGCGCCAACCATTTTATTCGAAATATGTTGCTGAAAATTTTGATTTGCCTGGGACTGATTTCCTTCATGATAATGGCTTCTATTGTGGTAATTATCCTGAGTTAACTGAATCAGATTTGGAAGTTATCAGTAGTTGTTTGTATAAGTATTAGAAAATGATAGTGGTTGATTTAATTGGAGGCTTAGGTAATCAACTTTTTCAATATGCTGCTGGTAGAAGTTTAGCCAACAAGCATCAGGCAGAGTTGAAAGTTTATTCTGGCCGATTTCAAACGTATACGCTTCATAAATATTCTCTTCATCATTTTAATATTTCCGCTCCAATTCTTACAGACATTGAAGCCAAGAATTATGTTGGGTTAACAACAACAATCTTAAATAGATTTTCTCTGAAGCCGTACTATAACCGAAAAATTTACAAAGAGAGATTTTTTCATTACGATGAAAATTTCACAAAAGCTTCAAAGGATGTCATGCTTTCTGGCTATTGGCAATCTGAGAAATATTTTCCCGACATAAGGAGTGTTTTATTGAATGAGTTTTCCATTAAAACGCCTGTTGATGAATTGAATAGAAGGTTCGTAAATGATATTGAAGCGGTGAATTCTGTAAGTTTGCACATTCGGAGAGGAGATTACATTTCAGATGCAAAAGCTAATAGGGTTCATGGAGCCTGTGATGAGAAATATTATAACACATGCATTAGAGAAATAGGAAGACTAGTGAAGGACCCTGTTTTCTATATCTTTTCTGATGAGCCAGAGTGGGCAAAAAGAAATATGAAAATGGATTATCAATTTCATGTGGTAGACCATAATAACGCTGATAAGAATTATGAAGATTTAAGGTTAATGAGCCTTTGCAAACATAATATAATTGCCAATAGTAGTTTTAGCTGGTGGGGTGCCTGGCTAAATTTAAATCCGCATAAATATGTTTTTGCTCCTCGTAATTGGTTTGCAACACCAGCTCGTAACGGGAATGATGTGGTTCCGAGCGATTGGATAAAAGTGTAGGATGAGGATGATCTTGAAATAAGACCATCAATGAGAAAAATTGGAATATGTAATTGGTAGGTGATGCATTATTTAGCTGATCATTTTAAATGAGCCACATAAATCGTTCAGTAATTAATATGATATCCGGAAGCGTTGGATATGTTATGCCGATGCTATTGAACTTAATTTTCACGCCCATTATTCTAAAAAATCTGGGTAGTGAGGCATATGGCCTTCAAACATTAGTGAATGTAATTATTGGCTTTTTGATGGTTGCAGACATGGGCTTGGATATTCCGGTCACTAAGTTTATTTCTGAATTTAAAGCGAAAGACGATCAGGATTCGATTAATAGATTGCTGAACAGCACGCTTCAAATTTATCTTCTATTGGGGATTTTTGGAATGATGATAATATTTTCCTTATCACCTTGGTTGGTAAAGAACGTTTTTAATATACCAGAGAGCCTGCATTCAGAAGGGTTGATCGTTTTTCTTTTGGCAGGTGTTGGTTTTTTAGGTGGAGTTTTTGCCATGTGGGGCAAATCAGTATTTAATGGGCTGCAACGATATGATATTGCTAATGGGATAAGTATTGTTAGTAATCTTTTATCAACGATAATTGGCATTATTTTAATAGTTGCAGGTTTTGGTGTGGTTACTTTTGTTTTTGTCCGCATTTTTTTTTCAACTGCTTCTGGTTTAGCCTATGTCTACTTCAGTAGGGGCCTGCTTCCGTCATTCAAAATTCAATGGGGGATAGATTCAGCTATTTGGCTTTTATTAAAGGCGCAGATTGCATATGGGTTTGTGCTCCGCATTTCGGGTATTCTTTTTTCACGTTTAGATCAAACATTAATTGGAGCCTGGATCGGTATTGTTGCTGTTGGCGTTTATTCTATTCCTTATTTGATTACTAGTTCATTGATCGCTCTAATTGCGAGTGCTATTCACTTTATATTTCCAATGGCCAGCGCACTATATAGTACAAGCAAGACTGAGGAATTGAATTCACTTTTTGTAAAGTCATCTCGTTTCGTGGCCGCTGTATCCTCCTTGCTTTTTGTTCCGCTTATTTTGTTTGGTGATAAGTTTCTAATTTTGTGGGTAGGCCAAGAGGTTGGAGTTCAGGGAGGTGATGTTTTAATTTTGTTGGCCCTTGCAACTTATTCTAGTTGCCTTTGTAATATTGTCATCAATTCCTATGTCTCGGGTATTGGAAAATTGAATATCTATGCAACCTGGGCAATTTTAAGAAGTATTATGATGGCTGTAGGATGCCTTATCTTCATTAGGTCCTATGGCATTATCGGAGCGGGAATTTCGATGCTAATTACTTGCTTAGCAGATTACATTTACTTTGGTTATGTGATAAAAATTTTCTTGAGAATGGAAGTTTTAATGGTTTTAAAAAAGGCTTACTCAAGACCTATTTCTCTTGCCGTTGTGATGGGCTCACTGTTTTATTTTGCTCGTCCATTATCCAATAACTGGACCGGGCTGATATTTCTGTGTACGTCTTTTATTTTTCTTTATGTAGCTCTGGGGTTTTTTGTTGGTATTTTCGGGGAGATAGAAAAAAGAGCATTAGGAACAGTATTAGGTTTCTTTACCGGAAAATTTAAAATTAAGAATGTTTAGTTAGCGCTGGAGAATAAATATTTTAAGTCTAAATGCTTTGGCATTATTCCTGTGAAAATTAGAGACGTTGATGCAGCCTTTCTTTTATGCAAAACAGCATTGCTTGTCTTTTATGTATCAGACGCTTGCACTAAACTTTTGTATTATCTTAAGTATGATTTTAGCAGAGTTTCCTTGGTATTCAGATTTGCATATGAAGTTCTTTTCTTTGTTTTGATTCTTGTTTTTTTAAATCAAATAAGACAAACTTTTTTAAAAGTATTTTTTGCGCTTCTTGCACTCTTCTTCGTTGGTCAGATCCTTTACTCATTACAAATAGACTATTCCTATAACTACATTGAGAATGTATTAATTTTCAATAAATACTTTTTTGTTTTCATTATCTATTTTGCGTTATATCCTCTTCAAAATCACGCGGAAAAATTAGGGGGCTTGATCAAGGTATTTGAAAATATTTTATTTTTCAATGCCAGTGCAGCGATTCTTGGTTTTATTTTTCAAATCGATCTCTTTCGAACTTATATTGATCAACCATACCGATATGGTTACAGCGGATTTATTTTTGCTCAAAATGAAGCGACTCTCTTTTTTTATATTGGAATCTCGTACTTCTATTATCAACATTTTATAGTAGGTAGCAAGACTTATAAATTTTGGTTCTTCTTGCTGGCAGCAATTTTGTTGGGAACAAAAGGCATTTATTTGTGCTTAGGACTTTTTTTGGTTTTTCACTTTTTATCATACTCAAGTTTGAAGTCGAAGATCATTGTTATAATTGGAGTGATTTTTCTTTTCTATGTTAGTTCATGGTATCTGCAGACGGATAGTTCACAAAAAATTCTAAATTATTTTATCTTACAGACTCAGGAAAGTGGATTACTCAATATGCTCTTATCAGGAAGAAACTTGTTATTTGAGACTAGAATTCCTGATATATTAAGTAAATGGAGTGCCATTAATTATTTTATTGGTGGGCAAGACGTTTCTTTTGATACCATTGAAATGGATTTCTTTGACTTATTTTTATTCTTTGGTTTAGTTGGAGGGATCACGATTTTATTGCTTTATTTTTTTACTTTATTTAAGCTTAATTTGAGAAAGCCTTTTAACTTATTTTTTGTATTTTCTTATTTTCTATTGGCTTTTTTTGCCGGTCATTTTTTCTATAGTGCAGTAAATGCTTTGTATCTTTGTCTTATTTGTCTGTATTTCTACACCTCTCAGGAGAGAATAAAGTCGGAAAGTGAGTAAGCAGTTGGAGATTTTTGGTCCTTACCCACCCCCAATGGGTGGTATTTCAATTCATATTGCCCGGCTCGAATATTTTCTTGTGAAGGAAGGTATTAGCTATAGAATATTTAATCATGGCAAAGCCTCTAACCTTCATATTACGGCAACTAATAAATCTGTTTTTTGGTACCTGAAGTTTTTATTTACTCATAAAGGCGTTGTACACTTCCACCAGTTTTTTGCTTTTCATTATTTTTATTTTTTCATTTTCGGTTTGTTTTCTAGAAGTAAGTTTGTTGCCACTATACATGAAGAAAACATTCTGTATCATAGTTGGCCTTTTCAAAAAATTATACTCTTTTTGCTAAAGAACACTCGATTCACCAAACTCATTACAGTTTCCGAAAAACTATCTAAATTTTTGTCGGAGCATGCAATTGACAATAGCTGGCTGCCAGCTTATGTTCCTCCTTCTCAAATCAATTTTAGAGCACTGCCACACCTTCCTGGCAAGGCTTATTTTCTATTTAGCATTTGGAAGTTAAATAAAGAAAAGGCCCAATCTGTGTATAATATAGAATTGGCATTTTCTTTATTGGCCAAGATCAAAACTCACTATCATATGCTTTTTTTGATTGGGACAGAAAAGGAGTCCGATATGAATTATCTTCATGACTTGTTAACTAGATTTGAAGTGACGGATTCAATTACGATCATTTACGAGCACCCGTTGACAGACTATTTAGAGAACTGTCGGTTTTTGTTGAGGACAAACAATTCGGATGGATATGGTGTCTCTTTGCAAGAAGCTATGGATTTGCGAGTACCCGCCATTGCTTCTGATGTTTGCATACGACCAAAAGGTACCATTCTTTTTAAAAAGGGTAACTTGGATGATCTATTTGAAAAGGTGCAAAATGTAAGTAAGTATTGGATTGAATCCGAGGTTGAAACCCCTGATTATCATATTCAACTAATTGATCTTTATAAAAAGTATCTGAAATAATTATGTGCGGCTTAGCAGGTTTTATAGGCTTTGATAACAATGAAGCATTGGCGCGACAAGCGAATGTTATCCAAGCTCATAGAGGTCCGGATCACCAAGCTATCTGGTCTGATGATTTTGTATCGCTGGCTCACCAACGCCTCTCGATTATTGATCTCACAGAACGAGGCAATCAACCCTTCCAAAAGGCGAATCTTTTAATTGTCTTTAATGGTGAAATTTATAACTACAAAGAGCTAAGGAAAAATCTGGAGCAAATTGGAGGAATAGAATTTAAATCAGACTCTGATACCGAAGTTGTTCTTGAGTATTTTCGCCTTTTTAATGAAAAGTGTCTGGATCATTTTATAGGCATGTTTGCGTTTGCAATTTATGATGTAACAACCCAGTCATTGTTTCTAGCTCGAGATCATTTTGGTATAAAACCACTGTTCTACTATCATGATGATTTTAGGTTTGCGTTCTCTTCTGAACTAAAGACGCTTACTTCTATTGAAGAGATTAGTCTTTCAATTAACTATAAGTCCTTGGTAAGTTCCCTTAACTATTTGTGGGTGTCTGGAAACGAAACTATGTTTCACAAATGTTACAAACTGGCTCCTGGACATTACTTAAGACTGACTGCCAGCAAGGAACTGACTATTTCTAAATATTGGAGCCTTTCTGATTCTATTGGAAATACTAACGAAGCAGAGGTGATTAACGAATTGACTAAGGTTATTAATGGCACCATTGAAAGGCACATGGTTGCCGATGTCCCTGTGAGTGCTTTTTTAAGTGGTGGTCTCGATTCCTCTCTTGTCTCAGTTCTTGCATCAAACATCAATCAAAATCTTTCGACCTATACAATTGCAATCTCACAAAAGGACAAAAAGATAGAACAGATGCCAGATGACCAGAGATACGCGAAGCAACTGGCGTCAATGCATCATTTTGACCACAATGAAATTTTAATTTCTTCACAAATTCTAGATCTATTACCAAAGATTGTGAGGACTCTTGATGAACCAATTGGTGACCCTGCTGCAATTAATACATTTATTATATGTGAGGCCGCCAGGAAAAAGGGCGTTAAGGTCTTATTGTCGGGTATGGGGGCTGATGAAATTTTTGGGGGCTACAGACGTCACAGGGCGGCTTTATTATCATTGAAATTTAAAATGCTCCCATCAATCGTTCAAAAAATGATTTCTTCATTTGCGAATCTCCTTCCTGTAAGAATGGGGAGCAGGGGAATTCGTATTACTCGCTGGGCTAAAAGGTTTCTGGAGTTTGCAAGCATGCCGTTCGAACGCTCCTATATGAGAAGCTACTCCTATTACAGTAGTGAGGAATTGGGCCAGCTGCTGAAAGGTGACCATTCAAAAGACATAGAGATGCTTGGCAAAGAGCATTCGGAGATATTCAATTCAAAATTTAAAGGTGATTTAGTTAACCAGATGTGTAATACGGATCTTCATTTGTTTTTACTAGGATTGAATTTGACTTATTCAGACAGAGCATCAATGGCTGCTTCAGTGGAAGTAAGAGTGCCTTTTGTTGATAAAAAAGTGATAGAATATGCGATGACTATTTCAGGTGACCTGAAAATAAAAGGAGGAGAATCAAAATACATCTTAAAGAAGGTAAGTGAGAATTATCTTCCAGAAGAAATTATTTACCGTCCTAAGGCACCCTTCGGGGCGCCAATTCGTGCATGGATTAGCAATGAGTTAAGATCCCTTGTAGACGAATTATTAAGTGCGGAATCTATAAGGAAGAGAGGTATCTTTAATTATGATTTTGTTAAAAAAATAATTGATGACGATAGAAAAGGAGTAGTTGACAATGCATACCGCATCTATCAATTTTTAACGATTGAATTGTGGTTTAGAGAGTTCGTTGACAAAAGCAAGACTCAATACTAGACGGTGCTTTGTATTCTAATTTTAATGTAAGTGCAGTTAAGAGATGATCACATTATTTTAGACAAAATGGTATTTTAATAATGAGCCATCAGCGAAGTAATAATTATCTCCACTTTTTTTTGTTAGCTATATTGGTGGCTAGTTTACCTTTTTTATCCACTCACAAATTCACATTTCTAATCAGTCGACTTGCTATTATTGGAATGTCAATCAATTGGTTGTGGCAACGAATTGCAGCAAAAGGAAATGTGATTTTTTGGAGTAATAAATTGCTGATCTCTTTCTGCATTTATTTTATTTTAATATTTATCAGTACTTTTTATTCCGCCAATACAGCTAATGCACTTAACTCACTGGAAAAAAGTTTATTTGTTCTTTGGATACCATTGCTTTTGCTTACTTCACCAACCTTAGATTTACAAAAAACCGAACTGCTATTAAAAATATTTTCGGCTTCAGTATTTCTTGCTAGTTTGATTTGCCTTGGATACGCAGTTCATAGAAATAACTATTCCGAAGTGTTCACAGACCCTAATTGGTTTTACTTTTCCTATTCCGATCTGACAGAGATTATCTCTATTCAGCCGATCTACTTGTCACTCTATGTGAGTTTCACAATATTCATTGTTTTAATCCTGGGAGCAAGCTCTTGGCGTAATAAAGGGCCCGTATTTAAGGGGTTGATGATTGCATTCCTATTCTATCTGTTTTTCTTTCTGTTTCTCTTGTCTGGAAGGGCTTCAATTGTTGCTACAATATTGATTTTAACAATAGCAGTTTTTTGGTATTTTTTAAGTAGGAGAAAGTTCTATTCTGGTTTAATGGCGATATTTTCACTTATTATGATTTCAGGGTTGCTGGTTTATAATTTACCTATAGTGAAAGATCGTTTTTTTGAAGCTTTTGGTTTGGATAAGACTTCAACATGGGTGTATGGTGATCCTCAAAATCGCAAACCGTTGCCAGAAGCAAGGATTATTAAATGGCAATCAGCATTGAATATAATAAAAGAAAGCTGGTTATTTGGGGTTGGGGTTGGAGACGTGCAAGATGCGCTTAACAAAGAATACGAAACGGTAGGCTTTCTTTCCGGTGTTAATGAGCGATTTAATACACATAATCAATTT
This sequence comes from Cyclobacteriaceae bacterium, assembly GCA_046155095.1. Classification (GTDB taxonomy): domain Bacteria; phylum Bacteroidota; class Bacteroidia; order Cytophagales; family Cyclobacteriaceae; genus ELB16-189. The sequence goes on from JBJXEB010000075.1 coordinate 166,003, forward strand.
TTACAAACTTGGGCGGGAACAGGCATAGTGGGTTTAATTACTTTGTTGAGCACGTTCTTTTATAGTTTTAGAAATGCAATTAGAACAAGGAGCTATTTGGTTTTATGCTTTTTAGCATTGTTCTTCCTTTGTTCTATAACTGAATCTACACTAGAAAGACAAGATGGTTCTTTAATGTACATTCTGTTCAGCTGTCTATTCTATTCCAACTCATCGGAAGAGCTATAAAAACTCTTGATGATTAGGTGCTTGAATCCTATGGCCTAACGTGAACCTGATCAAAAATTTTCTATTTTTGACCCCTAAATCTTACTAAACCCTTGAAACAACTCATTCAAAACTTCAAAACAGGCGAGCTTTATGTGGATGAAGTGCCCTTACCTAGTTTGTCTACTGGATTAGTATTGGTCGAGAATAAGTTTTCTCTGATCAGTAGTGGTACTGAGAGAGGTACCGTAAAAGTAGCACAAGCGAGTCTTCTAGGTAAAGCCAGGCAGCGTCCGGACTTAGTAGTACAGGTTTTGCAGAACATAAGAAAAGAGGGAATTTCAGCCACGTTGAAAAAAGTACAGACTAAATTGGATTCCCTTAAAGCACTTGGCTATAGTTCGTCTGGCGTTGTTATGGCTTCTATGGATAAGGGGGGGCTTTTTCAGCCAGGTGACCGTGTGGCCTGTGCCGGTCAGGATTATGCTTCTCATGCCGAAGTGGTTTCAGTACCGCAAAACCTAGTGGCTCGCATTCCGAATAACGTTTCTTTTGAGGAGGCCGCATTTACTACGGTAGGCGCTATAGCCTTACAAGGTGTCCGTCAGGCGGAACCCCGTTTGGGGGAAAATGTATGTGTAATCGGACTCGGTCTCTTGGGACAGCTCACTTGTCAGCTTTTGAGGGCAAATGGATGTCATGTGTTAGGCATTGACCTTTCAGACCGACTTGTCGCACTAGCGCAACATCATAGTGCCGATAAGGCAATAAATAGGGGACAAACGGACGTTGTCAAAATCTGCGAATCGTTTACTAACGGATTGGGTTTTGATAGCGTTATCATCACAGCAGCTACCCCTTCCAATGATCCAATTGAATTAGCGGCAGAAATTGCGCGCAAAAAAGGAAAGGTAATTGTTGTTGGGGCTGTAAAAATGGATATTCCAAGAGATCCCCATTTTTACAGAAAGGAGCTTGATCTTAAAATGTCATGTTCGTATGGACCTGGCCGATATGATAGTAATTATGAGGAAGATGGGCACGATTATCCCCTCGCCTATGTTCGGTGGACTGAGCAACGAAATATGGATGCTTTTCTTTCATTGATTGCAAAGGGTCATGTGAATCTTAAGCCATTAATTACACACAACTTTGATATTGATGATTCTGAAAAAGCATTTGACATTGTAATTGGAAAAACGCTCGAACCTCATATCGGAATTCTATTACACTATCCGGATAATGCGGCCAAGAGAAATTCAATCGTTCATTTAAAATCACCGTCAAAAATTAATGCAAGCGTCATTCAGGTTGGAATGATCGGTGCAGGAAGCTTTGCTCAAAGTTATTTGTTGCCCACCATCAAAGACTCAGGAGCTGTCATGCATACCGTTTCCAATGCCAGAGGCATAACATCTAAAAATGTTGCTCAGAAATTTGGGTTTGCTAATTCCTCTTCTAGTCAGGACGATGTTTTAAAATCCGCTGAAATCAATACTGTCTTTATAGCCACTCCACATAATAGTCATGCAGCATTAGCTTCAGCAGCATTGAGAGCTGGTAAGAGTGTATTTGTGGAGAAGCCGCTGGCCATTGACGATGAGGGGCTGAGGGAAGTAATGGCAGCAAAGGCAGAAAGCAAAGGTATTTTGATGGTTGGATTTAATCGGAGGTTTTCATCAGCTGCCCGAGATATTCGAAAGAAAGTTGCCTCACGAGGAGAGCCACTTGTGATGAACTTTAGAGTTAATGCCGGAATCATACCGAAGGACAATTGGATTCAAAAACCAGAGATTGGCGGAGGAAGAATCATTGGTGAGATGTGTCATTTTTTTGATTTGATGCAGTTTCTTTCTGATTCACTTCCCATAAAAGTATCCGGAGAGTCAATTCAAACCACCAACGATAAATATGTCAATCAGGATAATGTGGTGGTTTCTATAAAGTTTAAAAATGGTTCGATTGGAACCTTAACGTATGTTTCAAATGGAGATGCTTCAATGCCAAAGGAAATGTTAGAGGTTTTTTGCGGAGGATTAGCCTGCGTAATACATGATTTTAAGAGAGTGTATTTTTTTGAAAAAGGTAAGGAAGTAAAATCGGAATGCAACGGAAAGGGACATCGTGAAGAAGTGAGTGCATTTTTGGAAGCCGTGCGGCTGGGCAATTCAGATCCGATTTCGTTTGAGTCAGTTGTAACGACTACCCGATTGAGTTTCAAGGTGATTGAAAGTCTGCAAACCGGACTGCCACAACTGATCGACTAGTGTGACAATGGAAAAGATTGAGAAAGGTTTTTCTTTGCTTATGTCGTATCTCGAAAAGGAAGCTTATAAAGGATGGGATCCTTATGATGGCTTAAACAGCAAAGTATTTCAAAGTCTGCCGATTAAGAATATCCGTCTTGCCAGGTTAGCATGGATTCAATTATTTAAGAGAAGTCCAATTAATTTAAGGAAAATATTCTTGGTCGACAAAGAATATAATGCAAAAGGACTTGGTTTGTTTTTATCTGGTTATTGTAACCTTTATTTGACAGATCCGCAGGAAAGCTATAAACAAAAGATTTTTTTTCTTGCAAGCGAAATAGAACGACAGCATTCCAAAGGGTTTGCTGGGATGTGTTGGGGCTATAACTTTGATTGGCAAGCGAGGGCTTTTTTTCAACCCAAGTATACACCCACAATAGTCGCTACCACCTACGTGGCTTATTCCCTGTTGGATGCATACGATATCTTCAAAGTGGAAAGATGGTTAACGCACGCACGCTCCAGCTGTGATTTCGTTCTGGTAAATCTCAACAAGACGTACGACAACGATGGTGATTTTTGCTTCTCCTATTCTCCGCTAGATAAAACTGTAGTCTTTAATGCTTCTTTATTAGGGAGTCGTCTTCTTTCACGTGTATATTCATATACCAAAGAGGAAAAGCTTTTAGAGGCGGCTAGAAAATCAGTCTCTTTTTGTTGTAAAAGACAACAGGAAAATGGGGCTTGGGGGTACGGGACATTACCTTTCCATCAATGGATTGATAGTTTTCATACCGGCTTTAATCTGGAATGTATTTTTGAGTTTCAGAAATTTACTGGGAATACTTCATTTGAAAAACACATTTCCAACGGGTTAAATTATTACCTCACCAATTTCTTTACTGATAAAGGTGAATCAAAATATTATAACAACTCACTTTATCCGGTTGATATTCATTCACCCGCTCAGCTGATCATTACCTTAGGAAGAATGGGATTACTAAAAGCCAATCAACCATTGTTAGATCGCGTGATCAATTGGACAATGGATAACATGCAAGACCCAAAGGGATATTTCTATTACCAGATTAAGAGTGTGATCAGCTCAAGAATACCCTATATGAGATGGGCACAGTCATGGATGTTTTTCAGTCTTACTTATTACCTAAGAAATCTGCAAAACCAAAATGATTAAAAAAGTTACTTTATTCAATACGCCTATTGCAGCTATTTCGCTTAAAGAAACAGTTGAATTGGTAGACAATGCAATTCTCAATAATCATCAGCTCCATCACATTGCTGTTAACGTTGCTAAGATTGTTCATATGCAAACCGATAAACAACTTTATGATAGTGTAGTTAGTGCTGATGTCATCAATGCTGACGGGATGCCATTGGTATGGGTTTCAAGGCTTTTTGGTAATCCAATCCCTGAACGGGTAACCGGAGTTGACCTCATGCAAAGCCTTGTTGAACTGGCCTCTAAGAAGGATTATAAGATTTATTTTTTAGGGGCAAAGGAAGAGGTAGTTAAAAGAGTGGTTGAATCTTACAGTAATAGATACTCACCTGAAATTATAGCGGGTTATCGCAACGGATATTTTTCTGATCACGAGGAGAAACAAATAGCTTCACAAATTGCCCAGTCGGGTGCCAACATTTTGTTTGTTGCTATCTCTTCTCCTAAAAAGGAGAACTTTCTTTTTAGGAACAAAGAATTGTTGAGAAATGTGAATTTCTTTATGGGTGTTGGCGGAAGCTTTGATGTCGTATCGGGGGTGGTCAAGAGAGCTCCAATGTGGATGCAGCGATCTGGATTGGAATGGCTGTTCAGAACAATTCAAGAGCCAAAAAGAATGTGGAAGAGATATCTAGTCACCAACACGTTGTTTATCTATTACTTAGCAAAGGAAATTTTTAATCATAAATCATAAGATGCATATTACCATTGTTGCTGGGGCTAGACCCAATTTCATGAAGGTTGCCCCCATTATAAATAGCATTAAGCGAGAGCAGGCAAGGGGTGCAAATATTCAATACAGGCTTGTTCATACTGGTCAGCACTATGACAAGGCCATGAGTGATACCTTCTTTGAAGAACTATCAATTCCGCTTCCAGATGCAAACTTAGAAGTTGGGTCAGGCACCCAAGCCGTTCAGACAGCAATGATAATGATGAGGTTTGAAGAGGAGTTGATAAAAAATGCCACCGAAGTCGTGCTCGTAGTTGGGGATATTAACTCAACGATGGCCTGTAGTATTGTAGCCAAAAAAATTGGTCTGCAACTTGTCCATGTGGAGGCTGGTATACGCTCATTTGATTTAGCTATGCCTGAAGAAATTAATCGTATGGTTACAGATTCCATTGCGGATCACTTTTTTACCACATCTCATTATGCGAATGCCAATTTATCGAAAATAGGTATTGAAAAGGAACGTATTCATTTCGTAGGCAACACAATGATTGACACGCTATTGGCAAATCAATCGAAATTTGAAAGACCATTTTTTTTTCAGACCAAGAAACTACAGGTAGGCAAGTATCTTGTCCTTACTTTGCATCGTCCGAGTAATGTTGATGATCTAGTGAAACTTCAAGAACTGCTAACTCAAATTAGCAGCAGCTCAAGAAACTTGCCCATTGTATTCCCGGCTCACCCTAGGACATTAATGAATCTTAAAAAATTGCAATCTATTCCTCTAAATATTGAGCTAGTCGAACCCTTAGGATACCTGGAATTCATGTACCTGGTAAAGAATTCATTTTGTGTAATTACTGACTCTGGCGGTATTCAAGAGGAAACAACGGTACTTAGAGTGCCTTGTCTTACTTTAAGGAAAAATTCTGAACGATTAGAAACCATTTCAGTTGGAACAAATGAGCTTATTCATTCAATGCAAGAGCTACCCCGCTGGATGGATTTACTCTATTCAGGCAAGTGGAAAAGCGGTGGGATACCCGAAATGTGGGATGGAAAAACATCGGAACGAATTGTCAACAAATTGTGTGAACTGTATAAATAAGAAAAAATCTTGTGTATGAAAAAAAAGGCGAATCGTTTTCTTTGGTTAACCTTTTTATGTTTCGCTTTTAGTCTACCAATTTCTTCTTTTATCAGTACTAGAATTCTTGTTTTTATTTTTGCTTTGGCACTGGTGTTGGGGGAGAGAAGATTCAGTTTTCTGGAGTTTATAAAATCTTCTTGGGATATTCTCATTTATCTGCTCATCATTTGCATTGGCCTGATGTATTCTTCCGATAAAATTTCGGGGATCAGGGCATTGGAAACAAGTTTTGCTCTTTTAGCTCTTCCCACAATTTGTTTCAGAATCAGTGATTTTAAAAGAGACCATTTGAATACCGTTTTTCTCTTTTTTTCACTTGGGCTTTTGGCTGCAAGCTCGATATGTATGATAAATGCGTTACATATTTATCTATTCAACAATCAAAGTACTCAAGTATTTTTCTTCTATCAATTTACCAACATACTTGATTTCCAGCCTACCTATTTTGCTTACTATTTAGTTTTTGGGATCACTTTTGGCTTATATCTATTGAACTATGAGAAAAGCACAGTTCCGCCTAGATTGATAGTTGGTGTCACCTTGTTTTTCTTTTTTATTTTAATGTTAACGGGAGGCAGAACATCGTTTATAAGTCTAATCTTAATATTCTCGTTCTTCATTCTAAGATTCTTTTTAGAGGATAGGGGTAATGTTCAGAAACTCACGTTTGGTTTTATTGTGACAATGACGATTTGCATGTTCGCTACTAGTGCTTATGAAAAAGATAGCCGGGCTTTGATCTTGAACGATTCGTGGGACAGATATGATCTCTGGGAATCGGCAATTTCCGCCAACACAAATATTCTCTTTGGTGTAGGAACGGGTGATTACAAAAGTGTTTTGAACGAGTACTTTCGTTCTCATAATATGGGAAAATATGCCGTTGATAGTTTAAACGCCCATAATCAATTCATACAAACATATCTATCAAATGGTCTTTTAGGTCTGGTGGCTATTATTATACTTTTGGGCAGGCCCTTATTATTGTCTTTTTTGAGGGGCAATACGTTAGGCATCTTGGTATTTTTTCCTTTTGTTCTTTATGGGATGACCGAGGTTTTTTTAGGGCGGTATCAAGGGGTTGTTTTTTTTGCCTTTCTGCACCAGGTTTTTATGGCACATCTGGAATCATCAAAACCAACTATCAACTTGAAACATCCCTGATTTTGATTATCCTTGTAGCTCAATAATCCCAGACGAGAAGATGTCCGCCCTACTCAAGATACTTTTCTTCATAGGCGACTCATTGTTTTTGAACGCCTCCATTCTTTTTTCGTTTTCATTTATTGGCAGTATCCGTTTATCAACGAGCGATAAGGCTTACCTTTTGGTATTTAGTAATTTAGCATGGCTTTTCTTGGTTCTGGTATCTAACCCATACAATTTAAATAAGGGATGGTCGGTTTCAAAGACAATAAAGAGTCAATTAGCTTTTATCTTTATTCATTTGCTGGTAGTTGCATCGCTCATATTTTTTTTCAATAAAAGATATTCAACTACTCAAATCGGGATGATTTATGCCTTTTTTGTCCCATTGTTTTTTAGCTGGAAGATAATCGTTTATTATTTTAGAAAAGTATTTACATCTGAGCTGCTGATAAAGAATTATATTATACTTGGTAAGAATGAGGTTGCCTATGGCATTAGGAAGCACTATTTGCTAAACCCTCAATTCGGTTACAGGTTTAGCAGGTACTTTGATACAAGCCCATCTCAATATTCACTGGAAGAGATTAGAAAATATTGTGTTAATGAAGAAGTTCATGAAATTTTTTATTGCATAACGGATTCAGATGAATCATCATTAAAGGATTTAATAAACTTTGGGCTCGATTCTCTGATAAAAGTCAAAATTGTAGTGGATTCATTGCCTGCTCAAAACCAAGCTATCCAATTAGAACGTTTTGAAAACAAGCCTGGATTTGACTTGGCAACTATTCCACTTGATGAGTCCGGTAATCAACTTTTAAAAAGGATTTTTGATTTAATTTTTTCGGCCGCCTTTCTGCTATTAATAATGTCTTGGTTATTGCCTATTATATATATTGTCATTAAAACAGATTCAAAGGGCCCCATATTTTTCACCCAACTGCGCAGCGGGAAGGACAATAGGCCGTTCAAATGCCTCAAGTTTAGAACCATGATCGTCAATAAAGATTCAGATAGCGTTCAAGCTACCAAAGATGATCCACGTATAACCAAACTAGGTCACTTTCTAAGAAAGACAAGTATTGATGAACTGCCTCAGTTTATCAATGTATTTATTGGCAACATGTCTGTAGTTGGCCCTAGGCCGCACATGTTAAAGCATACAGAGCAATACAGTAAGTTAATCGAGAAATTTCTAGGTCGGCATTACGTGAAACCAGGGATTACCGGATTGGCACAATGTATGGGTTACCGTGGCGAAACTCGGACCTTAGACGATATGGAGAATAGAGTAAGATTGGATAGATACTATATTGAAAATTGGTCGTTTTGGTTTGACATAAAGATTATTTTCTTAACGATAGTAAGCTTGATACGAGGGAGTGATAAGGCCTTTTAATTAAATTGTGGAGAAACTTTAAATCAATTCTTATCATCCGCCTCCTCCTCTATACCGCCATTTCCTTTCTAATAGCCTTCCTATTCTTTCCTGTATTGATAAAAATTTTGAAGCAGTGGAAGCTGTACGATTCTCCTGGCGATCACAAGATACATTCTGATTTCATTCCTTCTATGGGTGGAGTGGCAATCATGTTGGGGGCCATCTTTGCTTTGTTGTTGTCATTGTCATTGAACAATTGGATAGACGCAAAATATTTTTTTATCTCTTTGGCACTGATGTTTTTTATAGGATTAAGAGACGATGTGCTCGCTCTTACCCCAAAGCAAAAATTGTATAGCCAGTTCCTTCCTGTTTTTTTACTTGTGTTTTTAAATCAGGTGACACTTCACTCCACGTATGGTTTAATTGATTTGCCTTTTGTTCCAGTTTGGATAATTTGGATTTTGAGCGTGCTAACGTTGGTCATCCTCACAAATGCTTATAACCTCATTGATGGGTTAGACGGATTGGCTGGCTCTATCGGAATAATTGCACTCACTTTTTTTGGTCTTTGGTTTCATTCAGTAGGTCAAGTTTCATTCAGCCTGGTTGCCATGACTTTTGCAGGGGCGCTAATGGCCTTTCTTTTCTTTAATTGGGAACCCTCGAAAATCTTTATGGGCGATACAGGCGCTCTCATGATCGGCTTTCTGCTTTCTTTTATGGCCATTGAATTCATCAACCAAAATTATGGATTGCCAGTTGGGCATGCTTCGAAATTCCAAGCCTCCATCTCAACAGCCATTGCAGTGGTGATCATTCCTGTATTTGACACCTTACGCGTAATCATTTTGCGATTACGAAAACTGCAATCTCCTTTTAAAGCAGACAGAAATCATTTGCACCATCAATTTTTAAATTTGGGCTTTTCTCATTCAAAATCTGTCCTCTTTTTGAGTTTTATCAATTTAGGGTTTATAGGTTTGGCTTGGCTGCTGAGAAATCAAACAGATCGGTTAATTTTGCCTGTTATTATACTTATTTGTTTAGCGATAAACTTCACATTAAAAAGAGCACAGGCAGTTCGGTCATAGTTGTATGGAAGAGAAAATTAAAAGCATAGAGGAGGAAGTAAAAGTCTTTCTGGTAAAGACCAAAGAAGACCTCGAAACCTTTCGCCTAAAGTTCATCAGCAAGAAAGGCTCATTGTCTTCCCTCTTTGACGAGCTCAAAGCAGCCATGCCAGAAGAAAAGAAAAAGCTCGGCAAAGTATTGAATGACCTAAAGCAACTCGCAGAGGGCAAGTTCAAGTTATTGCAAGAGACACTGGAGACTTCTTCTTCGCCCGTGGACGAAGGTATTGACTTAACGCTTCCTACCATTCCCAACAAAATAGGGAATCTACATCCACTCAATTTAACCCGCTACCGCATCATCGAAATTTTTGAGCGATTAGGTTTCAATGTTTCTGATGGCCCTGAGATCGAAGACGATTGGCATAATTTTACCGCACTCAATTTTCCAGAGAATCATCCAGCGCGTGAGATGCAGGATACTTTTTTTGTAGAAAAGAATCCAGATGTACTCCTGCGTACCCATACTTCCAATGTACAAGTGCGCTTGATGAAAAATCAAAAACCACCCATCCGCTCCATCATGCCAGGGCGTGTGTACCGCAATGAGGCGATTTCGGCTCGGGCACATTGCTTCTTTCATCAAGTGGAAGGTTTGTACATTGATAAGAACGTTGGCTTTTCTGATTTGAAGCAGACACTCTATCACTTTGCTAAAGAAATGTTTGGCAAAGAAACCAAAATTCGTTTGCGGCCCTCTTACTTTCCGTTTACAGAACCAAGTGCTGAGATTGATATTTCTTGTTTGATCTGCCATGGCAAAGGTTGCAACGTATGCAAGTACAGCGGCTGGGTAGAGATTGCTGGTTCGGGCATGGTGCACCCCAACGTGCTGAAGAACGGTGGTATCGACCCAGAAGAATTTACGGGCTTTGCCTTCGGCATGGGCATTGAACGCATCACTATGCTTCGCTACAGCATTAACGATCTACGATTATTTTCTGAAAATGATATTCGATTCCTTAAGCAGTTTAAATCGGTGACATAATGTCGATCGAGATCAAAACAGTAGCGGTATTGGGTGCAGGCACAATGGGGCAGGGCATTGCACAAGTATGTGCTGCATCGGGATACAAAACCATTCTCTACGACATAGATCCTCAATTGCAACAAAAGGCATTGAATTCAATTGAAGGAAATTTAGATTCTTCTATCGCAAAAGGAAAACTGACTACAGAAAAAAAAACAGAAGCCTTAAATAATCTAACTTTAGTCACTCACTTCAGCGAACTCAAAGTCGACTTGGTCATCGAAGCCGTGGTTGAAAAATTAGAAGTAAAGCAACAATTGTTTGCTGAATTGGAGAGGATTAATAATGGCAATTGTATTTTAGCCTCCAATACTTCCTCCATCTCCATCTCTCAAATAGCTTCAGTAATGAGAAATCCCAGTAATTGTGTGGGATTGCATTTTTTCAACCCAGCACATTTGATGAGACTGGTAGAGGTAGTGGCAAGTGAATCGACAAGACCTGAATTGATTGTTCGAATGAAAGAATTTGCTAAGTCTCTGAATAAAATTCCGGTGGAGGCAAAAGATTCCCCTGGTTTCATCGTTAACCGTGTGGCAAGGCACTATTATGTGGAATCGTTGAAATTATTGGAAGATAAAGTGGCTTCGGTTGAATCGATTGACAAGTTGCTTCGCTCCGCAGGATTTAAAATGGGGCCGTTTGAATTGATGGATTTGATTGGAGTAGATATAAACTTGGCAGTTACTACTTCTTTGTATGAATCATTTCATCAAGAAGTCAGGTTTAAGCCAAGCCGCATTCAGCAAAAGAAAGTGCTTGATGGAAACTTAGGTAAGAAAACAGGAAAAGGATTTTATGAATACGCGAAATAAATTGGCCACTAAATTGGCCACAAGCTTCAAGCCACAAGCCTCAAGCTGTGAGGAGAAAGTTTCAAACATTGAGTTACGAACTGCTGGATCAAACCAACGAACCAATCAGCCTGTAGCTTGTGGCCTGTGGCTTGTAGCTTTATTAACTCTATTTTTCTTACAGCACTCCGTCAACGCCCAAAACTCCTTCCCTCCAGTCACCATCAACCTAAGTTACCCTCAGTACCAAAGCCTGAAACTTGATGGAGGCTATCAATACGTTAACGATGCAGGTATGCAAGGCGTGGTTTTATATCGCCTCAACGAAACCACTTACATTACTTTTGAAAGAAAGTGCTCTATCGATGACGATGCGCCTGTAAGTGTCGATGGCTCAGGACTGTTTATGAAAGGTTGCAATGCCACGTATAGTTTTTCAGATGGCTACCCTACTAGTGGACAAACCACTCGACCATTACTAAAATACCGAACTAGCTTGACTGGACAGACTTTAGTGATTACGGATGAGGTAGCTTATTAATTTAAAGGCAACTTCAAGATCTGGATTGAGTCCAAGAATCTAAAATGATTTGCTCTCCGCTACTGCCTGCCGCTTACTGGCCACTGCCTACTGATTCCTCCACCTGCATCTGCTTCTCATAAAGCTCTTTGTACACACCATCACTGGCTATCAAACTTTCGTGAGTGCCTTCCTCCACAATCAACCCATCGTTCAACACGATAATTTTATTGGCCAGCTTGGCTGACGATACCCTATGAGAGATAATTATGCTCGTGCGGCCTTGCATGATTTTTTTCATGCTGTTGAGGATGGTGTTTTCCGTTTTCGTATCAACGGAAGAGAGCGCATCATCTAAAATCAAAATCTTCGGCTCGCGCGCAATGGCTCGTGCAATGGACACGCGCTGTTTTTGCCCACCCGATAACGTGATGCCCCGCTCGCCCACACGTGTTGCAAAAGTATTGGGGAAGGCCATGATGTTGTCATACACATCGGCATCTTTCGCAGCTTGCGTTACTTTGGCCTCATCAGAAATCTTTAAGCCAAAGGCGATGTTGTTGAAAATCGTATCGCTGAATAAGAATACATCTTGCGGCACTACACCCATCTGACTGCGCAGGCTGATCAATTCATAATGCTTGATAGGCGTGTTATCAATCCTTATTTCTCCTGTTGTTACATCATATAATCTTGAAATAAGATTAGAGACCGTGCTTTTGCCCGATCCCGTTCCACCAATGATAGCCAATGATTCTCCTGGGTTGATCGAGAACGAAATATTTTTCAATGCCTGAATGCCTGTGTCAGGATAGGTAAACGAAACTTTTTCAAACTCCACTTTGCCATTGATCTCTCGTTGTAGATTTTTTTCGGAAACAATATCTGTTTTGGTTTGCAAAAATTCATTGATGCGCTTTTGCGAAGCCTCTGCCCGTTGCACTAAGCTGCTCGTCCAACCCAGTGAAGCAACCGGCCACGTGAGCAGGTTTACATAAATAATAAACTCCGCTATGTTGCCAAATGTGAGCGAACCGTTGATCACTTCTACGCTGCCTGCATACACGGTGAACACGGTACTCAATCCAATCAACCCCATGATGACGGGGAAGAAAAACGATTGCACTTTTGTCAACTTCAATGATTGTCTTCTGTACTCATCACTTTCTTTGGTAAAATTCGCAACTGATTCATTCTCGCGCGTGAATGATTTGATGACACGAATCCCTGAAAAAGCTTCTTGCACAAAAGTGCTGAGTCGCGATTGACTTTTTTGAATCAGTTCCGATCGGTGTTCAACAATATTGTTCACATAAAAAATACTGATCGATAGAATGGGAAGGGGAATCAACGCATACAGCGTCAACTTCGGACTGATGCTGAACATGATCGGGATGAGCATCATAAAAAGGGTGATCAAGGTAAGCCCATACATGATGGATGGCCCGAGGTACATTCGCACTCGGCTCACATCTTCGCTGATGCGGTTCATCAAGTCACCAGTGTTGTTCCTGCGGTAAAAACTCAGAGGCAGTGATTCATAATGTTCAAAGATTTCGTTCTTCAAATCGTACTCCACCAAGCGGCTCATCACAATCAACGTTTGCCGTACGAGGTATAGGAAGAACCCGCGCAGCAAGGCCATGACTAAAATCAACAAGGCATAAATCAAAATGCCTTTGGCGAATACGTTGAAAAATTTTTGTTGGGCTTGGCTGTTATCGAAAGCGCGGTAGATGCGGATGTTGTCCGTTACCAAGTCGATGGAGTGCCTTACCATTTGCGCGGGCAAAATCTGAAACACGTTGGAGATGATCACCCAGATTAGCCCGAGGATGATCAGCTTTTTATATTTGAAAAGATATTTGTTGAGGTAGCGTAGTTCCTTCATCGACCAATAAAAACGAAAGGTAGGGGATTTGGTTCGTTTGGTAATCAAAAAAGTAGGCAGCAGGCAAAAGCAATAGGCAATTCAGCCTACGCTCACTATTACTCTGTGCCTTCACTTGCTCCTCACTTTGCCTACTGCCCTTGCCTATTGCCGACTAACCCAAACTTTGCCTACTGCCTACTTATTTATAACTTGCGCCCTCATTCAAACGTTCTTTAGCCGAATGCTCAACAGACGCACCATCCGCATCAAAATCATGCAAAGCCTTTTTGCCTTCGACCAATGCAGAGAGGCCAATTATCTTCTCTCCCTCGATTTGTTGGAAGAGCGCTTTAGCCCCGACTTGAACAGTATGGAGGTGCAAGACAAGGAATTGTTGCGCCAGCAAAAAAAATCGGCTCTCCAATTGTTCGATAAGAAGTTTAAGGGGATAGAGAAGTCAACTGAAGTTGATAAAGTTATTGTCAAAGCCGTAGCCGATGCCATGGACTTGTACGAAAAGCAAGTCAAGAAAGACCAGAATTTTTTAGGCAAGAACATCATTTCCGAAATCCAAAAGCTGACGGAGACCTACCACAACACATTGGGTCTTATCATCGCTTTCGCGGAAGTGGCAAACGGAGAAAAAAAAGCCGTTCATGCTAATTTTTTAAATCAACCCATTGTAAACGCATTAGTTGAAAATCAAGAATTAAAGAAAGAACTTCTCCGCTCTGCGGGGTGGAACAATCAACTCACTCAAGTGCGCGATTGGTTTCGTGAGATTGTAAAAGAAGACAAAGTATATCAGCAATTTATTGAAGAGAAAACGCACGATGTTGAATCACAAAAAGCATTTTTAAAACATCTGTTGCGCAAAGTGATCTTGGCCAACAACTCTATCAACGATCATTTCGAAGAGCACGACATCCGCTGGGCAGAAGACAAAGACATCATCAAAAGCCTCACCGAAAAAACCATCAAGTCGTTCGATGGCACTAAGATAGAACTTCAAAAAGTCTCCCTCGATTGGGAAGACGATAAACTATTCATCGAAAAACTTTTCAAAGAAACGATTGGGTTGGATGAGCAGCACAAAGAACTCATTGCGCAGAACACCAAAAATTGGGAAGTAGATCGCCTCCCTCTCACCGACCGCGTGATTTTGGAAATGGCCATTGCTGAAATGGTCAACTTCCCCAGCATCCCCGTCAAGGTCACCATCAACGAGTACATCGAGCTGGCCAAAGAATACAGCACACCTAAGAGTCGTCAGTTCATCAACGGCATCCTCGATGTGATCTCCAAAAAAATGAAAGACTCAGGTGCGATGAAAAAAAGCGGACGCGGGTTGATCGACAACAAGTAATCTTTTGACCGTCTCTACAGCCCGTATGCAAACTGATAAGATGCACCTTAAACTTGATCATTACCTTGCCCCACAATCTTTTCAGCAGCTGCTTGCCCCACTACTTCTTTTAATTCTTCTAGGCTTGCTTCTTTTATTTTTTTGAAAGATTTAAAATGAGCCAAGAGCTTATCGGCAGTCTTTTTTCCAATGCCAGGGATATTTTCCAATTCAGTCAGAAAAGTAGAATTGCTTCTTTTCAATCTATGGAAGGTGATGCCAAAGCGGTGAGCTTCATCGCGGATACGTTGTATCAATAAAAGCGCGGGAGATTTTTTGCTGATGAGCAAGGGCACTGAATCATCTGGATAATAAATTTCTTCCAACCGTTTCGCGATGCCCACGATAGGGATTTTTCCATACAAGCCTAACTCTTGCAATGCTTCGCAGGCGCTGCTGAGTTGGCCTTTGCCTCCATCAACAATTATCAACTGCGGGTATTCACCTTGCTCTTCCATAATGCGCTTGTAGCGTCTGCCCACAATTTCTTTCATGGACGCAAAGTCATCGGGGCCAACAACGGTTTTGATGTTGAAGTGACGATAGCCTTTTTTATCGGGCTTGCCATCTACAAAGCGCACCATGGCGGCTACGGGGTTCGTGCCTTGAAAGTTGGAGTTATCAAAGCACTCAATAATTTTTGGATATTGATTGAGACGCAGGTTCTCTTGCATGATGTGCAGCACTTCGTTCTTCTTGGTCTTGCGCTCTTCTTTGCTGATTTCGCGATCCCGTTTTAAATACAACGCATTGCGCAAGGAGAGGTCAACCAATTTTTTCTTGTCGCCAATCTGCGGCACTACGTTTTCAAACTCATCCGACTTCACCGATAGTTCTTTATTGGTAAAAACTTCGGGGTTGTTGCTGTTGTGTTCGCTGCGCAGCTCTTGCACGGCCATACTCAGGATTTCTTCGTCTGGTTCGTCCAGTTTCTTTTTTACTTCCAGATTTTTGGAGAAGATGATTGCGCCCTCTTTGATTTGCATATAATTAATGAATGCATCTGTTTCGCTGCTGGCGATAGTGACTACATCGATATCTGTGAGTTTTCTATTCACTACCAACGATTTACTTTGAAAATTTTCTAGCTTCTCTAATTTGAATTTATAAAAACCTGCCTTTTCAAACTCCATTTTTTCAGAAGCCTCCTTCATCCTATCAGAAAAATAATCTTCTACAGTACTCAAGTTGCCTTTTAAAATGTAGCGGGCTTGCGCAATCTCTTCGTTGTATAAATTTTCCTCTTGCAGTCCTTCGCACGGGCCTTTGCAATTGCCGATATGAAACTCCAAACAAACTTTAAATTTCTTTTCTTCAATGTTTTCCTTCGAAAGCAGCAGCGAGCAAGTGCGGATGGAATAAAGCTGTCTTACTAATTCCAACACACTATTCATTGAGCCTACACTGGAATAGGGGCCGAAATATTCGCCTTGCTTGGGAATGTATTTGCGGGTAGAGATGATCCGCGGAAAGCGTTCTTTTAAAATACAGAGGTAGGGAAATGTTTTGTCGTCTTTGAGTAGGATGTTGTACTTCGGCTGGTTTTGTTTGATGAGATTATTTTCCAGCAACAATGCATCAAACTCAGTATTCGCCAACGTGTATTCTAACCGCTCGATCTCCGAAACCAATTTTTCTGTTTTGCGATTGTATTGTGATTGCTTGGTAAAGTAACTGCCCACACGCTTCTTCAAGCTTTTGGCCTTGCCCACATAAATCAAAACATCTTCCTTGTTGTAGTAGCGATATACACCGGGAGAATCAGGAAGGGACGCAATTTGATCTTTTAGCATTGGAAGTTCAGAGTTCAAGGTTCAAAGTTAACCATGAATTTTGAACTCTGAACTTTAAAACTTTAGGTTCTAATTCCTAATATCCTCTGGCTCTTCATCAGCCCTGCGAACGGAATCAGGCAGGTTGTATTTACTTCCACAATCAAATGAAACATCCACGCCACTGCTTGGCCTCTTGAAAAAACCTTTCTTGATTCCTGTCTTGGGGTCAGCATAGGTCTTCACCATAAACTTATCCCATATAGGCCGAGCTGTTTTGCCACCTTGCCCAAAATCCCAGGACGGAAAATGAATGGCGCGCTCATCGCCACCCACCCATACACCTGTAACCAAATTGTGCGTCACACCCATGTACCAACCATCGGAAGCATCATTGGTGGTTCCGGTTTTTCCCCCTATCTCATTATCAATTCTCAATTCATTACTTAGTCCTTGTGAAGTACCGCCTTGTTCTTCCACACCGCCTTCTAGCATGTAAATCATTTTGAAAGCCGTTTGCTCATTGATGGCTTGCTTTGTTTTAGGAACGAAATTCTCGATTACGTTTCCATTTTTATCTTCAATGCGAGTGAGGAAAATTGGTTGTGTTGCAAACCCTCCGTTTACAAATGTGCTATAGGCCCCTACTATTTCAAAAAGAGAAACATCGCTTACGCCAAGGCATAAGGCTGGCACAGCATCTAATTGACTTTCTATGCCAACTCGATGCGCAAACTCAACCACGTTTTCTGCGCCCAAAGTTTGCATCATCTGCGCTGTGATTGAATTGACAGAGCGAGCCATTGCTTGGCGAATGGTCATTTCTCCTCCTTTTCCCTTGTCACCCTCTGCATTGTATGGATACCAAGGTGGTTGGCCTGGAATATTAAATTGTGGTGCGATGTCTTTTAATTTATAGCAAGGCGAATAGTCAGACTCCATAGCTAATCCATACACAAATGGCTTGAAGGTAGAGCCAGGTTGTCTTTTGCTTTGCCTTACGTGATCGAACTTAAAATACTTGTGGCTGATACCACCTACCCACGCTTTGATTTGTCCTGTGTTCGGGTCCATTGACATCACTCCCGTTTGCAAAAAGCGTTTGTAATAATTGAGCGAATCCATGCTGCTGAAAAGTGTATCGCGCTCGCCACCCCACGTGAAAATGGTCATTGGCTTCTTTAGCTTGAGCATGATCTTGAGCGAATCTGAGCCTTCACCGTATTTCTCAGCATAAATTTTATACGCATCGGTTTGCCTAATGCGTTTTTGCAAAAAGTCTTTTATCTCCTTTCTGTCTTCATCTACCCACGGGCTAATGCTCCGCTTCTTCCACTCATTATAAAATTGTGCTTGCAACACTTGCATGTGTTCCGTCACAGCTTCTTCGGCATACTTTTGCACGCGGCTGTCAATTGTAGTATAGATTTTTAGTCCCGAGTTGTACAAGTCGATGCCCTTATCATTGCAATACTTAGTTAAATAATTGCCAAGTACGGTGCGGAAATAAGTAGCCAACCCTTCGTTTTGGTTTTGGATACTGAATTTTAATTCGATGGGTAATTCCTTAATGGAGTCAAATTTTTCTTTCGTATCAATTTTATATCCGTGCTTGTATACTTTGTAAAGCACTTCGTTTCGCTTTCGCAAAGAATTTTCTGGTCTTAGTTTTGGGTTGAAGGCAGAAGGTGCCTGCAACATACCTACCAATACAGCCGACTCTTGAATGTTAAGGCTATCAGGGCTTTTGTTGAAATACGTTTCGGAGGCCACTTTTATTCCGAATGAATTGCTACTGAACCCACTCGTGTTTAAGTACATGGCAATGATCTCTTTCTTGGTAAAATTTTCTTCGAGATTAATGGCAATGATCCACTCTTTTGTTTTTTGAATAAACCTCCGCGGGTACTTCCCTAACTTTGCTAAATATCCATCCAAGCCCTTATCGGGATTCATGGTGTAAAGGTTTTTTGCGAGTTGTTGTGTAAGGGTGCTTCCCCCGCCAGCAGGGTTGAAGGTGAGGATGCCTTTTAGCACGCGGAGATAAGCAGGGAAATCTAATCCCGAGTGATTGTAAAACCGATGATCTTCTGAAATCAACAAGGTGTTTACCAAATCCTCTGACAATTCTTCATAGCGCACCTGACTTCTATTGTAGCGAAAGTATCGCCCAAGCGAAACGCCATCTGCCGATAAAATTTCTGATGAGAGATCATTATCGGGGTTTTCAATTTCCACAAGGCTGGGCATTCCACCGTAAAGACCAAACAGATCGACCTTCACAGTAAAAATGTAAAGCGGAAAACCGATGAAGAAACACAACATCGCTATCCACGTGTACTTAATCGCCTTTGGCACCCAAGGTTTTTTTACTTGAAGGAAAGCGTTGATTTTACTTTTGAACGAAGGAGCCATTTAGATGCTTATGTTATTCTTTAATTGTTGGATTCTGGTTTTCTAGTTCCTAGTTTCCTGTATCGTTTGCCAACCTCTTTTTCATCATAGAGACTTCTGATAGTTCCTGTCGAAGAAAGTAAGATACTCATCCAGTGCTTTGGTTCTATAAAAAGTCTGAAAGTTATCTTTCGTGATTACAAAATTATAGAATTTATAATTGGAAAACGGCTTGGCATTGTTCACTTGGGCGAGAAATTTATCGAAATAGGCTAAGGCGGCTTCCCGATCTGGCAGACCTTCTACTATTGTTAAGGTTTTTTCGTCATTCAATATGATGTTGCTAACCGTCAACTTCAAGTTTTTCCAAGATGTACTATTGAAATTTTCAAGCGCATCATCCACGGGGTTCGTAATTTTACTAGCCGTGTTATAGATGGTCACAAAAACATGCGGAGCGTTCAACGAGGTACTGAATTGAATTCCTTTCGCCTTCTCTATTTTATCTAGCAATGCTTTGGACGAAGCCAGCAGTTGCTCTGCGTAAGGCTTGGTTGGCTCCTTCGGGTATTTTTTAATAAAGCTTTCCAATTCAAATTGGTAACGGGCCACATCTTCTGTTTTTCCTACAACTAAAATTTTCAATAGCTCAATCTGTGGCGTAAAACCTGTTTCACCTACTTGTATTGCCTGACTAATTTTTTCTTGTGCTGCGCGCAAATTATTTTGTTGATAGAGTGCATACGCCTCTTTATAAATCAGTTTCTGTTTTTCGGCTGCTACGCTGGTCTCCTTTAGATAATCGGGGTTGTTGAGGATTTTCGCAAATGTAGAGTTGGGGTAACCATCTTTCAGCAGTTGTGCGTAGCGCGAAGCTCTCGCAGCATCATCTTCTCTATAAATTAAATAAAGCTTGTATAATACTTCTGGCTTAAATTCAGATTCGGGGAAGCGACTCAACAATTTCTCATAAGACTCCGAAGCATTTGTTTTTTCATTGAGACTGAAATAGAACAGGTCACCTAGTTTAAAATAAGCCTTTTCTATTTTCGCTAACGCTTCTGCCTTTTGCTGCTCCGTTCTGGGCAATTGCGCCATCAGCTTCCCAGCTTCATCTAATTTTTCTTCAGGTTTAGCATCTGCTCCTTTGGTTGGTGCATTCACATTAGGTACTTCTTCGGTTGGTTTTTGCGCCACCGTGGTTTTGTCGGGAATCACAGCCGACTTATTAGATCTGCGCCAGTTGTCCTCTAGCGGAATGGATCCCCATATCCGTTGAAATTCAGTTTGCCCCGTGGCCACCAAATCAGGATTCCCAAAATACCAATCGCTGGTAGAGGTTGATTCGGTGTTGTTAAAGAAAGAATTATTGTTCTGTGTGTTGCCGCCCGAACTTCCATTATCAGCTTTCTTCTTTTTCTTTTTTGCAAGAGCAGCTAATTTTTTATCGCGCGCAGCAAAAGTAGAATCTAGTTGCTTGCGTAAAGTGGCCGTATCTAGTGATGCGAGATGTAGCAAACTGTCATTTAATACAATCGTTTCTGTGTAGGTGGCAAACTCCCCTAAAATTTGTTGACGCTTTTTAATTGCCTCATAGTTTTCGAAATCTTTTGGCAAGGCACTTACCGCACTATCATAATACAATTTGGCCAAGCTGTATTTTTTCAACGAATCAAAATTCAACTGACCTACGCGCAAGTAAGCTTGCCCTTGTATGCGCTTGCTTTTACCTGCATGTGCAGCCGACTTATAATTAGAGATGGCTTCTGGTAGATTCCCCAGCTTGCGTTCAAACTCGCCCCACTCAAAATAAATCTTGTCTTTGAATTCAACATTTTTACCATCGGCCAGCATTTTGGTAAACTGTTTGCGAAGCACGCGCACATCGCCCTTGTCGGCTATCTGCGCCACTTGCGCCATATTCAATCGTGCATAAAAATCAATTTCATAGTCGGGATTAGTGCCAAGGCACTTGCTGTAATAATTGTATGCCTCCGAATTGAAACCCAACTTTTGGTATACTTGCCCGATAATAAAATAGATGCGCCCCTTTCTGTCCTGCCTAGTCAATAGCGAATCGGCCTTGGAAAGATTTTGCACCATGTTGTTGTAATCATTTTTGATTTGATAGTAATAGGCTTTTTCTAAGTATAATTTTTTTGCATTTTGTTTGCTGAGCAACTTTTCCTTTTCAAGAAAACGAAAAACCTCTTCGGCACGCTCCATGTCGCCTTGCTCAATAAATGTGCGCAGCAAATGAACTAATGCTGTATGTCGCGTATCATAGGATGGGCTTTTTGTGTTCACGAATTTAAACGTGAGAATAGCATTTTGAAAATCGCAGGCATACAATCGCGCCAAGCCCACCATCACATAATTATTATCTACCCACTTGCTGTTGGGGTGTCGCTGAATGGAGATGGAAGCCATCTTGATAATTTCCTCTGTGTCCTTCACATACGCTTTTGCTTTGGTGGTATCTAATGCTGGAAAAAGGCGAAGCACTTGTGTAGGATCATCGTCCAATGTTTTTAAAATCAACTTCTCAACTTCAATCGCTTTTTCGCGCGCATAGTAGTAGCCGTTGTAGTGCGCAGTTAGATTGTGAAAAGCATTGCTCGTGACAGTAGTTTGTTCAATGCCGCAGCCTGAAAGAAGCGTGATTGTCGACAGAAAAGATATGGTTAATAGCTTGAAGACCAAAGTCTGGGACTTGAGACTTAGGGCTTGGGGCTTGAAGCCTTTCAACACAAAGAGTAAAACTGACCTAAAGAGCAATCTCATGAACTACTTTTAACGAGTAACTGGCCATCATATTGTAAAGGTAAGAAACGACAGCCATTCTTGTTAAACGGGCTTGTCATTGAAACCATTGTTTCTCTTTCCATCGTTCAACTCTGCTGTTTGCTCGCCTTATGAGGTAAAGGCTGGACAGTGGCAGCAAGCCGAACATTAGGCTCAAAAGCTATCTTGAAAGCAAATATTCGCTAAATTTGCGACAAGGATAGATGTTTAATCGAGGAAGGGTTTCCAACCTTCCAAAGGGTGGAAACCCTTCGCTTTTAATCATCATACTATTTTTTATCTTTACAAAGGAAACGAATAATACAAATGAAAAATTTTCAGGAACTTGAAGCTGAAAAGGTAAGCCTTAAAGATGGCAGGAGTGGCTATTTCTTTTCTTCCTACGGGTCAACCCCCAGAAAGATTACTATTCTTGTTAAGGATGGATCTTGGACTTCAAGTAAAAGTGTATCGAAGAAGAATACGCGAATTGTAACAACGGCAAGCAAGAAGAAAAAAATAAATACCTCAGAATTTAAAGTCTTGAGTGAAAGATTAAAAGAGGCCAAGGATCTCAAAGCTAAAGGTAAGTATCATGAGCTTGACTTTGATAAATTGATTGATGGCCTTTAAGCATTTGCCAATCGATGGTTTTCTAGATGATGCCCGCCAAATCAAAAAGACTTATCCTTATTTTGGCAATGATCTGAAAAGGGTTCGTTTAGATCTTAATGATAACCCAGTTTCTAAGGCAGAGGCATCTTTAGGTGGAGGATTATACAAGTACCGTGTAGATATAACAGGTAAGCCAAGTGGTAAATCTTTTGGTGCCCGAATCGTTTATCTTGTGATTACGCATGATTATGAAATCTGGTATTTGGCTTGCTTCGACAAGTCTGATCTTAAAAATCTTACCAAGTCTGAATTGGCTCAACTAAAAAAACTTGCGAAGCAAATGATAGACTTGCCCAGCAAAGAAAGGCTGGACAAATTCGGTGCTGTATCTTTGATTAAAAAGAAAAGTAAAAAATATTCATCTGAATAGAAACCATATTTCAATACAGCATCTAACCTCCAACGTCCAGTCTTCAGCATCCAACTTCAACGCACTTTGAAACCAAAGAAAACCATATCCGAGCGACTTACCAACAAGTACCAACTTGTCATCCGAAACGAAGACAACCTAGCGGAGAAGACTTCCATCGGGTTCACTTACGCAAAGCTCTTGGTGGTGGCAGCATCTACTTTCTTATTGATCTTTGTCGGCAGTCTTTTCTTGTCGAAAACGCTTTTGGCAAAATGGTTTGACCCTAAGTATGAGCAAACTGAACAAAACAAAAAGCTCTATGGTTTGGCAGTTAAAGTTGATTCGCTTTCCATTGAAGTAGATCGCAAAGACCAATTCATTCAAAACCTACAGCGCATATTGAGTGGCGATACCTCTAGCGGATTTGTCGATCCTGCAAAGTCGCTGAGGGTCGAAAACAAATCCATCAAAGCAGTAGGGGATTTCAAGTTGGCAGCCTCCGATTCGCAGTTCAGAAAGGACTTTGAGCAGACAGAATTTGCAATGGTTTCGCTCAATGAAAAAAAATACCGCGACCTGCAAGGCATCTTTTTCTTTACGCCCATCACGGGTTTTGTCAGCGATAAATACGATGTTAAAAAAGCTCATTATGGAATAGATGTAGTTGCCAAAACCAACGAACCCGTGAAGTGTGTGGCCGATGGCACCGTGGTAATGGCCTCTTGGACGCAAGATTCGGGCTATGTGATAGCCGTGCAGCACCGAGGCAACCTCGTATCGGTTTACAAGCACAATGCAGGATTGTTAAAAAAAGTTGGTAGTTTTGTAAACGCAGGGGACATTATCTCTATAGTTGGCAACAGTGGAGAGATGACCGATGGTCCACACCTTCATTTTGAATTGTGGCACAACGGCAACTCGCTCAACCCCGAAGAATTTGTAACATTTTAAACACCACACGCCATGTTAACTTCTAAAGAACAAAAGAGAGCAGCAGATGAAATCAGTAACTCCAGCAATGTAATTGGCAAAGGCACCGTGCTAGAGGGGAATATTGAAACGTACGGCAATATTCGCATCGAAGGAAAAATCATCGGCAACATCAAGTCGAAATCTAAAATTGCATTGGGCAACTCTAGCCATATTGATGGAAATGTGACCGCACAAAATGCCGATATTGAAGGCGAAGTAAAAGGCAAGATTGAAATTTCTGAATTACTGGTGTTGAAATCTACTGCAGTGATCAACGGAGATATTATAACCGGCAAATTGGTAGTAGAGCCAGGTGCTACCTTCAATGGAAGTTGCAAGATGGGCACAGCCGCCAAAGACATTAAGTTGGGCGAAAATGGAATGAGGGCTTCACATACGCAAGAGGCGAGGTTAAATTGATTTGTGAAAATGGCTTCACGCTACAGGCCACAAGCTTGTAGCATGAGGCTTGAAGCCTCTATTAATTGCCTACTGCTTTTTGCCTACTGCCAACTTGCCCCACAAGTGCCCGAAGAAAAACCCACGAACAATTTCCTCAAGTACAGCAGCCTCGGCCTACAACTGCTCATCACCATTGGCATAGCTGCATGGGTAGGAACAAAAATTGATGCTTATCTGCAATTAAAATTTCCTGCTTTTCTCCTCGCCCTAGTTTTTGTTTCCTTTGGGGGGATGATTTACAGGCTTTATAAATCCATTGATAAATAAAAGGTTTATTGCTCACTAGATACCTAAGAATTATATACCCTTTTTGCTTCATTGGTCTTTATATCATCATTCCTGTGACATTGACGCCACCCTAGGTGTCACCAATGTCTCAGGAAAACTAAATCAACATGAAAATGATTCGTTTTATATTAGGTGTAATCGTTCTGACTATCTTTCTATGGGCAGCCGCACAGTGGTTTGCCATTAAAGGTTTGATTGACGCAGTACCTTCTTATTGGTTAGAAATCCTTTTGCTTCTATCAATAAGCACCATTGTCATTTTTTACTTCCTTCAAAAAATGAAAGCAACGGAGCCATTAGATTTCGTAAAGAACTTTTTGCTTTCAGTCGTATTGAAGATTTTGCTGAGTGGGGTGTTTGTTTTTATTTTAATCAAGCTAGACCCCGCGCGAGCCAATGCCAATGCCTTATTTTTTATGATCAGCTATTTATTTTTTACGGGTTATGAGGTGATTGTGCTCACTCAGAAAAAGAATGCGGAGTGAAATCTGCTACGAATGTTGTTTAGTGCATCTGTTGATAATTTGAAGTTGAGTGATTTTGATTCTACCATGGGCTATGAAACCAACGATAACAATCGGAGTTTACGGTTCATGGAATTGATTGCGCAGTATCCAAAATTGAATTACGACAACTTCAAAAAAATAAAATATGATCTGCAATTGCCAACTCAATTGGCCTACCAAACAAATGCCGACTCGCTCTTTCTTCTCCAACCAAATGAGTTTCCAGCATTAAGCGGAATAATATCTACTCTCCATCAATGGGATCGCAAGGCTAGCATCGATAGCAAAGGGGCAACCATTTTCTCAATCGTCTATTACCAAGTGGTGAAAGAACAAAAGAAGGGAGCGGCTTATCGCACACTGAGCAAAAGGAAATCTGTTGAACTGCTCACTTTTGCAAAAGAGTATTTGATAAAATATTTTGGAAGAACGCAAGTGGCACTAGGCGAATACCAAAAATTGGTGCGGGGCGATAAAGTTGTTTCGCTCTCAGGCATACCAGATGTGATTTCTGCCATGCACAGCACGCCTTATAAAAATGGAATGGTAAAAGGCGAACAAGGAGAATCGTACATTGAGCAGGTAAAATTCACTCCGTCAGGGCCAGAGATTGAAACCATCAATTTCTATGGCGCATCCAATGATCCTAACAGCGAACACTATGCTGATCAAATGGAAATGTTCATCCAACAAAAGACCAAGCCAATGACCTTGAACAAAGAGAAGATTTATAAAGAGGCGAAGAGGATTTATCATCCAGAGTAGAAGGTATTCGTTAGTTTAGATAGCATCCCTTGTTAAAACCAGATTCAAATGAAAAAATAATTCAGTATCTTACTAACTTGTACTTGATAACTCTTGGTTTGACCTTAAAATAAAATTACCTATGAAAAAATTTGCAATGGCCATAAAATTTAATCTCGTTTTAATCATTACGATTTTTGCTATCTCTTGCTCAAAGCCAGTCCAAAAGGGAAGTAATCGCATGAACTCAGTAGTCGATTCCATTCTCAGCCAAATGACATTGCAAGAAAAAATTGGCCAACTCAACTTGCCATCTTCTGGCGACATGGTAACAGGTGAAACAGGGAGCTCAGACATCGCCAAAAAAATTGAAAAAGGAATGGTGGGCGGTTTGTTCAATATTAAATCAGTAGCCAAAATCAGAGAGGTACAAAAGATTGCAGTAGAAAAAAGTCGCACTAAAATTCCGTTGCTCTTTGGAATGGATGTGATACACGGCTACGAAAGTGTTTTTCCCATTCCGTTAGGATTAAGTTGCTCATGGGACATGAAATTGATTGAGCGCAGCGCGCGAATCGCTGCACAAGAAGCAAGCGCAGACGGTATCAACTGGACGTTTTCGCCTATGGTAGATATTTCTCGCGATCCTCGTTGGGGTCGTGTGTCAGAGGGCAATGGAGAAGATCCTTATCTCGGTTCGGAGATTGCAAAGGCTATGGTGAAAGGCTACCAAGGCAATGACTTGTCGGCCAACAATACTATCCTCTCTTGTGTAAAGCACTATGCACTCTATGGTGCATCCGAAGCTGGCCGTGATTATAATACTACCGACATGAGTCGCGTGCGCATGTACAACGAATACCTTCCACCTTATAAAGCCGCAGTAGATGCTGGCGTTGGAAGTGTGATGGCTTCCTTCAATGAAATAGATGGTATACCTGCTACTGCTAATAAATGGTTGCTGACAGATGTGCTGCGCAACGAATGGAACTTCAAAGGCTTTCTTGTTTCAGACTACACAGGCGTAAGCGAAATGGTCAATCACGGTTTGGGCGATTTACAAACTGTTTCGGCCAAGGCATTGAATGCAGGGTTGGACATGGATATGGTAAGTGAAGGATTGCTGACCACATTGGAGCAATCACTGAAAGAAGGAAAGATAGCTGAAGCGCAAATCACGGAAGCGTGCAGAAGAATTTTAGAAGCAAAATATAAACTTGGATTATTCACAGACCCTTATAAATACTGTAATGATCAACGCGCAAAGACGGAAATATTTACAGAAGCAAACAGGAAAGAAGCGCGCTCAATAGCAGCACAAAGTTTTGTGTTGCTAAAAAACAACAAACAACTATTGCCTTTGAAAAAAACTGGAACGATTGCCTTGATTGGTCCACTGGCCGATGCCAAAGAAAACATGACGGGCACTTGGAGTGTGGCCGCCAGATTTTCAGAATCCATTTCAGTATTGAGCGGATTACAAAAAGCCACAGAAGGGAAGGCGAAAATCATTTATGCTAAAGGTGCCAACTTAGATGCTGATGTAGCTATAGAAGAGCGAGGCACCCTATTTGGTAAATCACTTCACCGCGATAAGCGGTCAGCGGTCGAACTTCGTGATGAAGCTGTAAGAATTGCAAAAAATGCGGACGTGATAATTGCCGCGGTAGGAGAATCTGCTGAAATGAGCGGAGAGGCCGCTAGCAGAACAGATATTGAAATTCCTGAGACACAAAAAGATTTACTTAAGGCTCTGCTGAAAACCGGAAAGCCAGTGATATTGGTTCTGTTTACAGGAAGACCGTTGGCATTAAAGTGGGAGGAAGAAAATGTACCAGCCATTTTAAATGTATGGTTTGGTGGTAGTGAAGCAGGTGATGCCATTGCCGATGTGTTGTTCGGAGATGTAAATCCATCAGGAAAACTGACCACTACCTTTCCACAAAATGTTGGACAGATACCGTTGTACTATGCACATAAAAATACAGGCCGCCCGTTGGATGAAGGAAAATGGTTTCAAAAATTTCATTCCAATTACTTAGATGTCTCCAATGATCCTGTTTATCCGTTTGGTTTTGGATTGAGCTATACCGAGTTCAGTTATGGCGATGTTAAATTGAATAAAACGGAAATGACAGCCACAGATTCACTGATTGTTTCAGTGGATGTGATGAACAAGGGTTTAAGGGATGGCAGTGAAGTAGTCCAGCTTTACATCCGCGATTTGGTAGGGTCTATCACTCGTCCTGTGAAAGAATTGAAGGGATTCCAAAAAATTTCTTTCAAAGCAGGGGAAACTAAAACAGTAAGCTTTACAATTGGCGTGAGCGATTTATCTTTTTATAAATCTGATTTAAGTTTTGGGTATGAACTAGGCGAGTTTCAAGTGTTTGTTGGGGGAAATTCTAGGGATGGCAAGCAAGCAAAATTTATTTTAAAATAATGGTGAATCCCTATATCTGGTTTCGGTCTCAAAAAATATAATCCGTGCTCAAAAACGCAGACTCTCTATTGCGAATAATGTTGTTCATGATCTGTTTGTTCTCATCTGTAGCCTTAGTGGCTACAATAGTGCGAATAGAAAACACACGTAATGCATCGGCAATCGAAAGTGTTCCCTCGGCCGAATCTTTTCTTCCTGTGAAAGGGAATGTATCGGGTCCGCGTTGGCATTGTGCATTTAAATTGATACGTCCGACTTGGTTTACAAACGCATCCATCATTTGCGCAAGTCGCTTGGAATCTTTTCCAAATAAACTCACCTGCTGGCCAAAGTTAGAGTTAAGCACGTACTGAATTGCCTCTTCATCTTTTTCAAAAGGAACGATGGGAATAATCGGGCCAAATTGTTCTTCGTGGTAAATATTCATTTTTTCATTTACTGGATAAAGCACTGTGGGGTAGAAAAATGATTGAAGGATTTCACCGCCATTTTCATTTACCACTTTCGCTCCATTCGCCTTTGCGTTTTCCACTAGCCCTTTTAAATAATCTGTTTTGCCAGGCTCTGGTAGCGGAGTGAGGCCAACGCCAGCATCCCACGGCATTCCAGGTTTTAACTTTTTGATTTCCATCAAAAACTTTTCCATGAAAGCATCCACAATAGATTTATGTACAAATAGAATCTTCAATGCGGTGCATCGCTGCCCGTTGAAAGAAAGCGAACCAGATAAGCATTCAGCAACAGCATTATCCAAATCTGCATCTGACAAAACGATGGCTGGATTTTTTGCATCCAATCCTAAAATGGATTTTAATCGGTGTGGTTTTGGGTGCAATTTTTTCAAATCATTCGCTCCTTTGTTCGTGCCAATGAAAGCGAACACATCAATCTTTCCCGTCTCCATCAATGCACCTACCGTATCGCGCCCACGACCATAAATAATATTAATAACACCAGCAGGAAAACTACCGCGGAAAGCTTCTAACAATGGGCGGACTAACAACACACCGTATTTAGCCGGTTTGAAAACTACCGTATTGCCCATGATCAGCGCAGGGATTAGCGTAGTAAAAGTTTCATTGAGCGGATAGTTAAATGGCCCCATACACAACGCCACGCCCAACGGTACGCGCCTGATCTGCCCCATAAAACCTTGCTCTTCTACCAACTTAGCAGCCTTGCGATCTTGCTCTTTTAATGCTTTGATTGTATCAACAATATAATCGCAAGTGCGGTCAAATTCTTTTTCAGAA
Source organism: Cyclobacteriaceae bacterium (assembly GCA_046155095.1). Classification (GTDB taxonomy): domain Bacteria; phylum Bacteroidota; class Bacteroidia; order Cytophagales; family Cyclobacteriaceae; genus ELB16-189. Next base: position 195,455 of record JBJXEB010000075.1, read on the forward strand.
TCCTTGAGTGATTTACCAATCTCCCACATCAACAGTTTCACTACCTCTGCGCGCTTGGTGCGCATGGCTGCAAGAAATTTTTCGATGTGTTCGATCCTTTGTGCCACGCTCATAGTAGGCCAAGCTCCGTGGCCAAGGTCGTAAGCCTTCACTGCAGCATCTAAGGCTTCGAGTGCTTCATATTTAGTAAGCAGTGGCGTGCTGCCAATTATTTTTTGCTTGTATCCGCTACCCTCTTTTACAAAGACGGGGCTGGCTACTGGATTCAATGTACCTGTCCATTGGCGCAAAGTGCCGTTGATAAGATATTCGCGTTGCTCGATATATTCACCAATTTGATACTGCGATGGGATGGAAGATTCTTCTGGGAAGAGGTTGGATAAAAATTGACTCATGGGTTGGGTTTATAAAGTTTCGAAGATAATGATCTTCTCTCAAATCTTCACAATGGAAACTCCCGATGAAGTACCGATTCGATCTGCCCCAGCTTCAATCAATTGAATAGCTTGTTCCTTTGTTTTGATTCCGCCCGAAGCTTTGATGCCCACGCCAACTGGCACAGATTTTTTCATCAATTGAACGTGTTCCACTTTTGCACCACTTGGCGCAAAGCCAGTAGAAGTTTTTACAAAATCAACGCCTGCATCGGCACAGAGTTTACAAGCTTCTATGATTTCTTGATCGGAGAGATAAGCGGTTTCAATGATTACTTTCAAAATTTTCTGATGATCATGCGCGAGTTTGCTGCACTTTGCGATTTCTATCTTCGTCCATGGAATTCCTGTTTTGAAGGAAGAGATATTCCAAACCACATCAATTTCGTCTGCACCGTTATCAATGGCACGTTTTATTTCATCGAGTTTGGTTTCTGTCATGGAGTAACCCAATGGAAATCCAGCAACGGTTACCAACAAGATTTTTTCTTTTCCTATCTCTCGTTGCGCGCGCTTCACCCAAAAGGGCGGAACACAAACTCCTAAAAAATTAAATTGTTTGGACTCCTCCACTAACTTATCAATGTCTTTAATGGTAAGCGTGGGGCTTAGATTGGTGTGCTCGATGTAGCTAGGAAGGGAAGTCATTTGAGGAATAAAGACCCAATTTAAGATTTTAGATTTGTGATTTAAGATTTGTACCACTTAAATCAAAAATCGTAATTCAAAAATCAGAAATCCCTAATGCCTAATCCCACACTCCTTGCAATACCTCATCTCATAAGGTTTGTGTTTCTTGGGTGGATGCTTATGGCCGAAGTAAGCAAAGTTGGAATACTGTGGCTTAGATAATTTTCTTAGAATGCGCTGCTTTTCTTTCGCAGCTTCCTCCACCCGTTTGTAAAATTCATAGCGAGCGGTATTCTCTACTTTTGGTTTTTTAAAAAGTAGCCGCTGCCTGCGCTTTTCGCTTCGCGAAAGATGAACGCGATGATCTTGGATTTGCTTTTCTTCGACTGCACTGATGGGCGCGCGGTCGCCCCTTGTGTTATCCTGCCCATTCGCCCATAGCGGCAATACCATTGCCACGAAGGCATAAAAAAACCTCCACTTGTTTTGCATAGTGGAGGTATAACGGTGTAGTTGTTTTTTTATTTTATCAGCTAGACTTGAATTGAGTCATCGTCTGCTGTCTTCTATAAACCCACGGAGGTGTAGGCTCTTGTTCTTTCCAAAGACCCTTGCCTTTTTCCCGAGCCTTTTCTTTGATGGTTTCAAATTCTTGAATCGGTTGACGCTCTGCTGTCCAAGCTAATCCCTCCTGCAACAATTGCATGCGCGGATCTTCACCTTCAATTAAAATAATCCCTAAGCGATTTCCCAAACGATCTTTGCCTTGAATCTCCACGCTCACATTTTTATCCAAGATCAATTTTTCCAAATAGCGTTTTGCTTTCTCGCCAAACTCTTGCCCCAATTCTGGGCTATCGATACCAAATAGTAAAATCTTGTAGATTTCATTTTCAGTAGTAGTTACCTCCAAGGTATTTCCATCGATCACCGTCAACACTTTTCCTGAAATCACTTCTCTTGCCCACACCATGGAAGACATTAAGAGACCTAAGATCGCGAACGCAATGCTTTTCATAACCAGTTTTATTTTCCTATTCATGTAGCAAAGTTGTACTGCGTAACCTGCAAATCACCGACCAAATCTGCGCTTTGCTGTCTAATGTAAGGTTGAGGGCTGATTTACACTCCTATCCGTTGAGGTAAATACCTTTTTAAGCTAAATTAGCTCAACAAGAATAAAATTGTGGACAACTATTCACTTCATACATGAAGTTCTAAGCGGAGATTGATCGCATGTGAGCAAACTAATTTCCCATTGGGGGAATAGAATTCTCTCATTTGTTTGCCCCATTGACTTAGAAAAAACTCTTGACCTTTTGTGCTCTTTGAGAAGTAATTTTCAATTGCTTGATGCTAACTATTTCTTTTTGCAATACTGATCAATCGAAAACTTTGCTTTGGAATCGCCAAGTTCCACTGCTTTTTTCCAATCTTCACAAGCACGATCTTTATTTTGGAGTTGATAATTAAAATTCCCGCGCTGCTTGTAGTAGGCTGCGTTCTTACCATTTAGCGCAATGGCTTCGTCCAAATCAGAAATGCCCGCGCCAAAATCATTCAACTCTGCTTTGCAATTAGCGCGACCGTAAAGAGCAGCTTCATCTTTGGGATTTAATTTTATGGCTTTGTCATAATCTGATTTAGCTGATTCAAATTCTCCGCCCTCTTCTTTGATTAACCCACTATTATAATGCAGATCAGAATTAGTTGGCTCTAATGCAATAGCTTTTGCAATGTTATCAAGTGCCCCTTTTCTATTTCCTAAACCAAGATAGGCGCGTGCGCGTTCTTGAAAAAGTACGATCGTATTTTCTCCTGCTTTCAACGCACCATCAAAATCATTGATGGCCAATTGATATTCTTGTTGCTCGGCCAATGATTTACCTCGCTTGAACAGCACATCTTTATCGCGGTTGCCACCCAGCACTGCTTTATCCAAATACTCTTGCGCCAGCGGGTAGTTTTTCATTTCAAAATAAGTTTCGCCCATGCGTTGATAGAAGTTGGCATCGGGTTTCTCCGTCAGCTTTTCTACTTGACGTAAGTCTTTGATAGCTTCGGGATATTTTTTTGTTTTAAGATAAGCGCCTGAGCGATTTTCATAAGCACGCACATAGTCTTCTTTTTTTGCAATGGCCATTCCGAAATCCGAAATCGCATCATCAAATTTTTCTAGATTGAAATTGGCTTTGCCGCGATTGTTATACAAAACCACATCATTCAGTCCGCCATTAATTGCTTGAGTGTAATCTTGCAACGCACCTTGAAAATTATTACTTAAAAATTTCGCGTCACCTCGGTGATAATATACTGACATCAATTTTGGATTTTTCTCCACTGCTGTATTGAAATCAGCCAACGCGCCTTCTACATCTTTGTTACCAAGTTTACAAAAGCCGCGCATGTCAAACGCGGTTGCTTCGGTGTAGCCGTTCGCAATTGCTTTTTCTAAATCGGGCAATGCTGTTTTGTATTCTTGTGCATTGAAACGACAGGCACCACGCTTGAAAAATACATCAGAAGAAGTCTCGCCCATCTCAATAGCTTTGGTAAGATCGGCTACTGCTTTTACAAAGTCTTGTGTTTCATAATAAGAACTTCCTCGTGCCGTGAAAGACTGTTTTTCTTTTGTGCCACCGTCAATGGCTTTCGTCAATTCATCAACTGCGCCTTTATAATTTTTTAGGTTGTATTGCGCCATCCCCGAAAGAGCAAAGTCATCGGCAGCACCTTGACCACCTGCTGTAACCAACGCGATGTCAGTAATTACTTTTGGCCAATCTTTCAATACATAATTTGCTGCTGCACGATTTTTTAATGCTTGCGGATAATTGATTTTGATTTGAAGGGCTTTGTCGAAATCAGCCAATGATTCTTTTGTCAAATTAGAATTCAGTTTTGCTTTACCGCGATTGTTGTAAACTACCTCATCATTCGCGCCAAGCGTAATAGCTTGATTGTAGGCTTCGATAGCTCCTGTATAATTGGTGTCTTTGAATCTACCATTACCTACTTGAAAGTAGACATCTTTGTTCTTGCTGCCAGCCATCACGGCTTTTTCTAAGTTAAGAAGACCTTCTTTCGTTTTCTGCTGTTGCATATATGAAATGCCAAGTGATTCTAATGTGGCGACATCTGGCGAACCCTTTTGGACTACTTTTTCTAAATCGGTGATTGCTCCACCGAAATCTTGTGTTTGAAAAAATGCTTTGCCTCTCTTCTCATACAATCCAATTTCTTTTTCGCCACCTGCCTCTGCGGCTGTGAATGATTCTGCTGAGGATTTGTATTCCTTGGCATCGTAGCGCAAATAGCCGAGGTATAAATTTGCTTTGGCATCTTTCAATCCTGCTTTCAATGCACTTTCTAAAAAAGTTTTGGCGGCTGGCTTTTCATTCAAATTATATTTTGAAACGCCCAACATTCTCAGCAACTCAGGCGATTCGCCTTCAGTGGTTTTTGCTTGATCTAAATCTTCTGCTGCGCCTTTGTAGTTGGCCACTGCAAAGCGGACTGTGCCACGGTTCAGCATGGCCTTGTTGTAATCTGGTTTCAGCGTGAGGGCTTTGTCATAATCTGTCAACGCACCTTGCGTATCGCCCAACGTTGCTTTTGCTTTACCGCGATTATTAAAGACTACTGCATCGGCAGTTGAGAAGGTGACAGCCTTATCATAAAATTTAATTGCGTTGGCATAATCGTTTTTCAAAAATTTGGCATCGCCTACATTTTTGAAAGCATCATAATCAGATGCACCCAAAGAGATTGCCTTCTCCAAATCCTTGGTGGCATTGTCCATATCTTTTTGATTGAACTCTGCATTGCCTTTGTAGAGAAATATTTCTTTGGTGCTAATGCCTGCAGTAATGGCGCGACTCAGTGACTCGATGGAACTTTTATAATCTTTCGTAAAATATTGTGCTGTGCCGAGTTGCTCAAACACTTCTTTATCGCTCGCTCCTAATGATACTGCTGCGGCCAAGGCGTTGGCCGTGCCTTGATAGTCGCTGGCTTTTGCCAAACTTAAACCGAGCATACGAAACACTTCTTTGTCTTTCACGCCTTTGGCTACTACTTTATTAAGTGCCTCGGCACTGCCTTTAAAATCGCTGCTGTTGAATTTGGCTGTGCCTATTTTTTGAAAGAGCGTTTCATCACTGCGACCAGCCGAAACGATTTTTTCAAAATCACTTGCTGCACCTTTCCAATCTTTTAATTGATAGCGAGTGTCTGCACGGTTTTCTAATGCCTTGTCGTAATCGGGTTTTAGTTTGAGGGCTTCTTCAAAATCTGCCAATGCTCCATTCAAGTCTTTCAAATTTATTTTTGCTTTGCCGCGATTGTTGTACAACACGGGGTCTTTCTTTCCTGTGGTAAAAGCTTTGTCATAGTTGGTGATCGCTTCTTTATAATTTTCCAATCGGAATTTGGCATTACCTAAGTTGGCAAACGTTTCAAAATGATTGACACCCATTTGTACGGCTTTTTCTAAATCTCCAATGGAGCCTTGAAAATCTTCTAGTTTGTATTTTGCGTTTCCGCGATATTGGAATAGTTCTGCTGAGTTGATCCGCCCTTTTACGGCTTCATCAAAATCGGCTTTGGCTTTTTCAAACGCATTGAGTTGAAAGTAGGCGATGCCTCTTTTGCTATAGACTTCTTTGTTGGCAAAGCCTGTGGCGATCAATTGTGAAAATTGAGCGGAGGCTTCTTGAAAATTGCCTTGCTTCATTTTATCAAGGCCTGCTTGATAAATAACCCGCTGGATGGAATCTTGCTTTTGGGCAATAGAGAAGAAAGGAATTATGGCAAGAATTAAAATGGCTAAGCGCATAAAGAAACGTTTGAATTGTAAAATTAGGAAAATAGCCTTGAGGAACAGATCGAATTCATAACATAATCCTACGTAAGAATTGCTGTGAGCCAGCCTCAATTAGTGAGACCGCGAACTAATTGATCAATCGAAAAATAACGGAAAGAAGTGATAAAAGGCAGCCCCGATGAGGCTAGCCAGTAGCAAGTAACCAAAAATACGGGCTCTTTGGAAGTAACCCATTATGTTGATCCCCTTGTTTTTTCTTGACACGACCTTTGAGGACTAAGCTTTTGAAAAAAATTGTAGGATGAGGTAGATAAGTAAAGAAGTAGCTATCATATACCCCAAAACGCGAGCTCTTTGATAGTAAAATTTAACAGGTATTATCTTCATAACTAATTGATTTTAAATTAATTAAAATAAATGTACAAATTAAAGCTTAAAATAACAACGATTTGAGACAATTGAACTAGAAAAAGAGTTCAATTGCCTTTTTATTCGCGGAGCAGCAAGTACCTAATCTTAAAAACGGACGTACTTTTCTATTAGCCCCTGATCTAACTTTCGTTGCTTGGCCTTTTTTGCTTGCCTACGGAGTATGAACTCAAAAATGCTCATCCAACCTGGCAGATTGCTTTCACTGATTTCAAATAACCAGGCCAAAGCCAACCTATTTTTGGGGAAGCCTCTGCTGTTGGTCAGCCCATCGCGTGCGAGTCCGTAACCGATTTGCAATGATTGCTCAAAGCCGCGACTGGCCGGTCTAAGTTCTACTTGAAACTTGCAAACTTTATTGGATGTGTTGAAGAAACGGTGGTGGGTATTTGGCTGCGCGGTGATTGTTTGGCCTGACGAAAGCGTATGAACTATTTTACCAGCCTGTACTTTCAGTTCGCCATCGAGGCAATCGAATTTTTCTGAATAGGTTTTGTGGTAATGCAAACCAACGCCTCCTTTGGGGGCAAGTTCCACTTCAACTAAGGTACTAGCTCCGTTGGTTTCTGCTGATGTTTTGAGAAATGTGACGTAGTCCTTTTGAACGGGGTTGTAGATGCGCCTAGGGTTTTCCATGGCGATAACTACGTATTACTTACCATACTTGGATTTCTTTTCCTTGTACTTTTTGGTGGTAATAATGACCACACCGTTTTTGCCTTTTTCACCGTAGGGTTCAACAGCCGTCTTTTCTTTAAGAACAGTTACGGATTCGATATCCTCTGATTTTATAGAACCCAAATCGTTGCTTGGCATTTCAACATCATCCAAAATGAAAAGTATCAGCTTTATAGATCCTTCCTTTTTCGTTTCTTGTGCGAAGCTTGCAGCGCTAACGAACAATAATAACGTGAAAGTGTAGATGAGTTTTTTCATGCGGTTAAATGGATTACGCCATTAGTTTATGGCCAAAGATAACATTTTTCATTCTGAGAAAATATGGCTTTGTTTTTATTGATACTTATCAACAATATGTTGGCTAATAATTTTATATATCTCCGCCACGGCCGCATCTTCTTTTAAAAAACCCAAGTGCTTATCCAAAATTTCTAAATCACCTCTTTTGGCTGGGCCTGTTTGCACTCGTTCAGGATCGAGGCTCAAACTTTTTTGAATAGTTTCTAAAATAAGTGGCTTCAACCAATCGTAATCCAAACCATTTTGCTGCATGATGTTTTTTGAAATCGCCAGCATATGGTTGGTAAAATTAGAAGCAAACACTGCGGCCACGTGCAATGCCTGGCGTTCTCCAGATGCGATTTTTCTTACCTGATCACTGATCGATTTACCAATGAGCATCAGTGCCTCTTCCGTTTCTTCATTGTTGCTTTCGATGAAGATGGGAGTATTTTTAAAATCAACTTTCTTTTGCTTGCTGAAAGTTTGAAGCGGATAGAAAACTCCAATATTAGCTGTAGCAGAAAACTCTAATTCACTCAAGGGCTGACTGCCAGAAGTGTGAACTAAAACAGCCTCATCAGGTAAAATGATTTCTTGTGCAATGCTTTTGATGGCATCATCACTAGCGGCTATTATGAACAAAGAAGAATCACTGGTAGAAAAATCGAGCGTTGCTTTTACTTCAGCTTGATACAAAAGAGAAGTAAGCTGCTCTGCATGTTGTGGGTTGCGACTGTAAACCTCTTTTACTACAAACCCTACGTTGTCAAGGGCAGGTGCAAGGTGCCAAGCGAGATTACCAGAGCCGATGATGGAAACATTCATTAGACTGTTACATGAAATACTTCAGCAAGCTTTTGGATAGTAAAATCAATCTCCTCTATCTTGTTGTACTTACTAAACGAAAATCGAATCGCGCCTCTTTTTGACTCAGGGTACAATGCACCCAGCACATGTGAGCCAGTTGATGCCCCACTAGAACAGGCACTTCCACCCGAGGCAGAGATACCCTGCATATCTAAATTGAAAAGCAGCATTTCGTTTTCCTCTGATTCGGGTAGGCACACGTTAAGCACTGTGTACAAACTATTTTCTAAGTTGGCTGAATCACCATGAAAATCTACGCCAGGAATAGTGGCTCTTAGTTTTTCGATCATGTGCGATTTTAATTTTTTAATATGGCTTTCATGCTCGGTCATTTCGTGGTAGCTTATCTCCAATGCTTTTGCCAAACCGATAATGCCGTAAACATTTTCAGTACCACCTCGCATATTTCGCTCTTGTGCGCCTCCGTGAATGAACTGATGTATTTTCTTGTCTTTGTTGATGTACATGAAGCCCACACCTTTAGGTCCGTGAAATTTATGAGCGGCAGCCGTCATGCCGTGTACTTTCAATTTCTTCATGTCGTGGCGATAGTGGCCCATCGTCTGCACCGTGTCCGATTGAAAATAAGCTTGATGTTGATGACATAGTTCGCCTATTTTTTCCAAATCAAGAATATTGCCGATTTCATTATTGGCGTGCATGAGAGAGACCAATGCCTTGGGGCGTGCTTTCAATAAATTTTCTAAATGCACGTAATCGACATGGCCTTTTTCATCTAAGTTGACATGATGCAATTGAATCTTGCCTTGTTTTTCTAATGTTTCAAGTGTGTGCGTTACAGCATGATGTTCGATGGGTGTCGAGATGGCGTGTTCTAAATGATAGGTATCAATACTACAACGAATCAATGTATTGTCTGCCTCCGTACCCCCCGATGTAAAAATGATTTCGCCTGGGGTGCAGTTGAGAAGCTCCGCAATTTTTTTTCTGGCCGACTCAATGGCCGCTCGCACTTTGCGCCCATGTGCGTGTGTAGATGATGGATTGCCAAAATCCTCTAACATGAATGGCTTCATTGCCTCGAACACTTCGGGGTCGAGGGGGGTGGTGGCAGCGTTGTCGAGATAGACTCTCATTTTAATTGAGATTTAAGAAGTGCGAATTTACGATTTTACAGTTTGAATTATATGTTTGATTAAATCTGTTTTTTTCAATGCATCTATTGCGCGCCAATAAAAATTCACTTTGAATGGGTTTACCTGTGGCGCGCTTTGAGCCTTTTACTCATTTATCCACGGGTTAAAACCCGTGGCTATTAACATTGAACCCCGCTGGGGTTCGTCCGTGCGAAGATAGTGGAAGATGTGAATTTTCTTGGTTCTAACCTTCACCCGTAAGATATAAGGTAAAGTATTCTTGAGAGGAGAAGGACGAGGTTATTGAGTTTTCATAACTAAGCTTCTGCTACTTTTTCCAGTTCTTCGATAGTTTGGTACTTACCCGCTGCAACTTGATCCTCTGCCTGCTCTATCATTTTAATGAAATCTTTTTGAGTTATAGCTTTGCCATTGGCTTCATAGCCTACTACAGGATTGCTTCCACTTCTTAATAACTCTCGACCTGCTCAATTAACTTTACATCACCAATTTGAATGAGCTGTTCAATCAACAGTAATTTCTCTGCTTGTATATCCATAAAGAGGGAGTTTAGCTATCAAATTTACTAATCTTTTATCACTTCCTGAATATCTTTTATAATCCTCTTCGCCAACTCATCTGCCTTTTTTTCATTCTGCGATTCGGCATAGATGCGGATGATGGGCTCGGTATTGCTCTTGCGCAAATGCACCCACTCTTTTTCTTTTTCAAAATCAATCTTCACACCATCGGCTGTATTGATTTTTTCGTGGGCATATTTTGATTTTATTTTTTCTAAAACTTCGTCTACATTGATCTGTGGGGTAAGTTCAATTTTATTTTTAGAAATAAAATAATTGGGGTATGTTTTCCGTAATTCAGATGCCCTCAATTTTGATTTCGCCAAATGTGTTAAGAACAATGCAATGCCCATGAGTGCATCTCTACCATAATGCAAATCTGGAAAAATGACGCCTCCGTTGCCTTCGCCACCAATCACTGCTTTAGTTGCTTTCATCGTATTCACCACATTCACTTCACCAACGGAAGCGGCTGTGTACTTGCCTTTCGCTTTCTCTGTTACATCGCGCAAAGCACGAGTGGAGGAAAGATTGGAAACAGTATTTCCCTTTTTTCTACTCAACACATAATCGGCCACAGCCACTAAGGTATATTCTTCGCCAAAAGGCTTTCCATCTTCTTGAATCAATGCAAGGCGATCTACATCAGGGTCAACCACAATACCTAAATCGTATTTTCCTTTTTTAACTTCTCTGCAAATAGCTTTGATGTTTTCTGGCAGTGGCTCAGGATTGTGCGGGAATTTTCCAGTGGGGTCGCAATAAAGCTTCTTAATTTTTTTTACGCCCAATGATTTCAATAACTTTGGAACGCAGATGCCACCTGATGAATTGACAGCGTCCACTACAATCTTGAATTTTGAATTTTTGATTGCCTTCACATCCACCAATTTGTTTTTCAAAATCAGTTCAATGTGTTTTTTGATGTAGGTATTTTTCCTTTCGTAGTTGCCCAATTTTTCTACGGGGGCAAAATCAAAATTTTCTTCTTGAGCGATTTTTAAAATAAGCGCGCCATCTTCTGCTGAAATGAATTCGCCTTTTTCGTTCAGTAGTTTTAGAGCATTCCATTGAATGGGGTTATGGCTTGCTGTGAGTATGATTCCACCTCCCGCTTTTTCTAATGGTACAGCAATTTCAACAGTGGGCGTGGTGGACAACCCCAGATCGATCACATCCATGCCAAGAGCTTGCAATGTGGAGCTGACCAAGTTGCTCACCATCTCACCGGAGATGCGCGCATCGCGGCCTATGACTATCTTCTTTCCTTGGCGGGACTTTATCCACGTGCCAAAGGCAGCCGCAAATTTTACAGTGTCAACGGGAGTGAGGGCATCGCCTGGCTTGCCGCCAATAGTGCCACGAATGCCAGAGATAGATTTTATTAGAGTCACAAGTAGGGGCTAAAAATGTGACCGCGAAGTTAAGGTTCTTTTATGTGAATGAAAACAAATTAAGAACGGCAGAACAATGATTAAACCTTCTTGATTGTTGGTAGTTCCTTTGCCTTCTCTGGGTCTCCACAGGCCTCACCTTCACCTACTACTTTGCCACAATAGCCACAGGTGATTCCTTCTTTGGCAAGAAATGGACTTTGCGTAGCGCATGTGCCGCGAAATTCACCATTCTTTATAAACAACAAACGCACGGACATCAATAAGAAGAAGAGTGCGAAGATGCCGAGGGTGAGAAGAAAAACTGTCATGGAATAGTTATTTACGATGATTGAATGACGAATTTTACAGCGTGTGCAAAGATAACCAAAGATTGTTTGATTTAGTTTAGAAATGATTAGAGTTTAGCACGAACTAATAAAATCGCACACACTCGGCCAGGGATAGAAGTGGAAAGCCCGAAGCGCGTGGATTTCGTGTGTCGGCCGGACTTGGAACGGATAGCCCGCCCGGCCGCCAAAAATTTAAAAAAATTATCGAATGAAAAAACCATACTCAACACCTGACTTGCAACGTGAAGAAAAACTAAAAGCGTTTGACCGATTGCTGACGGTAATGGATGAACTGCGCGAGAATTGTCCGTGGGATAAAAAGCAAACGCTGGAAAGTTTGCGCCACTTGACTGTGGAAGAGACGTATGAACTTTCTGATGCGATATTGGAGGGCGACCTGAATGAAGTGAAAAAAGAATTGGGCGATGTGATGTTGCACTTGGCTTTTTATTCGCGTTTAGCATCTGAGCTAAAAGCATTTGACATGGCCGATGTGCTGAACTCGATTTGCGATAAGTTGATTGAGCGGCATCCACATGTATATGGTGACGTGCAAGCCGATGATGAAAAGACAGTGAAAGAAAATTGGGAGAAGATAAAGTTGCGCACGGGAAATAAATCGGTGTTGGAGGGTGTGCCGAAATCTTTGCCTGCCATGACCAAGGCCATTCGCATACAAGATAAAGCGCGTGGTGTGGGTTTTGATTGGGAGCGCAAAGAGCAGGTGTGGGAAAAAGTAGAAGAAGAGATGGGCGAATTTAAAAATGAATTTGATGGCAAGCCTGTGGAGGCGATCGACAAGGGAAAAGTGATGGCTGAGTTTGGCGATCTACTTTTCTCGTTGGTGAACTACGCCCGCTTCATCAATCTCGATCCTGAAGAGGCGTTGGAGCGAACGAATAAAAAATTCATTAAGCGCTTTCAATATTTAGAAAGTGAGTCGGCCAAAGATGGAAAGAAAATGGGGGAGATGAGTTTGGCGGAGATGGATGTGTATTGGGAGAGGGCGAAGGGTTTATAAAATGATAGTTTGAAAAAGTTGACAATAGGCAAATAGGCAGTTGACAAAGTGCCTCGGGTTTTATAAATTGTAAATCATACCCAATCGGGTATACTATTTAATATAAATAATATATTTATACCCTTTAAGGTATAATTTATTAATAATAATTTATATTGCACCCGAAAGGGTATAATATGAGCTTTGAATCATCAAATCTGGCTGAATTCATCAAGTTAAAGAGAAAGAATCTTCATTTGACTCAACCAGAGTTAGCTTCAAAGGCTGGGGTTGGCCTTCGGTTTATCCGTGAGATAGAGCAAGGGAAAACTACACTGCGCGTAGATAAGGTGAATCAAGTATTGCAACTTTTTGGACAAGAACTTGGTCCCGTGCCGATGAATAGAACTAAACTGACAAATGAGAACAGCTAAGATTCTTTTTGGAGATGACCTTGCGGGGAAACTTGTAGAAGATGAGGAAGGGTACACCTTTTTTTACGACACAAGTTATTTGAATACTCAAGATGCAGAACCCGTAAGTCTTACTCTTCCGCTCTCAGATAAGCCGTATAAAAGCCAAGTGTTGTTTCCTTTTTTTGATGGATTGATACCAGAAGGTTGGCTGCTTGATATTGCAGAGAAAAATTGGAAATTGAATGAACGAGACCGAATGGGATTATTATTAGCCTGCTGTAAGGATTGTATTGGGGCAGTGAGTGTGGTAGAAGAGAAATAAAGTGAGTGATGAAGAAAAGATGCCTTTATTGTTATGATGTATTGGATGAACCCACGCACGACTACCACGAAGTGTGTAGCAAGAGAATATTTAGCAAAAAATCACCACCTGATTTTCCCTACACTGAAAAACAACTTTTAAAACTCGCAGAGCAAGTAATTAAAAGTCAAATAGCGATAACAGGGGTGCAAGAAAAGCTTTCATTGAATATTGAGAAACCAAATGCGAAAGAGAATCCAGCTAAATTTACCATTGTCGGTTTATGGGGTGGTTATATTCTAAAGTTACCATCTTCCACTTATCAGCAACTGCCCGAGCTTGAAGATGCTACTATGCACTTAGCAGATTTATGCCAAATACAAACTGTGCCTCACACATTGTTTCGCTTACAATCTGGCAAGCTTGCGTATGTGACTAAGCGCGTTGACAGAACAAAGAAAAGCAAACTGCATATGGAAGATATGTGCCAACTAACCGAGCGGCTGACCGAGCATAAGTACAGAGGTTCGTATGAGCAAATCGGAAAAGCAATTATAAAATATTCATCTCATCCAGGGTTAGACATTGTTAATTTTTTTGAGCAAGTCGTTTTTTCTTTCCTCACGGGAAATGCAGATATGCACTTGAAAAACTTTTCGTTGCTCCACGCGCCTGAGTGGGGCTATAGTTTATGTCCTGCTTACGACATGGTTGCCACAGCATTGGTGGTAAAAGGCGATGAGGAAGAATTGGCATTGACATTGAACGGTAAGAAACGAAAACTGAATAGAGAGGATTTTACCATAGCAATGTATAATTTTAAAATAGATGACAAAGTAAAGAACAACATCTTCAAAAAATTTCAAGATGCACAACCAAGCTGGCTTGATTTTATAAAAATAAGTTTTTTGAATAATGAGATGAAAAAAGAATATGTTGAATTGATAAAAGATAGAATGGACCAGTTACAATTAATAAGCAAATAGCATGGGCAGAATCCTCGCCATAGACTACGGCACAAAACGCACAGGTATTGCCGTTACTGACCCCATGCGAATAATAGCCACGGCATTGGAAACAGTGGAGACGAATCTCTTGGTAGGATTTTTGAAAAATTATTTTTTGAAAGAAACAGTGGATGAAGTCGTGATAGGCATGCCCAAGCAATTGAACAACCAAGATTCTGAAACGGCACCGATGGTGCGCAAATTTGTAGAAGTTTTTAAAACCACTTTTCCAGAAAAGCCAATTTTTTTGGCTGATGAGCGATTCACCAGTGCACAAGCGCAGCGGACGATGATTGCAGGGGGGATGAAAAAGAAGGACAGGCAGGTGAAGGGGAATGTAGACAAGATCAGCGCTACGCTGATCTTGCAGAATTATCTTCAAGCGAAGGGATACTAGTGCAATTACTTGTTTCAAAGGGCCAAAGGATAAATTTAAAATCCAAAAACTAGAGTTATTTTTGATGCAATGATAAAATTTGAACAGTTTACTTTGAGCAATGGTCTGCGCGTGATTGTGCATGAAGACCCTACGGTGCAGTTGGCGGTGATGAATATTTTGTACGATGTGGGCTCGCGCGATGAAGACCCAAACAAGACCGGCTTCGCACATTTGTTTGAACACTTGATGTTTGGTGGCTCGGCCAACATACCGAGCTACGATGAGCCGCTGCAATTGGTGGGTGGGGAGAACAATGCATTCACTAGCACAGACATCACGAATTATTATTTGACTGTACCTGCCGCCAACATTGAAACAGGATTTTGGTTGGAGAGCGACCGCATGATGAGTTTATCGTTTGACCCGAATGTGTTGGAAGTGCAGCGCAAGGTGGTGATTGAAGAATTTAAGCAGCGTTATTCGAATCAACCGTATGGCGATGTGTGGTTGAAGCTTCGGCCGTTGGCATACCAAGCGCATCCCTATCAATGGGCAACGATTGGTAAAGAGATCAGTCACATTGAAAATGCTACGCTGGATGATGTGAAGAATTTTTTCTTTAGCCATTATTTGCCAAGCAACGCGGTGCTGGTAGTGGCGGGGAAGGTGACAGTGAATCAAGTAAAAAAATTATCAGAGAAATGGTTTGGGCCGATTCCGTCAGGAAAAAAACCAGAGAGAAAACTAATGCCAGAACCAAGGCAGACTGCAAAGCGCGTATTGGAAGTGGAAGCGAAAGTGCCTGCCAATGCGCTGTACAAAACGTGGCACATGGCAGGGCGATTTGACAATGATTATTACGCTTCGGATTTCTTGAGCGATATTTTGAGTCGTGGGCAATCAAGTAGATTGTATCAGGCGTTGGTGAAGGAGAAAGAAATTTTTACTTCGCTCTCTTCATTTGTAATGGGTACAGTTGACCCAGGCATGATGGTAGTAAATGGGCGCGTGAAGGAGGGAATTGATTTGAAGGATGCAGAAGGTGAGTTGGAAAAGGTGTTGCAAAAGTTAGTACGAGATGGCGTGAGCCAAGGAGAATTGGAGAAAGTAAAAAACCAAGCTGAGGCGAGTTTGAAATTTGGTGAGGTGGAAGTGATGAACCGTGCGATGAACTTAGCGTTTGCTTCTTTATCAGGCGATGCGAATTTGATAAACCGTGAAGCAGATATCATGGAAAACATTTCGTTGGACGATATGAAGCGAGTGGCGGGTGAGATTTTAAGGGAGGATAATGCGAGTGTGATGTATTACAATGCAATAAAGTAAAGATGAAACTTCGCGTAGGCTTAGGTTTTGATGTTCATCAACTGCAAGAAGGTCGCGACTTTTGGCTGGGTGGAATAAAACTTCCTGCTGCGAAGGGTGCGATCGGCCACTCAGATGCTGATGTATTGATCCACGCTATTTGTGATGCGTTGCTCGGTGCGGCCAACTTGCGCGATATTGGTTTTCATTATTCCAATAAAGATCCACGGTGGAGTGGCAAGGATTCTAAATTCTTTTTGCAAGACGTAACGCGAATGCTAACTGAGAAAGGCTGGAGAATTGAAAATGTGGACTGTACGATCTGCTTAGAAAATCCAAAGATCAATCCGCACATTCCTGAAATGAAAAAAGTACTTGCACCCTTGATGAACATTTCAGAAGAGGATGTTTCCATCAAAGCCACTACGAATGAAATGCTTGGCTATGTGGGTAGGGAAGAGGGCGTAAACGCAATGGCGGTGGCGTTGATTGCCAAAGTGTGAATCGCGTAGAAATTATCTCGACTGAGGATGGATCAAGTTCACTGATTAATCTTGACCTCAACGAAACCTACCACTCCATTCACGGAGCTATTCAAGAATCACGGCACGTATTTATTGAAAGTGGATTGAAGTCTTTGCTTCAACTTTCACAGGCAAAAGAAATCTCCATTTTAGAAATTGGTTTTGGCACGGGGCTAAATGCGTTGCTTACTTTGCTGGCCGCAAAAGATTTAAACATCAAAGTCTATTACGAGGGCATCGAGGCTTTTCCTTTGCCAATGGAAACAGTTGCCCAACTTAATTACCCGGATTTATTAAAATCAGAAGAATCAAAAATTGTTTTCAATTCACTTCATCAAACTTATTGGAACCAAACTCAAATGATCACTCCTAATTTTCATTTGCGTAAGTGCAATATAAAAATCCAAGAGGCAGAATTTGAAAAAGGTAAATTTGATTTGATTTATTTTGATGCCTTCGCGCCAAGCAAACAGCCAGAGATGTGGGAGCGGAGCATTTTGCAAAAAGTGACAGAAGCCATGAAGCCTCAAGGCATTTTTATCACTTACTCGGCCAAAGGTCAACTGAAAAGGGATTTGGTTTCATTGGGTTTATCAGTAGAGAAAATTGCTGGACCGCCTGGCAAGAGAGAAATGATGCGGGCGACTAAGCTCACGACTGAGTAGGGCTTCAAGCTGCATGCTACAAGCTTGCGGCCTGTGGCGTTATTATCCAAGTGCCTCCACTTCCTCCACTTCCTCCGGCATCATTTTCTTGAAAAGGTTTTCAATGCCAGCTTTCAGAGTAATGGTTGAAGAAGGGCAACCACTGCATGAGCCTTGCAGGTTCACTGTTACTTTTTTGTTGTGGAGTGAATGAAAGGTAATTGCGCCACCATCTTGCTCAACCGCGGGGCGGATGTATTCATCCAAAATGGTTTTTATCTTTTTGATGGTCTCGGTCTCTTTTTGCTGCTCACCTTCTGGTGCTTTCACATCCAAGATCAGCTTGCCCGATTCTAAAAAGTTTTGAATGTGTTTCTTAAGTGTTTCTTGCACCTCGATCCATTCTACATCTTCTTTTTTAGTTACCGTAATGAAGTTGCTCATGTAAAACACCCGATCCACAAATGGGTACATGAAAAGCTCTTGTGCCAACGGTGCATTTTCTGCTTCTGCGGGACTAGGAAAATCAAAGCTCATCCCTTCTGGCACCATCATCTCGTTCAGCACAAACTTGAGCGAATTGGGGTTGGGGTTTGATTCTAAATAGATATGGATGGATTTTGGTACGGCTTGTAACATGGCATTGCGATTTGATTCAACAACAAAGTTAGGGAAATTAAGTTCGTTATTGACCTTAATCATTCAAAGGAAAATAAACGCTACAAATTGTGATGATTTAGCTTCCTTCCCTTGTTTTTCTCTAATCCATAAAAATGAAAGTTGCTGTCAAATACTTGGGCATAAAGCGATTGATTAAAATAGTCAATCTCAAAATTAGACCGTGGGGTAAGTTTCTTGTAGAGCTCCAGTAGCTTATCTCTTACCTTTTCATCCAACTCGCGAGTGCACCTTACACCTAGATGGATCATCATACATTGATCTAGCGGATCTCTGGCCAAATCAAAATATATAAATGTTTCGATATTGAGTGTTCCGTGAAATACCTCTACACTATTTTCTTGACTCCAGAATTTTTTTTCAATTTTCGCTTTATCAATTTTAATGTAAAGCAAATCACATATATAATTAATTTCTTTACCGTCTGGTTTCAACGGGTCTTCAGCATCCCATCGTTCATAAAATAAATCAGCAATTGGCAAGCTAAATGAGAATTCAACATACTCTCTTTTCGTCTCATGATTGATCGCTAATTTCATTTTGTACTATGCGCTCTCTATTGATTCTCCTTTTCCTAACTCGCCTTCCCACTTACTCACCACAGCCGTAGCGATGCTATTCCCAACCACATTGGTAGCACTGCGACCCATATCAAGAAGTGGATCGATACCGAGCAACAACGCAAGACCCGCTTCTGGAATATTGAAAGTAGCCAACGTACCAGCAATCACTACAAGTGAAGCGCGCGGCACTCCTGCAATGCCTTTGCTCGTTAGCATTAGCACCAGCAGCATACTTATTTGTGTAGCAATGGGTAAATCAATTCCGTACGATTGTGCAATGAACAACGAGGCAAAAGTCATGTACATCATGCTGCCATCTAAATTGAAAGAATAACCAAGAGGCAGCACGAAGCTCACGATTTTATCTTTGCACCCAAATTTTTGAAGTAGTTCCATGGTTTTTGGAAAAGCGGCTTCACTGCTGCTCGTGCTAAATGCTAAGAGAATTGGCTCTCTCATCTTTCGCAATAGTTCGACTACTCGCTTGCCAATAATCAATGAACCTGCCAAGGCAAGCACGATCCATAAAATTAACAGTCCCGAATAAAATTCAGTAATGAAAATAGAGTAGGTTTTTAAAATACCAAGGCCTTGCTTGGCAATGATGGCCGTCATGGCACCGAACACAGCCACGGGCGCGAAGTTCATCACATAACCTGTCACTTTTAAAATCACATGGGCAATGGCATCCATTGCTTTAATAACAATTTTTCCTTGCTCGCCAATGGCAGCTGTGGCCACGCCAAAGAAAAGAGAAAAGACAACGATTTGTAAAATTTCATTTTTGGCCATCGCATCAATTACGCTGGCCGGAAAAACATGATATAAAAAGTCTTTGAGTGAAAGACCATTGTGCGTTAACCCAATATCTGTCCCTGCATCAGGAAGCGGCAACTTCATGGCAATACCTGGTTGAAAAACATTTACCAAGATCATGCCTAACAACAAACTAGTAAGTGATGCGCCAACAAACCAAAGCAATGTTTTGCCGCCAATCCGTCCAACGGAATTGATATCTCCAAGTTTAGCGACACCAACGACCAACGTGGTGAATACTAATGGCGCTACTATCATTTTAATCAAGCGAAGAAAAATATCTGCTAGAATGGAAAACGGTTCTACTTTTTTATCGCGAGCTGAGATGACAGTACTCCGTTCTTTGGTGATTAATTTTTTTTGTTGATCTAGTTCTATAGTGCGAATGCTATCAGAAGATTGCGATAGCTGATGCTGAATCTGTTGCAAACTAACCTCAATGGACTCTAATTTTTTGTTCTCATCTGCAACATAATTTTTGTTCAACACAAAGCCCAGACCAATACCAACCACCAAGGCGATGATAATGTAAAGAGTGAGGCGGCTTTTTTTAGGAGGCTGGGTATTTTCCATTGGCTTATAATCGAGAAGTTTTATTTCGAAGTAAAAAATCCACCAGCACCAGCGCAGCCATCGCCTCTACTATCGGCACTGCGCGAGGCACTACACACGGATCGTGTCTTCCTTTGCCAGAAACAACAGCTTCATTACCATCTTTATCCACACTTTGTTGGTCTTGCATGATAGTGGCCACAGGCTTGAAGGCCACATTGAAATAAATATCTTCACCATTACTAATGCCGCCTTGCACACCGCCTGAATGATTTGTCTTGGTGCGTATTTTTCCACCTTCATTCACAAACTCATCATTATGTTGCGAGCCGCGAAGTGTTACTCCTTCAAAACCACTACCATATTCAAAACCTTTCACTGCATTGATGCTCAACATTGCCTTGCCCAACTCAGCATGAAGTTTATCAAAGACTGGTTCGCCCAAACCAACGGGAGTGTTTTTGATCACGCATGTAACAATTCCTCCAATGGTATCGCGATCTAATCTTACTTGGTCGATCAATGCAATCATTTTTTCCGCCATAGCGGGATCAGGGCAGCGAACAATGTTGTCTTCAGTTTTGGATAAATCAAGTGAAGTATAATGAGGGGCTTTCAATTCACCCACTTGAGAAACGAATGCATTGATATCGACCGAATATTTTTTTAATAACAATTTTGCAACGCCACCCGCGGCAACACGCGCTGCCGTTTCGCGTGCAGAGCTTCTACCTCCTCCACGGTGATCACGGATGCCGTATTTCTCTTGATACGTGAAATCTGCATGAGAGGGACGGAAAGTATTTTCGATGTGACCGTAATCTTTACTCCGTTGGTCTTGGTTTTCGATCACAATAGCAATGGGGGTACCTGTTGATTTTCCTTCAAACACTCCTGAAAGGATTTTGAATGTATCGTCTTCTTTGCGTTGTGTGGTGATCTTGGATTGCCCAGGTTTTCTACGAGTCAGTTCAGATTGGATAAATGCTTCATCTATTTCCAACCCCGCGGGGCAACCATCAATCACTACGCCAATGGCCGGCCCGTGGCTTTCACCGAAAGTGCTGATCTTAAAAATTGTGCCGTAACTATTTCCCATGTTATTTCTTGAAGACGAGATAAGCCGATGCCGCTAAGATCAGCAAGATAAAAACATTCACGGCAATTTTTATCCAATTAGTTGAGGCAATGGATTTCAGTGTATTGTCCGTAGCATCGATGCGATCGTAAAACGACCCTGCATCATTACTTTCAATGGCCTCGTTCTTCTGGCTTTCGCCAATGACAGTTACGGTTTGTTTCGATTTAAGTGTATCGTACTTTTTTTTGTTAGGGTTAAAGAATACCCACTGAAAATAATTTCCCAGGTCATACTTCCCCGGTTCTTTGGGGATGATAAAATAGTTGAACGATTTCGTGCCGGCCACTCGTCCGCCATCACGGGTGATGTTTTGCTTTACGTTCGGTTCATAAAAATCAAAAGCATTGTCATTGTTGATCTTCGGTTTTTCAATAGATGAAATGTTCCCTTCACCAAAAATATTGAAATCGTACCCAACGCTTTGCCCTGTTTCCAAATCATTTTTGCCGAGACGTTCTTCTAATTTGTAATCGCCCACTGCCACTGCATCACGCAAAGGATGAGGAGGCAACTCTATTACTTTCACCGTTTTTGCTTTGGAATAAAATGTTTTAAAATCTTCCTGACGGTTTTGCCCAAAGAAAGAAGGATTCTTTGCCACTTTGAATTTGATCATCTCTAAGCCTACACTGGGGAAAACCACAGGCTGGCTATTGAGTGGATAGAAAGTGCCTTGATAGATTTTGTATTGTGTATAATTTTTTCCATTGATCTGTATGGGTTCGCCCTCAATGCTTTCGATATTAAAATTTTCTTCCCAACAATTGGCAGGCCTGATTTTTTTTAGGATGTCGGCCAATTGTTTTCCCAGCTCATGGAACTGCATGGGCGCACGGTTGTTGTCGGCCACCAAAAAAGAAAGCGTAGCGTTAAATCCTTCGCCCACATATACTTCTTCTTTGCTAGTGGTGAGTGCGAGCAATGCTTCTTCCTTCACATCAACAAACTCAGGCGAACTACGACTAAAAAAGTCTTCGCGCGGGTCGCGATCAAAAAAACTACGGAATGGATCCGTCTGCTGCGACTGCACGGGCGCACCTACCTTCACTTTTTTCCCATTGACAGAAAAAAGTTGATCGTTCACTTTCATTTTAAAAGATGGCACCGTGATAGTGCCTTGTTTCATGGGCGCGTAGGTCATGATGATGCTCTGCGAAGAACTCATCTGCCCGTTGATGATGCTGGTTTGTGAAGAAGAAGAAGTGCCGCGTTTCTGAAAGCCCTCAATGTCTGGGAAATTGTCGTAACTTTTCAGGCGGTCGTTGTTCACCGTGACGGTAATCGTCCACCCTTGGTTCTCGCCTATTTCGCCTGGGCCGAGGTCAATCTGCACAGTTTGGCTTTGGGCAAGGCTGAATAAAAATAAAAAATAAATCAAAAAGCCGCTTCTAAGCATAATTTCCAACATTTCAAGTCGCACCGCAACCTATTGCATACGCAAAAGTAAAATCTTCTTTCTACTATTAAACCTGTTTTGTACTTTCATGTTGTTAATTTAATAGGTCATCTGCCAGGCGGGCAGATTAACAGCCTGAAATATAATCCCGTTAGCGATTGTAACTCTGGGCTCTTTCCCTCGTTGTAATTCTGAAAAATAACAAGTTGTACTTTAACAGAACGAATGAAAATGCTCAATTATGTTAAAAACATACTCACCAGAGTAAGTTTTGACGCACGGCTCTTCGAAAAAGAGCTGAGAAAGGCAATCAAGGTATTGATAGCCGAGGAAATTCAGGAGCTCAGAAATTGGTGCTATGCCAACTATGGGAGTGAGCATCGGGCCATTCTCAACCGATGTTTTGTAGTAGCGTAAAATTTTAAACATGAAAATCAAAGACCCTGCCCCGATAGATCGGGGTGGGGTTTTCTTTTTCACAGGGCGTCATGACATTTTTAAAGTGTTAAACGCCTAAGATTTTGAATGCGGCATGGTGGCATGGTCACGCGAGGCGCAGTGGCCACGGGGCTATTCGCTACAAGTCCTCGCTCTCCCGATAGCTATCGGGATCGCTGTGGGCTTTCCGCTGCTCCCTTGCCGGGGTGCACTTAAATTCGTTTGATGCGCCAGCTTGAAAGTTGAGAGATTTTATCCAAGAACAGCCTTAGTGACATCTTACTTGGCAACAAAAAAATTTCGCAAAGTTGTCATCTATCTCAACAAGCTTACTAAATTACCTTTTGTAAAAATCTACTATGAAATATGCTCTTTTGAACTTCTTGTTACTGTTTGCAATAGCGACAACCGCCCAGCGATCCATCACACCCTCTGATATTTATAGATTAAAATCCATTGGCGATCCACAAGTATCACCTGATGGCAAATGGGTGGCATACGTTCTTTCCACGCCCGATTCAGTAAAAGATAAATCCGATTCAGATATTTGGATGACCAGTTGGGATGGCACTGAGTCTGTAAAACTGACAGCCAGCCCCGAAGGCGAGAGCCGCCCACGCTGGTCGCCTGATGGAAAATTTTTGACATTTCTTTCCTCCCGCTACGAAACCAAATCTTCGCAGATATGGAAGATGGACAGGCGCGGTGGAGAAGCCGTGAAGCTCACCGAATTAAAATACAGCATCAGCGATTACATTTGGAGCCCGGATTCAAAAAAGATTGCGATGGTCATTCAAGATCAAGAATCAAGTGACGAGGCAGAAAAAAAGAAATCGGCCAAACCCATTATGATTGATCGCTATCATTTTAAATCAGACGGAGAAGGATACTTGGAGCGCAAGCGAAATCATTTATATGTTTTCGACACCGAAGCGAAAAAAATAGATACCCTTACAAAAGGCGACTTTGATGAAGGCAATCCCATTTGGTCGCCCGATAGCAAGAAAATTACTTTTGTAAGTAACCGAACCGCAGATCCTGACCGCAATGGTAATTCAGACATCTGGGTGATGGAAGCGAAAAAGGGCTCACCATTAAAACAATTAACCACTTGGCAAGATGCGGACAACAGCCCTGCCTGGAGTCCTGATGGAAAGTTCATCGCTTATCTAAAATCACAGACACCTGAATATGATGTTTACGATCAAGCACAGTTAGCAATTATTCCTTCGGATGGCGGGGCATCAAAAATCCTCAATGCAAAATTAGATCGAGATATTTCCGCGCCCCGTTGGTCGGCAGATAGCAAATCCATTAAAGTAGTGGTAGATGATGATCGAAGAAGTCATGTTGCCTCTTTTGATCTGGATGGAAATATGAAAACCCTTACTACTGGAGATCGGGTTTTTAGTTCGCTGCAACGAGGCACGAATGAGAATTGGGTGACGCTTTCAAGTGACCCAAGCACTCCCAATGAAATCTACGCTATTGAAAACGGAATAGCTCGCAGGCTTACTCATATCCATGATGATTTTTTAAAACCGTTGGCATTGGCTTCTGTGGAAGGATTCACTTCCAAAAGCAAAGATGGTACGGAAGTGAGTAGCTTGTTGTTCTGGCCAGCCAATCAGCCGAAGAATAAAAAACTCCCGTTTATTTTGTGGATACACGGTGGCCCTACTGCGCAAGATGATTTTGGTTTTGATTTCACTCCACAAATTTTAGCAGCGAAAGGATATGCCGTTGCCTGTGTCAATTATAGAGGAAGCAGTGGCCGCGGATTGGCCTACAGCAAAGCGATCTCCGCTGATTGGGGAAACAAAGAAGTGGTTGATTTGATTGGGGCAGTAGATCATTTGATAGTAGCAGGAAAAATTGATGCCGATAAATTGGGGATTGGTGGCTGGAGTTATGGCGGCATTCTCACTGATTATGTAACGGCAACCGATCCGCGTTTTAAAGCGGCCAGTAGTGGGGCTGGTAGTGCATTACAACTTTCTATGTACGGCTCTGATCAATACACGTTACAATATGAAAGCGAGTTGGGCGTGCCTTGGAAAAATATGGACAAATGGATGAAAGTCTCCTATCCATTTTTGAATGTAGAAAAAATAAAAACGCCCACGCTCTACATGGTGGGCGAAAAAGATTTTAATGTGCCAGCCGCAGGTGGTGAGCAAATGTACCAAGCGCTAAAATCATTGGGTGTGCCAACTCAATTTGTTGTGTACCCTGGGCAGCATCATGGTATCAGCATTCCTAGTTACCAAAAGGATAGGCTGACGAGATATTTGGATTGGTATGGGAAGTATTTGGGAGGGGAGAAGATGAAGGAGAAGTTACCAATAAAGAAGTAGCTATGGCATAAACTTAATATTCCTCTTTAATCCTTCCATTTTCGCCCTCTTCACAGCAGATTTTTTAAAAAGCGCTTCAAAAACATCTTCAGTGATTTCTCGCCAATCTGCTTTTGTCATTTTTTCAAGATCGGGGTGGGGAAGAAATTTTTCTTCTTGGTGAGGTTTGGAAAAACGATTCCATGGGCACACGTCTTGGCAGATGTCGCAGCCGAAAATCCAGTTTTCAAATTTGCCTTTTACTTCGGTGGGGATTTCCTCTTTTAGCTCGATGGTGAAATAAGAAATGCACTTGCTGCCATCTACCACGTATGGCTGTGGAATGGCATCTGTAGGGCAGGCGTCCATGCAAGCAGTGCAGGTACCACAATAATCTTTGATGGGGCCATCATATTCTAATTCTAAATCAACGATCAGTTCTGCTAAAAAAAAGAAGCTGCCCATTTCGCGGTTGAGCAATAACGAATTTTTTCCAATCCAACCTACTCCTGATTTTTTTGCCCATGCTCGCTCGTGCACAGGAGCGGAATCGACAAAAGCGCGGCCTTGCACTTCACCTATTTCATTTTGGATGAGATGTAAAAATGTTTTTAGTTTTTCTTTGATGACAAAATGATAATCTTCTCCATAAGCGTATTTGGCGATCTTTAGCGAGTCGGGATTTTCTTTTGCTAAATCTTTTTGGGGATAGTAATTGTACACCAAACTGATCACAGACTTTGCGCCTGGCACTAACAAGCGAGGGTCGAGCCGTTTGTCAAAATGATTTTCGAGGTAGCTCATCTTACCTTGGTAGCCGCGCTTGAGCCATTCTTCTAGGCGAGGGGCTTCTTCTTCTAAGAATTCGGCTTTGGCAATGCCGCAGAAAGAGAAGCCAAGAGCAACTGCTTGGGATTTGATGAATTGAGAGCGCTGATACTGGTTTGTGAAGCTCAAATTTATTTGGACAAGCGTAAGTTGGCACGATACCTCTTTAGTTCTGTTTGCAATTCCTTTTTTAGCTCAGCTTCTGTAGGTAAATACAATCTATACTTGGAAGCAAATAACCTTTTGTTTTCTTTTAGGATCGAATATTTGACGATGGCTTCATTTTTCTGCGAGCAAAGGATGATACCAATAGTTGGGTTGTCTGAGGATTGCTTGATTTCTTCCTCAAAGTAACGGACATACAAATCCATCTGTCCAATGTCTTGATGGGTGAGCTTGCCAAGCTTTAAGTCGATGAGCACAAAGCATTTCAAAATATAGTTGTAAAACACAAGGTCAACATTAAAATGTTCGTCTTCGGCCGAAATCCGCTTTTGCCTAGCCACAAAAGAAAAACCCTTTCCTAGTTCCAAAAGAAAATGATGCATGTTGTCGATGATCAGTTTCTCCAAATCACTTTCATATAGATCCGTACCGGGCTTTACATTTAGAAATTCTAGTAGATAGGGTTCTTTAATAAAGTCAAGTTCGCTGGGCAATTCTGCTTTTCTATCCGCGGCAGCTTTCACTTTCTTTTTATTCTTGGACGATAGAATCCGTTCGTATGTGAAGGTATCGATTTGCCTTTCTAATGTGCGCGTACTCCAATTTTGGCTGGCACATTCATTCATGTAATAGTGTCGCGCTTCTATGTTTTCAACCTTGAGCAAAAGCCTATAGTGTGTCCACGTCAACTCGGGTCGGATGATTTTTCTTGCCTCCAGACTCCAATCTAGAGATTCGCCACGCACTGCGTGACGAATTGCGGATTTGCCAGATGAAGAAGATTTGTCACGCAGTGCGTGACGAATTGGAAACGCCAAATAAAACTGACGCATGTAACGCAGATTATTTTCCGTATAACCTTTACCTAAACTTTTAGTGAGGCGTTTGGCCAGCTTGGCAAGCAACTCTTGTCCATAGCGGGCACGATTACTACCTCGTTGCTCCTCTTCAACTATCCGTTGCCCAATTTTCCAATAAGCCATAACCACTGAAAAATTGATAGCGCTATAGGCGAATTGCCTTGACTGATGTATAATTTGAATGACATCATTAACAAGGTTGCTTTTTTTGGGAGCGATTGGTTTCATATCAGTCAAACAGTCCAGGCCTCTTTGAAGCAGGCACCACAATTTTCAGATGCTTATATGCAAGCTCTGTTGCTTCACGTCCGCGCGAAGTGCGCTTGATGTAGCCTTCTTGAATCAAAAAAGGCTCATACATTTCTTCGATGGTCTCGGCTTCTTCGCCCACAGCAGTGGCAATAGTAGAGAGTCCAACTGGGCCGCCCTTGAATTTTTCTATGATAGTAGTTAGGATGCGATTGTCCATGTCGTCCAAACCGTTTTCATCCACATCCAATGCTTTCAACGCCATCTGGGCAATAGGTTTGGTAATGGCGCCATCGCCTTTGATCTGCGCAAAATCGCGGGTGCGCCTTAAAAGATTATTGGCAATGCGTGGTGTGCCTCTGCTTCGCCTCGCGATTTCAAAAGCAGCATCATCCACAATGGGTGTGGCCAAAATATCGGCAGAGCGTTTTACTATTTTTGTTAACAGCGTTGAATCATAATATTCTAGCCGTGCGTTGATGCCAAAGCGGGCGCGCAAGGGGGATGTGAGTAAACCTGCGCGTGTGGTGGCACCGATCAATGTGAACGGATTCAAACTTATTTGCACGGATCGAGCATTGGGTCCGCTATCGAGCATGATGTCGATGCGGAAATCTTCCATGGCAGAATAGAGGTATTCTTCTACGATGGGGTTGAGGCGATGGATTTCATCGATGAACAGAACATCATTGGTTTCTAAATTCGTAAGCAACCCTGCCAAGTCACCGGGTTTGTCTAGCACAGGACCAGATGTGATTTTGATATTGGAACCGAGCTCATTGGCAATGATGAACGAAAGGGTAGTCTTGCCCAAACCTGGTGGGCCATGTAACAGCACGTGATCAAGCGATTCGCTGCGTTGCTTGGCGGCCTGTACAAACACTTTCACGTTGTCCACCACTTTTTGCTGGCCAGTAAAGTCAGAGAAAGAAAGTGGGCGTAATGCCTTTTCTACTTCTTTCTCGCCAGACTCTAGCCCTTCGCCATCAGCTTTTAGATAATCTTCACGCATGGTCAAAATTCAAGATTTAAAATTCAAGATTCAAGTGAAGGGGTGATTCTATTTTTTAGTAAAGAATGATTTGACTTTGACTTTCAGATGAGCTACTAGGTAACGTTTCGGCCAAGAGTAGTGGATAGCCCACCCGGCCGTCAAATTTTTATTCTTCTTAACTTAATGTAGTTTGCCATCTCGATAAAGGCCACTGCATGTCACCATTCTTAGTTCTTTCAATACTCATTGTCTACTTCTTAGCGCTCATATCCATTTCCTATTTTACTTCCAAGGGTGCAGATAGCAATACATTTTTCACTGGCAATAGGCAATCGCCCTGGTACTTGGTAGCCTTTGGGATGATCGGCTCTTCCCTTTCGGGCGTTACGTTTGTTTCAGTGCCAGGCAATGTGGGCAAGATTGGATTCGCATACTTTCAAGTAGTGTTGGGGTATTTGCTGGGCTATTGGGTAATCATCGGTATTCTCATGCCATTGTACTATCGCTTAAATGTGATTTCCATTTACACGTATTTGGAACAACGATTTGATGTGTGGGCGTATAAAACGGGTGCGTTTTTCTTTTTAGTCTCCAGAACGATTGGTTCTTCTCTACGACTTTTCCTAGCCGCCACTGTGCTGCAACTTTTTTTATTCGATGCCTGGGGAGTTCCATTTTTTGTAACAGTCGCAACGACTATTGCTTTGATTTGGGTCTATACTTTTAAGGGTGGCATCAAAACGATTGTGTGGACAGATTCCTTTCAAACTCTTTTTTTAGTGACTGCTGTTGCGGTTACTGTTTGGCAGATTGCCGATAAGCTGGATTTTAGTTTTGCTACAATGGTGTCGGCCATTCAGGACAATGGATTTGCACAAATTTTTCATTTCGATGATGTAAACTCAACGTTGTTTTTCCCTAAACAATTTTTTGGTGGAGCTTTTATTGCCATCGCCATGACAGGGCTTGACCAAGAGATCATGCAAAAAAACCTGACGTGCAAAACATTGGGCGATGCGCAGAAGAATATGTTTTGGTTCAGCTTGACGTTGGTAATTGTGAATTTACTTTTCTTAACGCTCGGTGCCCTGCTCTACATTTACAGTACACAAAAAGGACTGGCTATCCCTGCACTATCCGATGAACTTTATCCACGACTTGCTTTCAATGAGCTAGGGCCGTTGGTAGGGATTTTATTTTTATTGGGGATTACCGCTTCTTCTTATGCCAGTGCAGATTCTGCTTTGGCAGGATTGACCACTTCATTTTGCATTGACTTTCTTCAATTCAAAAACAAAACAGAAGCAGTGAAGCAAAAGCAAAAATTTATTGTTCACTTAGGTTTCTCTGCACTGTTCCTCTTGATCATTATTATTTTCAAAGAGTTGAATGAAAAATCGGTGATTGATGCCGTGCTGAATATAGCAGGCTATACCTACGGACCCCTGCTCGGTCTTTTTTCTTTTGGCGTGTTTACCAAATTAAAGGTGAAAGGAATATTGGTTCCGTTGATCTGTGTTATTTCTCCTTTGCTTTCTTACGTGCTTAGTTCAAATTCCGTAAGCTGGTTCCACGGTTATAAAATTGGGATTGAGATTTTGATCATCAATGGGATGATCACTTTCCTGGGCTTGCTCTTGATCTCAGATTTCGGCAAATCGAAACAATTAAAGGCGGGTGAATAGATACAAATAAACGAGCTGCAAAAAAGTGGCTTTGATGGCTTTCATGTGTTACTATTTATTTTTTAATGAATTGAAACTCCTCTTTGTTAGAACCTTTTTTTACTTGAATGCGGTAAACGCCAGCACTCACATTTTTAAAATCGATCACCAGTTTTCTTTTGTTTAATTTTTTAGACGTTACTACATAGCCAGATGATGAGAGCACTTCTACCTGCGCACCTTTAAATTTTCTAGACGCCTTTAGAACAAATAGGTTCTCCTTTTTTTGAGTGATAACCCCCACAGATCTTTCTTTAGGTGTTGCCACCGTGACACTTCCTGCTACCAAAAGCATCCAAATAGAAATGGCGATGAATATTTTCATTGGGCAAACAATTTTGGAAACTAGGTTTCCAACTAATGTGCCATCACAAGTCACCTTCTGATCAAATCCCTATCATCATTTGAAAATATATCTAACTATCAGTTTATCAACTATTTAAAAAAGGATAAATCGTTGATGTTGAAATGGCTATCTCCCATTATTTTTCCATTATTGGGAATTCAATCTCTCCTAGTGACGAATATCCCATTTTAGCGCTATTTGTTTATTAAGCCCATTGGTTCTACTTTTGCATTTCAAATCGCGGGGTGGAGCAGTTGGTAGCTCGTTGGGCTCATAACCCAAAGGTCACAGGTTCGAGTCCTGTCCCCGCTACGAAACCTAAAGAGACCGTTGCCTAACGGTCTCTTTTTTTTAGATTCGTCAAGGATTTTCATTCGCTGATAGTTCTTCAGGGTTAGACTGATAAAACAATCTTACATTTTAAAGGGGTATGATTTTGTTGAAAATGTAATTTTTAAATTACTTATTATCAATTAGTTAGTATATTAAATTAACCTATAGGTTGATTCAATGACTTATAAGCATATCTTTGCAGACCGATTACTCGCTTTTCATTATGAAGACAGCGAAACCGATGAATTTGAAAGACTATTCGATAGCTGGCAAGATCCCGTTTTTCTACAAGTGTTTTTTATTGAAAATGAAGATGACCTGAAAAGTGGTTTCTTCGGATCAATAACTATAAAAGACGCAATACTCTATACTAAGCAAGAAGCTAAAAGATTTGAGAATAGAATTCGAGAATTTTCAACGAATAACAACAAGTCTCTTGATCATCTATTTAAGCCCCTAAGTATTAATGGCGAAAAAGTAAAATTTGAAAAAAGTAAGGCTTATGGAGATCGGCAAGATAGCTGGCTTCGCATCTATGCCATTAAGATTGAACCTGGCTGTTACATCATTACAGGAGGTGCTATAAAGCTCACCCAACGGATGGATGACAGAGCGCATACTAAAAATGAGTTGAAAAAATTAAAAAGATGCACCGATTTTTTACGTGAGCAAGGTGTTACTGATATTGAAGGATTTGAAATTGACTTATGAAGAATCAAACAAATTTAGCGAAACTTAAGAAGTTCGAGTCGAAAGATGCTTCAGGCTGGGCTAAAAAGGCAGAGTGGCGCAGTTCTAATGAATCTTGGTTAGATGCTTCGTTTAGGATTGCCGTGGAAATTTTGGAGGCATTACGTGTACAAAAAATGACTCAAAAAGACCTTGCCGAAAAGGTTGGCGTCAGTGCCCAACAAATAAATAAAATCGTTAAGGGGACAGAGAATTTGACATTAGAAACTATATATAAAATTGAGGAAGCCCTTGGAATAAAATTGATGGATAATCTAGTTTCTTATTTTGGTCATTCATCAGCTAAATTTAACTATAGTTCTTATGGGAAAATACACAAAAGCGGTTTGTCTTATTCGAGATCGTATCCTGATTACCAAGAACCGAAGTTTGATAAGTATGAATTAGAAACGGAGGTATCAAGAAGAGTTGTAAATGGATAAGAAGCCAACAATAGGATTTAGTTTAAAAAAGATAACGACTGAGCAATTTGCCGTTTTTGAAAACGCTTTTGATGAAAAGAAAAAAATCGATATCAATACGGAAATCAAGTTTGGTGTTGACCACGAAAACAAGATTATTGCAACATTCACACTTTTTAAGTTTGAACAAGAGCAAATCGTTTTTTTACTGATTGAAGCTTGCTGCAATTTTACCGTAGAAGAAGACTCTTGGAAGTCTTTCTCTAACACCGAACACAAGCTAAAAATAGATAAGGGTTTTCTTAGTCATTTGGCAATGCTTACTGTGGGCACTGCCAGAGGAATCTTGCATTCAAAAACAGAAGGCACAAGATTTAATGAGTACTGTTTACCAACTATCAATGTAGCTGAAATGATAAGCGCAGACGCGCTTTTTGATTAGATATACAATCGAAACGATTAATCACCCCCTTTACATATTCAAAAAGAAAGAACACCATAAATCCTAAAAATGCTCCCTCAATATATTCAACCCTGCAATCAATATCAACACAGCCGTAATGCGCTTGATGTAAATCGGATTGAATTTTTTGGCGCCAAGCCGTGAGCCGATTTGCCCACCAACAAAAACAGCAAGCAAAAGAGGAAGCAGAAACTGCCAACTTAATTCAGGTATCCCGCGCTTAAACTGCCCCGCCAATCCGCCAATTGAATTCACCAGAATAAAAACACTGGCCAGTGCCGAAATTCTCCTTGCCTCTGACCAGCACAGCATGTGAAGGATGGGGGAAAGAAAAATGCCGCCACCAATCCCAACTAAGCCCGAGAGCAAACCGATCGCTCCACCCAATACGATTTTAATAAAATTCGTTTCTGGCACTCTCGGCTCATTTCCTTTTTTAAAATTCTCTGGCTGAAACCATAAGAGAAAGGGAACTGCCACCAATGTAAAACCTAGCAATACAAAAAATGTATCTTGTTTGATTGGCCAAAAGCCGCCAATGAAAGCCATCGGCACACTGCCAATAAAGTATGGCCAAATTTCCTTGAAAGAAAGTTTACCCTCTTTGTAGAAAATAATTGCACCGCCTGTTACCACAATGATATTGCAGAACAAAGCCGTAGAACGAATGACAGGAAAAGCAATAGCAAAAATGGGCAGTGCCAACAACGCCAAATAACTTGATCCTCCGCCAAAGCCAACGGATGAGTAAGTCAACGCAATTATAAAAAACGAAATGAGGAGGAGATAAAATTCCATACTACAATTATCCTCCAATGGTGGACATCGACTCAGAAACGGAATGTTCTTTTCTTTTCGCTTCTGCTTCAAAGCCATCTTTCGCGCGACTGGCAAAAGCTTTTAATAAATAAGTTTTCACTTCGGCATCACCCATTCCACTTCGCATCAAATCTTTGATGTTCAAAACTCCATCATCGTACAAACAAGTTTTGAGTACGCCTTGTGCCGTTATGCGAATGCGATTGCACGTGCCACAAAATGTTCTGCTAAACGCAGCAATGATTCCAACGTTTCCTTTAAATTCAGGAATCTGATAATGATAGGCCGTAGAATTTTCTGGGTCTTGTACTTTTTGAATGTTGGGGAACTCTTGCTTAATGTGTTCCAATATTTTTTTGTACGTCCAAGCAAGTGAAGCATAGTGGCTGCCCTCTCCGTTGAATGGCATCTCTTCTATAAACCGCACCGAAACATTTTGATCTTTCGTCAATTCTATTAGCGACAATATATCTTCAATATTTTTTCCTTCCATTACCACCGTGTTGATCTTCACAGGTATTTCGTGATCTAGTAAAGATTGCAACGTCTCGCGCGTTTTACCAAATTCATCTCTGCGTGTGATCATTTTAAATCGCTCGCGATCCAGTGTGTCCATGCTCAAATTCACAGAAGCAATACCGAGCTGCTTCAATTCCGGAATGTGTTGAGCGGTAAGAATTCCATTGGTGGTCAAGTGCACATCTTTGATGCCGTCAATCTCCACAATCCTACGAATCAATTGCATCAAATCATTTCGCACAAATGGCTCGCCACCCGTCAGCCTGATTTTTGAAATGCCCATTTGCGCAAGCATCGTTACCAATCTTTCAATTTCCTCGAAGGTCAGCAACGCTTTCTTAGGCAAATACTTAATCCCCTCCTCAGGCATGCAATAAAAGCACCGTAGATTGCACCGATCCGTCACCGCCAACCGTAAATAGTTGATCGGCCTGCCGTGATTATCAAAAAGTTGAGTAGCCATTCATCAGCAAGTTCAACAAAAAAATTTAATTTCTTTTGGTTGTGTCCCCTTTGCCCTCACACAGGCACCAGCACGGGGTCGCGCTATTCGTTCCAAGCTCCCTCGGCTTGCCAACGCGCTGAGTTCATCCTGAGCGCAGCCGAGGGAGGCTTTCCACTTCTATCGCTCACACGCTTACGCACGCCTAGCTGACGCACAAAAATAATCTCACCTTATTCACATTTATGTTTTCTTTTTTATCGCTGCAACCGAAAAACAGTTATTCTTGTTCCCTAGAAAGTTATCTTTAACGCTTAAAGGTTTTTTAATGGCATTGCCGCTACAATCTATCAAATCCCATTTTCCGATCTTCACCCATCGGCCAGAGTTGGTTTATTTAGATAGTGCCGCCACCTCACAGAAGCCCCGATCCGTCATTCAAACCATCACTGATTTTTACGAAAAAGAAAACGCCAACGTCCATCGTGGGCTTTATGAATTATCTTCCAAAGCAACACATCGCTATGAAGATGTTAGAAAAAAAGTTTGTGGCCTGATTGGCTCACCTCATCCCAATTCGATTGCCTTTACCAAAGGCGCTACAGAAGCAATCAACATTGTCGCTCAGTGTTTTTTGAAAAAGGATCTGCACAAAGGTGATAATGTAGTGATCTCTGCCATGGAGCACCACGCCAACTTGATACCCTGGCAACAAATCTGTCTGCAAACTCAAGCCACACTTAAGATCATTCCTGTTAACAATAATGGCGAATTGGCCTTAGAAAAATTGGATGATTTGTTAAATGCACAGACAAAGATGTTGGCGGTCACTCATATTTCAAATGTACTTGGCACTATCAACCCAATCGAAGAAATTATTTTCGCGGCACACAAAAAGAATATTCCCATATTGATCGATGGCGCACAAAGCGTAGGCCATTACCCGATTGATGTAAAAAAATTAGATGCAGACTTTCTCGTTTTCTCTGCCCACAAAATGTTTGGCCCGTTTGGCACAGGCGTTTTGTATTGCAAAGAAGAATATTTCAAACAAATTGATCCATTTAACTTTGGCGGTGGCAGCATCAAAAATGTAGAATTTGCACGTACTGAATTTCTGGATTATCCACATAACTTAGAAGCAGGCACCGCTAACGTTGTTGGCGTAATTGGATTGGGCGCTGCCATTAATTTTATCCATGAATTGGATTTGAATGAAACGTCAAACCACATTAAAAAATTAAGTATCTATTTCAAAGAAAAGTTGAAATCATTAGGAGGAATTGAAATTGTGGGGAATCCTAAAAACTTCAGCGGGATTGTGTCGTTCTATTTAGAAAACATCCATGCGCATGATGTGGCTGGTTTTTTGGCTAACGAAAATATCGCAGTACGTGCTGGTCATCATTGCGCCCAACCATTGCTAGAATCGATGGGAGTTCCAGCAACAGTGAGAGCTTCTTTTTCAATTTACAATACGAAGGAAGACGTTGACAAAACAATCGAAGCCTTAGTTGCACTTAAAAAATTCTGGGTATGAGCGGTGACCTGAAAAAACTATATCCAGCAATTATCAAAGCGCACAATGAAACACCTTTTCATTTTGAGAAGAGGCTTGATGCTAATGAAGTAGTCAAAGCCTACAATCCCATTTGTGGTGATCGTTTTGAAATTTTTATGAAGAGCGATTCAAAAAAAGTCAACGCCATTCACTTTCATGGTTTCGGCTGTGCTATCTCAAAAGCCTCCACATCCATATTAACAAAATCGCTGGAAGGCAAAACGCTAATGGAAGCACTGATGATTTGTACTACTTTTCTCCACTTCATCGACAAAGAAAACCAAGATGAAAAGCTAATTTTGCCAGATGAGTTTCTGGCATTCTCAGGGATACACGATTTTCCTGAACGATATGATTGTGCTACACTTTCGTGGAAAGAGATGAAAAAAAAATTAGAAATGAATAAATCTTCGCAATGAAAATAAAACTGATCGCCTACGGAATCGCCAAGGATATTCTTCAATCAAAGCAATTGGAGTTAGAGCTAAAAGTGGGGGACGACATTTCATCTCTCAGGCAAAATCTTTTTACTCGCTATCCAGATTTCGCAAAACTAAAATCCTTGGCTTTTGCGGTCGGTGAAGATTATCAAGAAGACTCTTACAGTCTAAAAGAAAATGATGAAGTAGTAATTATTCCTCCTGTGAGTGGCGGGTAAATTAGAACTCATTACTATAAATAGGTGTTCTTTACTTTGATTATAGAACTCATAATACTAAGCGCAATTTCTTTAGCTCCCTGTGCATTGATATCGATTCCCACGGGTGCTTCTATTCTATTGATTTCAGCATCTGTAAACCCTCCTTGCTTCAACCTGTTGATTCTTTTTTCGTTCGTTCTCTTGCTTCCCAATGCTCCGATGTATGCAGCATTTGATCGCAATAAAATTTGAAGGGCATCATCATCAATCTTAGGATCGTGCGACAAAACAACAGCATAGGTATAGGCATCTAGCTTAAAATCTCTCAGCACTTCCGAAGGGTACATTTCTAAAATCTGGTCTGGCTTTTGAGTAAATAAAGTCTGCCGAGCAAATATGATTCGCGGATCAATCACGATCGTTTCAAAATCAAATTGATGGGCGAACTGTATTAGATCGGCTGCGATATGAGCTGCACCTATTATTAGCAATTGACTTCTTCTAGGAAATGTATGAATAAAGTATTGCTCGTCACCTATGGTCATGATTTCATGCGTTCGCTTTGTAAAGCAATCCTTTGCTTTAATCAATATCTCACTTGGCAATTCTTGCCCAATGACCGTACCCTCTGAAGTGATCAACGCATTTTTTGTTTCGCCATCAACTAATGTGGTGATTAAAGTGCACCCTTGATTATTGCTCAATGATTCTTGGAGGGTTACCCACATCTCACTCTCATCAAGTATGCCCACTGCATAAGTCTGCACATAAATTTGAATTTTTCCTCCACACATAAGCCCTACCGTCCACGCATCGTCATCACTCACGCCATAAGATAGTAGCTTGCCGTTTCCAGTTTCTAATATTTTTTTTGCTTCTTTTACAACGGCACCCTCTACACAACCCCCACTAACAGAGCCTGCCATTTCCATATCTTCAGAAATAATCATAGACGAGCCAACGGGACGAGGCGATGATCCCCATGTTTGGATTACGCGCGCCAACGCAAAAGGTTTTTTCTCGCTAGTCCATTTGGTAATTTGCAGAAGTAAGTCTTTCATATTGTTTTTTTCGTGTCAGTGCGCACTTTAAAAATTTAAATAACCAAGGTAGAATCAACTTCTTTTTTCCATTGAAGCAATCCGCCAGAAAGATTCATGACATTCGAATAGCCCAGTTCTTGTAACTTTGTAACAGCTTGACTACTTCTTCCCCCACTTTTGCATAGCACAACCACTTGTTTGTCTTTAGAAATCATTTCCAGATTTTGATCCAATACTTTCAAAGGAATATTCACGCCTCCAATGTTTCCTAAATCAAATTCAAAAGGCTCGCGAACATCAATGATTTGAACATCACTTTTTGATGCAATCAATTCTTTTGCACGAGAAGGAGAAATCTCATTGCTCTCCTTTTGGAGTTTCGGGTTGCAAAACTGTTCGTAGTCTATCAATTCCTTGATTGCTTCACGATTCGAATCTGTTTTAATTTTCAAGTAGCGAGTAGAAAAATCAAGTGCATCAAAAAGCAACAGCCGCCCACTCAACGTGGTGCCAATACCCGCCAATACTTTGATGGCTTCGTTCGCTTGCATAGAACCGATGATGCCCGGCAACACACCCAGTACACCACCTTCGCTGCAAGATGGAACCATTTCGGGGGGAGGTGGTATTGGAAAAAGATCTCGGTAATTGGGACCTCGGCTTCCATCTAAAAGCAATTCATTGAAGACACTTACTTGTCCTTCAAATTGAAATATGGCGCCATAGATCAAAGTTTTATTGAGTAACACACACGCATCATTCACCAAATACCTAGTTGGTAAATTATCTGAGCCATCGATCACCACATCGTAATTGGAAATAGTCTCTAATGCATTTTCGGAATTCAAAAAGCATTGATGGGTTTCAATTTTTATATGAGGGTTTAAATTGGAAAGGCGTTCGGCTGCTTTGGTAGCTTTAGGGCTTCCCACGTCTTCTGATGAATATAAAATCTGCCGTTGCAAATTGCTCACATCTACTACATCAAAATCTAAAATGCCGATCTTTCCTACTCCTGCGGCTGTTAAATAATAGAGTGCAGGAGAACCCAACCCGCCTGCTCCGATCACGAGCGCACTGCCCGATTTCAATTTTTCTTGACCTTCTAATTTCAGGTCGGGCAGTAAAATCTGTCTGCTGTAGCGTAGTGATTCTTGCTGTGAAAGTATGGATGACATTATCCATAAAGTTACTTTATGAAATCGGTAGTAACAAAAAAGCTACCTTGCGGCAGAATCGCCCCACAAGAGCCTTTAATAACTCTAATGTCCGCCCCCCACAAATCCGGTTTCGTAAGTATTGTAGGCAAGCCCAACGTGGGCAAGTCTAGTTTGATGAACAAGTTGGTGGGCGAAAACCTATCAATCATCACCCCGAAAGCACAGACTACACGCCACCGCATCATGGGTATTTTGAATGGTGAAGATTTTCAAATCGTTTATTCTGATACACCAGGCATACTGGAACCCAAATATCAATTGCACGATGCCATGATGGGCTACGTGAAAGTTTCGCTGGAAGATGCCGATTTGATTTTGCTCATTGTAGAATTGGGAGAGAAATATGACGAGCAACTTTTTGCCACCTTCAAAACGTTGACAACCCCTATTTTACTGGTCATTAATAAAGTTGATTTGGCCGTGGGCTCACAAGTGGTCGATAAAATCGCTTATTGGAAAGAACACGTGAAGGCGGAAGAGATCATTGCCGTTTCGGCATTGAAAGAGATCAACATTGATCAACTTCTTCCTACCATCAAAAAGTATTTGCCCGAGCATCCAGGCTATTATCCTAAAGATGACCTGACAGATAGGAGCGAACGTTTTTTTGCCGCAGAGATGGTTCGCGAAAAAATATTTACCAATTACGATCAAGAAATCCCTTACAGTTCGGCTGTGAGCATAGAAAGTTTTAAGGAAGAAGAGAAGATCATACGGATACGCGCTACCATTTATGTGGAGCGCGATTCACAAAAAGGAATTTTGATTGGCAAAGGCGGCAGCTCACTTAAAAAAGTAGGCACCGAGGCAAGGGCAAGTATGGAAGCCTTTTTTGGCAAGCAAGTTTTTTTAGAAACCCATGTGAAGGTGGCTGACAATTGGCGGAAGGAGACATTGAAGTTGAAGCATTTTGGATACATAGACTAATTAGCCAATGGGTCGATTAGCCAATTAGTCAATGACGGTTGGATTTTAATCGGCACATTGAATTGCGACTGCATCAAAATAGATAGATTCTCATAATTCGGATTCTAAATCGACACATTTATAAATTGATCATTGAAAATTAAAAATGGCAAACATCATAGCAATAGTAGGCAGGCCTAACGTAGGTAAATCAACTTTCTTCAACCGATTGGTGGAGCAGCGGCAAGCGATCATGGATGATATGCCGGGCGTAACGCGCGATCGCCACTATGGCTACGCGCAATGGACTGACAAATTTTTTACGGTCATTGATACAGGCGGATATGTTACAGGCTCATCTGATAAATTCGAATCGCAAATTCGCAGGCAAGTAGAGATGGCGCTGGAGGAATGCACGGCTGTGATCTTCATGGTCGATTGCAAAGATGGACTGACTGGCTATGACAAAGAGTTTGCGCAAATCATTCGCAAGTCGAAGAAGCCCGTTTTCATTGCTGCCAACAAAGTAGATACGCCTTCTAAAACGATGGAGGCCAATGAATTTTATGAATTGAATTTGGGTGAAGTATATCCTGTCTCTGCGGAGAATGGATCTGGCACAGGAGAGTTGTTGGATGACTTAGTAAAAATCTTCCCTTCCGAAGGCGTAGAAGATCCAGATGCGGGCATTCCAAAAATTGCCATTGTTGGCCGACCCAATTCAGGCAAATCTTCTTTGCTGAATGTATTGCTGGGCAACGAACGTAGCATTGTTACCGATGAGGCTGGCACCACACGCGATGCCATCCACTCGCGCTACAAAATGTATGGCAACGATTTTATTTTGATTGATACCGCAGGCATTCGCAAGAAAGGCAAAGTGACAGAAGATGTTGAGTTTTATTCGGTGCTTCGTTCGCTTAGGGCTTTAGAAGAAAGCGATGTGTGCATTGTGGTGATTGATGCTGAGCGCGGGTTGGAATCACAAGATGTGAACATTATCGTGCTGGCACAGAAGCAAACCAAAGGCATAGTGGTGATGGTCAACAAATGGGACTTGATAGAAAAAGATACCAAGACAGCGGAAAAGTTCAAGAAGGACATTCAAGAAAAACTTATGCCCATCGACTATCTTCCTATCTTATTTGCCTCTGCACTCACCAAGCA
Organism: Cyclobacteriaceae bacterium; assembly: GCA_046155095.1. Classification (GTDB taxonomy): domain Bacteria; phylum Bacteroidota; class Bacteroidia; order Cytophagales; family Cyclobacteriaceae; genus ELB16-189. Next base: position 235,930 of record JBJXEB010000075.1, read on the forward strand.
GCGCATTTTTCAGGTGATGGAGAAAGCGGTGGAAGTTTATAAAAACAAAACTAAGCGAATATCCACTTCTGAACTCAACGATGCCATGCTTCCTGAGATCGTGCATTACCCTCCACCAGCACTTAAAGGCAAGCACATCCAGATCAAGTACATCACCCAAGTGACGGCTCGCTCGCCATCTTTCGCTTTTTTCTGTAATCTGCCCCAATACATCCAAGAGTCTTACCAGCGGTTTTTAGAAAATAAGTTGCGAGATAAGTTTGGCTTTGAGGGCGTACCAATTCGGTTGTTCTTCAGGAAGAAATGATCCAGCAAACGATTGATTTTGCCTAATGATTGATAGGGAAGCCAAAAAAGAGGCTATTTTTTCATCAAAAAGTAATATTTTCTTACGTGCAGCTTCAAATTCGATCCATTCTGTTACCTTTGCGCAAATTTTAATAACCTGTAAACTATGAAAAAATTTATCGCATCAGTTATCGTATGTGGCTTTGCAGTAGCAATGGTTGCTTGCGGTGGCGCAGAAAAAGCTAAAGCTGCCGCTGAGGCTGCAGCCGCAAAGGCTGATTCTATTGCGGCAGCAGCTGCTGCCGCTACAACACAAGTTGACTCTACTGTGAATGCAGTGGTTGACTCTGTGAAAGCAGTAGTAAAGTAATCAATCTCAGAAAGATTGTTTTCCCGGGAAGGCTTTAGAGATAAAGCCTTTTTTTATGTCCAAATTTTTCGAGGCAAGTTTGTTTTGGCGGCTTGCCTACCGATATTTTAGTGAAGGTGCGGCCTGGCCATGCGAGGCGCAAAGGCCAATGAACTCCATTTCAAACTCCTGGTTGATCAGCATAGCGAAGTTTATCCTGACGCAGTCTATCGAGGCTTTCCTCTCCCCTTTTCGGATAGAAAGCCATTAACTAAAAAACATTTTCCGATTAAATAAGACGATTAACTGCGCCTCTTGAATATCCTTATTTATTACCTACTTTAGAAACAAAAATCACTATGGCCTTTTCACAAGCAACTGAGCATCTAGTAAAAAAAGTGTGCGTCATCGGCCCCGAGTGCACTGGCAAGACGGAACTATCAAAGTTTTTGGCAGCTCATTTTAAAACTTCGTGCGTAGAAGAATACGCAAGAGCCTATCTCAATAAGCTAGGCAAGACCTACAACCAAGCAGATCTTACCAAGATTGCACACGGACAATTGCGCATGGAAGATGAATGGCTCAACGAGTCAAACAAAATAATGATCTGTGATACCAACTTGATTGTGATCAAAGTGTGGAGCGAGCACAAGTACGGAAATTGCGATAAAGAAATATTAGAAAAGATGGCCGAGCGAAAATATGATTTGTACTTGCTTACCAATATTGATCTGCCATGGCAAGACGACCCACAACGCGAGCATCCTGACAAGCGCGAGCACTTTTGGGATATCTATAAAAAAGAAGTAGAGCAAACCAAAGTTCCATTCGTGGAAATCTCTGGGGATCGGGAAGCACGAAGAAAAACAGCCATTGATGCCATCGGAAAATATTTATTTAAGATGTAAGATGTTTGAATTTAAGATTTGGGGAGCCCTTCTTATCCCTCCAACCTCCAACTTTCAATTCTAAATGAGCAACCCGTACGCAGCTCTTCACGTTCGCGACTTTCGTTTCTTTGTTCTCTCTCGCTTGTTCGTTACACTCGCCATTATGGTACAAGCGGTAGTGGTAGGCTGGCAAGTCTACGAAATCACTAAAGATCCGCTTTCGTTGGGGTTGATTGGATTGGCTGAGGCAATACCCGCCATTACTGTTTCTCTCTACGCGGGCCACTTGGCCGATGTGGTGGAGCGCAAGAAAATTATTTTGGTTTGCGTATTCACGCTTGTGCTTTGTTCGATGGCGCTACTCTATTTTACAATGGATGTTGGTGCATTTATTTTAGCGAATGGGGCTTTACCTATCTACGCAATAATTTTTGTAAGTGGTATTGCCCGTGGATTTTTATCGCCTGCTAATTTTTCGTTCATGCCACAATTGATCGATCGTGATCTATATCAAAACGCCATTGTGTGGAACAGCACATTGTGGGAAGGCGCGGCCGTGGGCGGCCCCATCATTGGTGGATTGGTCTATGGGTTCTTTGGAATTACTGCAGCTTATTCAGCAGATGTAGCACTAGTTATAGCTGGATTAGTTTGCTATGCATTAATCCCAAATCGTCCGCTGCCGCCTATCAGTGAAGAGCAAGGAATTTTTGAAAAAATAAAAGCAGGGATCAAATTCGTCTTCAAAAATCAAATTGTTTTAAGCGCTATTTCGCTTGATCTTTTTGCAGTGCTATTTGGCGGTGCGGTAGCATTGCTGCCTATCTTCGCAGATGAAATTCTTCATGTGGGCAAAGAGGGGTTGGGATTTTTACGATCGGCACAAGGGATTGGTGCGGTGATCATGGCCGTATACATCACACGCAACCCCATCAAAAAAAACATGGGCAAAATATTATTATGGTGCGTGGCTGGGTTTGGGCTGTGCATGATCGGGTTTGGTGTATCCAAACTTTTTTGGCTCTCAATGGCCTTATTAATACTAAGTGGCATGTTCGATTGTGTGAGCGTGATTGTGCGCAGCACGTTGATTCATACACTCACTCCAGAAAACATGAAGGGAAGAGTATCAGCCGTGAATAGTATTTTCATTGGCTCGTCTAACGAGATCGGTTCTTTTGAATCAGGTGTGGCGGCTAAATTATTGGGCGTTGTTCCCTCCGTTATTTTTGGAGGGCTAATGACGCTTGGTGTAGTGGGGATTACGGGATGGAAGGCGGAGAAATTGAGAGGATTGGATAAGGTGGCGTAAAAGACCTTTGCGGGAAAATAGTCAGGCTGTTCTTCAATCCCGAATTTAAAATCGAATAAGCCCTAATCGGGGGTCAAAATTGTTTACAGCCAAAATTTAGGCAAAAGGTTTTTTTCAGAAACTTTAATTGATAGTTTTGCAGTCCAATTAAAAGCCTGCATTCTAACTGCGATGAAAAAGCCCTTTTTAGTATTTAAAACCGTCTTTTTAACACTCTTTTTCTTTGCTTTTTCAGGTCTTTTAAGTCCCTCGCTGGCTTCGGACACTGAACATGGTGAAGAACCCAAAAAATTTGATGCCAATGAGGTGATCATGCACCATGTGATGGACGACCACCAGTGGCATTTTACCGATCACATGGTTCTTCCTCTCCCAATCATTGTTTATTCATCTGAGAAGGGGTTGGACATTTTCTTGTCCTCTCGCTTTTATGACGAACACCATAATCCTGTTGATTACAACGGCTATAAATTAGAACACAATCATATCTTACTTGCAGAATCAGGCACTGGTGTTTTAGATCTCTCCATTACCAAGAACGTGGCCATGCTTTTTATCAATGCGGGTCTATTGTTGTTTGTATTCTTATCCGTAGCTAAAGCTTATAAAAATAATGCAGGCAAAGCTCCGAAAGGGTTGCAATCTTTCATTGAGCCTGTTGTCATTTTCGTTCGCGATGAGATTGTGAAGCCAAATCTTGGGCATAACTATCAGAAATACTTACCTTATCTATTAACACTATTTTTCTTCATCTTATTTGGAAACCTTTTAGGCTTGTTGCCTGGAGCGGGAAATTTGACTGGGAATATTGCGGTGACTTTTGTTTTAGCAATACTCACCTTTCTGATCACTAACCTCAGCGGAAATGCTGCTTATTGGAAACACATCTTTTGGACTCCTGGTGTTCCTCTTCCTTTAAGACTTATTATTCTTCCTGTTGAAGTGATTGGAATTTTTACCAAGCCATTCTCTTTAACCATTCGTTTGTTTGTGGCAATTACTGCAGGTCATATTGTATTGCTTAGCTTGATTTGCTTGACTTTTCTCTTCAGCAGTTACATTGTTGGTGTGGGAGCCTCATTAGTCGTTTTGTTTATTAATTTAATTGAGTTGTTGGTAGCAGGCATTCAGGCGTATGTGTTCACGTTGTTCACATCGCTGTATATTGGAATGGCCACAGCAGATGACCATCATTGATTTGTATTTTTTGTTTCACTTAACCAATAAATTCTATGTTTTCATTAATTCTTGACATCAGCTACGCAATCATGGGTGCTGGCATTGGCGCAGGTCTCGCTGCAATTGGCGCGGGTATCGGAGTAGGCCGTATCGGTGGTTCTGCGATGGAGGCAATTGCCCGTCAACCCGAGGCTTCTGGTAAAATCCAAGGCGCTATGTTGATCATTGCGGCACTTGTAGAGGTGGCTGCGCTTTTTGCGCTAGTTATCTGCTTCCTTGTATCAAACAGAGTAGCTTAAAAAAATTAGAAGGATTTGCTTTGGCAATGGGCCTAGCGATCCTTCTTTTTAAAATTTTAGTGAGACAAACATTGAATTGAACACTGACTTAGAAACACGCTCAATATGGAATTCTTAACCCCTGGCACTGGCCTCTTATTCTGGCAAATCATCATCTTCGTTGGCTTATTCTTTTTACTGAAAGCCTTTGCGTGGAAACCCATTCTTGCTTCTTTAAAGGAGAGAGAAGATTCCATTCAATCGGCATTGGATTCTGCGGAGAAAGCTAAGATGGAAATGGCTTCTTTGAAGTCTGACAACGAAAAATTATTGAAGGATAGCCGCGAAGAGCGCGACCGTATTTTGCGCGAAGCGCGTGATGCAGCCAACCGCTTGCATGACGAGTCGCAAGTAGCCGCCAAGAAAAATGCTGATAAAATTATTGAAGATGCCAAAGCCATCATTCAAATAGAAAAACAAGCAGCAATGCGCGATGTAAAGGCACAAGTGGCGCTGTTCTCCTTGGAAATTTCTGAAAGGCTGATCAAAAAGAATTTGGCAGAAGACAAGCAGCAGAAAGAATTGGTAGACACTTACATGAAAGACTTAAAGTTGAACTAAGCCATGGCCGATTCGAGGGTAGCATCGCGATACGTAAAATCTTTGTTGGGCTTGGCCGAAGAACAAAAGACTTTGGAGCAAGTGCATGCCGATATGCAATTGTTTGCTAGCGTGTGTGCTTCTAGCCATGAGTTTGTCAACATGCTCAGAAGTCCGATCATCAAGCACGAAAAGAAACGCGATATATTAGAAGCCATCTTTAAAAGCAAAGTACACAAGCTAACAATGGCCATCATTGATATGCTTACGAAGAAAAACCGTGAGCCTCTATTGCCCGCCATTGCTATCGAATTCCACAACGCCTACAATCATTATAAAGGAATAGAAAAAGCCAGCGTATCCACTGCCTTCATTATTGATGACAAGATGAAGGCCGAGATGGAAGCGATTGTAAAAAAACTCAGCGGCAAAAAAGAAGTAGAGCTAGAACAGAAAGTAGACAAAAGTTTGATTGGTGGATTTGTTTTAAAAGTAGGCGACCAACAAATTGACGCCTCTATCAAAAGCAAATTAAAAACATTGAAGACCAAATTCAGTGAGAATCCTTATATCAAAGAATTTTAAAAAACCTCACCCCGACCCTCTCCCCACGCGAAGCGCGTGGCAGGTGAGGAGAGGGAGGAGTTACTGAAACCAATTTTGAATAGTAGAACCTAAAAAATCTAACATCTTAAATCTCAAATCTTAAATAAATATATGGCAGAGATCAGACCAGAAGAAATTTCATCAATACTGCGCGAGCAACTTTCGCAATCGCGCACCGATGCTGAATTAGAAGAAGTAGGCACCGTGCTTACTGTAGGTGACGGTGTTGCCCGCATTTATGGATTAACAAAAGCGCAAGCGGGTGAGTTGATCCAATTTGAAGGCGGATTGAAAGCCATGGTGTTGAACTTGGAAGAGGACAACGTAGGAGCTGTGTTGTTGGGCGAATCCAAAGAAATAAAAGAAGGAGATACTGTAAAGCGTACAGGTAAAATTGCCTCCGTAAATGTAGGCGATGGATTACTTGGCCGTGTGGTTGACACGCTTGCTATGCCCATCGATGGCAAAGGCCCGATCAAAGGTGATTTGTATGATATGCCATTGGAGCGCAAAGCTCCTGGCGTAATATTCCGTCAGCCAGTAAACGAGCCTCTACAAACAGGGATCAAAGCAATTGATGCAATGATCCCAATTGGTCGTGGTCAGCGCGAGTTGATCATTGGCGACCGCCAAACAGGTAAGACTGCCGTGGCGATCGATGCTATCATCAATCAAAAGGAATTTTACGAAGCGGGCAAACCTGTTTATTGTATTTATGTAGCGATTGGCCAGAAAGCATCTACGGTTGCTGGTGTGGTGGCCACATTAGAGAAAGCAGGTGCCATGCCTTACACAGTAATTGTGTTGGCTTCTGCTTCTGATCCCGCGCCTATGCAATTCTTTGCCCCTTTCACGGGTGCATCCATTGGTGAATTTTTCCGCGACACAGGTCGCCCTGCATTGGTTATCTATGATGATCTTTCTAAACAAGCCGTTGCTTACCGCGAAGTTTCGTTGTTGCTGAGAAGACCTCCTGGTCGCGAGGCATATCCTGGTGACGTATTCTATTTGCACTCACGTTTACTAGAGCGTGCCGCAAAGGTGATCAACAACGATCAGATCGCGAGCCAAATGAATGACCTTCCTGCTTCTATCAAGCACTTAGTAAAAGGTGGAGGCTCGTTAACTGCGTTACCGATCATTGAAACACAAGCCAATGATGTGTCGGCTTACATTCCTACGAACGTAATTTCAATTACTGACGGACAGATATTTTTGGAGACCAACTTATTTAACTCAGGTATTCGTCCTGCCATCAACGTGGGTATTTCGGTATCGCGCGTGGGTGGTAATGCGCAGATCAAATCAATGAAGAAAGTAGCGGGTACATTAAAGTTGGATCAAGCACAGTTCCGCGAGTTGGAAGCATTTGCAAAATTCGGTTCTGACCTTGATGCAGCTACTAAATTGACTATCGAGCGCGGGCGCAGAAACGTGGAAGTATTGAAACAACCACAATATCAACCCGTGCCTGTAGAAGAGCAAGTAGCAATGATTCTTGCTTCTACGAAAGGCTACATCGACAAAGTGCCAGTAAACAAAGTGAAAGAATTTGAAATTGAATTCATCGGACTGTTGAAGGCACAATACAGAACTGTGTTGGAAAATTTCCGCGCAGGTAAGTTTGAAGATGCCGATGCAGACACGGTGAAAAAAGTAGCGTTGGAGTTAGCGTCTAAATATTAATTCTAATTTGAAAATTTGAAAATTAGTCAATTTGAAAATGAATGGTGTTCAACGAACTTCATTTTCAAATCTTCAAATTGACTAATTGACTAATTGAATTTTATGGCCAGTTTAAAAGAAGTTAAGAGCAGGATTACATCGGTTATCTCTACGCAGCAGATCACCAAAGCCATGAAAATGGTGGCGGCTGCTAAGTTGCGCAAGTCGCAGGACAAGATCATGCAGATGCGCCCTTTTGCGATGAAGATGAATTCGCTTTTGCAAAACTTGTCTTCAGCAGGATCGGATGGTCAAGCTTGGTACAGTCATGTTCGCGAAGAGAAAAAGGTTTTGATCGTACCCATCAGTTCAGATCGCGGGCTTTGTGGATCGTTCAACAGTTCTGTATTCAAGGCAGTGTTGAAACTGATGCAAGAAAAATATTCACTCCAAGCGAACAAACAAAATATTACTTTTCTCCCCATCGGTAAAAAGTCATTGGAGTTTGTTGAAAAAAGGAATTTGCCAATCATCAACAATTACTCTACGCTTTTTCAAAACCTTTCTTTCGATAATGTATCGAACGCGGCAGAACATTTGATGGACGTTTTCAAGAAAGGAGAGTTTGACAAAATCGAAATTGTTTACAACGAATTCAAAAACGTAGCTACCCAAATTTTAAGAGTAGAGCAGTTCTTACCCATTCTTCCTATTCCTTTAGAGAAAAATGCAAAGGCAGCTACTGCTACGGATTATATTTATCAGCCCAACCAAGAAGAAATCCTCACGGGATTGATCCCAAAATCATTGAAGGTACAATTGTACAAAGCTGTGTTGGATTCTAATGCCGCAGAGAATGGTGCTAGAATGACCGCGATGGACAAGGCAACTGACAACGCAGGCGAGTTGTTAAAAGAATTGAAACTCACTTACAACCGCACACGCCAAGCGGCCATCACCAAAGAGATTTTGGAGATTGTGGCTGGTGCCGAAGCCTTGAAGTCTGCTTAACTAATTTAGAAAGAATTTTGAAAGCCCTTGGCACGAGTGTCAAGGGCTTTTTTGTGACTATCTTTGTGCCCTAGTACTATGAATTTCAGTTCGCTCTTATTATTACTTAGTTTTTTCTCAGCCCCTGAAAGAGAAAATTTAATTTCAGACGGGTACGTGAGCAGCCTGTCCGTTAAGGCTGGTGATTCATTGACTATCTACATTAATTCTTTTGAGCGCAAAGAAGCATACACTCTCAAGCTTTATAATTTAAAAGGTGATGTCGTAGCTAAATTTCCAACCGTCATCTTTCCGCAAGAGCGAACAAAGGAAGAACCTTGGAAAAACGGATTTGGTTACAAGCCAACTTTAAAGATCAAAGTCCCTGATTTAAAAAGTGGCGTCTATCTGTGGGACGATCAGATACCATTTGTAGTGCGGGCTCGCAAACCAAAAATAGTAATTGTCTATTCATCAAACACAGAGAATGCTTACTGCAATGCAGGAGGAAAAAGTTTGTATGCTTACAATTCATCTGATAAAACATCAGCCCCTACCGTTTCCTTTCTTAGACCGATTCCATTGCCCAAACATTCTGAAGCTTTTTTGAAATGGTTTTGTAAACAAGCATTTCAAGATGTGGGCTACATTACGGATGCTGATCTTGACAACTATTCCGAATTCAAAAATGCGAAGTTGCTAATGATTGTGGGGCATAGTGAATACTGGACATTGGAAGGCCGAACAAATTTTGATCGGTATGTGAATGAGGGAAATAATGCATTGATCCTCTCGGGCAATACCATGTGGTGGCAGGTGCGATACAATAAAAAAAACGATCAACTAATTTGCTATAAATCACTTCCCGATCCTGAACCATCTGCTTGTTTGAAAACAATAAATTGGGATAGTCCAACACTGAGCTACCCAATTATTAATTCAATCGGTGCAGATTTTCCACGTGCTGGCTTTGGGCAAAAAACAGACAAGGGCTGGGATGGATACAAAATTGTAAATCCTCAATCGCCATTGTTGAAAAGGTTGAAACTTAAGAAGGGTGATATCATTCCATTGTCTAGCGATGAATATGATGGAACTCCCGTCACAGGATTTGCTGGTAAGAATACACCTATCGTAGACAATAAATTGCTGAGTTTTGAAAAAATAGAAATTGTTGGCTACGATACCACTTTTCGTACAAATGATGGATTGGCCACATGGATTGTATTTCAACGAAGTAAAAAATCTGGGATTGTCATTAACACAGCTACGACAGATTGGTGTTCTCAGCGCGGTATGAATAGCTCAGAAATAAAAAAGATCACCTTAACGATGATCCAATTATTATTGAAGAAGGAAAATGTTTTCTCCCTAAAGAATTAATAAGCCTAAGCTATCACAGGCACAGGAATAATTTCTTTCGGTTTTTCACCTAATAATCTCAACTGCTCTGCATGAGCAACGATGGCTTCAAAAAAGGTGTCTTTTGATTTGTAAGGAAGACCAAACTCTTTCGTGGTTTGTTCTACAATCTTGGCCACTTCGCGATAATGCACGTGGCAGATATTTGGGAAGAGATGATGTTCCACTTGATAATTCAAACCGCCTACATACCACGAGAACAATTTTTCTCTATGACCAAAGTTGGTGGTGGTGTGCAATTGATGGATGGCCCAGTTGTTTTCTAAATTTCCTTTGTCATCGGCCACAGGGTATTCCGTACCTTCAATAACATGGGCGGGCTGAAAGATGATGGCCAAAATAAAACCAGATACATAGTGGGCTGTTAAAAATCCGATCAAAACTTGCCACCATGCAAAGGGTAAAATCAGCAAAGGCAAAACAAACGCATAGCCATAGTAAATAACTTTACTTATCAACATGGTTGACCATTCAAAGGCCGCAGATGATTTTTGTTTTTTTACCAACCCATCTTGTTCGTACTTTATCAATCGCTGATAGTCTTTAAACAAAACCCACACGAGTGTCATCAACCCATAAAAGAACCACGCATACAAATGTTGAAACTTGTGAATGGGTCTCCACTCAGAGCCGGGCGCCATGCGCAACACACCCCGTGGACTGATGTCCTCATCTACATCATGCACATTGGTGTAGGTGTGATGAAGCACGTTGTGTTGAATCTTCCAATTGAAAGCATGTCCACCGACTACATTTAAAGAGAAGCTTAGTAGATTATTTACCCATGCCTTTGTTGAGTAAGAGCCGTGATTGGCATCGTGCATAACCGAAAGGCCAATGCCCGCCATGCCCATTCCTGTAATCACACAAAGGCCTAATAAAATCCAAGTGTTGGTGAAAAGGCCACTAAGAATTAAAATGAATGGAACAAAATAAAGAGAGAACATGAAGATGGTTTTGAAAACCATTTCCGCATTGGCAGTACGCTCAATTTTATTGTTTTTAAAGTAAGCATTGACGCGCTGACTAAGAGTAACAAAAAAGTCTTGTTGATTGGCTGCGAACTTGAGGCTAAGATTCATTTAATCTCTTGTTAATATTGGCTCAAAGGTAGGCAATGCCCTTTGGATTAACGCCCGTTCGTGTATTAAAAAATTGAGAAACCAATCAAATGAAGTGGAATGGCTTATAGTTCTGCAAGGACCGTCTTTCCTCCCTTCGTAATATCGCCTACTTTAACTAAAATTTTGGCATCGAGCGGAAGGAAGATATCCACTCGCGAACCGAACTTGATGAAGCCAAATTCTTCGCCTTGCTCCAATTTTTGACCTTCTTTTATATACCCTTTGATGCGCCTTGCCAGTGCGCCCGCTATTTGACGGAACAAAATCTCTGTGCCGTTTTTCATTTTGGCAACCACCGTGGTGCGCTCATTTTCTGTGCTTGATTTAGGATGCCAAGCCACCAAGTATTTTCCAGGATGATATTTAAAGTAAGAGATAGAACCAGCAACTGGCATTAAGTTAACATGCACATTAATGGGTGACATGAAAACAGAAATCTGTTTACGTTTTGATTTTAGATATTCGGGTTCTTCTGTCTCTTCTATCACCACTACTTTGCCATCGGCAGGGGACAAAATTTGTTTTTCATTTTTTTGCACTTCAAAAACGGGGATGCGAAAAAACTGGAGGATGAGCAAGTAAAAAGCAACGCTGATTACAATGACAGAATTCTGAACAATGGGCTGAGGAAAAAAATAGTACACGGCCCAATTGAGGGCAAACAAAACAATCAGCAGAACAAAAAGTATGGTGCGGCCTTCGCGGTGAATGGTCATGGAAACGTGCGATTAAAAATTTAGTCTGCAAAGGTAATGATTCAGACTGAAAGGCCACAAGCTTCATGCTGCAAGCTACAGGCCAGTGCCTCCAGCTTGGAGTTGTCACGGATTTGCTTGCAGCTTGTGGCCTGAAGCCTGCGGCCAAATTAAATTTAGGTAATCACATTTACTTATTGCTACCTTTGCGCTGTCGAAAGACAAGGGGTGCCAAAAACAAGGGCTGAGATTATACCCATAGAACCTGATGCCGGTAATGCGGACGAAGGGAGGCAATTAAACACGTAAGTAAGATCCATTCCCCGATGGGTCTGCGGGTTTAAAATTTTTTAACAACATGTTCAAATTTATGATGGCAGCTATTGGCTGCTCGCTTTCGCTGAATGCGTGGGCACAATTTTCTGTTTCGGGCACGGTGGAGGATCGTGCAACGAATGAGGTACTGGTGGGCGCAACTGTGCAACTGAAAAACCAAAAAAAGTTTTCAGTAACAGATGAGCAAGGTCGATTTGAGATCAAAGGGATTTCTGGCCAGCAAACTTTGCTGATCAAATTTCTTGGGTACCAAGATCATCAGGTAGAAGTGAATGTGAGCGGTGATATTCAGCTTGAGATTGTGGCAGAAGAGAATTCGCAGCTCACCGATGAAGTAGTGGTGATGGCCACGCGAGCCACGGAAAAAAGTGCCACTACATTTACCAACGTTTCAAAAGCAACTATTCAAAAACAAAATTTTGGGCAAGACCTTCCCTTTGTTTTGAATTGGACCCCATCGCTCGTAACTACTTCTGATGCAGGTGCAGGAGTTGGGTACACAGGATTGCGCATTCGCGGAAGCGATGCCACTCGGATCAACGTAACGATCAACGGTATACCACTCAATGAAAGCGATGAGCAAGGAGTATTTTGGGTGGATGTGCCAGACATTGCCACCTCTGCTCAATCTATACAAATACAACGTGGTGTAGGAACTTCTACCAACGGAGCGGGAGCTTTTGGAGCATCCATTAATTTACAAACCAATGCACGACATGATAAGCCTTACGTGGATTTGATCAACACCTACGGATCGTTCAACACACACAGGCACACGATAGGGTTGGGTACGGGGTTGATAAAAAAATTTACGTTTGATGGCAGGTTATCACTGATCAAATCAGATGGCTTTATTGATCGGGCTTCTTCTGATTTGAATTCGTATTATTTAGCAGGTGGATATTACGGAGACAAGACAATTGTGAAAGCGATTGTTTTTGGCGGACAAGAAATCACGTATCAAAGTTGGTACGGTGTGCCACAATCGCGATTGAACAATGATGTGACGGCCATGCAAGAGACCGCTGCTGCGGAAGGATGGAATACAGAGCAAATTGCCAATCTTTTAAATTCGAACAGCAGAACATTTAATTCTTACACTTATAAAAATCAAGTAGATAATTATAGACAAGACCACTATCAACTTCATACTTCACATCGATTCAACAACTATTTAACAGCGAATGCAGCTTTACATTACACTAAGGGAGGTGGCTACTATGAAGAGCTTAAGTATAATGCGGCTTTTAAAAAATATGGTTTAGATACCGTTGTGATTGGGGCTGATAAGATTGGCTCTAGCGATTTAGTAAGGAGACGTTGGTTGCAAACTAATTTTTACGGAGTAACCTACTCTATCAATTTTGAAAAAGGCAAATTCAATTCGATATTGGGCGGAGCGATCAATAGGCATCAAGCCGACCGCTTTGGAGAAATCATTTCATCAACGAATGCGGAAAATATTCTGAAAGGCCACCGTTATTATTTTAATGAAGGAGACAAGAGAGATTTTAATGTTTTTTGGAAAACAGAATATCGTTTAATTGATTTTCTAACCTATTTTATTGACCTCCAATACAGAAGGGTGGATTATTCTGCCAATGGAATGGATAATGATCAAACCCCATTCAATTTTAACGTTAACTATGATTTCTTTAATCCAAAAATAGGATTTGCCTATTTGATAAAACCAAACCAGCAATTTTATACTTCTTACAGCATTGCCAATCGGGAGCCTGTGCGATCAGATTTTGTAGATGCCATTGCTGGAAATATCCCCAAACAGGAGTCACTCAAGAATTTAGAGGCTGGCTACAGAATCCGAAAAAACAATAATGCGCTGAATATTAACTTTTACTTTATGAGCTATCAAAATCAATTAGTGCCCACAGGAAAACTAAATGATGTAGGCGCAGCCATCCGCACAAATGTTGAAAAGAGTTACCGAACAGGCATTGAGATAGACGGTGGGATTCGCTTCAATGAAAAGCTTACTTGGAATGCAAACCTTACCCTAAGTCAAAATAGAATCGCAAAGTTTACTGAAGTGCTCTATGACTACGGAGTTAACTATGACCAATACAATGAGGTAAGGAAAGATCAAACGAATACGGATATTTCGTTTTCCCCCAGCGTAATTTCTGGATCCAATATCCTTTACCATCCGATCAAAAACATTGAAGTTGGATTGCTAACCAAATTCGTGGGCAAACAATATTTGGACAATACCTCCAACGAAAAAAGAAAGATCGACTCGTATTTCATAAACGATTTGCGATTGACTTACACATGCAAGCCTACATTTTTGAGGGAACTTTCCATAAGCTTTTTAATCAATAATATTTTCGATGTGACCTATTCATCCAATGGATACACATGGGGATATCTGGCAGGCCTAGCAGAAACACGTCAGAATTATTACTACCCTCAGGCAGGCAGAAATTTTCTAGCGATGGTGGCGGTGCGGTTTTAAAACAGTTTCTAGTTGCTAGTCTCCAGTTAACCAGAAACTGGCAACTAGGAACTGATAACCGCACCAAGAATCATTACATTTGTGAATGGATTCTAAGAGTGGTGTTATAAGTTTCTTTACAGCACTGCTGCGCCTCACTCGTTTTTGGAACTTGGTCATCATTGGGGTTGCCCAATATTTTGCGGCTTACTTTTTAATCAGCAAGGCTACACTCACAGATTGGCATTTGCTTGTCCTCTCTGCTTCAACAATGATAATTGCGGCCGCTGGCTACATCATAAACGATTATTATGATGTAAAAATTGATTTGATCAATAAGCCTGAGCGTGTAGTGGTGGGAAAAAAAATCACGCGCAGGTATGCCATCTTGTTGCATACGATATTATCGTTCATTGGCATTGGCCTTGGGCTGCTCTTGAGTTGGCAGATTGCTGCTATCAATTTTTTATCTGCGTTTTTACTTTGGCTTTACTCCAATCAACTGAAAAGGCAACCATTCATTGGCAATTTGGTAGTAGCCGCCTTAACAGGTCTTTCTATTTTGTTGCTGGAAGTACTTTACAAAAATAACAGTCCTCTTATTACTATTTATTCCTTGTTTGCTTTCTTCATCACGTTAGTACGTGAAATAGTAAAAGACATGGAAGATTTAAAGGGCGATAACACTTTTGGGTGCAAGACGCTGCCCATCATTTGGGGCATTAGAAAAACAAAAGTCTTCTTATATATTCTTTTGGCTATTTTTTCGGTAGTGGTTTTACTGGTAAATCACTTCTATAGTCGCTTGCCTACTATTTATTTTTTGCTTTGCTTATTTGGGCCAGTCGGTTGGTTATTGGTGCGATTGGTGCGGGCCGATACTATTAAGGAATTTTATCAATTGAGTCAGCTTTGCAAAGTAATTATGCTGCTGGGCATTGCGAGCATGGTGTTTATTTAATTGCTTTATTTGTGAAATGAGTTCTTTTGCACGTCTCGCTATTTTCGCTTCTGGTAGCGGCACTAATGCCGAAACCATTTTCAATTACTTTCAACATCACTCTTCTATAAAGGTAGAGCTGCTTCTATCCAATAATTCCAATGCTCCTGTTTTAGATAAAGCCAAAAATTTTGGGGTTAAAAGTATCGTCTTTACGAAAACACAATTCAACGAAAACAACGAAGTAATTGATTTACTCCGCTTACACCAAATAACACACATTGTACTGGCAGGTTTTTTATTATTGATTCCTAGAAATTTGATCGCAGCCTATCCAAGAAAAATATTGAACATCCACCCGTCATTGTTGCCAAAGTTTGGAGGTAAGGGAATGTATGGATTGAAAGTGCACGAAGCAGTAAAGGCGATGGGTGAAATCGAAACAGGCATCACGATTCACGAAGTGAACGAAAAATTTGATGAGGGGAGAATAATCTTTCAAGCAAAATGTGAAGTTACATCAACAGATACACCGCAAGAGATTGCACAAAAAGTGCAAACTTTAGAACATAAAAATTATCCAATAGTAATTGAAGAATGGGTTAACATAAAAAACTAACGATATGAAATACATTAAACTGTTTTCGGCTTTATTAATTGTTGCATCAATATCCAATTCATGCAAAGAAGTAAGTAAACCCTCTGAAGTTATAATCGAATCCATTAACCAAGAGTATCAAGCTCCTTACTTTGAGGACTCTGCTCGCATCACTAAAATAAAAAAAGTAACGGCTGTTGTCGATACCATTTTTGCCAAGTATGCTAGAGCCAACTACAACCCTGCCATTGCCTATGGCATTGTGGTCGATAATCAATTGATCTACTCCAATAGCGTTGGATATTCCAATTTAGAGAAGAAAAATTTTGCTACAAGCGATTCTCGTTTTCGCATAGCTTCAATGACCAAAAGCTTTACAGCAATGGCCATTTTAAGATTGCGTGACGAAGGCAAACTGCAATTGACCGATGCAGCCGCGAATTATATTCCTGAAATGAAAAATTTAAAATATCCGACTACTGATGCGCTGCCCATCACCATTTTCAATTTGCTCACCATGTCAGCAGGTTTTCCTGAAGATAATCCTTGGGGAGATCGCCAACTTTCGGATACAGATGAAGACTTGTTAAAATTAATGAAAGACGGAGTTTCGTTTTCCAACAATCCTAGTGCAGCGTTTGAGTACAGCAATTTGGGCTATGCGCTGCTTGGCAAAATCATTGGCAATGTATCGGGCATGAGCTATCAACAATATGTAACAGAAAATATTTTAAAACCATTGGGCATGAACGACTGTGGTTTTGAATACACCGCCATGCCAGCCGATAAAGTGGCCGTAGGCTACCGATGGGAAGATGAACAATGGAAACCCGAAGCTCTTTTGAAAGATGGCTCGTATGCAAGCATGGGCGGCATGATTTGCACCATCAATGATTTTGCCAAATACATGAGTTTTCTTTTGTCGGTCACACCTTCAAAAAATGAAGCAGAGGTTGGCCCAGTGAAAAGAACCAGCGCGCGTGAGATGCAACAACCTTGGAAGTTCAGAGTGCTGGCCCCAAACCGAAAAACACACGGTGGAGAACTTTGCCCCGCCACGGGCAGCTACGGTTTTGGTTTGGGCTGGCGAGTGGATTGCCACGGAACAATTTCGGTTTCTCACAGTGGCGGCTTACCCGGCTTTGGCAGTGTGCATCAATTGTTTCCTGACTTAGGATTAGGTGTGGTCGCCTTTAGCAATCTCACTTATGCCAACATGGGCGCGCCCGTTTCCAATGTGGTGGACACATTGATTTATTTGGCTGATTTGAAAAAACGTGTATTCCCCGTTTCGCCCGCGTTAAAAACGATGCAGGATAATTTAGTAAAGATGCTGCCCAACTGGGAAGACCAATACGATAAACTCTTTGCCGAAAATTTCTTTCCCGATAAATCAAAGGATAGATGGAAGAAAGAAACGATAGAACTCTTTGCTAAGATTGGAAAAATAAAATCAGTATCTGCCATGCGCCCAGAAAACTTATTGCGAGGTACGTTTACCATTTCTGGCGAGAAAGGCGAGTTGGAAGTCTTCTTTACGCTTACACCTGAGACGGAAGCGAAGATTCAGGAGTTGAGGATAATTTTAAAATAAAATTAAGTCTCAACCCCCACCTCCAACCGAAACCCCACCCCGTGATAATTCACAATCTCCACCTTGGGGTCTTCCTTCAAATATTTTCTGAGTTTGGAAATAAAAACATCAAGGCTGCGGCCCATAAAGTAATCATCATCGCCCCACACAGAAGTCAAAATCTCTTCACGTTTTAGTACTCGCTCTTTATGAACACAGAGAAGTTTTAAAACCTCCGCTTCTTTTTGCGTTAGCGTTTTATTTCCAGAAGAATGTTGTAGCGTAAGGTTATGGCAATCAAAAACAAATTCGCCAAGTGAATAAGAAGATTCAACAGTCTTTGCCCTATTCGACCTACGCAAGAAAACCTCCATGCGCAAATACAATTCCTCCATGCTAAACGGCTTCACAATGTAATCATCACCACCAGACTGGAAACCGATAATCTTATCCTCCAGCATCGATTTAGCGGTGATGAACAAAATTGGAACATTCTTATTTTTTTCGCGGATAGATTGCGCCAAGCTAAAGCCATCTTTCTTTGGCATCATCACATCAAAGATGCAAAGATCAAAAGGCTGTTGATGAAACATGCGGTCGCCTTCTTCGCCATTCACACAAAGCGTAACCGCATAGCCCTTGTGCAGCAAATTGTCTTTGATTACAAACCCAAGGCTCGGGTCATCTTCAACTAGTAAAATTTTGGCGTTCATTTATGGTTTAGAAAATAAATTTATCAATTCTGGATTTTGCTACAAAGGCACTAAGAGATACACACTAAGAAGTTCGTACGACCAAAAAATCTTAGTTCTTAATTCTCAAATCTCAAATCTTAAATTATTTAGGTGATACGATAACAAAGCTACTTCCGTTGCCCGGCACGCTCTCTACACTAATTTTTCCCTTGTGTGCTTCAATAATCAACTTCACATAATTCAATCCAAGCCCAAACCCTTTTACATCATGCAAATTGCCCGTAGGCACACGATAAAAACGATGGAATATTTTTTGCTGGTTCTCTTTGCCGATGCCGATTCCATTATCTTTTACACAAAGTTGAAAACTACCAGCCTGCGCAGAGGTCGTTATCAAAATGGCAGGTGACGATTGACAGTACTTGATAGCATTGTCCAACAAGTTGTTGATCACATTTGTGAAATGAAGTTTGTCCACGGAGGCGATGATCGGCTCGGCTTGCAACTGAAGATCGACTCTGCCTTGCTTTTCATTTAACGCAATTGAATTATTTTTAACCGCCTCATTGATCAATTCATGAATGTCATGTTTTTCTTTTTTCAATCCAATATCACTTTTCTCCAGTCGCGCCATTTGCAACACGCGCTCTACTTGTTGCTTCAAGCGGTGGCTTTCGTTTTCAATAATCGTAGCGTAGTTCAGCAACCGCTCGGGGCTTTGAATGATGGATGGGTCTTTTAAAACTCCCGTAGAAATAGCAATAGTGGAAAGTGGCGTCTTGAACTCGTGCGTCATGTTGTTGATAAAATCTTTCTGTACCTCCGATAGTCTACGTTGTTTCAAGATCACGAACAGCGTGTACACAAAAAAGAAAATCACCACCAACATTACCACGCTCGAAAATCCCCAAATGCCCATCTGGCTGATCAAGTTCGCCTCGATCTTCGGAAAGCGCACACCAAAATAATAGCCATCCATTTTCATGGCCGGCAATTCGCTCAAGCTGGCAGGTATTGTATTTTTTGTGGGCGAAATATAATTGCCGCCCTTCATGCACTGATCCGAACAATCGTACACGCCATATTCATAGTCAGCGGTAATGTTGCGCTTATCAAATTCATTGCGCAGCAAAAAGCCAAGCAGGTTAGAATCAATTGGACCATTGACCAACACCGTAAAATAGTTACTCGATTCCTGATCGACTAGGCTATTAGCAGGCTGAGGTGTTTTGTTGATGTCGCAAATGCGTGAGGCCACATTTTCCAGGGCCAAATTTACATCTGCATTAAATTGATTTTCTTTCAGGTCGAACGCCTTGCGCACCCAGTAAATTTGGGTAATAGTGATGCCCACAATGCTCAACGCGGCTAGGGCAATTACAATCCTTAATGTAAATCGGCTCACCTTGCAAAGGTATCTAGTATTGAGGTTGTGCTTGGGATAAACGACCTGTTTAACAAACCATTAACATCTTTTAGGCCTTTTTTAACAAGATAACTGGTTTTTCGGTCGGATGTTTGTAGAGTTCAAAGGAACAAATTAAATTTAACCTCAAATTAAAGAACAAAATGAAAAAATTACTCTTTATCGCAGCATTAGCCCTAGTAGCAGGTGCTGGCTATGCCCAAGAAAAAACAATGAATACAACCGTTCCTCAAAATGAAGTGAACGTTGATGTAGCCGCATTCACTTGGGCTGCTTCCGTACATGATTTCGGTAAGATCAAACAAGGTGTTCCCGTTACGCACGAATTCAAATTTACCAACTCAGGCAAAGCTCCGTTGATCATTGTGAACGCACAGCCCTCTTGCGGCTGCACCACTCCCGATTGGACAAAAACCCCAGTAGGCCCAGGCGAGTCTGGTTTCATCAAAGCAACCTTCAATGCAGGTGCCGCTGGCCCCTTCAATAAATCAATCACCGTTACTGCCAATGTGGAAGGCGGCTTCGTGCTGCTTACCATCAAAGGCGAAGTAGTAGTAGCTCAATAAGATTCTAAAAATATTTTACAAAAAAGTCATTCTTGGCAACAAGGCTGACTTTTTTGTTTTTTAAGAATTTCCTTTTAGCGGCCTCCTCCAATAAAGATTGGGGCCTGGCTATAGCTATAATTCCCTTCGTTGAAGTGCGGGGTTTATTCCGAGCGGAATCTCGGAAGGCTTCTGCTACTCTCTGGCCCGACTCATTTAATGGATTTCTCCCGACAGGTTGATTTGATAACTGTTTAAAAGGCTGCCGTACCTTATCCCTCAAATATTTAGTTACAACTCTCCTTCTTTTTTTTACTTTTGTATTACCAAATAAAGGAAGTGACCATGCAAGAACAAGTGTTGACCGATTTGCTGGAAGCCATTGAAATAACGGATGTAAAAGATCTTGTTGTATATAACGATGACTTCAATACGTTTGAGCATGTCATCTACACGCTCATCAAAGTGTGTGGACATACCAACGAACAAGCGGAGCAGTGCACATTGCTTATTCATCACAAAGGCAAATGCGCTGTCAAGTCTGGTTCTTACGATGAACTCAGTCCTATGCGAGAAGGCATCTGCGATGCAGGCATCGATGCGAAAATCATTTAGCACCTATCAAGCCTAGGCGTCTTTGCGCCTTTGCATAAAAATATTACCTGTGGACTTCCCCTCAAAACTAATTGAAGATGCCGTGAACGAAGTGGCCAAGCTGCCGGGCATTGGGAAGAAAACTGCATTACGATTGGTGCTGCACTTAGTAAAGGAAAACGAAAACAGAACAACTTCACTAACGGAGGCACTAAACAAACTCCGTGCAAATATTCTCTTTTGCAAAACCTGCAACAATATTTCTGACGAGGAAGAATGTAACATTTGCCGCAGCCACAGGCGCGACAAGAGTTTGCTCTGCGTGGTGGAAGATACGCAGGATGTGATGGCCATTGAAAACACTTCGCAGTTTATGGGGGTCTACCATGTATTAGGCGGGGTGATCTCACCTATGAATGGCGTGGGGCCATCTGATTTAAAAATCGATTCACTGATTAATCGGTTGAATAATGGAAGGGGAGAAATCAAAGAAATTATTCTAGCACTTAGCCCTACAATGGAGGGCGACACCACCAGCTTCTACATCAACCGAAAACTTTCTGCTTTCCCAATTAAAGTAACCTCCATTGCCCGTGGTGTGCCCGTGGGCGGAGACTTGGAATATGCCGATGAGATTACGTTGGGGAGAAGTATTCTTGGGAGGACATTATTCAATTGACGGTTGATTCAACTATCAATTGTTAGCTTGCTCATTTTGGCTACTGCTTATTGCCCAATGCCTACTTTTTCAATCCCCTCTTGTCTTCGCATTTATAAATCTCTTTCTTTGTGGGCTTAATTTTAAAACCTAATGAATAACCTTTCCAACCGCATTAACGCAATCGAAGAATCGGCCACATTGGCCATGGCCGCCAAAGCACGTGAGTACAAAAACAGAGGCATCGATGTGATCAACCTTAGCTTGGGCGAACCCGATTTTAAAACACCTCAGCATATTTGTGACGCTGCAAAAAAAGCCATTGATGACGGAAAATATTTTTCGTATCCACCCGTGGCAGGCTATCAAGATTTGCGCGAGGCGTTGGCTGCTAAGTATCAAAAAGAAAACAACGTGCCTTACAAGGCAGAAAATATTGTGGTATCGAACGGGGCGAAGCAATCCATTGCCAACGTGATGTTGGCCTTGCTCAACCCAGGCGATGAAGTGATTGTGTTTGCGCCTTACTGGGTAAGCTATGATGCACTGGTGCGATTAACTGAGGCAACTCCCGTAATTGTAAGCGGCACGATTGAAAACGATTTTAAAGTAACGGCTGCGCAAGTAGAGAAGGCCATCACACCAAAAACCAAAGCGATTATTTTTTCTTCACCTTGCAATCCCACGGGTTCTGTTTTTTCTAAAAAAGAATTGGAAGCGATAGCGGCAGTTGTTCTTGAGCACCCCAACTTGTTGGTAATTGCCGATGAAATTTATGAGCATATTAATTTTACGGGAGATCAAACAAGCATGGCTTCCCTTCCCGGGATGTTTGATCGCACAATCACAGTGAATGGTTTTGCGAAAGGTTTTGCCATGACGGGCTGGCGCGTGGGCTACATTGCTGCACCCAAGTGGGTGGCTGACGGAAGCAACAAAGTGCAAGGGCAAATCACGTCTGCGAACTGCTCCATTTCACAACGCGGTGCATTGGCCGCTATTGCGGGAGATATGACTCCCACCAAAAAAATGGTAGAAGAATACCATAAGCGCAGAGACATTGTATACAAACTATTGAAAGAAATCCCAGGTGTGAAGGCCAACTATCCTCAGGGCGCATTTTATTTCTTTCCTGATGTGAGCTATTATTATGGAAAGAAAGACGGAGACACCGTGATCAAAAATGGTGATGACTTTTGTTTCTTCATGCTTGATAAAGGTCATGTGTCACTCGTGCCAGGCGGTGCGTTTGGAGATAACAATTGCGTAAGGCTTTCGTATGCGGCATCAGAAAAAGATTTGGTGGAGGCAATGCGCAGAATGAAAGAAGCGTTGGCTAACTTGAAATAAATTATGTCAAAATCAATCCAGCAAATTTTTGATTCGTTTAATGATCTTAATGTCTTGATCATTGGCGATGTCATGCTGGACAGCTACATCTGGGGTGCGGTGGAAAGAATTTCTCCTGAAGCACCTGTTCCGATCATTAATGTAAAGAAAAAAGATTTTCGTTTAGGTGGCGCAGCCAATGTGGCGTTGAACATTCATGCGCTGGGCGCCAGACCAATTCTCTGTGCATTGATTGGCGATGATGAAGACGGAAAAAAATTACTGCAGCGATTAGACGAGAAAAATATTTCCAAACAAGGGATTGTTATAAGTTCTCACCGACCAACAACTGTAAAAACACGAATCATTGCCAGCCAGCAGCACGTGGTGCGGGTAGATGAAGAGTCGGATAAGGTTGCCAATGCAGAAGAAGAAAAATTACTGCTTGAGCGAATCGAAAAATTGTTGCCCCAATGCCACGTAGTAGTTTTTGAAGATTACGACAAAGGAGTGCTCAATGCTCCGCTTATCGAAAAAACGGTAGCGTTGGCAAAGGAAAAAAACATCCCCACAGTAGTTGACCCGAAGAAGAGGAATTTTTTATCTTATAAAGACGTCACGCTTTTCAAACCTAACTTAAAAGAGCTACGCGAAGGACTGAAAATGGAAGTTGAGGCTGGCGATCAGGTCCAAGTAGAAAAGGCGGTGGAGTCATTAAAAACAAAATTGCAAGCAGAAGGGGTGATGCTAACACTTTCTGAGTATGGCGTGTACATTGATTTCGAAAACCAAAAAGAAAAAATACCTGCGCATCAGCGTGAGATTGCCGATGTCTCAGGCGCAGGAGATACAGTGGTGAGCATTGCAGCACTTTGTGCAGCGTTAAAACTTTCTCCTTTACTCATTGCTTCGCTTTCCAATTTGGGCGGAGGTTTGGTATGCCAGCATGTGGGGGTAGTGCCTATTGATAAGGTAGAACTTCTCAGAGAGGCGTTGAAAGAAATTTAATGTAGAATAAAAGAAGCCCTCCATCTCTGAAAGGCTTTTTGAAGGGTGAATGACGGGGCTCGAACCCGCGACCTCCAGAATCACAATCTAGCATTCTAACCAACTGAACTACATCCACCGTTTGAGGACTGCAAATGTAGGTACGTAATTTCAAATCGCAAAGTTAGCCCCGAAGGAAATCCAGCCTTTCGCCCATTTTGCCTTCATTAAACTGGTTATTTGCGTAGGCATGGTGTCCAGAAATCCACGTATCAGTAATTTTCGAATGGAATGTTTGCCCCTCAAAGGGCGACCAACCACACTTCGCCAAGATGTTTTCCTTTCGAACTGTCCAAGGTTTATTCGCATCTACCAGCACTAAGTCAGCAAAATATCCTTCGCGAATAAAACCGCGCCTGTCAATTTGAAAAAGGATGGCAGGATGGTGGCTCATTTTCTCCACCACCTTCTCCAATTTTATTTTTCCTTGCTTGTAAAACTCCAACATGGCTACTATGCTGTGTTGCACCAGCGGTCCACCAGCTGGCGCATTGAAATAGTTGTTCTTTTTTTCTTCAATGGTATGAGGCGCGTGGTCAGTAGCAATAACATCAATGCGATTATCCAATACGGCTTTAAAAATTTCTTGTTGATCTTGTGCCGTTTTGATGGCAGGATTCCATTTGATGTTCATCCCCAACTTTTCATAATCAGTATCGTTGAACCAAAGATGGTGGATGCAAGCCTCTGCCGTTATTTTCTTTTTCTCTAACGGAATGGAGTTATCAAAGAGTGAAGTTTCTTTGGCAGTGGAGATGTGCAGGATGTGCAAACGTGTTCCGTATTTTTTGGCAAGGCCAACTGCAAAGGAAGATGATTTGTAACACGCTTCTTCACTTCGTATCAAGGGATGATAATTCATTGGGCAATCCTCTCCATACTTTTCTTTGAAGTCGATGAGATTCTTTCTGATGGTTGGCTCGTCTTCGCAATGCGTGGCAATCAGCGAAGGGAATTTTGAAAAAATATTTTCCAATGTAGTTGGGTCGTCCACCAACAGATTGCCAGTAGAAGAGCCCATGAAAATTTTTAACCCACAAACTCTTTTGATGTCTGTTGTTAAAACTTCTTCCAAGTTATCATTGGAAGTGCCCATAAAAAAAGAGTAGTTGGCCAGCGAAGTACGTGCTGCGATTTGGTATTTATCTTCCAGCAGCACTTGCGTAAATGCGGGAGGATTGGTGTTGGGCATCTCCATAAAACTGGTGACACCACCTGCCACTGCCGCCCGAGATTCTGTGAATATAGTTCCCTTGTGCGTAAGCCCAGGCTCGCGAAAATGTACTTGGTCGTCAATTGCGCCAGGCATCAACAGGCGGCCATTTGCATCGATTACCGTAGCTTGCGGCACTGTCAAATTTTTCCCGATCTTTTCAATGAAAGCACCTTTGATCAATACATCGCCTTCGAAGACCTTGCCTTCGTTTACTATTTTTGCGTTCGTTATTAGCGTAGAGTTCATTACCTTGTAAAGATACTACTGCGCTCTATTAACCTTTACTTTATCCTTAGAAAAATTTATCATGCAATGGCTCGATTTTAAATTGAACAAGCAGCTACTAGATGCGGTAGTAGACGCTGGATTTGAAAAACCAACGGAAGTGCAGGAAAAATGCATTCCGCTTGTTTTGGGCGGGCAGCAGGTAATTGGCATCGCTCAAACAGGCACAGGAAAAACGGCCGCCTATCTGCTACCCATTTTGATGAGGGCAAAATTTGCGCAAGGAACAGACCCTCGTGTGTTGATTCTCGTACCCACCAAAGAGCTGGTGGTGCAAGTAGCTGCACAAGTAGCAGTGCTTTCCAAGTATACTGATTTACGCACGGTTCATCTATACGGAGGTGTTGGCCCCAAAACTCAAATAGATAATATTAAAAATGGTGTAGACATCATTGTGGCTACACCTGGCCGACTTTTAGAATTATACCAGCGTAATGAGTTAGTAGTAAAATATGTTAAAACACTGGTGTTGGATGAAGCCGATCGGATGTTGGACATGGGCTTTATGCCACAGCTCAGAAAAATCTTTGAGGTGATCCCCAGCAAAAGACAAAACCTTTTGTTCTCCGCCACTTTCCCACATCGAGTGGAAAGACTTTCGCAAGAATTTTTGGAGTTTCCCGTGCGGATAGAAATCACGCCACCTGCTACCGTGCCAACTAAAGTAGAGCAAGAACTTTATTGGGTACCGAACTCCAGAACGAAAATCAATTTTTTGGAATACCTACTGCGAGACAAAGAAGCATTTAATCGGGTGATGATATTTTCGCGCACGAAGGAAGTCGCCAATAATATTTTTAAATTCCTGGACCGCAAAGGCTATGGCCCCGCCAAAGTAGTTCACTCCAACAAAGGACAGAACAGTCGCATCAATGCTGTGAACGAATTTAAAGAAGGGAAACTGCGGATATTAGTTTCTACGGATGTTGCTTCTCGCGGCATTGACGTGACCAACGTATCACACGTGATCAATTTTGATGTACCTATTGTGTACGAAGATTATGTGCATCGTATTGGCCGCACGGGCCGCGCTTTTCAAAGTGGCAAAGCTATTACGCTAGTCACCAATTCGGAAAAATACCACATCGATAAAATTCAAAAGATAATTCGCGAGCGGATACCCCTAAAAGAACTTCCCTCTCAAATTGAAATAGTAGAAACACCGCGCGAAGAAGCACAAGACATGGCACGAGAAGTAGACAGACAGAAACGCTACGAAGACCCTGAGTTCAGGGGAGCGTTTCATGAGAGAAAGAAATAATTTGAAAAGTAATTGACTGATGTTACGCAAAATAAAGCAGTTGAATGTCAGACTGAGTTTATCGAAGTCGATTTAGAACTGAAATAGCTAGTTTTCGACAAGCTCAAACTGACACACAAGATGTTTTGTGTAACATCAGCTAATTGATTTGAAAATGAAGGTGTCACTACATTTTCAAATTAACCAATTTTCAAATCTTCAAATTGATTTACCCATTCATCGAAATCAAAAACTCCTCATTATTCCTCGTACCTTTCATTTTTGATTGAAGGAATTCCATTGCCTCTACAGGATTCATATCAGCCATGAACTTGCGCAAAATCCACACACGCTGAAGTTCTTCTTCTTTCATTAACAAGTCTTCGCGTCTTGTGCCAGAAGCAGGCACATCGATGGCAGGATAAACCCTTCTGTTAGAAAGTTTGCGATCAAGCACTAACTCCATATTGCCAGTTCCCTTAAATTCTTCAAAGATCACCTCGTCCATTTTTGAACCCGTGTCGATCAAGGCCGTAGCAATAATGGTGAGCGAGCCGCCATTTTCAATTTTACGGGCTGCACCGAAGAAACGTTTTGGTTTGTGCAGCGCATTCGCATCCACACCACCCGAAAGTATTTTACCTGATGAAGGAACAACCGTGTTGTAAGCTCTCGCTAAGCGAGTGATTGAATCTAACAAGATCACCACATCATGACCACACTCGGTCATGCGCTTTGCTTTTTCTAAAACAATACTCGCCACTTTCACATGGCGTTCGGCTTGCTCATCGAATGTTGAGGCAATTACTTCTGCCCGCACACTGCGTGCCATGTCCGTTACCTCTTCAGGCCGCTCATCAATCAACAACACAATCAAATAAACTTCAGGATGGTTTTCGGCAATGGCGTTGGCAATGTTTTTCAGCAAAACAGTCTTACCTGTTTTGGGTTGCGCCACAATCATTCCGCGCTGGCCTTTTCCTATGGGTGAGAAAAGATCCATGATGCGCATAGACATGTTATCGTGCGTGGTGCTTAGTTTTAACTTTTGTTCTGGGAACAGCGGAGTCAAATATTCAAACGCTACACGGTCACGGATTTCTTCAGTGGTCTTGCCGTTTACGCTATCTACTTTTAATAATGCAAAGTATTTTTCGCCTTCTTTAGGAGGGCGGATTTGGCCACGTACCGTATCACCTACTTTCAAACCAAACAATTTGATTTGCGAAGGCGACACATAAATATCATCGGGACTAGCTAAATAATTATAATCAGATGAGCGCAAGAAACCGTAGCCATCTTGCATAATTTCCAATACACCTTCGTTAGAAACAACGCCATCAAAATCCTTCACCAAGTTTTCGCGTCTTTGTTG
The DNA here is from genome assembly GCA_046155095.1 of Cyclobacteriaceae bacterium. Taxonomy (GTDB): domain Bacteria; phylum Bacteroidota; class Bacteroidia; order Cytophagales; family Cyclobacteriaceae; genus ELB16-189. Next base: position 263,637 of record JBJXEB010000075.1, read on the forward strand.
ATTAGGGTTTTGGTTTTGATGTTGCGGACGTCCTTCGCGATTTTCATTTCTTTCATTTCGCACAGGCGTTTCCACATTGCCCGATGGAGCTTCCGATTCTGTTGCTTCGCTAGATTCCTCAAAACTCGTTACGCTTTGGTCTACTTCAAAGTCTAGCGACTTGAGCATCTCTTCGCTGCTCTCTTCTTCATTTCCTTTTTCAATTTGTGTTTCAGCAGGGGCAGGTGCAACATTTTCGCGCTTGCGTGGGCGCATTTTACGCTCCGTATCCGGTTCTGCCGCTTGCCTTTTGGGCGCAGGTCTTTCTGCCGCAGAAGCTTGTTGATCGAGGATTTTATAGACAAGGTCTTCCTTGTTTAGTTTTTTGGCATTCTTTACGCCAAGGCCTTCGGCAATTTCTTTTAGCTCAGAAATGAGCATGACATTGAGGTTGTCAAGTGTGTGCATGAGTGATTAAATAGATGGGTTAAAAAAATTTAAGATTTATTGAACGTGCTGCAAGACAGCAGAAAACAAAAGTATTTACAGATTCGATGAGTGAAAGAAGAACAAAGAAAGCAGATTATTTATTGATTGATGGCCTGATGAGGCCGAATGACCCTGCAAGTATAAGGCAAAATTTGATTACTATCAAATAGGCGAACATTTTTTGTGTTTTTTTGGCAGCCTGCCACGCGAGGCGCAGTGGCATCGGGCTATCCGTTCCAAGTCCGTCCGCGCTCAAATCCATCTCGCTTCGGGCTTTCCACTTCTATCCCTGGCTGACTGTATCTACTATATATCCCAACCTCGTAATTAGAAATGTACCTATACATTTAAGTAAGATGTGGCATTGTGATCTCGACAATGCATTTAGTTTATCGAACCCCAGCGGGGTTGACTGTTAGTAGCCACGGGTTTCAACCCGTGGGGAATTAATGGTAAAGCAAGGAAGCGTGCCACAGGCAGATTCAATCGGAGTAAATCTTTTTTTGGCACGCCATCGATGAACGGAATAAGAGGCATGCACCCACAGAAAAAATTATTGGCTATTTTTGGCGTCTTAATAGATACTTTATGTTGCAATTACATGTTTTGCGTGAAGAAACCAGAAAGGTTATTGACGGACTAGCCAAGAGAAATTTTAAGGATGCAGAAGAGCTTGTTTTGAAAGCACTTGAGTTGGATAAATCGAAGAGAGCTATCCAGACCGATACACAAGAAAGAGAAACTCAATCCAATCAGGATTCAAAAAAAATAGGCGAATTGATGAAGGCAGGAAAAGCTGAAGAGGCTACGGCTCTGCGCAATCAAGTAAGCCAAGCGAAACAGATTATTAAAGATAACCAACCTCGCTTAGAGTCTTTGGAGAAAGAATTGTTGCAACTGCTTTACAAAATTCCCAATGTGCCAGCTTCAAAAGTTCCTGCTGGCAAAACCGCGGAAGACAATATATATGAAGAACAGATTGGGCAAACCCCTCAACTGAGTGCAGATGCGCAACCGCATTGGGAACTCATCAAAAAATATGACATCATAGATTTTGAATTGGGTGTGAAGATCGCGGGTGCTGGCTTCCCTGTTTACAAAGGAAAAGGCGCGAAGCTACAACGCGCGCTCATCAATTTCTTTTTGAGCGAAGCGGAGAAAGCAGGCTACACCGAAATGCAACCACCTATTGTTGTAAACGAAGCCTCTGGCTATGGCACAGGCCAGCTTCCCGACAAGGAAGGACAAATGTATTTTATTAACGAAGACGGTTTGTATTTAATACCAACAGCCGAAGTCCCCATCACCAACTTATATCGCGATGTGATGGTAAATGAAGAGGAGCTACCAATAAAAAATGCTGGCTATACACCTTGCTTCCGCAGAGAGGCAGGCAGTTGGGGTGCGCACGTGCGCGGGCTGAACCGCCTACATCAATTCGATAAAGTAGAGATTGTACAGATCAGCAAACCAGAAAATTCTTATGAACTGTTAGAAGAGATGAGTAAGCACGTAGCAAGCCTGCTAGAAAAATTAGAACTCCCTTACCACAGGCTTTTACTGTGCGGTGGTGACATGGGTTTCAACTCCGCTATGACGTATGACTTTGAAGTATTCTCAGCTGCGCAACAACGCTGGTTAGAGGTAAGCTCTGTCAGCAACTTTGAAACCTTTCAAGCCAATCGCTTAAAACTTCGTTACAAAAACAAAGAAGGCAAAACGCAGTTACTCCACACACTGAACGGAAGTGCTCTAGCACTTCCTCGAATTGTGGCCGCTATTTTAGAGAACAATCAAAAGAAAGAGGGGATTAAAATCCCAAAGGTGTTAGTGCCTTGGACGGGGTTTGAGTGGATAAGTTAATAATTTTGCATGCCAAATCTTTGCGCTCCAGCACCAACAAATAAAAAAGACTATATAACCGATATTGGAAAAATTCTTGTTGCCGATTATGGAAAACAGAAATATTATAAACCACAACAGGTAAAAAGGGCGCATGAGAAAAGTAAATGGCACGATGGATTGGATTTTTCATGTTGGGGAATGAGCACATTTTCTTCTCATTCAGATTTTGATAAATATCATCAGCAAACTGGAGAAATCTGTGACTATGTGAGTATGAAAACAGAAATGCTTCACGGGTTATCTTTATCGGGTTCTCAAGATTTGATTGACTTGCCAGATATTGACATTGATGTTTCATGGCTTGATTTTGGAGAGGTTTTTGGCGGAATTGTAGAAGGAATTGGTGATCTAATTGCTGGAATATTTGAGGGGATGTCGTAATCCCATTTTTAATGTATCCCATTTGAGTCAGGGTAAAAAATACTCTTTAATCCTCGAATTTTTTGCGCCTCGAAAAGATGGGCTTTAAATAAATTCAACCTACCATAAAAAAACAGAATCACTTATTTCCTGTAACAAATTGTCCATTTTAAAGTCTTTGATCAAAAAAGGTCATGGTTAAATTGATTTGGGGAGCTTTTGTACTTTCGTTTGACAATATCCGCGCACGTTTTTTTCATACGGTACTTTCCGTATTGGGGATTGTAATTGGCGTGGCTGCACTGGTTAGTATTCTTTCTTTGATTGATGGGATGGAGAAATTCGCCAAAGAGCAAATTGCAAAGACCACTCCGCTAAATGTGATCACCATTGCCAGCAAGACACATCGTAATGTCAATAATATTTCCATACTAAAAGATTCTTTCAATATCCTAACGTACCAACAATTTGAAGAACTAGGAAAAAATTTGACTCATGTCTCTAAGCGAATCATGAGTACTTCATTTTCAACAGAAGTGGTCTTGCCAGAAGATTCTGTTTTAATTGGAGCGAAAATAATTGCCCTTAGTTTCATGGATACAGCTCATATTAAAATTCAAAAAGGCAAAACAATTACTGAGCAGCAGATAGAACAGCAACAATCGCTGGCTTTAGTCAATTTCCGTTTTGTTGAATTGCTCAAAGAAAAAAATACCACCAACGTGTTGGGCAAACAGATTTCCATCAACCATAAAAAATTTACGATTGCAGGGATTTTAGAAACAGGTAATTCAGAAAATCCAGAGGTCATCATTCCTGTTTCAACGCTTACCTATGCAGAGTTGAAGGAGCACTTACCAACGTATGGTGTAGAGGTAGAAAGTGTAACCGAGATAAAATTAGTAAAAACACAAATCACTGATTGGCTTGCTAAACACTTTGCCCAAGATGAGTTTGCTATTAACACCAACGACTTTCGTATTGATCAAGCTGAGAAAGGCTTTTTACTTTTTAGGATTATCATGGGCATGATCGTTGGCATATCGGTAGTGGTTGGTGGCATTGGTGTGATGAACGTGCTGCTCATCTCTGTAACAGAGCGCACCCGCGAAATTGGAATTAGAAAAGCAGTGGGGGCAAAAAGAAAAGCCATTCTCTACCAGTTTCTCACAGAGTCCATTACCATTTCGGTATTTGGTAGTTTAGTCGGTGTGATCTTTGGTATAATCTTTACAATGATTGCCGTGCCCATTGTAAAAGCAGTAACTAAAGTCCCGTTTCAGGCAGAGTACACGTTGAATACATTATTTGTGATTTCAGTAGTTGCTATTTTAGTGGGAGTTGTTTTCGGGACTTATCCTGCCTTGCGCGCTTCGCGCCTTGATCCTGTCGAGGCAATACGGAAGGAGTGAGCAATTCTATAAGCTACTTATTTGAAGGCTCATCTTTGAAGCAACCTGGATCATTTCGAGTTTGGTGGTTTTGATCTTACAAACATAAGTGTGCCCCTAGGTGGAAATTGTTTAAAAAGTTTGTTTATTCACACAAAATTCAAAATATGGACGCATCCGCTGACAAAAATCAAAACCTTCAATTCCAACTAGGCCTACTTCACTTCGCGCATGTGCTGATAAACGTAGATGGATCCATTGATCAACGTGAAGAAGAAGTTTTGAACAGAATCAAAAACGAAGAAAAGATTTCTGATAAAACTTTTTCTTATTTTAAAGAAACCGTACAAGGTAAAATGGAGCGAGAAATATTTGAGGAAGGCGTGGAGCTTCTCAATAGGTGTACGGAAGAAGAAAGGGTTACGGCTTTTACACACTTGTATCAATTAGCTTCTGCCGATAAAAATTTTCATGAAAAAGAAGTACGCTTACTGATGTACTCACTACAGTCTACTAATATTTCATTTGAAGATGTAAAATTGAGGGCAAAAGATCGAATGCTAAAGTCTTAGTGCATCTACTTCCTCTTCCCAAAAATCCGGAGCAGGTACAAAAACAGATTGATGAAATCTAAGTAGAGGCTGAGTGCGCCCATGATGGCTTCTTTGTGATCTTCATCCGTCCCTTCATTGCCAATGATGTTCATGTTCTTGATCTTCTGCGTGTCGTAGGCTGTGAGCCCTACAAAGATGAGCACGCCTGCGTAAGTGGTGATCCAATACAGCATGGTGCTTTTCATAAAGATGTTAACGATAGAGGCGATGATCAGTCCGATCAAGCCCATGAAAAGAATATTTTTCCATTTGGTGAGATCACTCTTGGTGGTGTATCCATAAAAACTCATCACACCAAATGTGCCTGCCGTAATGAAAAAAGTGGAAGCAATAGAGCCAGCTGTGTAAATTAAAAATATACTAGAAAGAGTTAGACCGTTTACCATTGCATACCCAAAGAACAAAAGTGTCGCGGTATTGGCTGACATTTTTTGTACCCAGCCCACCATCGCCCCCACCATAAAAATTTCTCCGATGATTAATCCCCAGAAGAGGATACGGTTTCCAAAAATAATTTCAACTAAGCTTGGTGTAGACGCAACATAGATAGCCACAAAGCCTGTGACTGCTAAGGCTGCCGACATCCAGCCATAGACTTTGGTCATGAATCGTTGTGTTTCGGCCTCGGCCTGACTCAGAGTAGTGGTTGGTCTTGAGATAGTTTCCATAATGGTTGAGGTAAAAGGAATTTAAATATAGTGAGAAGTTAGATTCTTTTAACTTTATGGCATAACAAAAAACGCATGGCCAGCCAGATTATTCAACCCTCTACCTTTGATTTTTTAAAACGCTTATCCAAAAACAATAACAGAGATTGGTTTAATGCACACAAGGATCAATACCTAGCTGCGCAAGAAAATATGATTGACTTTGTGGAGGCACTAAAAGCGGAAATGAGCCGTCACGATCACATTGCCTCAATCTCTAGCAAGAAAAGTCTCTACCGAATTTACAATGACGTGCGTTTTTCAAAAGACAAGTCTCCATACAAGCCTCGGTTTGCTGGCTATATTAGACGAGTGAAGCCTCTTCTTCGCGGAGGGTACTATTTTTGGATCAAGCCAGGCGGCTCGCACATTGCGTGTGGATTTTCTTATCCCAATGCAGAAGACCTCAAGCGCGTACGAATGGATATTTTGCACAACTACAAGGATTGGAATAAACTTTTAAAACGGAAGGCTATTCAATCTACCTTTGGCAACATGCAAGGCGAGCAAGTGAAGACTGCACCGAAAGGATTTCCAAAAGATCACCCTGCCATTGATTTGCTGCGCTACAAACAATATTGGTTTGAACATTCCTTCACAGATAAAGAAGTATTAAGCAGAGACTTTTTGGGTAACGTGAACAAAGCGTTTAAAAATATCCGCCCTTTCTTTGACTACATGAGCGAAGTGCTTACCACCGATTTGAATGGAGAATCAATTGTATAAATTAAGAAATAGACTTTACGCAAAACAACGAAACAAATGTCAGACTGAGTTTATCGAAGTCAATTCGGAGCTGGAGTTGTCAGTTTTCGACAAGCTCAAACTGACAACTCCATTTGTTTTGCGTAAGTCCAGTTAAAAAAAAACATGAATAATTTTCTCTCACCCTCGCACATTTGGCAGCAAAAAGGAATTGCCCTAGTACGCATTGTCGTTGGAGCTTTGTTGATTTATCACGGCCGAGAAGTTTTCAATCCTGAATTGATGAATGGCTATTTGACATGGGATAACTTTAAGGGATCAACTGGCAAAGTGTTGGTGTATGCTGGGAAGTCGAGCGAACTTCTAGCAGGCATCTCACTTTTTCTAGGACTCTTCACTAGATTGGGCTCGCTCTTGCTGATTGGTACTTTATCGTACATCACTTTTTTTGTGGGGCATGGTAAGTTTTGGTATGAAGATCAACATCCGTTTATGTTTGTGTTGCTTGGATTGATTTTTATCTTTACTGGTCCTGGCGCGTGGAATTTGGATCAGTTAATTTTTAACAAAACAAAATCTATACTATGATGAACGATATTCATTTAATAGCTAACCGCTTGGTTCAATTAGTAAGAGAGAAAAAATTTATAGAGGCACAACAAGAGTTATTTTCAACAGATGCAATCAACCAAGAACCAGATAAACTCAAAGACAGATCCGTCAGTGGGTTGGACTCTATTTTAAAGAAAGAAATGAGATTCAATGCGAGTATCAAAGAATGGAACTCGTTAGAGGTTTCTGATCCTTTGGTGGCTGATGATTTTTTCTCCATTCAATTGAAAATGGAAATTATTTTGCGAAATGATCAAAAAGTTGCCCTGAACGAAATAGGTGTATACGAAGTGCGGAATGGCAAAATAATAAGTGAGCGGTTTTATTTTTAATAATCTATTCCAAAAGCTTTGTACCTTTCTTCCATGCAATCGAATCGTTATTTATCGTTAGATGTGTTGCGAGGCATTACTGTCACGCTAATGATTATTGTAAACACCCCAGGCGATGGCAGCACTACCTTTGCGCCATTGCTTCATGCCAAGTGGCATGGGTTCACTCCTACGGATTGGGTGTTCCCCACATTTATGTTTGTAGTGGGCAACGCATTAAGTTTCACGCTCTCTCGCTACGAAGCACTTGGCAACACAGAAGTTTTAAAAAAGATATTCAAGCGCACGTTGTTGATTTTTCTGTTGGGCTACCTCATGTACTGGTTTCCGTTTGTAACACGTGATGAAACAGGTGCAGTAATTTTTGCGCCAATTAGTCACACACGAATTTTTGGAGTGCTTCAGCGCATTGCATTGGGTTATGGATTGGCATCATTGATTATTCACTATTGGAAACAACGAGGCGCAATTATTTTTAGCGTAGTTGCTTTACTAGGCTATTGGGCAATCCTCTATTTCTTTGGTGATTATTCGCTCGCTGGCAATGCCGGATCGAAACTAGATTTATTTTTGCTTGGCGAAAATCACCTTTATCATGGCGAAGGAGTGGCATTTGACCCAGAGGGAATTCTCAGCACACTTCCATCAATAGTAAATGTAATAGCGGGCTACCTCACGGGAAGATTCATTCAAGAGAAGGGCATCAGTTATGAAACGATTTCAAAAATGATGTTGGCCGGAGCGGTATTGCTTTTCTTGGCATTGAGTTGGGATATGGTTTTTCCCATCAACAAAAAATTGTGGACGAGTTCATTTGTTCTTTACACGGTTGGGTTGGATTTATTTGTCCTCTCCATAATCATTTATATCATTGAAATTTTAAAAATTCAACGCTGGTCTTATTTCTTTGAGGTATTCGGGAAAAATACTTTGTTTATCTATTTATTATCTGAAGTTGGAGTTATCTTATTGTACGTCTTTAACATTGGCGATCAGAGTGCCTACGAATGGTTGTTCCAATCAGTCTTTCATCCTTTGGCAGGAGGATACATGGGATCGTTACTGTTTGCCATAAGTTGGATGTTGATCTGTTGGAGTGTAGGCTATTGGATGGATAAGAGGATGATTTATATCAAAGTGTAAATATCCATTGGAGAAACCTACATAGTTTTCAGATTTTGACCTATGTGTGTGTTTTCTATGTATCTATGTGGTTCAAAATAGTGTGCTAGAAAATCATTTCACAACAGAATTTTTTCTTGAATCGACTATCAACTTCCCTACAACCACCGCCAGCACCACCCCTGCAACTCGTGATGCAATAGCAATCATTTCATGTTCAGTCGTAATCCATTTGCTATAGATGCCGAAGAACGCCCAAATGAGTACTAATAAAAATGCGGGCTCTTTAAATTTGTAAGCAATGAACAAACCTAGTAGCGCAGCAATCGAGATCATAATGATCGTCCAATATTCGTGAGATAGAAAGCCACCACTCCAATTCAGCGAAACCAACAGTGCAGAGATATTTGCAATCGTGGCCACACAAATCCACGCTAAGTAAACTACAAACGGAAGCTTGATGAATGCCCATTCCAGTCTATTTCTCATTTTACTTTTTTGAAGCAACAGAAAAATCCGCGTAAGCGAAAAAAGCAACACAAGCATGACCGCCACTGACGCTGCCGTAAATAAATATTGCCATACTAAAATCCAGTTAAAATTGGCAATGCATGAAAGCCAAAACCAAAGAGACAGTTCTCTGAAGTAACTTTCGTCTTTAACTCGGAATTGCACGATTACAAAACCAATTTGTAACAAGTAAATCACGCTCCAAATAGAAAATGTGAAACCTGCTGGAGTGAAAAGACTTGGGTACAAATCAGAGATTTGACCTGTGTTCATGCCATTGATCGGCAATAGATTGGCAAGGACATTAATGATAAGCACTACCACTAATGCAAGAATATTTCCGATCAAAAGTGTTTTAGAGCTATTCATAAATTACATTGGTAAAGAGTTAAAATGATTTGTTCTGCGAAAGGCTATCGACTACCTTCACTTCTTCAAAAAATCTAAAGCCATGTATAAATTTAGCATCTTATTTGTTTTAACACTAATGTTGTTTGCTTGTTCTAAACCGAAAGAACAAACAACATTGATGAAATACCCATTAACTGAAAAAGCTTCCACTGTTGATACCCTATTCGGCACTGCTGTAAGTGACCCTTACCGTTGGCTGGAAGATGACACCGCCAAGGCCACGGCCAATTGGGTGAAAGCGCAGAACGAAGTTACCTTCGGGTTTTTGGAAAAGATACCTTATCGCGAAACGATCAAAAAAAGATTGGAAGCATTGTATAACTATGAACGGTTGAGTGCCCCCTTCAAAGAAGGTGATTTTTATTATTTCTATAAAAACAACGGACTTCAAAACCAAAGTGTGTTGTATCGCAAAAAAGGCGAAGACGGCACGCCTGAGTTATTTTTAGACCCCAATACTTTTTCCAAAGATGGAACTACTTCCATGGCGGGAATCTCTTTTTGCAAAGATGGTTCGCTCGCAGCCTATCAAATTTCAGAGGGTGGCTCAGATTGGAGAAAAGTGATCGTAATCAAAACAATTGATAAGAGCATTGTAGAAGACACCTTGCGCGATGTGAAATTCAGTGGCCTTGCCTGGAAGGGCAACGAAGGGTTTTATTACAGCAGCTATGACAAACCCAAAGGCAGTGAGCTTTCTGCGAAAACCCAATTCCACAAACTGTATTTTCATAAACTGGGTGCGAAGCAAAACACCGATCAACTAATTTTTGGTGGGGAGCAAACGCCACGTAGGTATGTGGGTGCTGGCCTTACCGAAGACGAACGATTCTTAGTTGTATCGGCTTCAACCAGTACTACAGGCAATGAACTATACGTTCAAGACTTGAAAGACCCCAAAGGCAAATTGATAACGGTGGTTGGTAATTTTGATAACAACCACAACGTGATTGACAACGATGGCTCTCGATTGATTATTCAAACTAACTTGAATGCACCCAAAGATAAAATTGTGGAAGTAGATTTCGCCAAGCCCACCATAGAAAATTGGAAAGATATTGTACCAGAAAATGACAATGCCATGCAGGGTGTGAGCACAGCCAATAGAAAAATGTTTGTCAATTACTTGAAGGATGCAAAAACACTCATCACCCAATTTGATTTTACAGGAAAGCCTGAGCGCGAAGTGGAACTGCCCGGAATCGGCAAAGCAGATGGATTTGGTGGTAAGATCGCAGACAAACAAATTTATTATTCGTTCACTTCATTCACTTATCCCACTTCCATTTTCAAGTACGATATTGCTTCGGGCAAATCAACTTTACATGAAAAACCAAAAGTAGATTTCAACCCTGATGATTACGAAACAAAACAAATTTTTTATACGAGCAAAGACGGAACGAAAGTGCCAATGTTCATCACGCACAAAAAAGGAATTGAGCTAAATGGAAAAAACCCAACGATGCTCTATGCATACGGTGGCTTTAGCATCAGCTTGACTCCTTCATTCAACACTTCGCGCATTGTGTGGTTAGAGAATGGAGGCATCTATGCACAACCAAACTTGCGTGGCGGTGGCGAGTATGGAGAGAAGTGGCATTTGGCAGGTACGAAGATGAACAAGCAAAATGTGTTTGACGATTTTATTGCCGCTGGTGAATATCTCATCAAAGAAAAATATACTTCAAGTTCTTACCTCGCCATCTCGGGTGGATCGAATGGAGGATTGTTAGTGGGGGCCACTATGACACAGCGACCTGACTTGGCAAAAGTTGCGCTGCCTGCCGTGGGTGTGATGGACATGCTACGCTACCACAAGTTTACCGCTGGGGCGGGATGGGCTTACGACTATGGCACAGCCGATGACTCAAAAGAAATGTTTGAGTACTTGCAAAAATATTCCCCTGTCCATGCATTAAAGCCAAACACAACCTACCCTGCCACAATGGTAACAACAGCCGACCATGATGACCGCGTAGTCCCGGCACACTCATTCAAGTTTGCCGCTACACTTCAAGAAAACCATGTGGGCGATAGCCCTGTGTTGATTCGCATCGAAACAAAATCAGGGCACGGCTCTTCTAATTTATCAAAAGCAATTGAAGGCACTGCCGATCAATATGCTTTCACTTGGTATAATATGGGAGTGATTCCACCACTGGCGAAGAAGGACATGTAATTGTGAGAGGTAAGTGTTAAGAGGTAGTTGGTAAGATAAGAGGTGTTTACCAAATCTTATACCAACTACCTTGTACCTCTTACCCCTTACCTCTCACCTTTCAATGCACCCCATCAAACCACTCCTTAAATTCATTTACCTTTTCTCTACTCACTATTATTTCTTTGTCCCAAGCAGGCTGCGTAGAAATTTTTAATCGACTGTTGGAATACACTACCACATCTTGGATAAATGGAATGTGTAATATAAAAGAGCGATTGACTCGGAAGAAATTTTTTGGACTCAGCACTTCTTCCAATGATTCAAGAGTAAAGTCGATAATGAATTTTCTTAGTTGAATGGTCACGAGATAAACATCCCGTCCATCGGCAAAAAAGAAAAGCACTTGATCGATAGTGATGGAGCGGATGTGGTCGCCCACTTTCACCATGAAGCGTTCTTTGTAGGTTTTATTTGTATTGCTTTCAGCCAGCAATTTTATTTTCTCTTGCTTCGCCTCGGTAGGTGTCATCTGCTCACGCAGGTTTTCAAATTTTTTCAAGCTTGCACTGAGATCATCAAAAGTTACGGGCTTTAATAAATAGTCGATGCTGTTTACTTTAAAGGCATCGAGCGCGTATTCATTGTAAGCGGTGACAAAAATCACGGGCTTCTGCACCGTTACCTCTTTGAATATATTGAAGCTGAGCCCATCCTTCAGTTGAATGTCCATAAAAATCAATTCTACGTTGGACTGATTTTCTTTTAGCCACACGACAGCACTTTCAATGGAATCACAAATTGCCTTCACTTTAATATCTTGACTATACCGTTGTAGATATCGCTCCAGCTTTTCGGCCGCGGGGGTTTCATCTTCCACAATCAATACGTTTAGCGAAAGGCTCATGCAAGTTCAGTTACGGAGTGATCAACAGTGATCATGGGAAATTTAATATAATTTTCTCGCCCTGCCTTCACTTGCACAAAAGGGCGGTCACTATAAACAGAATACGATCGCTGCAAACGCTGAAAGGCTTCCAAACTTTCTGGATGGAGTTGAAGCTTGTCGTTCAGGTCGTGGTGCAAAACAAAATACTCCTCGTCTTCTTGCGAAAGCGTTAGTGTTAAAGGCGCATCGGCAGATATTAACGTGTTTCGCAAGATGCTATCTACTGCGGTGACCAATGCACCGGGCATTAACTCAATCAAAGCAGCATCTTCCATTTTGTTTATCCATCGAATAGTATTTTTGTGTTTTTGATTTGCCAATCGGATCAAGTGCTGTACTGCGTTGACTTCTTCACCCAACGAAACAAACTCTTTTTGTCGATGGATCAATTGATAACGATACAAAGCAGCCAAGCTATCGATCAGTTCTTCAGCCGTATCCGTTTTTTTGTGAAGGCAAAGAATCAATTCTTCCAAGCTATCGTATAACAAATCAGGATTGATCTCTTGGCGGAAAGACAAAAATTCAGACTCCAAACTTTCACGGAGTTTATGTTCTTGCTCAATGCGCAAGGTATTTTCTAAGTGCATGTATTGATTGCCAATGTATAGAGCACAATAAAGTAAAGAGGTAAGCGCGAAAATAATTCCAAAGAGCCAAAGCTCACGTGGACTGATATCAAACCCAATCACCCATTTGTAATAGCTTGAGATGGCGAGCAACACAATGGCAACGCTCACAGCGGTTGTCACCAGAACTTGAATAGCAATCTTGTTACCCTTCGGCAACGAAAAGCGATTGAGTAACACAAGCGTAAACCGCATCGACTCAAAAGAAATTAGACTTAGAACTATGCTGGCATACACTTCTTCATTAGTAACTAACGTACCAATTCGAGCTACGTCATTATTGACAAGCAAAATGATCAAGTAAACAAAAACACCAAACACTGGCGGTGCGAAAATTCGGAAGAAGGGATTATGAATAAAAATCTTCTTCATGCTCCGTTGCTTTGAGTGATGTAACTAGGCGTCAATCCATTTAATGCGGTCTGTCTTTTTGCACTTGACACTTGGCTTAAAGTCTTTTTCAACACTGGCAGCATCACTAAAAATTTCTCTTCATCGCGCACCACCACTTTTTCATTGGTAAAAAAGCTGTAGCGTTTGTGAATGTTCTCAAGACCCACTCGAAAGCTAGTGACCGCTTGCGCCCCACTTGTTTTGGTGTTGGATATTACAATGCGCTGATTATCCTGCGCACCAATATACACGAGCAATGGATTTTCTTTGCTGATCTTGTTATGCTTCACGGCATTCTCTACCAGCAGTTGCAGCGTCATGGGTGGAATGGAGCTATCCAAAATATTTTGAGGAATGTTTATTTCCAATTTCAAATGATACTCATACCGCACTTGCAACAAAAAATAATACGATTTTACAAACTCCAACTCCTCGCGCAATGACACGAGTTTTTGCTTTTGATGCGAAAGCACATAGCGAAACGTATCGGCCATTCTGCGGATAAACTCTTCCGCCACGCGCGTGTCTTTAAATAACAATGAAGAAACAGTATTGAGGCAATTGAAAAGATAGTGCGGACTGATTTGGTTTTTCAACGATTCAAATTGAAGTTCTAACTGCCAGCGGTCAGACCGCAATTGTTCCGCTTGAGTTACCGCATAGTGATGGTAAGAATAAAACAAACCGTAGAAAATCTCGTAGATGAAAACGATAATCGTAAACGCCACGTTGAGTTTCAATATCCCCTCGGGCGAAAGGCCAAATAAATACTTGCCCAGTAAACTGATAAAAAATAATGCCGTGAGCACATTGCCGACCAAGCCGCTAACAAAGCGCAACAGAAACTGACTTTTCCAATGAATGAATTTATCCAGTAGCTGATCAATTTGAAAAATGATAAAACCCAACACATTGGTAAGAGCTATCAACAAAAGATATTTTTTCCAAAGATGAAGAGGCGCAAGCGATCCATTCTCGCTATAATGAATAAAGATAAACAACAACACGCCCAACCCCGTACACCCAGTAGCAAGCAGCAAGTACTTTCTCATGAAAGAAGAAATGTGAAATTTTGAATTGGGCATGGCGACTGGAAGGTATATAATTTAGTCGTCATAGAATTATTTTAGAGTAAAATTTTTTGAACCACATAGGCACAGTAGAGACATAGTAATGCACACATAGATAGAATCAAAAGTTAGCATAAAATTTTCGGTTTATTCTACAGAATCAAATGTGTATAATATCTTTCATATTAACACGAACCCCAGCCGGGTTCACTGTTAGTAGCCCCGGGTTTTTAACTCCGGGGATTTAATGGTAGAGGATTTAAGCGTGCCATAGGTAATTCCAAATCGAAGTGACTCTTTCTTTGGCACGCCACAGATGATCTAAGTAGGAGCGTTATTCTATTTGGAATTTTCATTCTGGCTTCTGCATTATGAATATGACTCTACACTTATTTCTGTGAGATCGGCAAGGGATAGTAGCGGAAAGCCCGAAGTGTGTTTGGCTTGTGTGTCGGACGGACTTGGAGCGGATAGCCCGCTGGCCTTGCGCCTCGCTTGGCCATGCCACCAAATCATTATTCAATCGCCCTCACCACCCTTCCATAATACGTTTCCGATTCTATCCGCTTCGCAGCCACCCGATAGGCATCCTTCAGCGAGGCATCGTTCATCGCTTTGATTTTGTAAGCAGCATCCGTCAACACTTCCGTGATATAATGGTCAGAACCAATTCGCGCGGTGGCGTTCAACACCGAGAGAATATTTTGCTTGCTCAAGTTGGGCCGCTCCAGTGCCGTTTGCAAAAACACCGACATATAATGATCGCTACCATTGCCGCTCACGGCCTCCATCAATTTTTGAAACGATTCGTCCGATAGATTTTGCCGCTTCACAATTTCGTTCGCCACGTTGGTGATGTAGTGATCCGATTCAATGGAAGAAATCATCGGTATCAAATTGTTCAACGCCTCTGCGCTAATACTTTTCTGCAACAAGTTCGTAAGCACCTCCGCCTTGTAGTGGTCAGAGTCAATATCTTTTATGGATTCAATCGCGCGTTGATACGATGTGGCCGACAAGCCTTGCTTTGCCAATGCTTTGTTGAGCACCACACTGCGGTAGTGATCCGAGTCAATATTCTTCGTGGCGTTGATCATCTCTGCAATAATCGGATCCGTCAAATTATTTTGTTTGAGTAAAGCCGTCAGCACTTCGGTTTTATAATGATCCGAGTCCATGTTGCTCGTGGCCTGCATAATGATTTTAATATTTTCAAGCGAAGCAGGCGCACTCGTCAACGCTTCTTTGATCACCTCCGTTTTATAATGATCCGAGTCCATCTTGCGTGTGGCGGCAAACAATGCCTCGGTGGCATCCTTGCTCTGCATGAACTTGTCAATATTGTCTTTCAAAAATTCCGTGATGTAGTGATCCGATTCAATCGTGCTGGAAATACTTGAAGTGATCACGCCATATTCCGCCACGGCAACGGGCAACTTCATGAGCAGCGATGCATAGTGCGCCTTCACATGGTCGCTCTCTAGCTGCCTGATTTCATTCAACACACTGTTCGAGCCGCCTTGTTTATAAAATCGGTTCACACGACTCTCTGCACCAATAGTAGTCGTGCGCACCAGCTCCAGCATGATTTCCGATAGCCACTTGCGCCCCTCAGGTTCAAAGGCCACTTGCGTACGCCCCTCATAATACTCGCGCTTCAATCCGCTGCCCAATGGTGTGATTACAATAGATCGCTTGCTGCCGAAAACCGTTTTGGTAATTTCCAGGTACCCATCTGCCGACATACTCTTGATGTCTTTGTCGTTATCGGCCAGTTCTATTTTGCCGCGCATCTCCACGTTGAAACTAGAGATGCCGTTGGAATGATTGAACGTAGTTTTATTATTGGTGGTGCGGCTCGAAGAATATACCCTGTCTTGCCCCTGCGCAAAAGTGCTTGCGATAAGCGTGATGATAACTGCAATCGTCTTCATGGTCAGTTTATTTTAATAGCCTAACGGCACAAAGGTGCAGCATGGTTGCCCCCCACCCAAGCCAATTGACATGAGTTGTGGGATGAGTGTAGTGAATTGCAAATATTTTTGGGGCATGGCCAAGCGAGGCGCAAGGCCACCGGGCTATCCACTCCAAGTCCGTCCACGCGCAATGCCATCACACTTCGGGCTTTCCGTTGCTATCCCTTGCCCATGCCAGCGCGTCACTTTTCTTTTAACCCTTAAGTTTTACCTTGTAGCGAGTTTCGTAAGATCAAGCATTATTGAGTGGTAGACGAAGTTTATCTGATGGAGTTTCGTAAACTAAAACTAAATTTGACAAATCTTGCTGGAGTTATCAGCAAAAAAACAAGACCAGTAAATGGCTAAGAAGAAAAATATAACAACCGAAGGGTTCAATGAAATCTTGCTTTACGCAACTCCAAATGGAAATGTGAAAGTAGAAATCTATTTGCAGAACGAAACCATTTGGCTTACTCAACAAAAGATTGCCGACTTGTTTGGTGTGGACAGAACTGTTGCTACAAAACACATTGGCAATATCTTTAAGTCTGGCGAATTGAATGAGCAAAGTGGTCTGTGCAAATTTTGCACAGACCACTCCGCACGGTGCCATTAAAGGGAAAACACAGGAAACAATCACAAAGTATTACAATCTTGATGTAATCATTTCGGTTGGCTATCGTGTAAACAGCAGTCAGGCAACAGCATTTCGTATTTGGGCAACGGAGCGCTTGAAGGAATACATCATCAAAGGTTTTACAATGGATGATGAGCGTCTGAAAAACCCAAACAACATTTTCGGAAAAGATTATTTTGAAGAGCAGCTTGCAAGGATACGCGACATTAGGAGCAGCGAACGCAGGTTCTATCAAAAAATTACCGACATCTACACCCAATGCAGTGCCGACTATAATGTAGAAACACAAAGCGCAAGAGATTTTTTTGCAACCGTTCAAAACAAATTACATTGGGCAATTACTGGACAAACAGCAGCCGAACTAATTGTAGCAAGGGTGAACAGCACCAAAGAAAATATGGGCTTAACCACTTGGAAAAACGCCCCAAAGGGAAGCATCCGAAAAACAGATGTGGGCGTTGCAAAAAATTATTTAAACGAAAGGAATTGAGTGGACTTAACCGAATCGTGACCATGTATCTGGACTTTGCCGAGAATCAGGCACTGAAAGGTGTTGTGATGTACATGAAAGATTGGATACTAAAACTGGATGCGTTCTTGCAGTTCAATGAAGAAGCCGTTTTGAAACATTATTGCACAGGATAAATTATTGGAAAGTGATTTTGACAAAGTAGTAAAAAAACTTATACTCCCTGGCAAAAGGAAAAAGTGAACGGAGTAGGTGTCAGGTTGATCTAACTATATCCTAAGTTAACGCACTCTTGTAGTGCTTGCCACTCCTCAGATTTCTAACTTTAAACTGGCCGATGATTCAAGCACAAGCTCAGTGTGAAAAAATAAAATTGTGGGGGAATGCGTGCAAATACCATCCAGCGGGTTAGCTATTAATAGCCATGGGTTTTTAACCTGTGGATATGCTAGGCATAATTGCGTGCCAAAGGTAAACCAAACGAGATGAACCTTTATTGGCACGCAACCATGTCATTGGTAGTATTTATAATATCATATTTAATCGCAAAATTGTCGTAAAAAAATCGCTTACCCATTTATCAACTGTCAATTCAGGTTTTAGCAACTACTTGTCAATCTCAAAGCTCAGCTTCGCATTGATGCGGTACTCGACAATCTTTTTGCCATCTACCAAGGCGCTCATGTTTTGAATGTTGATCGACTTAATGCCACGCACACTTTTAGATGCAATCTTCACTGCATTCTGTGCGGCATCATCCCAGCCTTTTTCTGAAGAGGCCAATACTTCAATTACTTTTAAGATTTTCATAATGAGAGGGTTTTAATATGAACGAGTAATTTACTCTTTAATTTTAAATCTGAATATAGCCTGGTCTTTAAAGTAGATTCCTTATGCTCTTAAACCCAACTTTCTCGGTCTAATTGAACAAACTGGAGAGTAGAGGTTTAAAAAGTTTTTTTTGCGCAAAAAGAATTCTCTCTTACATTTGCAGTCCCAAAAGCGAGAAATATTTAGTTTGATAGCTTATGGGGATAGTTTGGAACATATAATGGGAGCTTAGCTCAGCTGGTTCAGAGCATCTGCCTTACAAGCAGAGGGTCGGGGGTTCGAACCCCTCAGCTCCCACATTGAAGATCAAGCCGTTACAGAAAGTAGCGGCTTTTTTTGTTTTTAACAGTTTGACACAGTACTTAGCTCCTTAATTGGAGGCCTGGAATGATCTATTTGTTAATTGATACTTGCTCTTGGAAACAATTGGTAAACAAGAGTGAATTGAGCAAGGAGTTAGTTCAATTTAAAGCGTGGGTAGAAAATAAAGCAATTTGTCTTTTTTGCCCAGAGGTACTTATTGAAGAATGGCAAAAGCATAGAGATAAAGAGCAATCGATAATAGCCAAAAAATTATCAGAAGACGAGAAAAATCTAAAGCTACATAATGTTCCAATAACTGAAAGTCAAACTCAAATTGCTAAGGACATTCTTTTAGCTCAAATTAAAATTATCGATGACCTCCTTGTAGGAGGCATCAAGATTCCAGTTAAAGATTCAGTTAAAATAAAAACGTTTGATCAACAAAAAGCGAATAAAGCACCATTTCACAATAAGAAGAATAGTGGAAATGATTCGTCACTTATATTTTCCTCATTGGAATTTGCTTTAGAAAATTCGATATCAGAAATATTCTTTCTCTCAGATAACCATACAGATTTTGGTTTTCATGAGGGACAAATTGAGAAACTTCATCCTGATATTCTATCTGAATATCCCGGCCTATCAGTAAGGTATTTTAGAAAACCAAGAGAGATCATTTTAAGCCTCATCGCCAATAACGATCTAGCACCCATTAAAATTGATACTGATGTTGCTCTTATTGGAAAAGAAGTTGGCCTTGAAATTAATCGGAATCAATCAATAATTGGGCAACTAAGCGAATATGTCTCAAAGAGATATAAAGAAATAGGTTTTTACCCTATACACTTATTAAAAGGAGATTTTCCATTCAGAATAAATCAAAAATCATGGTCTTATTACGACCTCTTCACCCTAGAAACCGATAATCAACTTCTTTATGATTTATTCAAATCAGTAACATTCAAAAATAATCACATCATTATTTCAGATCCTATTCTCATTGAAAATATTGGCGATTACGAGAACCAGATAAGCGGAATGATGAGGAAATTGAATAACAATTTGATCTTTTACATAAGATTGGGAGAGCAAAATGAAAAAGTTGATTTAAGATTGCTTGAAGACAAGGTATGTGATTGTGTTAGATGCACCTATAATCGCTTTTCTTTTCACTTAGCATTTGATCAAGTCAATCCCAAAAGTGGAGACACAAAAGATGAGTTGCTTAAAAGAGGTTACATAAACTATCAAATTGGAAACTTCATTAAAGCATATGAGATTTTTAGCCAATTAGCAAAATGGGCGAAAGAAAGCAATCATTATACGACTTACTTCATATCTAAATATAACCTGCTTAAACTAGCGGTGTTTATAGATAATCATTATTGGGGTGAAAAGGCTCAAGATAAAATTGTATCAGAATTAAAAGCGATTAATCTTCAGGATGTTGCGAGAGAAACATCAAATATTGAAAATGATAAATTCATACAATGGATTGCAGAGGGATCATTCTATTCTGAAACAGTAATAAGAATATATGATTTGGTAAAAGAGATTCGTGATAATTACCAACTTCAAACAAATGGTGGATTCAGTTCTAATACTAATGTAATTAGCCTAATCAATGAGTTTGCGGCTTTTGATTCTTTCCTCAATTCTAACAATATAATTTATGACGGCTTCACTGAGTTCAGTGATTTGTTTGAGGTATTCATAGAGGGTTTAATCGTTTCTCACTCAATACCTGACGATCAAGGAAGTAAACTTCTATTCTTTGATGATTATCTTTTAAAGAGATTGGTTTATTACGGGGATCCGGAAATTATTGAGAAATACATCAATAGGTATCATGTTGAGACTCTAAAATGTAAAGTAAATACACCCGAAGGTGAATCTTTTATTAAGATTTGTTTCAATTTTTTGGATGGGGATATTGCTACGGAATATCAGTTTAGTGTTAGCTGCGAAAAAGAGAACATGTATTTTTGGGAGAAATATAATCGTGTATTTTCCAATATCTTAGTTTTATTTCGATTATTAGATTTGGATAAGCATTCAAAAATTGCTTTTGCTATTAAACTGTTAAAATTTCTTGAGAATGAAACCAAAATTTCGGAAAGAAAAATCAAATATTTTCGCAAGTTTTTATGGAAAATAAAAGATGAGCTTCCAAACGAAACTAAAGCGGCTTTCTCTGAGCTAATATTGATTAACACTAAATACCATTGCGATGAATCTTTCGAACTGATTAGTGCCCTTTTAGTTTCTGATTCAAATCATGGAATCCCGATATCCCACTTCTCTTTGTTAAAAAATTTATTTTTTAATGGTTTGCATGAGCATAGAGAAAAATATAGAAATTCCTCTATAGTGTATTTTTATAAAGTTGGTAATGAGGCTCAGAGGTTGACTATAAAAAGTGAAATAGAAAAAGATTTGGCAATAAAATTTGATTTTGACCTGTATTATATTTCTGTTATTTATGATGTTATAGAGTATAATAATTATTTTGATGAATTCGTAAAGAAATCCATTCCTAAAGATGATTCTGTTTCGTTTAGAAATATGTTTTCTGGAAGAGAGAGCAAAAGATTTGACAACCTAAATATGCTGATAAATCTTTGCTTCAAGCTTCAAATTGATTTGAAGCATGCTGCATTTGATAAGATTCGACTTGTTGATCCATATTATGGTTGGCTTCTTGATATTGATGGTTTCGATTATTCAAACTTTAAGCCATCTTGGATATTGGAGTATCACACTATGCACTACTGGAATCGATTTAGGGGCTCCCGTAAATTAAGAGACTCACTAACTGATTTTTTGAAAATTGATAAAAACCCTACAATACTTAAAGTTTATTTCAACATCTTTAGCAAGAATGAAACCATTTCAATCTAATATCAAGATTTATTTAAAATCAATCCATCCTCGTCTTATTCTCCCTCATCATCTCCACATACCCCTGTTTCTTGGCAAAACCATTGATGGCCATCACTATGCGCTTGGTTTTTGTCTGTGCGGTCTTGGCACTTTCAATCCATTTGCTGTAGTAGCCTTGGTGCGAGGGCGGCAGCGATTTAAAAAAATTCATCGCCTCGGGGTCTTCCTTGAGGCACGCAATCAAGTCAGGCGAGATAATGAGCTTGCGTTCGTCCAGCTCAAAGGTCACCGTTACTTTGTCGCCATGCTTTTTGCCAATGGCTTTGCGAATCGTGCCGTTCATTGGCAAAATGAAATGCCCCTCACCCATCGGTAGCAAGGCTGTTTTTTGAATGGCCAGTGAATCAATGCTCCCCTTCACCCGAAAAGAGACCTTGCTGTCCTTTAACTTCTTGGCCTGTGCCGCACTGATCTCAATATATTGCCACCCCGTCTTTTCGCCTTTCTTATCAAACCGCTGAATAGTTGTTGTGAACTTTAGCATTTCCCAAAAGTTAATTTCAAAGTTAACTCAACACTTTTCAATTTTTAAAAACTTTTTAGTTAAAATATTCGAAACTGAACCACATAGAAACATAGTAAACACACACATAGAAGGTCCTCAAAACACTATGTGAAATCCTATATGCCTATGTTTCTATGTGGTTCAAAATTGAATCTTACGCGATTCTCCGTGCTTCCGTGGCAATGCATTTTTTATCAATGCTTGAAAAAAATAAAATCCGTTCCTTTACGTCTTGTAATCAAAGTGAAAATCATAAAACGAATCCTTATGTTCATTCTCGCATTGATTATAGTGATAGCACTAAGTATTTATTTTTTCACAAAGACAGCCGTGTTTGGCGCAGACCCAACTGGCGCGCGATTGACGCGCATCGAAAAATCGCCCAATTACAAAAACGGTGCTTTCCAAAACCTCAGCGAAACCCCTGTGCAGTCAAAAGATTTTTCTGCCTTCCAAACGGCCTGGAAGTTTTTCAATCCACTCAAAACATCTGCTCCGTCAGCAACATTACCGTCTGTTAAAACCGATTTAAAAGATATAACTAGCGAGCAACCCGAGTTGGTGTGGTTTGGCCACTCGTCTTACTTTATTAAAATCAATGGCAAAAATATTTTGGTTGATCCCGTATTCAGCGGCAATGCGGGGCCTGTCACATTCCTAACAAAAAATTTCGCTGGCTCCAATGTTTATACAGCAAATGATTTCCCTGACTTAGATTTGGTTTTTATCACACACGATCATTACGATCACCTCGATTACAAAACAATCCTCGAATTGAAATCGAAAACCAAACTATTCTGTACTTCTCTTGGCGTGGGCGCACATTTAGAAAGATGGGGAGTAGCTCCTGATAAGATTGTCGAGTTTGATTGGTGGGAGAGCAAACAGATTGACGGAATGGAATTGACGGCCGCACCCGCTCGTCATTTTTCAGGCAGAGGTTTTGGTAGATATAAATCACTGTGGTCTTCATTCGTACTAAAAACTGTTAACTATAATCTTTATCTCGGTGGCGATTCGGGTTATGATACGCATTTCAAAACCATTGGCGAAAAATACGGTCCGTTTGATCTGGCCCTGCTAGAGTGCGGACAGTACAACGAAGGTTGGGCGCTCATCCACATGATGCCAGAACAAGTTGTGCAAGCAAGTATCGATCTACAAGCAAAAGTGTTGATGCCTGTGCATTGGAGCAAGTTTCAACTTTCTTTGCACGCGTGGAACGAGCCCATCGAGCGGGCTAGTCGCGCAGCCGAAGAAAGGCGAGTGACGCTTACAACTCCCATGATCGGGCAACCAGTAGCTATTGGTAAAGACTATCCTAATGAAAAGTGGTGGACTGGTTATTAAAATAAGTACGAACTAAGAGGTACGATTTACGAGGCAGCAGCTACGAATGCTGATAAACACTGCACTTCGTCCCTCGTAATTCGTAATTCGTACTTCGTACCTCCTACTTTGTACCTCGTCCATCCCCATTCGCGTCCTCTCTCCTCGCGCTTATTCTGATTTTCACCCCATTCCATCTAAAAAATTCTGTTTTTATTGAAAATAGGTTCAAAAAACACCCTATTACAAACGAATTCGGTAATAAATTTTGAAAAATGGATTAAAAATTACCCCATTTGTTCAATCTTTATGAAATAATTGTTAACCCAACCTTAATCAAACATTATAAACGTTATGAAAAAATCAGTTATCTATTTGGTGCTTCTGGTGGCCGTCAGCATACTGGCGCTCTTTATCCCAGCCGTGCCATCCACTATTGTTACGGAGGGAATCAACTCTGGTGATGTAGCTTGGATGCTAATGGCTTCTGCCATGGTATTATTAATGACTCCCGGCTTGGCTTACTTCTACGGAGGAATGGTCGATACCAAGAGCATTATCTCAACCATGTTGCAAAGCTTCATCGCTATGGGCGTGATTAGTGTGCTTTGGATAGTTGTAGGTTTCAGCCTTGCCTTTGGCGATACCATCGGAGGGTTTATTGGAAATCCTGCTTCGTTTTTTATGTTTCAAAACGTGCTGGAAGGCAAGCCTTGGTCATTGGCACCTACTATTCCTTTGATACTCTTCGCTTTCTTTCAATTGAAGTTTGCGATCATCACGCCTGCGCTTATTACAGGTACATTTGCCGAACGTGTAAAGTTTAAATCATACATTATCTTTTTAGTATTGTTCTCACTGTTCATCTACGCGCCTTTGGCTCACATGACATGGCATCCAGAAGGTTTCCTTTTCAAATTGGGCGTGCTTGATTTTGCAGGAGGCACAGTAGTGCACATGTCGGCTGGCTTTGCTGCGTTGGTAGCTTCTATTTATCTACGCGATAAGACAGTGAAGAAAGTAGCGATGTCCCCTGCGAACATCCCGTTTGTTTTATTGGGCACAGGTCTTCTTTGGTTCGGTTGGTTTGGTTTCAATGCAGGAAGTGCGTTGAGTGCTGGCACGTTGGCTGCCTCTGCTTTCGCTACTACCAACACAGCTTCTGCTGCAGCTGGCCTTTGCTGGGTATTGTTTGATGTGGTGAAAGGCAAGAAGCCATCGGCACTTGGTTTTTGTATTGGTGCAGTAGTAGGTTTAGTGGCCATCACACCTGCAGCTGGATTTGTTACCATCCCTTCTAGCTTGTTCATCGGTACTATTGCTAGCTTGATCAGTAACTTGGTTGTTAGCTGGAGATCAAAATCTTCATTGGAAGATACCTTGGATGTGTTCCCTTGCCATGGCGTGGGTGGTGCAGTAGGTATGTTGATGACTGGATTTTTAGCTAATACCGCAGTGAACGCAGCCAACACAACGGGCAACGGTTTATTGTTCGGTGAATTTAACTTGTTCAAAATTCAGTTGATTGGCTTGGTCTTCGCTATTACATTCATTGTAGTAGGCTCTTTCATCATCCTTAAAATAACTGACTTGCTTTCTCCTATGACGATCAGCAAAGAGGAAAAAGAAATCGGGTCAGATGTAAGTCAGCACGGTGAGAAACTCCATGCCTTTGAAATGGAGCCGCTTCGAGAAGCGGTTTAGTAGAAACCAACCAAGCCCTCCGATTGCAAATCTATCGGAGGGCTTTATATTTGTTCATAAACTTTAACCCCAACCAAAACATGAAAAATTTTACAAAAGGGCTTTTAGCCTTGCTACTGCTTTGTCTTGTCATACAGGCTAGAGCCCAGACACAAGGGTCTCAACTAGTTGCTTCGTTAGATAAAAAACCTATTATGATGCTGGATGAGCAGAAAGCAAAACCAAAACCAGATTCTGTTGTCAAAGAGGAAGGCAAGTTGAGCATCTCAGGGTATTTGGATTCTTACTATTTTACTAATTTCAACAGTCCATCTTCGCGCGATAACATGGGGCAATCTGGTGTAGGCCGTGGCTTTGATAGACGTGTGGACCAATTTCAGTTGGGCATGGTGCAAACCGTTTTTAAATACACCAATAAAAAATCAGAAGCAGTGATTGATTTGGCATTTGGACCTAGTGCACAATATGGCAATTATGGTAATGTATCGACAGCATTTCCTGCGTACGGTTATCAACTTGGCAAAGATGATTTACAGTCTTCTATCATGATTAAGCAGGCTTATTTTAAATACAATGCTACTGATAAGTTAAACTTTATTGCTGGGCAGTTCGGTACCCACATTGGATATGAATACATCGATGCCCCGCTTAATTATTTCTACTCTATCAACCACACTTTCAATAGTGGTATACCTTTCTATCATACAGGCTTAAAAGGCACTTATGCATTTAGCGATAAAGTGTCGCTGATGCTAGGTGTAGTCAATGGGTTTGATTACGTAAATGATAATAACCGATCAAAAGGTTTGATTGGGCAATTATCTCTAGTTCCAGCAAAAGGATTGAGTGTTTATTTCAACTATATCACTACAAACGAATCCACTGCTGATGCTTTGGGTAACACACCAGAGGGTAATTTTACTGTTTATGATTTGAATGGTGCCTATCAAGCAACTGAAAAGTTTTTGATTGGCTATTGGTTTATGATGGGTAGCCAGAAAGGAGCACTAGGTTCACCTGGCACATTTACTCCCGCTGATGGAGATGTAAATGCAACAAAAACTTGGGGTGGTGCTAATTTATACTTTATCTACACCTTCACGGATTTATTCAGTCTCGGTTTCAGAGGAGAATATTTCGACAATACATCAGGTGCTAGGGGGCTTAGAAACATTGATCCTGTCAAAGGAGCTGTGGGAGCATCTGCCACCACCTACACATTAACTAGTACCTTTACACTTGCTGATGGCCATTTACTATTGAAGCCAGAGTTGAGAATGGATATTTTTGATAAGGTGACTGGAGTGGGAAGCGAGAAATCTCAACAGTTCATAGACTCAAAAGGAGAGTTTACCTACAACAGCCAAACCACTTTAGGTATGGCAATGATTTATAAGTTTTAGCTGCGGTATTTAGTTTGCATTAATCGAAAAGACTCTCTCATTCAATGGGAGAGTCTTTTTTTTGTCGCCATTCAGGCAATTGACTAAGCCCTAATTGTCTCTTTGCTATTTAAGTCAGTACTTCGCGAAATATTTACTGGCGAATGACAAACTTTAAACTTGCGGCCCATAGCGATAGCGAAGAGATATTGCAGATGATGGAAGATTTTTATTTGATCGATCACTATCCATTTGATAAAAATAGAAATCAAAAAAACCTACAGAAACTAATCGACAATAACCAACTTGGTAGACTATGGATGATCCATGTAGATGGTGTGGTGGTAGGCTACATCTGCGCCACGTTTGGTTTTAGTTTTGAATACGGTGGGCAAGATGCATTCATAGATGAATTTTATATTAAATCTGATTTCCGAGATCAAGGTATTGGAAGACAAGCAATGGAATTTGTTGAGCAAGAATTAACGAAGTTAGGTATTGAAGCTATTCATTTGGAGGTAGAGAGGCACAATGAAAAAGGAAACAGGTTGTACGTAAAGCAAGGATACAAAGACAAGGGTAGATTTTTGCTTACTAAATGGGCTACGCTTTAAAAGTTTGAATGCAGCATCCTTCTAGGCGGACTGGGCTAACCACTTCCACAAGTCTTAGTTCCTTCCTCACTGGCAAAGTGATGAGTTTCTATTTGATTCGCAAAGTCTCAACATTTCAGTACATTCGTTGAGTCAAAGTTGATCGCTATGAAAAATCACATGATTCTAGGCTTTCTCTTCACTTCATTTTCTGTCATAGCGCAGATAGGTGCAAAAATTCAAAATCAAACTAAGATTTCGGGTATCTGGCAAAATTCTAAGTTCGGCTACCAAATGGTACTAATGTTGAATGAAAACAATACGGGCGAGTTTGATGGAGAATCAATTACCTATACCGTCAGCGGGAGTAAATTGTCCATCACACAATCAGGCGCAACCACGCCATACAATTACACTCTTCAAAACAATGCCTTAATGCTTTCAGGAGGTGACCTAGAGGGTGCGGTCACTTTTACGAGACAAGGTGCAGAAGCCGAACCACAGCCTGTCAGTCAGAAAACATTGACAACACCCAAATCTATCACCACTTCCAATTCATCTAATTTACTTGGGGTATGGTCGGGCAGTGGCGAGACGATTGAATTTAAAAAAGACGGACAGTGTAATTACTTGGGGCAATCGTATCCTTACCAAACTACTCAGGGCTATGTTACCTTAGTGACCGCACAAGGAAATATTATGATGGCTTACACGGTTGCAACCAACCAACTCACCCTAGTGGTCAATGGAAAACAATTAGTGTATACCAAAGGCATTGCCAATAACGGAGCGCAAAACGTAAGTGGAAGAGAATCGGTATCGCAAGAATTGGTAGGTAAATGGTGCTACGTGAACGTCAATAGCACTTCTTCAGGAGGCAGTAGCTCAAGTACATGCATCACATTAAGTGCCGATGGTTCGTATGAATATTATGGAGAGAGTTCGCGAAGTGTAGAAGCGGGCAGTACTGCTTCGCAAGATGCTGATCGTGGTACTTGGTCGGCACAAGGCGATCGTATCTATTACAATTCGCAAACCCGGGGACAAGGATCGTATCAATTTCAAAAACGAAACCATCCTAAGAATGGCGACCCTATGATTGTAATTGACGGACAAACATTTGTCACTTTTTATAATAAAGAACCTTGGCGATAAAGATGGTCATGAACGAATTTTTGCGGAAATGTTTTGCGGCCTGGCGAGGCGCCACCGGGCTATCCGTTCCAAGTCCGGCTACGCACAAATCCATCTCACTTCGGGCTTTCCACTTCTATCCCTGGCCGAATGCTTCCTCAGAAGTTTGTGGTTTACTCAAAAAAATAAATAACAAAAAATATGGAATCAAAATTTACAAGGAGAGACTGGTTTAAATCCACGCTCGCCATTACAGCAGGCTTAACGCTAACTTCTTCTCTCACCGAAAGACTGATGGCTGCGCCTATGAGTGAGGCCGAACGGGCATTCTTTGGTTTGAAGATCAATTCAAATCAGAAAGTGCGATTGAACTCAAATGAAAATCCATACGGGCCATCAGAGAAAGCGAAGAAAGCCGTCATGGAAAGTCTTTCGCGAGGGAATAGATACGCTTTTGATGAGTTGGAAGAATTGAAAAGAATAATTGCGACCAAGGAAGGCGTTGATCCTACTTATGTTTTAATCGGTGCTGGCTCTGGCGAGTTATTGGTACAAACAGGAATCGCCTATGGATTAGAAGGTGGCCGGGTGCTATCGGCTTATCCTACTTTTCCTTTGTTGATGAACTATGCGCAGCAAATGAAAGCAGTGTGGGATAAAATTGACTTGAATGAAAAATTGGAACACAATTATGAAGCATTGGCTTCAGGTATCAAAAGCGATACACGCTTGGTGTTTTCTTGCAACCCGAATAACCCAACAGGCACGGTGGTGGGTGATTCGATTGTGAAATCATTTTGCGAGGAGGCCTCCAAAAAAACATTGGTGTATGCTGATGAGGCATATCTTGAATTCCTTGAGCCATCTCAACAAAAGTCGATGGTTGGGTTGGCGCAAAACAATCCGAATGTAATTGTCTCCAAAACATTTTCTAAAATTTATGGACTGGCAGGCTTACGCATAGGTTATATCATTGGCCACCCAGACACATTGAAAAAAGTGGCTCAATACGGAGACACTATTTCTCCAAGCCAAACGGCCATTGCAGCGGCCAAAGCCAGCTTGGGGGACGAAGACTTTATGAAACTGACCCGCGAGAAGAATACACTCGCTCGCAAAGTGCTCACTGATTATCTTGAAATGAAAAAAATATTCTACGGCCACTCGCAGACCAACGTAGTGTTATTCCCCGCACCCAAAGACGGTAAGAAAATCCTCTCGCAACTAGATGAAAAAGGTTTCTTGATCAGGATATGGGACTACCAAGGAAAGGAATGGTGCAGGGTGAGCATCGGTACTTTTGAGGAGATGAAAGGGTTTGTGAAGGCGTTTGATGGGGTAATTGCGTAAAATCTTAAGAACATATTAAACCACACAGGCACCTAGGCCTTGCATACTATGCGCCTATGTGGTTTTAAAATTTCCATTCTCTTTACGATATAATGCGATTGTCCTGTCTCTGATCCAGCCTATAATTACATAACTTACTGCAACATCGGCATGTATAGTTGTGTCTAACCCCAAAATGATGGACGATAAGGCCTTGGTATCGCAAGTATTAAGTGGCGACAGGATGGCCTTTAAGCAACTCGTTAAACGGCATGAGCGGTTGGTAGCGCACATGATCGGGCGGCTCATTGACCATAAAGAAGACAGAGAGGAACTTTGTCAGGATGTGTTTTTGAGAGTGTATGAGAAGTTGGGGGAGTTTAATTTTCAATCGAAGTTGAGCACGTGGGTGGCCACCATTGCTTACCGACATGGGGTGAACCATTTGCGAAAAAAGAAAATTGAAATTAGTGACATACCCGAAGAGGAGAGTTTTACTGCTCACTTTATTTCGGATGAGGATCCTGAAGAGAAATTAGAAGACAAAGAGATGAACGCACTGGTGTTGAAATTGGTAGATCAACTTCCAGCTCAATACAAAATGGTGCTTACCTTGTATCATGTAGATCAAATGAATTACCAAGAAATTGAAAACGTCACGGGCATGCCCGAAGGCACAGTAAAAAATTATCTTTTTCGTGCACGGCATTTGTTAAAAGAGAAAGTAAAGAAGTACCTTGGCAAAGAAGAATGGATATAGTACCATGACGACCAAAGACGAAGAACTTCAAAACAAATTTTTAACGGGCATGGCAGATGCTAGTGTAGATGGCATTGCCTATAAAAAAGTATTCCATGCGCTTTCCACTGAGCCTGATTTTAATTTACCTATCAATTTTGCTGATAAGGTAATTAAGCAGATTGAAAGGAAGGAAGCTAAATCTACCGCGTATGAAATGCGTTGGTTGGCAGCAGGGATATTTCTCCTTTTCATAGGGGCCGTTGTTGGAGCAGTACTCGGTGGCTTCAAACCTAGTTTTGGGGCATTCAAGTTCTGGGCGAGCTATCCAGGTCTATTTGTGTTTAGCCTAACTTTCATTTTGCTTATCCAATGGTTAGACAAAAAGTGGGTGAAACCTAGGCTAACCTGACAAAATTTTTGCCATCATGTAAGTTCCAAAGCAATAATCAAGATTTATTGAGGTGTTGATCGACTATCATTGTCTTTTCAAATGATAATCGTATGAACAAGAAGATATTATTTATATCAGTACTCATTGTGCTTACAAGCCAACTTTGCGCGCAAAAAATTGGCGATAGCTGGGCCAAAGTAAAATCAGAGGGCGGCTCTTTATCTGTTGTATATTATGAGCAAGCTGGCCTCATAGAAGAGGTGAATGGAAAGCCGGAAGGTCTTTGCGTAGAAATCCTAGAGGACTTTGTAGCTTTTGTTCAAAAGAAATACAGCAAAAAAATTACGCTACAATATGTTGGCAAAGAACCTGTGTTCACCAATTTTTTAGCCACCACCCAAAAAGGTGTTAATATATTGGGGGTAACCAATGTTACCATCACAGATGAACGAAAAAAGATATTGAAATTCACTCCACCGTTTATTTCGAATCCTGTTGTGTTGCTTACGCATAAAGATGCACCCGCTGTCACCTCCATGGCTGAGTTATCAAAAAAATTGGATGGCTACTCAGCGGAAATCATTGGTGGCAGTACCCACGTGAAATACATTAATAAAGTTAAAAAAGAAAATTGGCCTGCTCTTTCTATTGCATTTGGCCCATCTGGCCAAGAAATATTGAAGAAGATTACATCTACTTCCAAGCTTTTTACCATTTTAGATTTTACAGAGTTTGTGGATGCCAATCGCAGAAGGTTGCCTGTAAAAAAACAAAATGTTGACTTTGGTGATCCAGAGCAATTGGCATTTGTAATGTCAAAGCAAAGCGATTGGGATGAAGTATGGAAAGAGTTTCTTACCGATGAGTATCGCAAAAGCCCACAATACAGAAAAAATGTATCTGATCACTTAGGGATGGCTTTCTTGAGTATTTTGAAGTAGGTTACTTTATCTTTTTCAGTTTATCTCCCGTAAAATACCCTTCTTTAAGTAACTGCATCAACTGGTCTGGTGTGGGATTAATTTGGTAAAAGGTGTCATCCTCTTTGCCTTTGATTTCCTTTATGGGCATTTTTTTCTTAAGCTTTTTCAAAATCTCTTTGCGTTTAGCATCCTCTTTTAAATCGATAGATAGAAAGCGAATAGTTCCAGATGGGTCTTGTTGAATGAGGCGTAGTACCCATTGGCCTTGCGATTTGAAATTTAGGAAATAATAATTTTGATAGAACTTGAGTACCAAGGTATCACTCAGTGTGCCTCTTGTGAGCCAATCTTTTTCATTTTTGTCTTTGAAGCGATAGCCCCAAGATTCTATGATCAGTGTATCAGAAAATTCCCCAGTGGTTTGTTCTATGGTTTGATAAATGCCTTGGAGGGATGGAGGTACTTCTTTCAGCGAGGCAACGCCCTTTGGCTGTGCTTCTGGAAATGTTACCTCCTTACATGAATATAATAAGGCAGACCAAACTAAGATTAAGATGAATAGGCGCATGTGATGGTTTTATTTCGATTAACAAATCAAAGATACAAAGTACGAGACTAGCCTCCCACTGTACAAATCACCTAACGAAGCTCAACTGCTTTTCAGTCCACCACAGTTCTCATTTTGTTAAAAAATCAATGTCTTTAAATATTGGATTGGGATATTTATAAAAGCCTTCGCCTGACTTTTCACCCAATTTTCCTTGATCAACGTAGCTTTTGAGCAACTCTGAAAATGATTTTGAGGAAGAGTCATCACGATCTTTGGTTACACGCCAAGCTGTATCCAATCCTACCGAATCCAAAATTCCAAAAGGCCCCATGGGCATATTAAAATTCACCATCCATGATTTATCGATGTCTTCAATACTGCCTATGTCTTTGGTTTTCAACCGGCCGGCAGCACCAATGAGTGCCATCAGCATAAAATTGAAAATATAGCCAGGCGATTCTTTTTTCACCAACACGGGTACTTGATTTAACTTTTTACCGAAGTCGAATAGCAATGGAATCAATTTTGGATCGGTATCTGGGTGCGGCATAATGTCTACCACACGAGCGGTGAACACATCATGAAAATGAAACGCACAAAATTTTTCTGGCCTGCCAGAGAGTGCAGCAAACTGAGATGGAAGTAAATAGGAGGTATTGGTTGTAAAAATTGTTTTTGTCGGTGCAATTTCACCAAAGTGTTTCCACACTTTCTCTTTGGTTGTCGGGTCTTCAGTCACGCTTTCGCTAATGATGTCGGCATCGAGGACAGCTTCTATAGGGTCAATGGTAAATTTTATTCGCGCTAAAATGGAAGGCTTATCTTCTTCTTTGACCATTCCAATTTTTACAGCATAGCGTATTACTTTTTCTATCACTCTTTGAGATTGCTGCAACGCACTTTCGTGGATGTCGTAAACAGTTACCGAGTAATTGGAGATGGCTGCTTGCAAACCAACCCGACTGCCCAACGTGCCAGCACCGAGTATTAGGACGTTTTTTATTTCCATAAGTTAAATTTGAAAATGATACAATTTGAAAATTTGAAGATGAAAAGAGTCGAAGCTATGCATTTTCAAATTGATTTAACTTTCAAATTTTCAAATTAAAAATAGCCTTCCTCGCATTCTCTCCGCACGCTTTAATAACATAAATAAGTGAGGCAAACCGTGGGTCTTGAGTGTGGCCCTGTTTGTAGCGATGATAAATCTGTTGACAAATTACACCTACTTTAAAAGAACCAAACACGTAATAAAATACAATGTCGTCAATTTTTGTCTGGGATTTTTCTGCATAGTAGTTCGCCATTTCACTGCGCGTCATATTGCCGGGCATCCAAGTGAGATTGAATGGCTTCAATGCATCAGAGTCATTCGCTTCTGCCCAATAAGCAAGAGTAGTCCCCAAATCCATGAGCGGATCACCCACCGTAGCCATCTCCCAATCTAAAATTGCTTTGATCTCTGTGAGATTATCTGGGTTCAACACGAGGTTGTCGTATTTGTAATCGTTGTGGATGAAAGAGACTCGTGATGAAAAAGGAATATTTTTTAGCATCCATTCTGCTGATTCGTTCATTGATGAAATATCATCTGTCTGTGCGTTGAAGTAACGTTTTGTCCAACCTTCTACTTGACGTTGCACATAATCTTCGGGTTTGCCGAGTTGATCAAGGCCTGTTGCTTTAATATCAAGTTGATGGAGTTGTACTAATTGATCAATCGCGGCTTTTGAAAGTTGATTGAATGTAGCGGGTTCGATGGTCATTCCCTTCGGCACGCGGTTGCGCAGGATGACACCACTTACGCGCTTCATCAAATAAAATTTTGCCCCAATAACATCTTCATCTGCGCAAAATAAAATCGGTTCTGGCACTTTTTTAAAGCCAGCCTTTTGCAAAAGCGAAAGAACATTGAACTCGCGCTCCATGTCATGAGCCGATTTGATGTTCGCACCAAACGGAGGCCTGCGTAAAATATATTCTTCTTTTCCCGCTTGAATTAAATAGGTAAGGTTAGAGTAGCCACTTGGAAATTGTTGGATAGAAATCTCTTTTGAAATGCCCTCTATCTGTTCGCATAAATACGTTGACAGTTTTTTCGAAGAAAATTCTTCACCTATGCGGATCGGGGAGGGTTGGTCGAGCATTTCTGCAATAGTAGACAGACTTTCTTAAAAATAAATATTTTTTCTTATCAACGAAAGGAAATGCATTTTATATCTTTGAAACATTCATACCATGACCAAAGAGCAGGCAAAGGAAAGCATAGCAAAGTTAGCCGATCGTTTTCGCGAACATCGTGAGCAGTATCATGCGCCTGACTACAACGAAGCCAAAACGCGACAGGATTTCATCAATCCCTTTTTTAAAGTGCTAGGGTGGGATTTCCTTCTTCAACTAAACAAGGATATACAAACCGAAAAACTTCCTGCCAATAGTGAGCAGATCAGAACCCGCATTGCCCACAGCGAAGCAAAAATAGATCATCTCGTTTATGAGCTTTATCAACTCACGCCAGAGGAAATAAAAATTGTGGAAGGAGGTAGCGATGAGTAAAGCAGCACGCATCCAACATGACAAAGAAAATGCCGAGGCCAACATTGAGCTGATGGCTACGTGGCCGCACAAAAAATTAGCCGAGCAGCTGCAGTTGGTGAATATTCAATCGGTGATTGCCGAGGAAAAACGTAATGACGCTGCTTGGGATTTATTGGAAGTATGGCGCTCTCAACTAGTAGAGGCGCGCATTCACAAGTATGAAAACAATATCCCCGATGCACCGAACGAAATACAAGAAGCCATTGCTGATATTGAAACCGTGGAGGCGCAGACGGAAGAGCGCAAAGAAATAATCGAAGAAGTTTACACACCCAGAAGAAGGCCACCGCCAGATAAAACGACCGAGGAGGTTCAGCTTCCTTTGTTCTAAAAAGATAAAGGTGTCTTAACGTCTACTCCATCCCATACCTCTTCAAAATCGCCTTTGCCAATGAAACCTTATGCACTTCATCGGGCCCATCATAAATTCTTGCGCCACGCTCATGCCGATACCAAAAGGAAAGTAATGTGTCGTCTGTTATTCCGAGTGCGCCATGCACTTGAATGGCTTTGTCCAAGGTTTTCATCAGCACATCGGCCACAAAAAATTTGATAGTAGAAATTTCTTCCTTGGCAGCCTTCGCTCCCTCTTTTTCCATTTTGTAAGCGGTGTGCAATACCATCAATCGCGCAGCATTAATATTGGCGCGACATTCGGCAATCCAAGATTGAATGATTTGTTGCTGGCCTAGATATTTATTTTCACTTAACTGTCGAGTGGCTGCACGTATACACATTAAATCAAAGGCACGTTCACCTATACCGATCCATCGCATGCAATGATGAATGCGCCCAGGACCTAAGCGAACTTGAGCGAGCGCAAAACCTTTTCCTTCTTCGCCAATTAAATTTGCCGCTGGCACCTTGCAATTAGTAAATCGCAATTCGCTATGGCTAAAATAATCTTCACCTGCATCGCCCATGATGGAGATGTTTCTTACTACTTCTAAACCCGCAGTATCCATTGGCACTAAAATCATACTTGCTCTCAAGTAAGGGTTTTTATTTTCCGCATCGGTCACGGCCATTACAATCGTGAAAGCTGCGCCATCGGCAGCCGTGGTAAACCACTTGTGTCCGTTGATGATATAATTGTCTCCTTCGCGTTTTGCAGTAGTGGCCATGTTCACGGGGTTCGATCCTGCAAACTCTGGCTCGGTCATGGCGAAGCACGAGCGGATTTCCCCGTTCATCAGTGGCCGCAAATATTTTTTCTTCAATTCTGTTGAAGCGAATTGGTGCATCAATTCCATGTTTCCAATATCAGGTGCGTTACAATTAAAAATGTAATGCCCGAGTGGAGAAGTGCCGAGTATCTCACTCACTTGTGCAAACTCAACTAGGTTTAAGCCCACGCCACCTTCTTCTGTTGAAAGATGAGGTGCCCACAATTTTAGTTCTTTGGCTTTTTCCCGTAAGGATTTTACTAAAGGCAACGATTGACGAAAGGGTTTGTTGATAATGCCCAATTCGATGGGATAGACTTCCTTCTTCAAAAATTCTAGGTATTGAGGGAGAAGTGGTTTTAGTTTTTCGGTGTGAAAGAGTTCTGTCATAGAGCTATGGATTGTGAAAGTTAAAGTTTTCACGCGAAGGCGCAAAGGCGCTAAGTAATTTCAATTTACCACTCACCCGCGCCAACTTCGTTGACGCACCTCTCTCTTCGCAGAAGAGAGGGGAACGTTTGCGATAGCGAACAGGGGTGAGTTGGAAGATGCGGATAGTCTACAGGATGTTCAACACCACCCATCACTAAACCGAATGCTTTTTTCCTAATTTTAATTACATTGCCCATCCGTTAATGAAAAAACTGTTCGCGATAGCAATTGTCTCTCTCTTCCTGCTGCACTTTGCTGGGGTTTATACCTATTTTGGCGTTCGGTTGATGGCCATCCGGCAAGAGATGAAGGAGAAACTGAGAGCTTTACCTGATGAGCAACTAGAAAAAATAGTTCTTTCAAAAAAAGATTTTCAAAAAATAGATGTTGAAGAGAACGAGATCAAGGTAAACGGAAAGATGTACGACATCGCCAAGGTAAAAGAGAATGGCAACCAATATATTCTTTACGCACTACATGATGAACATGAAGACAATCTCCTAAGTCTTTTAGACGAGATCGTTAAGCGTTCTAGCAACGATAAAAAACCAGTGCCTTCTCAATTGTTGCAATTTCTTTCATTGGTATTTATTCCCTCTTCTAATAATTTTTTATTCGGTCAAACGATAACAGAAAAACATTTCTCCTTGTATTCTAATCTTTATTCTTCCTTCCGCACTTCTATCGAGTCGCCTCCGCCCAAGGCATAGTCAGCATCCATTTTATTTTTTTACCTACTTGCTGTGGCTTACAAGCCAAGGGTAAGTCCATTATTTAATTTTAACTATAAAATCAATGAAGTTTATTTATACCATAGCAATGATAGCGCTGTGCATTTCTGTTCGTGCGCAATATGCAGAAACGGAAGAACAAGATTCAGTAAAAACCTCTTTTCTTAATGAAGTAGTTATATCCGCCAATAAGATACCTGAGCAGCGAAGGGAAGTGGCTCAACAAGTGATGATGATTCGGCCTTCAGTAATAAAATCTTTCAATGCCCAAACCACTGCCGATCTTTTGCAAAACACGGGTATGGTAGCTATGCAGCGAAGCCAACAAGGTGGAGGAAGCCCCATCATGCGAGGCTTTGAAGCAAGTCGTGTGCTTTTGGTTGTTGACGGAGTGCGGATGAACAACGCTATTTACCGAGCGGGCCATTTGCAAAACGCGCTTCGCGTAGACAACAATAATTTAGATCATGCAGAAATTTTGTTTGGGCCTTCTTCCACCGTTTATGGAAGTGATGCATTGGGTGGTGTCATTCATTTTTATACGCGTAACCCAGTATTGGCAATCAATGGAGAGAAATCAAAAAAAGCTGGCGAAGGCTTTGTGCGTCTTGGATCGGTGAATGACGAAAAGACTTTCCACGTTGATTTGAACTTGGCCAATGACCGCATGGGGTCGTTCACCTCTTTTACCATCAGCGACTTTGGCGATCTGCGAATGGGCAAAGAAAAAAACCCGAATCTAGATCAACCGTTTGGATTGCGAAATCAATATGTGCAACGCGCGCCAGATAACTCTGCTGATTTGTTAGTAGATAATCCCGATCCGTTGGTTCAAAAATTCAGCGGCTATCGCCAATGGGATTTGCTTCAAAAATTTCTTTACAAAGCAAGTGATCGCACTAGCCACACACTAAATTTTCAATATTCCAACACTACCAATGTTCCAAGGTATGATAGACTTACCGATCCTGGCGCCAATGGAGTTGGGTTAAATACTGCCGAATGGAATTACGGACCTGAGAAACGTTTCTTAGGAAGCTACTCTCTAAAAGCTACGGATTTAGGAAAGTGGGCAGATGGAGTAACAGCCACAGCTAGTTTTCAAGATATTGAAGAAAGTAGAATTACACGAAATTTTAACAGCAATAACAGAGACAGTCGGGTAGAAAAAATCAGCGTGTATGGATTGAATATTGATTTTAACAAAGACATTAAGGGCCACAAGATCAGGTATGGCTTCGATGGGCAATACAATGTGTTGAACTCAATCGCCACTCGTACCAATATAACTAATTTGTCTTTTACATCTGTAAATACACGTTACCCCGATGGTGATAATGTGATGGGGCTTTATGCACTATACATTACTCACACGAAAGAGTTGAAACAAAATCTTTATTTGAACGATGGTGTTAGGGTTGGGTACAGTACGCTCTTTTCAAGTTTCAATAGTCAGCAGTTCTTCGCATTTCCGTTCAAAACGATCAGTCAAGAAAATCTTTACGCCAGCGGAAATGTGGGATTGGTTTATACTCCCAACTCATGGAAGTTCTCATTGATGGGCAGCACTGGCTTCAGGGTTCCCAACTTTGATGATCTTACCAAAGTTTTTGATACGAGAACGGGAAATGCTACTACAACGGGAACCTTGGTAATTCCTAACTCAGATCTAGGGCCAGAGAAAACCATCAATGCTGACTTGAGCGTAACTCGCTTTTTCGGTTCGCGTGCGCGATTGGAAGCAACTGGCTTCTATACAAAATTCTTTGATGCGATTGTGGTAAAACCTTCCACCTTTAACGGACAATCTACTATTCTCTATAATGGATTTCAAGCCAATGTGTTGACAAGCCAGAATGCTGCGGAGGCGTATTTGTATGGATACACCGTTGGTGGCCGATTTGATTTTACCGATG
Organism: Cyclobacteriaceae bacterium; assembly: GCA_046155095.1. Taxonomy (GTDB): domain Bacteria; phylum Bacteroidota; class Bacteroidia; order Cytophagales; family Cyclobacteriaceae; genus ELB16-189. The sequence continues at coordinate 302,539 of JBJXEB010000075.1, forward strand.
AGTTCTCTCTTTCAGGATCGTACAACTTTACCTACGGTCGCGTACTTAATCCTGGAAGCACCGAAACACCTTTGGATCATATTGCGCCTGCTTTCGGCCGTGTCGGGATCTTGTATGCAAAGGGTTCTCTACGAGCCGAGGCTTTTGTCAATTTTAGTTCAAAGAAAAAATTGGAAGATTACAGTTCGAGTGGTGAAGACAATCTTCAATACGCTCCTGCTGATGGAATGCCTGGCTGGTACAACCTTAACCTGCGCGGATCTTATGAAATCAATAAGATGTTTGTGCTGCAAGCAGGCATTGATAATCTGATGGATATTCAGTACAGAACATTTGCATCAGGCATCAATGCGCCTGGGAGGAATATTTTTGGGACACTGAGAGTGCGGTTTTGATTTGAATGAGTGTCGGGGAGAAATCCTCGATACTTTTTACTTTTCTAATTGTCTTGCATAATCATCCATCCCTTCTTCTGCGATCATCAAAGTCTCTTTATCTTTAGCCGCACGTTTATACGAATAGGTGTACGCGATCTTTTCATAATATTCAAAGATGGAGCGTAGGGCAATTTGAATTTTTGATTTATGAAACTTTGAAAACATACGCGAATATAAAAAAATAAATGCGCCCAGCAAATCTCAATGCGCCTCCAACCAATTCTTTCCTACGCCCACCTCTACTTCCATCGGCACATCTAAGATCACCGCTGATTTCATCAACTCCTTTACTTGGGGTTTCACAATTTCAAGTTCGTCTTTGTGCAAGTCGAACACCAATTCGTCATGCACCTGTAGGATCATCTTGGTCTTCAACTTTTCTTTTTGCAACCAGCGATGGATGTTGATCATAGCGATTTTGATAATATCTGCGGCACTGCCTTGAATGGGCGCGTTGATAGCATTGCGCTCTGCAAAGCCACGGGTTGAAATATTTTTTGAATTGATGTCGCGCAAATATCTTCTTCTGCCTAAAATGGTTTCTACATACTCTTGCTCTCTCGCTAAGTTGATGCTATCGTCCATGTAGCGTTTGATGGCGGCAAATTCTTTGAAATAGGATTCGATGATTTCTGCCGCTTCGGTGCGCGAGATGTTTAAGTTTTGCGCGAGGCCGAAGGCGGTGCTGCCATACAAAATTCCAAAGTTTACTTCTTTTGCTTTGCGCCTCATATCGGGCGTTACTTTTTCAATTTCTACTTTAAACACTTTGGCGGCCGTAGTGGTGTGAATATCGCGGCCTGTGCGGAATGCCTCTATCATCGTTTCATCTTTGGCAAAGGAAGCAGCAATGCGCAATTCAATCTGCGAGTAGTCGGCAGACATGAATAAATAGTTTTTGTCTCTCGGAATAAAAGCACTTCTAATCAATCTTCCCTTCTCGGTCCGGATAGGAATATTTTGAAGATTGGGATTGTTGGAACTCAACCTTCCGGTGGCAGCCACGGCTTGTCGGTAATCAGTATGAATGCGATGATCCAACTTGCTCACCATTTTGGGCAAGGCATCGACATACGTGGAGCGGAGTTTTTCAAATTCACGGTAGTCTAGGATTTTTTTGGCGATCTCGTGCTCGCCTGCCAGCTTCGATAAAATTTCCTCGCCCGTAGCGTACTGACCCGTCTTGGTTTTTTTTGTTTTATCGAGCAGCTTCATTTTATCGAACAAGATTTCGCCTAGTTGCTTGGGCGAACCAATGTTAAACTCTTGCCCCGCTATTTCATAAATTTCTTTTTGCACTTTCTCGCTGTCTTTTTTCAATGATTCAGACATTATTTTTAGTGCGTCTTCGTCCAAGGCCACACCTTCAAACTCCATCGCGGCAAGCACTGCTACCAAAGGCATTTCCACATCGCGCATCAAGCGTGAGTGACCACGCTTCTCCAATTCTTTTTGCAGTTTAGATTTCAGTTGTAGTATTTGATCTACTCTTTCAAATACATGATTGGGTTCACCCTCTGCGGAAAGTTGATAACCTAAGTATTGATTGCAGATGATTCCCAAGTCGTGTGATGCTTCTGGTTCTATCAAATAATGAGCGAGCATCGTATCATACAAAATACCTCTCACTTCTATGCCCAATTTCTTCAATACCAAAATAGTGATCTTAATATTGTGCCCTATCTTGATAATGTCTTCGTTGCCCAATGCTGATGTCAAGTGCTTTGCTATCAGCGAAATATCTTCAATTAAAAAGCCTTCTCCAACAGAATAAGAAATAGCAAGCCCTGTTATTTTCGAATCAAAATTTTCCGCATCATCCAAAATTGCTTCAAAGGAAAATTCCTTTTGTGATTTTAATTTTTCAGCTAAGGACTTAACTTCTTCTTCGCTATTTATTTTTTTATACAACACATTGGAGGCATCCAACGATTTGGTTTCGATCTGCTCGTCTGAAGTTGTTTCTGCTGCTCCACCAAACATGGATAGCTGTGCTGCTTTTGGCTTAGCAGGTGCAATAGTTACCGTTGTTCCAGAGCTAGATGTAGTCGCAAACACACGTGGCATCATGGTTTTAAATTCGAGTTCCTCCATGATGGGCTTGAGCAATTCTTCATTTGGACCAGAGTAGCGCAAATCTTCTTCATTCCAAATCACCGGTACATCGGTGATGATGGTCGCTAATCTTTTCGAGAGCAGCGCTTGCTCACCAAATTGCTCTACTCGTTCTTTTAGTTTGCCTTTCAATTCGCTTGAGTGCGAAATAATGTTTTCAATGTTCTTGTATTGCTTCAATAAATCGGCTGCGGTTTTCGGCCCTACGCCTGGTATGCCTGGTATGTTGTCGGAAGTGTCTCCTTGGAGCCCGAGCATTTCAATTACCTGCGATACATTCTCAATATCCCACTTCTCGCATACTTCTTTGGGACCCATGATGTCCACCGAGTTGCCCATATAGGCAGGCTTATACAATTTTACTTTCTCTGATACCAATTGTCCAAAATCCTTATCGGGGGTCATCATAAAAACTTCAAAGCCCTCTTGTTCTGCTTTTTTTGCAATGGTGCCAATTACATCATCGGCTTCAAAGCCATCCATTTCTAAAATAGGAATATTGAAACCCCGGATAATGTCCTTCACTTTTGGCACACCTGTTTTAATATCCTCGGGTGTTTCTTGCCGCGTGGCTTTGTACGATTCAAAAATATCATCGCGAAAAGTACGAGACGGTGTATCAAATGCCACAGCAATGTGCGTGGGCTTTTGCTTTTGCAATACTTCTAACAACGTATTGGTAAAACCAAACGGCACCGATGTATTGATGCCTTTAGAATTGATGCGTGGGTTTTTAGTGAATGCAAAGTGAGCGCGGTAGATCAGTGCGTACGCATCGAGTAAAAAAAGTTTTTTGTCAGCCATTTTTAGTTTAATTTTTTGCCATAGAGATCCTCCATAGTAAGTATATCACTCTTGTCAGGATGAGTAGTGCGGTAGTGCATCGCATATCCTTGCAGTACAAATGCTATTAGAAATCCTCCGTAAAATATGATGGTGTTTACGTCAAAATTTTCTAGGTAGGCAATAATGTTATAGCCAAACATAGCTGCAAGGAAAATAAAACCGACTACAGAAAACCCAACGCCAGCTCGGTCATACACCAAGGCGCGCAAAACCACGAAGAGTGCAAAAACTACTGTTAGCAAAGCAACAGCTAAGTAGAGCCAAACGAATTCGGTAAACGTAGCGGGGCTTGAAATCAAAATCAAAAAGATAAATGCTGTATTAACAATCACCAAAAAATACTTTAGAATAACGGGTGAATCTTGCCGATACAAGCTACCAATGTATAGTGCTCCAAAAATGGCCGTTGAAATGAAGGAAAAATATTCTAGCCGAACCGCCCATACCCAAGGAACTTCAACAAAATCATGAAAAAAGTAATTACTAGAAAACAATACACGCACGAGCCAAGAAAAACAGACAGCGGAAAAATAAAGCGCTGTTTTTTTGTTTCTGCTATAAAAGAGGAAGAATAGCGACATGATAAGCAGCGCAACACAAAGTGTCTTAATTACCCAATCGGAAATAGTAAAACTATTATGAAGTGAATCAGAAGTTCCCAAATGAATTGGCATGTTGGCCCCTCCACGGCTGTGATGAAAATTAGAAATGTGAAGTATTAGATTTAATGTGTCGGTGTCACTTTTAATTTCATTGAGGGTAGTGCGCCAATAGGGAATGGAAGAATTTTTATTGATCCCCACCTTTCCATTTTCTGCAACAATGTTCTCGTTGATGCTCAGTTGATAGCTGTTATAGAACGGTGGCACCTCTACCACCAGCTTGGGTGCATTTTTTGGCAAATAGATTTGAAGTGTGTAGGTGGCATATCCTTCTGCAGGAAGTTGCCTTCCTTGCTGCTCATTCCATGGAATAGAAAAAGAGACTAAAAAAGTCTCTGGCTTCTTCTGTGCCTCTTGCTGTGTAAGCAGTTCGTTCCAATAAAATTTCCATTCGCCATCCAAGGATATCTTAGGAGAAGCGGTGAAATCCCATGAACGTAAATCCAACACGCCTCCTATCGGTTTTCCCTCCTGAGCAAAGTTGGTTAGGGTAAGTAGAAGGGCTAGACCTAAAAATGTAAACTTGTGTGCCGACATTGTTGCAAGGTAAAAAGAAGCTGGTACAAATCAGCTACTGTTTTGAATGTTCCATAGGTAGTCAAAACACAGGAAAAACTTTATCTTGGGTGGAATTTTGTATGAAAACCCTTGCCTTCACCTCTTTATTTCTATGCATTTGCACAATAAGCGTTGGGCAAAAAGCAGATAGCCTTGAAGCGGTTTTGCAAAGGGCAAAAGCAGATTCTTCAAAATCAATACTGCTAAGCCTTCTATCCAATGAACTGACAAAAATAAATCCAGCAAAAGCACTGGAGAAAGCAAAGGCGGGATTGTCAATCGCCAAACATGCTTCTTTTGAAAAGGGGATGTTTAAAAATTATTTCTCATTGGCCATTGCCTTTCAAGGGCAGGCTTCATTTGATTCCGCCATCGTTTATTTTCATCATGCCTATGCCAGTGCGCAGCGCATGGACGATATTTCAGGACAAGCAGAAATTTGCTCAGGCCTTGGCCATAGCTTCATGCGAAAATCTCAAATGGATTCTTCGCGATTTTATTTGGAAAAAGGTTTAGCATTGGCTAAGAAAGTTAATAATTATCGAATAGAAGCGGGCATCTACAATAATTACGGAAATGTATTTTTAGAGGAGAGTAAGTACCAAAAAGCGCTCGATTATTTTATACAAGCAGCCAAGTTATATGAAAATCCTTTGGCTGATGAGTACGGTCAATGTCTAGCCTATTCAAACATTGGCAATACACAATATAGACTTAAGAATTATGAACAAGCTCTTGACTATGCAAACCAAAGCATGGACATTGCTAAAAAAAGTAAACTCATTACATCCATAGGCTATATCCACAAGCTACTTGGCCGCATCTACAAAAAACTAAATAAACTAGACAGTGCCCTAGCCCAGTATGAGCAAGGGCAAAAGATTTACCTCACACTTGGCGACACTCGCAGCGCAGCAGAACTTCTGCAAAACATTGGTAATGTTTATTTTGATCAGGAGCGATACCCAGAAGCCTTGAATAATTATCAGCAATCTTTAAAACTTGGAAAAAGTATTTCAGTAAAGCCACTTGTAGCGTTTGCTTACTCCGCTATTGGGCAAACCTATGCCATCCTTAAAAAAAATAATGAAGCCTTGCTCTATTTAGATTCTTCGCGAATTGCAGCTAAAGCCATCGGTAACATGTATTTAGTTATGGATAGCTATAGTGCCATGAGTTCTGTTTACGAAGCTAAAGGCGACTACAAAAAAGCACTATTCATGCACCAACGTTTCGTAGAGGTAAAGGACAGCATTGCCCAATCGGAAAACCGACAGCTTGCTGTAGATGCCCAAGCGAAGTATGAGCTGGAAAAAAAGGAAGCAAAAATTTCTTTGCTTGAAAAAGATCAGGAATTGAAAACACTCGCCCTTGCCAGACAACGAGCCATTCAAGCAGGGGCGGCCATTGCCTTGCTCTTGGTGATTATCATTGCTATCCTATTAGTAAACCGCTACCGTGTAATCAATAAAGCTAAGCGACATGTAGAAATTGAACAAGTACGCAACACCATTGCACGCGATCTGCATGACGATATTGGCTCTACACTTTCTACCATTAATATTATTAGCACCTTGGCAATGAAAGAGAATGCAAGTGGAAACAATAAACATCTCACTAGCATTGCCGAGCAATCTTCGCGCATGATGGAGAATATGACTGATATAATTTGGTCGATTAATCCTATCAATGATTCAGTAGAAAAATTGGCTGTGAGAATGAAGGTTTTTGCTAGTGAAATCTTAGAACCAAAATGTATTGGGTTTCAATTTTTAGGCGAGGAATCGCTGAGCGGATTCTCACTAGGTGCTGAGAAAAGAAAGAATTTTTTCCTACTCTTTAAAGAGGCTATTAATAACGCGGCCAAATACAGTGGCGCTACTGAGGTAGGGATTACGTTCAAAAAATCAGAAGAAAAATTAACGATGATCATATCAGATAATGGTAATGGGTTTGATGATACGATAACCGTTGAAGGCAATGGACTGAAGAATATGGAGGCAAGAGCGAAAGCCATGCAAGGAAATTTCAAATTATCGTCAGTAATCGGGCTTGGGACTCGCGTTGAGCTAGATTTGCCTATTACATGATTGGGGTATATCGATATATAAAAAAATTTAATTCCTTTGTTTTAGTCAAATTGAAAATGGCCTTGTCTGTTTTACTTTATGAAGATAACGATCTGCTACGCGAGAGCATTGGTAGCATGATGCAATTAGATGAACACTATCTCGTAGCGGGCTCTTTCAATAATGTACTCTCGGCAGAAAGGCAGGTAAATGAAATAAAGCCCGATGTTATACTCATGGACATCGATATGCCTGGCCGCACCGGCATTGAAGCGGTGAAACGAATACGCGCAAGTGGAGAGCAAACGCCCATTCTCATGCTCACCGTGTTTGACGATTCGCATCATGTATTCGATGCCATTTGTGCTGGTGCTTCAGGTTATTTATTAAAAAAACATCTTTCGACAAAACTATTCGATGCGGTGGACGAAGTGCTGCATGGTGGGGCACCCATGTCTCCTTCCATTGCCCACATGGTGATCGCTTCCATGCAAAAGCCTGCTCACGCAAATCCATACCAACTCACCCCTCGCGAAAAAGAAATTTTGTCATCCCTTGCCAAAGGGAACAGTTATAAAATGATGGCCGCAGAATATGCTGTTACCATTGATACCGTTCGTGCCCATATCAAAAAGGTATACGAAAAGCTTCAGGTGCATTCCCAGACCGAAGCCGTTTCAAAGGCATTGAATGAAAAACTGGTTTGAATGTTTTTGATTCTGGCTTATTTGAACAGAATATGGCCGATACCTACACACAATTATATATCCAATTGGTTTTTGCAGTAAAGGGCAGGCACAGCTTCATCCATAATAATTGGGAAGAAGAATTGTATAAATACATAACGGCTGTAGTGCAAAACGATAAACACAAAATGTTGGCAATAAATGGTATGCCTGACCATATCCACATATTCGTTGGGTTAAATCCAGCGATTTCAATTTCCGATTTGGTGAAAGACATAAAAAGGGCAAGCAATAATTTAATCAACGAGAAAGGGTTCACCAATAACAAATTTGAATGGCAAAGTGGGTATGGGGCACTCTCCTATTCCAAATCACAGATTGATCAGGTATGCAAATACATTATAAATCAAAAGGCACACCACGCCAAGCAATCTTTTAAAGAAGAATACATCGCGCTTTTGAAATTGTTTAGTATTGATTTTAAAGATGAATATCTCTTTGAATTTTATGATTGACTGATGCTGAAACAGGTTGCCCCTCTGGGGCAATGCCTTTTTCCTTTGCTGATTTTTCTACAAACAGATTACGCCTCTGGCGTAAATAAACCATCTATCCCCAAACTATGCGCTTTGATACTTTTAATATCGATTCTACAAACAGATTACGTCTCTGGCGTAAATAAGCCATCTGACTCGAAACCATGACCGTTTGATGTTTCAATATTTATCTACAAACAGGTTACGCTCTGGCGTAAACAAACCATCTGGCCCCAAACCATCCCGTTTCATATTTTTAATACCATCTATCACGTGCCCCAGCGGGGCAGCCTATTTGTAGAAAAAATATTGTCAAAAACGATTTTGCCCCAGAGGGGCAACCTGTTAAATCGAACCGAATATAACGAATGTACAATCTAGGATTAGTAAAGCCATATTACATCATCATGTAATACCGCGCCTTTAAAAAACTACTGATTTTTGACGCAAAGAAAATCAGCTATGAAAAAGTTTTTCATGTACCTTATTTGTTGCGGTGCAATTCCAGCCATCGCGCAACAAGATCCTCTCTATTCACAATACATCAACAATCCCTTTGTGCTCAATCCCGCGTATGCGGGCATAACCAATAACTTGAATGCTTCCATTAGCTACCGCCAACAATGGTCGGGGTTTGAAGGAAGCCCCACAACCATTAATGCCAACGGGCACCTTTCATTAGCTGATAATAAAATGGGGGCGGGCTTGATGGTTGTCTCTGATAAAATAGGAACTACTTCGGTGATTGAAGCGTATGGCAGCTATGCTTACCGCATCAAAGTGGCGAACGATAAAACACTTTCATTTGGTTTGCAGGCTGGTCTCATTAATTATCAAACCGAAAACACTAAACTCAATTTACAAAATCCTGACGATCCTCTCTTCAACAGGGAAACCAGCGAAAGCAAACCCAGCATGGGTGCAGGGGTTATTCTTACAAGCGATAAATTTTTCTTTGGCCTATCCGTGCCAAGAATGCTACCAACCAAAACGAGTGCTGGTGGATTTGAACCCACACTTTATACGCAACATTTTTATGCGATGGGTTCTTATCTATTTTTTATCAATGAGCGAATGAGGTTCAGGCCATCCGTACTTGCCAAAGTAGTAAGTGGTGCGCCCGCTTCAGTTGATATCAATACGGCATTGATTCTTTATGAGAATTACACAGCAGGGCTTCTCACAAGAAATTTCTCTACCTACGGAATTTTCTTACAGGCATTGATAAAAGATTCTTTTCGGTTCGGCTACACCTTCGAGATACCAACCAATCAATCTGTAGGGGCAAATTTTTCGACACATGAAATCACGCTGGGAGTTCGGTTGAATGTGTTGTCGTTTCATGCGAATAGTGGAGTAACCAGTTTTTGAATAGTTGAAACCAAAAAAGATGAATATGAAATTCATAGAGACATTTAAATGGAAGACTGTGCATTCTTCTGTGTACATATTGATTACCTTCCTTCTTATTTCTTTCGAGGCTAAATCACAAATACCTTCCTTGGATTGGGCCGTGCGCATGGGTGGAACGGACCTTGATGAAGGAAATGCCATTACCACTGATGCACTAGGGAATGTTTTTATCGCAGGGCGATTTGCAGGTAGCGCGGACTTTGATCCTGGACCTAGTACATTCAATTTGGTAGCAGGGACTAATCCAGATATTTTTATTATGAAATTGGACGCTTCCGGAAATTTCGTTTGGGCTAAAAGCATGGGTGCCATTCAAGATGACCGTGGACTCGCCATTGCTCTTGACCCTTCTGGGAATGTTTATACCACTGGATATTTTCAGGGCACTGTAGATTTCGATCCAGGAGTCGGCACTTTTAATCTAACCTCGTTGGGCAGCTTTGATATTTTTGTAAGCAAGTTAGATGCTGCGGGCAATCTTGTGTGGGCAAAAGCAATAGGAAGTACAGACGGAGATATAGGCCAATCTATTGCGACAGACGCTATTGGTAATGTGTATGTTTCTGGTTTTTTTTCTGGCACGACAGATTTCGATCCAAGTGCAGGCGTATTCAGCATAACCCCGATTGGCCCTGGGACTGATGATGTTTTTGTTTTAAAGTTAAACACATCAGGTAATTTTATTTGGGCTAAAAGCATTGGTGGCAACGATAATGGTGATGATGGTCGCTCAATAAAAGTGGACGCTTCCAGTAATTTGTATATCACAGGGAATTACCAATTGACTGCTGATTTTGATCCAGGCATAGGCGTTTTCAATTTGACAGCCGCAGGTGGTGAAGACATTTTTGTGAGTAAATTGGATACCAATGGAAATTTTATTTGGGCGAAAAGCGTTGGCGGAACCGGTGATGACGAAGGCTTGTCACTTGCAGTGGATGCTTCCGGCAATATTACCACAACTGGCTCTTTTGAACTCACTAGCGATTTTGATCCAGGCGCAGGCACTGCTAACGTAACAGCAGTTGGCTCGAGGGATTGCTTTGTTTTTAAATTGGATGCTTCGGGCAATTTTGTTTGGGCGAAGGGCATGGGCGGTTCAGATATTGATAGAGGCAATTCTATTGCAATGGATGGTACAGGAAACAGCTACACCACTGGATACTTTGGTAGCACAGTCGATTTTGATCCAGCCACCGCCACTACATTTGATTTAACTTCCAATGGCAGCCTTGATGTTTTCATAAGCAAATTAGACCCTTCTGGGAATTTTGTGTGGGCCGTGCAAACAGGTGGAATTGGTCTTGACCTTGCCAATGCCATTTCAATTGGGGCTTCCAAAATCCATACAACCGGATACTTTTCAAAAACAGTTGATTTTGATCCAGGCACAAGTGTTTTCAATTTAATAGAAGTTGGTGGTACAAATATCGATGTGTTCGTCCAAAAATTGAACACCTCAGTCAATTTGCCAACGATTAGCTCTTTTAATCCTACCAGCGGCCCTACCGGTACAACAGTAACCATCACTGGAATAAACTTCGATGCAGTGCCTACAAATAATGCAGTTAAATTTAGTGGCACATCAGCGACAGCAACGAGTAGTTCAACAACAAATATTATTACTACTGTGCCAACTGGCGCAACTACAGGAACTATAACAGTAACTGTAGCGGGGAATACTGCAACGAGTGCCACCAACTTTACAGTAACCTCGCCATTGATCCCTACTATCACAAGTTTTGCCCCCGCCAGCGGCCCCATCGGTACAACGGTAATCATCACTGGAACAAACTTCGATGCAGTGCCCGCGAATAATACAGTTAAATTTAATGGCATATCAGCGACAGCAACGAGCAGTTCAACAACTAGTATCACCACTACCGTACCCACTGGCGCAACTACAGGACCTATATCAGTAACCGTAGCGGGGAATACCGCAACGAGTGCAAGTAATTTTACGGTGACACCTGTCGCAACCATTGCCATCACCACGCAGCCCTCCGCATCCACAGTTTGCAATGGCACTGCTGCCACGTTTACCGCGGCAGCTACAGGCACCACCAACATCACTTATCAGTGGCAATTTTCTACAACACTTGCTGGAACATACGCTGATATCAGCAACGCGAGTGGTTATTCAAATGTGACTGCTGCTACACTTTCAGTAAACACCACGGGAAATTTTGGCGCAGGCTTTTATCGCTGCAAAGTGAGCGGTGATTTTGCTGCTACGGTTTTTACTAATGGTGCACAGCTTACCATCAATGCTATCCCAGCTGCACCCTCCACCACTGGCGCATCCGCCTGTGCGGGTGCAAGCACTACACTCACCGCATCGGGCGGAGCGAATGGCCAATACCGTTGGTACACGGTCTCGACAGGTGGCACTGCTATAGCGGGCGAAACAAATAGCACTTATACTACGCCCTCATTAAATATCACAACCAGTTACTATGTTTCCATTGTGAATGGCACTTGCGAAAGCCCCCGCACGCAAGTAACTGTTACTATTGGTGGTGCGGCTTGCAATAACCAGCCTCCTGTTATCAACACTACATTTATCTCAGCAGTTGCTGATGGCATAGTCACTATAAATTTATTGCCACTCATTAGCGATGTTGACAATAATTTGGATTTGAATTCATTGAAAATAAAACAAGCTCCCATCAGTAATGCATTGACTTCCATTAGTCAAGGAGTACTAACCATCAATTATGCAGGTACTAATTTCTCTGGCACCGATAACCTCACCATTGAAGTATGTGATTTGAAAGGCAGTTGTACTCAGCAACAACTGACCATTGAAGTAACGGGAGACATTATCGTGTACAATGGCATCTCACCCAATGGAGATATCTTCAATGCCACTTGGCAAATTAAAAACATTGAGTTGCTACAAGAAACCAAAAACAATAAAGTAACTCTTTACAACCGCTGGGGCGATGAGGTTTTCAGTGCAACCAACTATGATAACAAAAACAAAGTTTTCAAAGGTATTAGCAACAATGGTAGTGAACTATCGTCAGGCACTTATTTCTATAAGATTGAATTTGAAAGTGGACGTAATGCAAAGGCGGGTTATTTAATACTAAAAAAATAAAAAAAATTCTCTTAAGCATTTCCTTTGATTCCTACTACCAACCTTAGCAGTCGCACAGTCAATATAAAAATCCCTGTTTTAGTGGAGGAGGAATCGTTTAGAAATAAATAATTTAGGGTTCTTAAAACTCTAGATTATGAAGCAGCTCATCTTAACACTATTCTTTGTAAGTCTCATTTTTTCTAATTGCCTTGCTACCATCCGCACGGTAAGCAATAATCCTGCGCAGCCGGCTCAATTTAGCACGTTTGCGTTAGCCCAGTCTGCTTCGGTGGATGGAGACACGATTTACATCCAAGGATCTCCTTTTCAATACTCAACCATCACCGTCACTAAGCGGCTGGTGATTGTTGGGGCGGGCTTTGCTCCAAATAATTCAGACGGGCAACCGACCAACGTAGTAAGCATTTTATTATCGCGAAATGGAGGCGCTAACGCAAGCGGAAGTACGATTATGGGTTTGCTCAGCGGCAATATAGGTCCAGAGGGGTTGTCTTTGGCATGTGACAATATTACAGTGTTAAGAAATCGCTTTCTTAATTCCACCATTGCGCTTACGCTTAACAACAGCTCATCGGGTACTTATGCCAAAGGATGGGTAATCGTCAACAATATTTTTCAAGGGCGCGTGGACGGGGGCTCTAATAGTACCTCTCCCTCCCCACTCAACATTCTGTTTGCCAATAACATTTGCATCGGCCAATCCATCAATGGGTTTAACAGTGCCACGGTAATCATCGATCACAATATTTTCTTGGGTGTTTCCGCGGGGGGGCCTAATGGGAGTGTGCTTGCAGGAATGTATAACGTGGTTGTATCCAACAATATTTTTTCAAGATCGGTTGGTTTAGTTTTAGATAATTCCGCCAGCGTAGTGTTCAGCACCTTTAACAATAATCTTTCTAACCTCACTACCGTTGCCAGCTCACCCCAGTATAATCCCGCTACTGACTTCGCGAACTTTGTCCCCTCCGTTGGTGGTTCCAATACAGGGAGTGGCAACATCATTGGTCAAAATCCATTGTTTACATTAAATGCCAATCCCGATGCTTATTCCACGCTGGACAACTATCGACTGCAAGCTACTTCGCCCGGAAAAAATGCAGGAAATGATGGAACGGATCTAGGTATATATGGTGGATCATACGCCTTCCCCAGTGGTGGTGCCATTGGTTCGGGCTTTGATACACGGCCGGTGCCACCCGTGCCGCAAGTAACCAATGTAAACATTCAAAATCCATCGCTGGCACCAGGGGCACAATTGAAAGTAACTATACAGGCGACTGTAAATAATTAACTTGTTGCAAAATTAGACACCCTATGAAACAGCTAGCTTCATTATTCCTGCTTACCAGCTTGATAACGCTTTCTTCTTACGCTACCATCCGCACGGTAAGCAACGATCCGCAAAACCCAGCGCAGTTCACCACCATACAAGCTGCTGTAAATGCTGCTGTGGCAGGCGATACGATTTATGTGAACGTAAGCCCAACTGACTACAGTGAGAACGTAACCTTAATCAAGCGTGTGATTTTGATTGGTGGCGGGTATAAGTCTTCTAACCAATTAAATTATAAAACGTATGTATCCGGAGGAATTTTTATGTCTATCTCTGGAGCAAACGATCCTTCTGGAACGGTGATCTGTGGGTTTGAAGTGAACCAAATTGCGAGTGGGTTACCCATCAACAACATCCGTATTTTTAGAAATCTTATCAGAGCAGGTGTAAGTGTTTATGGAAATAACTGGAACATCTATAATAATTTGATTCCTTCTGCCATCAGCATGTCAGCAGGAACGGGTACTACCAATTTATTCATTCAAAATAATCTCTTCGGTATTGGTGGGTTTATTTCTTCTAGCATATCGGTCAGTTCAATCATCATCGACCACAATGTTTTTCAAAGTAGTTTCACTAAGTTAAACAATGTTAAATTTGCCACTATCACAAACAACATCTTTGCCAGTGGCTCATCGGATTTTGTTTTTGATAATGGGTGTACTTCCAATAACTTCAACAACAACCTAAGTACTACAATCAACGTAAGCGTAACAGCACCTACCAATAGTTTTGCGAGCGGCCCCAATACAGAGGCTGGAAATTTTGTTGGGGTCAATCCTTTGTTTGTGAATGTAGCAGATTTAACTCTCTATGCTGCCATTAACAACTATCGACTCCAATCTACCTCGCCTGTAAAAAATGCTGGCACAGATGGAACGGATTTAGGAATCTACGGAGGCAGCTATCCTTTCCCAAGCGGGGGCGCACCTGGCAGTGGCTTTGATACGAGTGCGTTGCCACCCATTCCTCAGGTAACGGGTGTAAACATTCAAAATGGAACGCTTGCACCTGGCGCACAATTGAAAGTAACTATTCAAGCTACCACAAATAATTAGCGAATGAATCGATCAGCGAATCTATCAATGGACCGATTAGCAAGGGTGTCGATGAGTGGATTATTGACCATTGCCCTTATTTTTATTTTTTCATTATGCACGTATTCCCAAACCATCGTCTATGGCGAATACTTTTTTGACTCTGACCCTGGGGTAGGCAACGGACTTGAGCTTTCCTTCTTACCGGCAGCATCCATCAATCAAACATTTAACATCCCAACTGGAATTCTAACAGAAGGATTTCATACATTCAATGCTCGATTTGTTGACAATACAGGCAAGTGGAGTTTGTTTACCACACGTACATTTTACATTATCCCCAATCCATTCAGCCTTTCACCCAGTATCAACATTACCAAGGCAGAATATTTTTATGATACCGATCCGGGGATTGGCAATGGCACCAACATCCCGGTAACGGCAAGCCCCACTCAAAACATCACCATCAATACACCCACCACAGCATTAACGGCTGGTTTCCACACGGTGAATACGCGAGTGCGCGATGATAAAGGGCGTTGGTCGCTCTTCACTACAAGAACATTTTACTTAATGCCAGCAAGCGTGTTGCCTGCTAACTTGGTTAAGTTGGAATATTATGTAGATACAGATCCGGGCATTGGGCAAGCTACCTCAGTTAGCATTGCACAAGCACCAACCGTAAATCAATTATTCAATTTAAACTTGCCTGTTTTAACACCCGGAAGTTACACATTGAATGTTCGCGCAAAAGATAGCAAAGGATTTTGGAGCAGCCGAGTGTCTGCGCCTTTTACTATTACTCCTTGCACACCTCCAACCCCACCTACTTCATTGGGCGCAAGCCGATGCGGAGTTGGAACGATTGATCTTACTGCAAATGGTGCCAGTGGTGCGCAAGTATATCGTTGGTATGCAGATGCTGCCACTACTACTATTTTGTTTACAGGTCCCACGTTTACTACACCATCACTCAATGCTGCCACTACTTATCATGTTTCCATTTTTGATCCTGCCACGTGCGAGAGCAGCAGGATATTGGTAACAGCTACTATTAACTCGCTACCTACTGCCCCAATAACAATAGGTGCAAGTGCGTGCGGGAATGCAAGTGTTTCGCTTACTGCCTCGGGCGGCAGCAATGGCCAATACAGTTGGTACACAATGGCCACTGGCGGCACTGCTATTACAGGTCAGGTAAACAGCAGCTACTCTACGCCAGTGCTAAATTCAACGACCAACTATTTTGTAACGCTTACAAGTGGCGGATGTGAGAGTACACGCACACAGATTACCGCAACGATTGTCAACGCATCACCCCCAACAACAGTTGGCGCGAGTGCCTGCGCAGGAAGTACTTTTACATTAACAGCCTCTGGCGGAACGAACGGCCAGTACAAATGGTACACTGTTGCTACTGGCGGAACAGCCATTGCAGGAGAAGTCAACAATGCTTACACAACACCTTCGCTTTCTGCCACCACCATTTATTATGTCACCATCACAACAAGTGGATGCGAGAGCACCAGAACTCCTGTTTCGGCTACAGTAATAATCACCTCTGCACCAACTGCAGTTGGGTCGAGTGCCTGCCCGAATAGTTTAATTACACTCACTGCCTCTGGCGGAAGCAATGGTCAATACAAGTGGTACACTGTTGCCACGGGGGGAATAGCCATTGTGGGAGAAGTCAATAGTAGTTACACAACGCCTTCGCTCTCTGCTACGACCATCTATTATGTCACCATTACTACTAGTGGCTGCGAAAGCGCAAGAACACCAGTCACAGCAACTATCTTATCGACTGGATGCGCTCCAGTAATCACAACTGCTACCCTTGCTACACAGGTAGAAGGAACGGTTATCTTAGACCTGAAATCGTTGATCACCACAGTTGGCACACTGGATGTGAACTCGATCAAAGTAAAGACACCACCATCGAGCGGGGCAGCCGCAACCATTGTGAACGGTGTGCTTACGATCGATTACAAAGGCAAACCTTTTTCTGGAATCGAGTCTATCACCATCGAAGCCTGCAACACAAATGGTATTTGTTCCCAGCAAACTTTTTCCATCGAAGTGGCTGGCGACATTGTGGTGTATAATGCCGTGTCGCCCAATGGTGATGACAAGAATGAGTTTCTGTACTT
This sequence comes from Cyclobacteriaceae bacterium, assembly GCA_046155095.1. Taxonomy (GTDB): domain Bacteria; phylum Bacteroidota; class Bacteroidia; order Cytophagales; family Cyclobacteriaceae; genus ELB16-189. Next base: position 319,490 of record JBJXEB010000075.1, read on the forward strand.
GAAGTACATTGAGGTGATCGCGGCCACCTCCAGCAATCAAGTAATGATCTACAATAGATGGGGCGATGAAGTGTTTTCTGTTTCCGACTATGATAACAAAACCCGCAGGTTCGCAGGGCTTACCAACGATGGGAGCAAGCTGCCCGTTGGCACGTATTTTTATAAGATTGTTTTACCCAATGCAGGCAAAACGATGACGGGGTACTTGGAGTTGAAGTATTGAAATGATCGGATGCTTTATTTTCTGACAGAGCCTTAATAGGTTCCTGCATGACATTCTCATCTCGCAGCATTAATATTTCAGTGCGATGCACCTTTGATTGCTACCATTGCTATTTCTACAAATATTGAGCGGCTCTGCCGCTGGTATTATCGTCAGGTCCGCTTAAAACCATCGAATATTCTCAGTTTTATGGCTATTTTTTTGGCGAAACCGTGCCGCACGGGTGCTGGGTGGTATTGCGCCCAGGAAATTGGCTGCCGCACTCGTGCGACAGGGAATTTCCAGTTGGCGATGGCCTGCCGCACTAGTGCGGCAAGGCTTCGTGGCCACGCAAAAGCTTGTTGCGCACGTGCGGCAAGGTATTTTGCCTAAGCACGAACAATCTAAACCTTCCTATTTTCAATTTCAAAAAATCCCCTTTTTAATGGAGAGTTAGGGATGACCTTTTCGTATCTTCGTTGTTGCCTAAAGCATTTTTAAGGACAGAAAAATGACTACTCATAAAAATCAGGGTATCGAAAAAGCCGCCAGGCAAAGACCAAGGTGCTTGCTCATCTTTTGTGTTTTTACAATGTGCTTTCAGCTCATGGCTTCTAGCTCCTTTGCCCAATACACCAAGCTTCTCGACTTTGGCAGCACTGCCAATGGAACTCATCCTTACAGTTCTCCTATATCTGACGGAACATTTCTCTATGGAATGACATCGGATGGTGGCTTAAATGGTTTGGGTACGATCTATAAAGTCAAACTTGATGGCACTGGCTTTACCAAACTACTTGATTTCGATGGAACAAACGGAAGAAATCCTTTTGGCTCACTTACTTTGGCCGGATCAACTCTGGTGGGGATGACCCGTGGCGGTGGCGCGAATGGCCAAGGAACGATCTTTAAAATCAATTCAGACGGAACGGGTTATACTGACCTGATGGATTTCGCTTATGCCGCCAGCGGAGGCTTTCCCTACGGCTCTCTTATTTTTGATGGCACATTCCTGTATGGAATGACCACGCAAGGAGGTTCAAAATCGTATGGAACCGTTTTTAAAATATTGCTCGATGGCACGGGTTATACTAAGCTGCTTGAGTTCGATAATACAAACAACGGAGGTTATCCGTATGGCTCGCTTATTTCGGACGGCACATTTCTGTATGGAATGACCACACTAGATGGCGCATTTGATTATGGAACTATCTTCAAAATCAAAACAGATGGCACCGGCTATGCCAAGCTGCGCAATTTTGGTGGTGCTGCAGATGGAAAAGCCCCTTATGGTTCGCTCATTTCTGATGGAACATTCCTGTACGGGATGACCTCTCAAGGGGGCGCAAATAATTTTGGTGCCCTATTTAAAATCAAGCCAGATGGTACAAGTTTTACCAAGCTGGTTGATTTCGATAACTCTACCAAAGGAGCTTATCCTACAGGATCTCTGGTGTCGGATGGCACATTTCTCTATGGAACAACCACCAGTTATGGATTAAATGATCGTGGAACAATCTTTAAAGTTAAAACCGATGGCACCGGGTATGCTAAGTTATTTGATAACGATGTGGGAATCAACGGGGGCATTTCTTCCGAAGGCACTTTACTTATCATTGGCTCTACTTTATACGGGGCGAAATCAGGTGGCGGTGCAGGCGTACCACCTTTTTTTCCTGGCGCAGTTTTCAGGATCAATACAGATGGCACAGGGTATACCAAGTTGTTGTTTTTTGAAACGGAGGGAAGCAATCCGTCAGGCTCATTGTATTCGGATGGAACATTTCAATATGGAATGACATCTACAGGAGGTCTACTTAATTATGGCACCATCTTCAAAATCAAACCAGATGGAACAGGCTTCGTCAGACTTCTTGATTTTGATGGCCCTGTAAAAGGAAGCAATCCTAAAGGATCGCTAATTTCGGATGGAATATTTTTATATGGAATGACAACACAGGGCGGTTCCAATGGGGCAGGGACTATCTTTAAGATTAAGCCAGATGGAACTGGTTTTGTCAAACTCTTTAATTTCGCTTATGCCACGAGCGGAGGAGCTTCAAATGGTTCTCTGATTTTTGATGGCACATTTTTGTACGGAATGACAGGCAGTGGCGCCTCAAATTTTTATGGTGCCATTTTTAAAATCAAGCCAGACGGAACGGGCTTTTCAAAGCTTCTTGATTTTGATGGAGTCAAAGGAGGTACGCCCAACGGCTCTCTTATTTCCGATGGCACTTTCCTACATGGCATGTCAGCTTCTGGCGGCACAAATGGTTTTGGAACCCTTTTTAAAATCAAACCCGATGGAACAGGTTTTCTCAAGCTGCTCGATTTTGATTATACAAATAATGGTAGCAATCCTAAAGGTGATCTTCTTTATGATGGGGTTTTTCTATACGGCATGACATCAAATGGCCCGGCTGGGAAGGGATCAATTTTCAAAATTAAATCAGATGGAGCTGGTTATGCGAAACTGAAGGATTTTGGCAATGGTGGTTCTGAAGGCTCTTTAATTTCTGATGGAACATTTTTGTATGGTATGACTTACATAGATGGATCGCTCAGTAAAGGTACCCTCTTCAAAATCAAACCCGATGGCACAAGTCATGCTATACTCACCGACTTCAATGAGGGAAGTAACCCTCTAGGCTCATTGATTTCGGATGGAACATTTCTGTATGGGATGACACAAAATGGTGGAGCCAATAGTTCGGGGGTACTTTTCAAAAGTACTCTTATTCCATTTGTCTCGATTACAGACTTTATCCCTGCCAATGGCGTGGAAGGTACTTATATCACTATCAATGGAAATAATTTTGATCTTACCCCTGCCAATAACATTGTCAAATTCAATGGCACTACTGCTGTAGTAACCGCTAGCACTAGCTCTACCTTAACGGTTATTGTTCCTGTTGGCTCTACTTCAGGTCCCATTTCCGTGACGGCTGGAACTACCGACACGAGTACATCTGATTTTACCGTTGATAATGATGCCGTCATGGTCAATGTTACCGTTCAAAATTGTAACGTTACTTTTTTACCGCCCACCTATGCGTATACCAGCAGCCATGGAGATATGGCAACTGAAACATTCATACCCGTCAATCCAGCAGACAAAGTAAAAATTACTTTTTCAACTTTTAATGTAACCGGTGGTGACGTTTTATATGTTCATGACGGCCCTACAAGTGCATCACCTTTACTCGCAACCTTGACGGGAATCACTGTGCCAGCTGATATTGTCGCCACTGGGCCGGGTGGTGAATTAACTTTTCTTTATAGTTGGGGTGATGGTAGCACCAATTGGAACGCCACCATATCGTGTCAATCTACAGGAGGTTCAACGATCACCATCACCACACAGCCATCTGATTTTATTGCCTGTGTTGGCCAATCGGCAACGTTCACTACTGCCGCCACAGGAACTACTAACATTACGCATCAATGGCAGTACAGCCCCAATACTTCGCCTCTTAATTTTATTGATATTAGTAATGGTGGGGGATACTCTAACACTAAAACGGCAACGCTTTCGGTAAACACGACTGGAAACTTTGGCGCGGGTCGCTATCGTTGCAAAATAAGTGGGGACAATGCTGCTACCGTTTTTACGAACGATGAAGGATTGTTCATTAATTCTGTGCCATCGTCTCCTACCGTTAATGGGTCTAGTATATGTGGTAATGGAAGTGTGACACTCACGGCTGCAGGAGGAACCAATGGCCAATACAAATGGTATTCTGTCGCAACCGGGGGGACACCTATCTCAGGAGAAGTAAATAGCAGCTATGCAACGCCATCAATTACTACCACCACAATTTATTACGCTACGCTTACAAGTGGAGGATGTGAAAGCACACGAACCCCCGGAACTGCAACTATTAATTTATTATCTACTCCCCCTGCAGTAACAGGTGGATCTGCATGCGGAACCAGTAAGATCACCCTTACTGCTTCTGGCGGAACGAACGGCCAATACACATGGTACACAGTTGCAACAGGAGGGACCGCGATCACAGGAGAAGTCAACAGTAGTTACGTAACACCATTGCTGAGTACCACTACTACTTATTATGTTACTATTACAATAGGAACATGCGAAAGCACTCGCACCGCTGTGATTGCCACAGTAACAACACCCATTGCCCCAACGGCAAATGGATCTAGTGCTTGCCCAGGCAGTACTTTTGTATTGACTGCCACTGGTGGTACCAATGGCCAATACAAATGGTACACCGTTGCCACTGGCGGAACGACCATTGCAGGCGAAATCAATAGCAGTTATACTACACCTTCTCTCTCTGTCACCACTACCTACTATGCTACAACTAGTACTGCGGGCTGCGAAAGCACGCGAACCCCTGTCACGGCAACCATCCTTACAACTGGATGCGCCCCTGTTATTACTACGGCTTCACAATCCACACAGATAGAAGGAAAAGTGGAGTTTGATTTGAACAAATTGATTACAACCCCTGGCACATTAGACCCCAATTCTATTAAGATAATAAAACAACCAACCAGCGGTGCAGTGGCAACCATATCAAATGGTGTGCTCATCATTGACTACAAAGGCAAGCCTTTTTCTGGCATTGAGTCCATTACCATTGAAGCATGCAATACGAATGGGATTTGTTCGCAACAAACTTTTACCATCGAGGTAGCAGGCGATGTGGTTGTCTATAATGCGGTGTCACCCAATGGAGACAAGCTAAACGATTTTTTACGATTGGAATACATTCAGGCGTTGTCTGCTCAAAATCAAGTGACCATTTACAACCGCTGGGGCGATGAAGTGTTTTCTATTTCCGATTATGACAATGACACGCGCAGGTTTGAAGGATTTACGAATGGCGGAAGTAAGTTGCCCGTAGGCACTTACTTCTACAAAATAAATTTACTCGCTATGGGTAAAACCATTACTGGCTACTTGGATTTGAAGTATTAGATGCAATGTCGTTTCCTTAAGCCCTTTTTGATCACCTCACCTCGTTCCTCTCCAAAAGAGAGGATGTGAGCGGAGCTTACAGAAATGACATTGGTAGTTAGATGGCAAATTCTTTTATGATTAACTTTGTTAACCTCTTAATAAACCGCAATAGGGTTTATGATGGTCTTTTCCATATTTGCATAGCTTACTTTCACCGCTTGAATAGAATCAAAGGTCTATGAAAAAAATTGTATTGTTTTTGTCGTTGTTTGTTGGTTTAGTCGTCTTAAGCAATGCCCAGTCTGGCGCAACAATAGTAACGCAACCTTTATCTCAAACAGTTTGTGATGGGGCAACCGTTACCCTGTCCATAACTGCCACTGGCGTTAGTACCATTTTTTATCGATGGCAATCTTTTGACCCCATTAAGGGAGTTTTCAATGACATTGCATCACCTAGCTCTTTCTATTCGGGAGTTACGACCCCAGCGTTGAGCTTCAACACTACAGGTAATGTTGGTGCAGGCACTTATAGATGCCGGACTCTTATAGATTTTAACGTATTCTCAAATAATGCTGCCATTTCAATAAACGCATTGCCCACTGCCCCTACTTCAATAGGTAACTCAGCATGCGGCTCTGCTTCTCTTACGCTCAGTGCTTTTGGGGGAAAGGGAGGGCAATACCGATGGTACTCTCAATCAAGTGGTGGAATAGCCATTTCTGGAGAAGTCAATAGCAGCTATAGTACCCCATCCATTACTTCTACCACTATTTATTATGTGTCCATCGACAATGGAACGTGCGAGAGTTTACGTACTCCTGTGGTGGCAACAATCAATCCAATACCCTCTCCACCATTAGCGACAGGCAATGCGGCTTGTGGCCCTTCATCCATTGCACTCAACGCATCGGGCGGATCAGCCGGGCAATTTCGCTGGTATACAGCGGCTACTGGTGGAATCCCTATCGCAGGAGAAGTAAATAGCAGCTATGTTACTCCATCGCTTAGTTCTACCACCACCTACTATGTCGCTATTAGTACTATCGCGTGCGAGAGCACAAGAACTGCTGTTGTCGCTACCATCAATACAATACCAGCAGCACCATCAGTAACAGGTAATTCTGGTTGCGGTACTTCTACAGTAGCACTTAATGCTTCTGGCGGTACAAATGGACAATATCGATGGTACACCACCGCAACAGGAGGCACTGCCATTACTGGAGAAGTGAACAGCAGCTACACCACGCCATCACTCACTAACACTACTACTTATTATGTGTCAATTAATAGCGGCACATGCGAGGGCGCACGAACTTCCGCTACAGCAACGATCAAAGCATTGCCCGCTTCACCATCAGCCACTGGCCAACTATTTTGCTCGGGCTTCACCGCCACACTCAAAGCTTCAGGTGGAACGAATGGTCAATACAAGTGGTACACCACGGCAACAGGGGTCGCGGCTATTACTGGAGAAGTGAACAGTAGCTATACAACGCCTACCCTTGCAGCTACTACTACTTACTACGTTACAGTTATTAGTGGTGGATGCGAAAGCTTGCGCACATCTGTGACAGCCATGCTTAACTCAGGGTGTGTTCCACCTACTATTGCTACTAAGCCACTCGCTACACCAATTGGCGGGAAAATATCATTGGATTTAGTGCCACTCATCAAAACTGCCAATAATAATCTAGATACGGCTTCCATAGCAATTTTGATACTTCCATCTAGCGGAGGCAAGGCGAGCATAAGTTCAAAGGGCGTACTTACCATTGACTACAATGGGTTGAATTTTTCTGGAACAGAAAACATTACCATCAAGGCCTGCGACTTAAACAATAACTGTGCGCAGCAAAAATTTAGCATCGATGTGGCAGGAGCCGTAGTGGTTTACAATGCGGTTTCAGTCAATGGTGATGGGAAAAATGATTTTTTTCGTTTGCAATACATTGAGGCGTTATCACCCAAAAATCAGGTGATGATCTACAATCGTTGGGGCGATGAGGTTTTCTCTATTTCTGATTACGATAATAGTAGCACACGCAAGTTTACAGGGTTCACCAATGATGGAAGCAAGTTGCCTGTGGGCACTTATTTTTACAAAGTTAATTTGCTCGCTATGGGTAAAACCCTTACCGGGTATCTTGAAATAAAATATTGAAAGATTTGCTGCTATCACATCATTATGCGATTTCAGGAACAATTAAAAACACGGAGATTTGAAATATGAAACACTTACTCACCCTATTGATGATCTTCGGCTGCCTTTCGTTGAAAGCACAACAGGATCCACTTTATTCGCAATATCTTAACAATCCCTTCATTCTCAACCCTGCTTACGCAGGGCTAACCAACAACCTCAACCTTTCTCTTAGCTACCGAACGCAGTGGGCGGGCTTTGAGGGAAGCCCTAAAACGGTCAACGCAAATGCACATATTTCCTTGGCAGACAATAAGATGGGGGTTGGCGCAATGATCATTTCTGATCAAATTGGTAACAGTACCGTCAACGAGGTATTTGGCAGCTACAGCTACCGTATTAATGTGACAGATGATAAGGTCCTATCATTCGGTTTGCAGGCTGGCTTTGCCAACTATCAAATCGATAATTCCAAAGTGAACCCGTTTGATAAAGGCGATCAACTCTTTATTAGCAACAACAGTGAAACCAAACCCAGCTTTGGCTTTGGCGCCATCTTGAAAAGCGAAAAATTCTTTGTCGGTCTATCGGTGCCGCGCATGCTGCGCACCACCCTAGAAACACAAGGCTTGCAATCCTCCTTGTATACCCAACATTATTATCTGATGGGCTCGTATTTATTTTTTATTTCAGAACGTATCCGCTTCAAGCCATCAGCATTGGCAAAGTTGGTGAGTGGTGCACCTGCTTCTATGGATTTGAATGCCTCCTTGATCATTCACGAAAATTATCAAGCGGGCGTGCTCACACGTAATTTCAATACATACGGCATTTTCTTACAGGCATTAATCAAAGACTCCTTCCGGTTGGGCTATACCTTTGAAGTGCCTACCGGTTCTTCGGTGGGCAGCAGTTTTATCAGCCACGAGATCACTTTAGGTTATCGCTTAAATGTGTTGAGCTTTCACAAAAATAGTGGGGTGATTAGTTTTTAGTCAAAAACTATTCGAAAAGATCTGCTTGATCTTCGGATCGGCCTAACAATTTAGCATCGATGCTTTTGTTGGCTTTCGCGCCCAATTTTTTCAATTCCTCAGTTCTGCGCACCAAGTTGCCGCTGCCAAGCGAAAGTTTTTTCATGGATTCTTCATACATCTTTTTGGATGAGTCCAGATGACGACCAAGTGTAATTAAATCTTCGGTGAAGCCCACAAATTTATCGTAGAGGTCGCCTGCCTTATTGGCGATGTCAAGCACGTGGCGGTTTTGATATTCCTGCTTCCATACGTTTTTAATTAGTTGGAGGGAAGGGATTAACAAGGTGGGGCTTACAAATACAATTCTTTTTTCCAATGCTTCTTCATACAAATTCTTTTCGCTTTGGATGGCTAAGATATAAGCTGGCTCGATGGGGATGAACATGATGATGAAATCCAGTCCGTTCTCGGATAGGTTTTGATATTTTTTTTCGTGCAGCCCTTTCATGTGCTGGCGAATGGAGAGCAAGTGTGCTTTTAGTGCAATTACTTTTTCTTCTTCTGAATTGCTGTTTACAAAATTGTTGTAGGCCGTCAAACTCACTTTTGAGTCAATGATGACGTGCCTGTTTTCGGGCAAGCGAATGATTATATCAGGGCGGAGGCGGCCTTCGGCTGTGGTGAAGGATTCTTGCACAGAATATTCGCGGTCTTTTTCCAGTCCCGATTTTTCTAAAATGCTTTCTAAAATAAATTCGCCCCAAGCGCCTTGGGTTTTAGAATCGCCTTTCAGTGCACGCGTGAGGTTCTCGGCCTCCTTGGTCATTTGTACATTGAGGCGTTGGAGGTTTTCTAACTGTTCGCGCAAGGCTGAGTTGCGTGAGATAGTGTCTTTGTGGGTTTCTTCTACACGCTTTTCAAACTCTACAATTTTTTCACCGAGTGGTTTAAGCAAATCAAAGATGTTGGATTTGTTTTGATCGGTGAATTTTTGAGTTTTCTCTTCAAAGATTTCGTTGGCGAGGTTTTTAAATTGATCGGTGAATTTTTTTTGTAGGTCTTGCGCTTCTTCTTTTCGCTCTTCCAGTTTCTCTTCTAGGTTGCGATAGTCAGCTTCGGCTGCGGCCAAGCTGTTGGTCAGTTCTAACATTTTTTCTCTTTCTTGATCGAGGATTTTTTTCTGTTCATTAGATTGATCGATAAAAGCTTTATTCTTTTCCTGTTCTACCAACAATCTGGTTTTGGCATCTTGCAGTGACCCCATCAATGATGATTTGCTGATCAACCAGCCGATCAGACTGCCAACTATCAACGCAATTAGTATAAAAAGTATTTCCATGCGGTGTAAATTTAGGTCATTTCGGTCATAATGTGATTGTTGCAATGAGTAAACACATTATAAATAATTGCTAGACCAGATGGCTGCGACATAGTCGCAAAATATTTGTAGGTACGGTCTAAGGAATACCGTGAGGTGCAGCGCACCGAAACATTGTTATCTGGAAAAAATATGGGAAGGCTATTGCGTTTGTTTCAATTCCTTAATGTTTCGGTGCTACGCACCTTAGTTTCATCTGCGGAATCTTATTTCTACAAATATTCTGCGGCTCTGCCGCGCTCAGACTAGAGCGCGCTTGCAACGCGTTCCCACACAATTTTATTTTTTCGGTCGCCTCACTGAGAAAGCAATTCCAAAATTAACAATAACAGACAATGTAGGAGATGAGGAGAAGCAGACGTTGTAAATGCACGCCAACTAAGAGTTTTGAAACAAGGTTGTTAGAAAATGTTGATTCGTGAGGACACGAACCAAGGCTGGGGCGCGTTGTTCATCATCCAACATTTTCCGCATCATCTCTCCGTTAAGCCCTTTCAATGGCCGGTAGGTCACTATCATTTCTGGAAACGGATTCGATTCAGGAGGAAAAACGGCACTCTTTAAAGGATCAATAGCTTTGTGCGAATTGGCTGATTTGAGATACTCCAAAAACCGTTCGGTGATCAATGTATTACCAGCACGATTGGCCTGCATCTGCTTAGCATCTTCATCTGTTTCCACGATCAGGTGAATTAGTTGCTGCGGAACACCTTTTGAAGTCGCTCTCGTCTCGCAGCAAAAATCCAACGCTTGCACACCAAATTGTTTTGTAATCCAATCCGTTATTTCCTGGTGTACGATTGCAAGTTTGTGTTTGCCTTGCTTGATGGCTTGTGCCTGAAATTGGGATTTGTCGGTAAGCATGTACATTGTAATTCTTTTATTCTTTGCAGAAACATAGCTGGAGCAGCATGTTCTCAATTGATTCTAACCATGTCAACAAGCAACTTTACGAATCCCTTCACAGTATAAAGTTATAAATAATAAGGGAGCACACCACTATCGGACAATGCTGTACCAATAGCGGGCAAGTCCATTCTACCGATTTAATTAATTTATTGAAAATATTATCAAAATCTTTGTTTTTATCTTGGCATATTGTTTGTCAAATAAAATGCGAACCTTTAAAGATATATCAGCCAGATGAAAAAATTAGTAGCCGCGCTTTTGTTTTTGGGATATGTGTGCAATGCCCAAAAGATAACACCAAATTTACAAAACAAGAAACTATGGCACTTATCAGGAAGGTCTATTGAGAATTTTCAGGAACAGGGTAAAACAGGTGTCAAGTTTAGTGAAGAACAGGGAATAGGCATGCTGATATTAGACGAATCCAAATTTTCAATGGGCACAATAGAGTTTGATGTAAAGGGTAAAGATGTGCCACAGCAAAGTTTTGTTGGTGTTGCCTTTCATATTCAGAACGACAGTACATACGATGCAATCTATTTCAGGCCATTTAATTTTTTGAATGCAGATACAACAAGGCGTGTTCGTGCTATACAGTATATTTCTATGCCAAAATATGATTGGCCAAAACTTCGTGCTGAGTTTCCTAGTAAGTATGAGAATAGAGTAAACCCTGTTCCCAACCCCGAAAAATGGTTTCATGTAAAAGTTGTAGTCAACAATAATCGAATAAGTGTATTCGTAAACGACAACTCCAAACCTTGCTTAGTCGTAGATAAGCTTGCCCAAACTAAAACTGGAAAAGTTGGGCTGTGGGTAGGTAACGGTTCAGGCGGGAGTTTTGCGAACCTTGTTATTTTACCATCGAAGTAATTCAATCTTTAATTTATGGACGACAACTCCGCTTTTGTACGAATATGTTCCGAAGCAGAATATTGCTGTTTTACTAGGCATCCAAATTACATTAGAACGTAGGTTAGGCGAAACGTAGTTTCCTTTATTTCCTCTCAGAGTCTCCGCCTCGGGACTCTGTGCTTTCTTTTTTTACTACACTATTACTTCTTCACTTGCCCTGCCTATGCTTTCTTTCACTTATCTCCTGCTTCCGTCAATCGCTACACCGCCCGCATCTTGATATAGTTGTGCTTGCACAATGTTATAGTGAAGCAATAATAACGATGTCGTTATAAGGATTAGTTTTTTCATAGTTTAGTTACTCTTCTTTTAGATTTCGGAAAGTCTTTTAGAGCGCAAAAAGAAGACCCCTATTATCACAAGCCATAGTAGCCACAGCGTACTGCCAATAAAACCTGCTAAATCCCAAACCGGAAATGAAGGCATAACGGTAGCAAATAATTCTGCTTGAGCGAGAAGATATATGGAGGACGCCACATATGCGAAGTAGGACACCCAATTTGGAATAACTTGAAGACGTTGAAGGGAGATTGAGATCATGACTGTCCATGCGATGGTGAATAGCTGACCGAGATGCTCGCCTAATATTACTCCGCCAAACTGATGTATTGTTTTGAAGGCTATAACAGCAGCAGCTTTAGTCCCTTCATCAGAAGCATTCACA